>VGGV01000005.1 GCA_016868455.1 Bacteroidota bacterium
AAGGTCACCGGTTCGACTCCGGTAACCTCCACATTAAGGTTTTTATTCAGGAACCTTTTTTATGCCTTTTACTGTTTATATCATTTATTCAGCGTCTGCCGACGAATACTATATCGGATATACGGAAAATCTTGAAGAAAGATTGTATCGCCATAATAATTCAGGCAGCAAGGCCACCAAAAAAGCGAATGACTGGCGGGTAGTATATACAGAGACATTTGAATTAAAATCAGCAGTTGTAATAAGGGAGTATGAGATAAAGAAAAAGAAAAGCAGGAAATATATTGAATGGCTGATTCATGGAGCTGGTTAGAGCGTCCCGCAGGAGTGCGGGAAGGTCACCGGTTCGACTCCGGTAACCTCCACATTAAGGTTTTTATTCAGGAACCTTTTTTATGCCTTTTACTGTTTATATCATTTATTCAGCGTCTGCCGACGAATACTATATCGGATATACGGAAAATCTTGAAGAAAGATTGTATCGCCATAATAATTCAGGCAGCAAGGCCACCAAAAAAGCGAATGACTGGCGGGTAGTATATACAGAGACATTTGAATTAAAATCAGCAGTTGTAATAAGGGAGTATGAGATAAAGAAAAAGAAAAGCAGGAAATATATTGAATGGCTGATTCATGGAGCTGGTTAGAGCGTCCCGCAGGAGTGCGGGAAGGTCACCGGTTCGACTCCGGTAACCTCCACAAGAAGAGGCTGTCTCATAAGTCAATATTTCACGCAAAGACACTAAGCCGCAAAGAAAAATCAGAATGAAAATAAATCGTTGGGTCTTTGCGCCGTTGTGAGAGAGATCTTTGACGGAACTTTTGAGACAGCCTCTATAATTTCAACTTTCGGGATTTTAAGCTGTTTAACAAAGAACATGGGCATCTGGAACCAAATAGCGGAATACCTTTACCTGAAGAAAAAAGACCCCAACCGACCCAAAAGCAAATGGATCGGTTATATGCATGGCATCAACCGCATCAGCCTGCTGATATTTATCCTCTGCCTGATTATTCTGGCAATAAAGTTATTGTCGTAAAAATTTTATGATGGATGAGGCGGCATTGGCGGAAGCATCGCCGCCCTGGCGAAGCAGTGTTTTGAGTGAAGCGTAATCTTTTTTGATTTCAGCAATCCGGTTTTCATCTGTAAGTAATTGTTGCAATTCTTTTTTCAGATTTTCCGCAGTCAGGTTGTTTTGTATCAGTTCTTTTACCACCGGCTTATCCATGATCAGGTTCACCAGTGAAATGTATTTGACTTTTACAAGTCTTTTGCCAATCTGGTAGGAAAGGAAGCCACCTTTGTAGCAAACCACTTCCGGTATACCAAATAAAGCCGTTTCCAGTGTAGCTGTACCCGAAGTGACCAATGCCGCCTTTGCCTGCAACAACAGATCGTATGTTTGGTTTTTTACTAAACTCACATTTGAATAAGGATCAGAGAAAGTTTTATAAAATGAATCATCCACCGAAGGAGCCTGTGCAATGATGAATTGATGATCGGGAAAATTTTTACTTATTTCCAGCATCACCGGCAGTTTTTTCATTATCTCCTGTTTGCGGCTACCGGGCAAAAGAGCTACGATGGGTTTATTGCTGAACTTGTGCCTTGTACCTTGTTCCTTGTGCCGTTCAATTTCCTGTGCTAAAGGATGTCCCGCATACTCCACATCCCAGTTCCACTTTTTTTGATAGTACTCTTTTTCGAAAGGTACTATCACAATCATTTTATCAATACACCCCTTCATCATCTTCACCCGGTTTTCTTTCCATGCCCATACCTGAGGCGAGATGTAATAAATCACTTTTAAACCCTGTTGTTTGGCCCATTTGGCAATCCGGAGGTTGAAGCCGGGATAATCAATCAATATTAATGCATCCGGTTTGAATTGAAGAATATCCTCTTTGCAAAATTTAAGATTGCTGAAAATAGTGCGGAGGTTCATCAGCACTTCGGTAAAACCCATAAAAGCAAGCTCACGGTAATGCTTTACCAGTTCGCCGCCGCCGGCCTGCATTTTATCACCTCCCCAGCAACGGATTGCAGCGGAAGTATCAAGTTTTTTTAATTCTTTGATGAGATTGCTGCCATGCAGGTCCCCGGATGCTTCGCCGGCAATGATATAATACTTCATACGGGGATGTGCTTGAACGGTTAATTAAACAATTTTAATATCAGTATCCCGATACCATAAAAGAGGGTGATAATAAAGATTCCTTTAAAGGTTTGTGTTTTGTCAAAGTGAACATAGATGGCAAATAACACTGCGTTGGCCAGCAGCGATAAAGTGCCCACATGGGTTATAACTTTGTTATCATGCATAAAATAATCCAGAAACTCTTTCAGGCTCAGGGAAGGGAAACTGATTTTATAGATTACCAGCAGCCCGATAAGGGGGCCGATAAGGCCCAGCGCAAGGCCAAGCCGGATATTATCTTTTGCAAGTATCATTTAATGTGACAGTGTTATTTATAAGTTTGTCAAATTAGATTTCGCTGTAAAAAAATTACCCGTTTTATGAAACGCCTGCTTGTTTTAAAGTATCATTTCCATCTTTTTTCAAGATCAGATTTTAAAACGTAATTAGTCAGGTCAAATTGCACGGGCACCACACTTACATAGTTGTTGGCCAGCGCCCATACATCAGTGTCTTTTCCCTTGTCAAAATTCACAAACTCGCCGGTAAGCCAGTAGTAATGCCTTCCATGCGGGTCATTTCGCTCAATAAAATCTTCTTCATATTTGGCATAGGCCTGCCGGCAAATCTTAAAACCCTTCAGCAGATCGGGGGCTACAGAAGGAATATTTACATTCAGCACGGTATGTTTCTCCAGCGGTGAGGCCAGCATTTTCTCAACAATAACACGAACGAATTTTTTGGCGCCGGTAAAATCGGCATCAATCCGGTAATCCAGTAATGAAAACCCTGCGGCAGGAATACTTTCAATGGCTGCTTCCAGGGCAGCTGACATGGTGCCCGAATAAATTACGTTAATACTGTGGTTGGCGCCGTGGTTAATACCACTCAGGCAAAGATCCGGTTTGCGGTGAAGCACTTTGTCCACCGCCAGTTTCACACAATCAACCGGTGTGCCGGTACAGCTCCAGGTTTCCACATTTTCCATGGGATGTATCTTATGCAGCCGCAAGGGCTGACCAATGGTAATGGCATGCCCCATGCCCGATTGGGGTTTGTCGGGTGCTACTACAACAATCTGGCCTAAATCTTTTACTGCTTCCACCAGGTTCATAATACCCGGGGCGGTTACCCCATCGTCGTTTGTAACCAGGATAAGCGGTTTTCTTTTTCTTCCATCTTTGTTTTGGCTGAGAATTGAAGAAGTTGATGCGGAAAGGCTTTTTTTAGCGGCGGAAGACCGGGTTTTTGCAGGGCGTGATTTTTTCTTAGGATTGGGTTTAGCTTTTTTTGCCATAGGGACAAAAATCTCTGTTTTTTCCGGCTTATCCAAAACCGTATCCGAAAAGATTTGGATAATCTAATAAAATTAGTATTTTGCAGCTAAATAAATTAGGTAGTATGGCTATTTCCAATCAAAACCTGAAATACCTGCGAAAACTCCGCGGATGGACGCAGGAAGAGTTTGCACAAAAACTCCGTATCAAACGATCCCTGCTTGGCGCATATGAAGAAGAAAGGGCAGAACCCAGGGTTGATGTGCTGGAAACAGTATGTGATATTTTTAAACTGACTCTGGATGATATTCTGCGGAAAGACCTGAGCGATACAAAGAGCAATTATCTGGCAAAGCGCAGGGCAATGAAACTGGCTTCGGGAAGACCCGATATTCCTTTTGTACCGGTAAAAGCAGCAGCAGGTTATCTGGCGGGTTATGCTGCCCCTGAGTTCATTGATGAACTGAACACCTTTACCCTTCCCATGTTGTCCGGTGGAAACTACCGGGCTTTTGAGATCATTGGCGATTCGATGCTGCCCACTCCCAGCGGTTCGGTGATTGTCGGTGAAAAAGTAGAAAACCCGGAAGATATAAAAAACAATATGCCCTGCATCGTTGTATCAAGAAACGAAGGAGTCGTGTATAAAAGAGTGCAGAAAAACGGCCGGCAAAAAAATAAACTCACACTGGTAAGCGATAATCCGGCCTATCACCCCTACACCGTAAATGCAGATGAAGTATTGGAAATGTGGCAGGCACAAATAGTTATTTCAAAAGTGAGCAGCCAGCAGCGCTGGGATATGAACCAGTTGAGCAATATTGTTACCGACTTGCAGGAACAGGTAAGCTCTCTGAAAAAAAGAATGAATTAATTCGTTTTCAACGGGTTGCCTTTTAATACGTTTTTCAGCGGCAGCCTTTCGGCCTTGGGTTTTGTCAGTTCTATTTGCACACTGCTAAAGCCAGGCAATTACGCTGAGAAAAACGATCTGTTTACCCCTGTTACTGGTTTACTGTTCCATTTATTCGCAGGGAAAAACGTTACAGGCAATAAAAATCACACAGGTCCCCAGGATTGACGGAGATCTTGGTGATATGGTCTGGAAAGATACCCCGGCAGCCTCCGGTTTTATTTAAAACTATCCCAACGCAGACCAGCCGGCCTCACAGCCTTCAACAATCAAGATTGTTTATGATAATGCTGCAATTTTTATTGGAGCATATCTTTACGATGACCCTTCGTTAATACGCAAACAGCTTACGGCAAGAGATGAAGAAATGCAAAAAGATGTAGATTATTTTTCTGTTTTTTTTGACACTTATAACGATAACCAGAATGGGTTCCAGTTTGTGGTCACCTCGGCTAATGTGCAGTCTGATGCCAGGCTGAGCCCCAACCTGGGAAGCGGTGGGAACGGATTCGGGGAATTTGGTGATAAAACCTGGGATGCAGTTTGGGGAAGCAAAGTGCAGATACAAAAAGACGGGTGGACAGTAGCAATGAAAATACCTTATATCTCTTTGCGGTTTGCCAAAAAAGATTTGCAGGACTGGGGTGTCCAGTTTTTGCGGCTGATTCGCAGAACCAATGAAACCTGCTACTGGAACCCCGTTGATCCGCAGGTAAACGGTTTTGTAAACCAGTTTGGAATCTACACCGGGCTTCAAAATTTGCAGCCGCCCCTACGGCTTAGTTTTTCACCCTATATATCCACGGGTTACCGTCGTTCGCCTGCAGTTGGAACAGGCTTCACCAACACCTGGCTTGGCAGCGGGGGGCTTGATCTTAAATATGGCATCAATGAAAGAAGGAGAGGATTACAACGGTCACGAATTTGAAATCGTAGCTAAGGATGAGGCAGATGCACAGAAGATCATGGAGGAGCTAAAGCAGGAGGGGCTAACAAAATTCTCTTATTATCCAGACAGTAAGTCTTTTGTAATATCTGCGACGGTAGACGATTTGGCTAATTACGA
Organism: Bacteroidota bacterium; assembly: GCA_016868455.1. Taxonomy (GTDB): domain Bacteria; phylum Bacteroidota; class Bacteroidia; order Chitinophagales; family Chitinophagaceae; genus JJ008. The sequence goes on from VGGV01000005.1 coordinate 5,398, forward strand.
AAAAATTGCTAACTTTATAAACGAGAAAAACAAGACAAATGAAACCCACGAAAGGCGTATCAAAGGAGAGTCGATCCTATCTTCAGACTATGGACGAATTATTCAGGAAGCGAGGGACGCTGGACTTTTCAAAAGCGGGTCAGACGGTGATAAGCTCCTCACCCACGCAGAAACGAGACTCAGAAGATTAAGCGGAGACTACGCTGCATTATCTGAAGCAAAAAGGAAAGAGTTCTCCGAAAAGGTTAGAGAATACATAGCCAAGTTTAAAAAGAAATATGGGCTTTCCGATTATAAAGAAACTCCAAAACCAAAGGTTGATTTAAAAGAAGCAAAACGCAGGGCGGCCCCGGCCTTATATGCAGTGGGTGTACCAAAGGAACCCCGATCTTCCTGCCGGAACGAAAATTTACTCATGGGATTTGGGCTTTACAAAGTCAACCAAGACTACGGAAGCATCCAATAAGTATGAGCAAATTTGCTGGGTAGGCTCCAGAACAATAGCCGCCGAGCAGTTTTCAATCCTGAACGGGATTGCAAGCTAAAAACCACTGGGGGCGGTCCGAAAAACGAGCTGCCTCCTTTTTTTTAATCATAAAATATGTCTTATGACAGAGGTAGCCGAAAAAAAGCCGTTGAAAAAACTGACACCAATTTTGGATGCCAGTACAAAGTATGTTTATGTCCTTTGTGTGCCATTCATCTTCCTTCAGGTGTGTATAACAAAACGTGGAAGTAATTTCTTTGAACATGTCATCCGGGTAAAAGCCTTCTGATATGGCAATGGTGTTCAGATATTGAAGCAATACGTCAAAGCAAAGCAGCATAGGAACCCTGCTTTCTATCACATTTTCCCAGATGGCCGATTTTAATGCGGCAGCTTCCATCAGTTCAAGCGAGTGAGTGGGAAGGAAATAGATTTTGCTTACCGCATCCGGACTGTGGCCGCTGCGCCCTGCCCGCTGTAAAAATCTCGCTACTCCTTTAGGTGAGCCAACCTGTATAACTGTTTCCACCGGGCGGAAATCAACACCAAGGTCAAGGCTGGCAGTACAAACCACGGCCTTCAGATTACCTGTATGCAGGTTTTCTTCAATCCATGTCCGGAGTTCCCTGTCAATGGAACTGTGGTGCAAGGCAATGGAACCTGCCAGTTCAGGACATGTGTTCAGCAATGTTTGGTACCATATCTCACTCATACCTCTTGTATTGATAAAAATAAGTGTGGTCTTGCTTTGCTGAATAATGGGAATGATCTTAGAGGCCAGTTTGATACCAAGATGTCCGGCCCAGGGATATTTTTCTATTTCATCCGGGAAAATGGATTCAACTTCAATTTGTTTCGGGATATCTGCCTTTACAATAATACCAGTCAGTTTCAACGGAGCAAGTAGTACCTCTTTAGCCTCTTCAAGATTTCCGATAGTAGCCGATATGCCCCATACCATGAGATTGTTATTGCGAATTGACGATAGACAATTCACAATTCTCGAAACAGCCAGTTCCACCTGCACCCCTCTTTTACTACCCAGCAACTCATGCCATTCATCAACGGCAATAATTTTAAGAGTGCGAAAAAGTTCAGCATATCCTTTTTGTGCAAGTAACAGGTGTAGGCTCTCGGGGGTAATAATAAGCACTTCGGGCATTTGTTTTTTTTGTTTTGCCCTTTCAGCCGTGTCTGTATCGCCATTGCGGATGCCGATCTCCCATTGCATGCCCAGTTCAATTATCACTTCTTCCATTGCACGGCCAATGTCTTTTGCCAATGCCCGGAGCGGCGTTATCCATAGCAGCTGCAGCCCTGATTTTTTTTTGTTTTTGTAATTATCAGGATTTTCATTGATGAAATTGAGGAGTGCACCCAGAAACACCGAGAAAGTTTTACCGCAACCGGTAGGGGCCTTTACCAAACCGCTTTCACCATTGACAATATGCTGCCAGGTCTGCTCCTGAAACAAAAAAGGCTTAAAACCTTTTGCTTCAAGCCAATTGCTGATAATGGTAAACCCTTTGGTATGTTGTACGTCCACAAGTCAGAATGAGAAATGAAGTTACAGGGGAAATAGAAAACCTAATAAACAGCATTTAAAGCCCCGTCCTGCCATTTGAGGAAATAGAGTTTTTTGTTTTCAAAGTAATCCAGCGTCATGGTTTGCTTGTTCAAAACAGGCTGTATGTCATAGTCGGTAAACACCTTATGGAGTTTGCTTGTAATATTAGAGGTAAAATCAGTTTTATACTGCATCAGGAGTTTTACATATTTCCAGGTTACTTCATAACCGCGGAAAACCATATCGCTTGGCCTGGCAAACATCACTTCTTTGAAATAGGTGGCGATGCTCTGGCTTACTTTATCCATTTTGGCATTGTAAAAGGGGGTGCTGTAAATAATCTCAATGCCTTTGTACTCGGGTTTATTAAATTCTTTGATATTATCCCAGGTGGGCATTCCCATCACTACAGACTGGTAATTTTGTTTTTTGAGTATAGCCAGCTGCTGCACCAGTCTTCTGCCGAAGTTTTCATCCAGGCTGCCGGCAAGGCAAAGCGTCTGGTTCGTCGTATCAAGGTAAGGGTTCAGGTGTTCAACAGTGAAACTATCGGATAGCTCAACGAATTTATATTTGAGCGGAATTGCCACAGTGGCTTTCCCGAAATCATCCAGGTACATTTTGATGCGGTCTTCCAGTTGTCCCTTTCTGCGGAAGATTATGATCGGATTAAGTGAATAAAACTTCTGCAGGTGACGGTAAATACCTTCACACTGGGTGCGCAGGGTGGGGTTGAGGATTACATAAAAGGGATTGCCGGTGATGCCGCCGTCATTAGGCATGTTTACATTAATGACGGGGATATTTCGCTTTAATCCCGCATCAGCAAAAAGTTTTACTTCCGATGAAATGCAGTGGGCAATGATAAATGATACACTGTCCAGCTCAGGCCGGTTTAGTTGCTGAGGTAACGTTTCTTTGGCAGAACGGGAATCATACACAAAAACTTCCAGGGGGGCCTTTTCAATGTTTAATGAATCAAGTGCCAGTTGAACCCCTTCATACAGCTCAAGCCCCGGGTTGATGAATTTGGGGAATATGTTTTTAGCATAGCGGTATTCATCGTTGGCATCAAAAGCAGAGTCAAGGTAAAGCGGGGCAAAAATGGCAATCTTGTATTTGGGAACATCGGTTTGCCCAATGGCGCTGGTCAAGCTGAAAAAAATAAAGCAGGTAAAACAAAGAAGAAAATTCTTTCTCATATCTTTTCTTGAATCATGGTTCTTATTCCCATTCAATCGTAGCCGGGGGTTTACTGCTGATATCGTATACTACCCGGTTGATGCCCCGCACATTGTTGATGATCTCATTCGACACATTGGCGAGGAAATCATACGGCAAATGAGCCCAGTCTGCCGTCATGCCATCCACACTGGTTACCGCTCTCAATGCTACGGTGTATTCATACGTTCTTTCGTCGCCCATAACACCCACACTTTTTACAGGCAGTAAGATAGCGCCTGCCTGCCAAACCGTTGCATATAAATTGTTATCCTTAAGCGCCTGGATATAAATATGGTCTGCCTCTTGCAATAACTGTACCTTTTCTTCGGTTATTTCTCCCAGTATGCGGATGGCCAGTCCTGGTCCGGGGAAAGGATGGCGGTCAATCATTTCCGAAGGGATACCCAGTTCCCGGCCCACTTTTCTTACCTCATCTTTAAACAGGGAGCGAAGCGGCTCCACCAGTTCCAGGTGAAGATGATCAGGTAACCCCCCAACATTATGGTGCGACTTGATGGTAACGGATGGACCATGAACGGAAACACTTTCTATTACATCAGGGTAGATGGTTCCCTGACCCAGCAATTCCACTCCTTCTGTTTTTTTTGATTCTTCCTGGAACACATCAATGAACAGGCTGCCGATGATCTTTCTTTTTTCTTCAGGATCTGTTTTACCGGCGAGTTGGGTATAAAAATGTTCTTTGGCATCACTGCCTTTTACATTTAAACCGAGTTTAGCATAGGTATCCAGCACATTTTGAAATTCATTTTTACGAAGCACACCGTTGTCAACGAAAATGCCGTAAAGGTTTTTGCCAATCGCTTTGTGAATTAATGTGGCAGCAACGGTGGAGTCAACACCACCGCTCAGTGCCATAATGACCTTTCTGTTTCCGATCTGTTTTTTGAGAGCTTCAACCGTATCGGTGATGAAATGGGCCGGTGTCCAGTCCTGTGAGCAGCCGCAGATACTCACTAAAAAGTTATTCAGCACTTTCTTGCCTTCTTTGGAATGATAAACTTCCGGGTGAAACTGTACGCCATAAAGAGGGAAGCCGGAGGTCTGAAGTCTGATGTCAGAACCGTTCGGATTTTCTGACTTATGACCTCTGACTTCAGACTTCCTGAAGGCAGCTACGGGGATGCTTTCTGTAGTAGCTAATAATTCAAAACCTTCCGGCATTTGCAGTATGGTATCTGCATGGCTCATCCATACTTGTGACTCCTGCGATACAGCACTGAATAATACATCTTCCTTTTTTCTTTGCAGAATAGCCCGGCCGTATTCCCTTTTATTGCTTTTGGCCACTACGCCGCCAAAATGTTTGGCAGTGAGCTGAGCACCATAACAAATACCCAGTACCGGCACTTTTTTAATAAACTCCTCTACCGGCACATCCGGGGCGCCTTCTTCATTTACCGAACAGGGTGAGCCTGAAAGAATAATGCCTTTCAGGCCAGGTTCAAACTCAAATTTTTTATGGTAAGGGATGATTTCGCAGTACACATGGGCTTCCCGTACGGCACGGGCAATCAGCTGGGTATATTGAGAACCAAAGTCAAGAATCAGGATTTTTTCTGTCATCGTGCTGCGAAGGTAAAAAAAGCGGTTTAGTTTGTAATAAGCAATCCGGAGAGGATAAAATATGACCTGGAGGTAACCTTACTTGCCTATCCTTCGTCCCAGCATTATTATCGGCTCTTTGGCCTAGTTTTGACCTGTAAACGAAAAACAATGAAGAACCTTTTTCTTTTTGCTGGTATTATTACAGCCGCCTTTGCCTCCTGCAATTTTGTTGGCGGGAAAAGGGTTCGGGGAAACGGGGATATTAAGAATGAAACGAGAAGCGAACATGGCTTTCAAACGATTGAAGTTAGAGGCGCTATAAATGTATTTGTAACTCAGGATTCTGCTTTTTCTGTAAAAGTTGAAGCTGATGCTGCAGGTAAATAAAAAAAAGCCCGGCTCTTCCGAACCAGACTTTTAAAGCGCTGTTTATTAATAAGAATTAATAATCGCTGTTATACCCGCCGCTGCCGCCGCGGTCACGGTTAAAACCGCCGCCTCCTTTTTTGAAACCGCCGCCACCGCCAAAGCTTCTTTTCTTGAAGCCGCCGCCTCCGCCACCTTCCGGCTTCGGACGACTTTCGTTTACAACGATGTTTCGGCCGTCCACTTCGGAGCCGTTAAGGGCAGCAATGGCTGCCTGTGCAGCAGCATCGTCTGCCATTTCAACAAAACCAAAGCCCTTGCTGCGGTTTGTGAATTTGTCAGTAACGATTTTTGCTGAAGTTACTTCGCCATAAGAGGCGAAAAGGTTAGCAAGATCCTGATCTTTCAGGTTCCAGCTGATGTTTCCTACGTAAATGTTCATTTTTGAGAGATTATTAAAAAAATAAAAGTGCCAACAGTAAACAGTAACCAATGAACATTCACAGGATTATATGAGAAACGTTCAGGACTTGAATCTGTAAAGAACACCAATAACGGAACAAAATAACGGATTTTTTCCGGACATTTTGTCAAATTATTCGGATTACTCCTAATAACCGGGAAAACCGTGTTATTTACAAGCAAATCAACACTTTAAAGGATTCGAATGAAAGAAGTCTGATACCCGGTGTCAGTGCAGTTTTACTTTAAATTTTCCGGAAGATATAAAAGTACCCCCTCCATTCTTATCTCTTACAATGCCATTAAAAGTACCAACAGCCATACGGGTCTGATGGTTATAGGAATCAATGATGAAATTAAAAGGGGAGTTGGCAATATTCATAAACAAAAAACTTTGTCCCGGATTATCGTAATAATAAAAAGATCCTCTCTCGGTTGCTACAGTAGTAAGATCATGGTCCAGTACAATGCCGTTACGGAAAATAACGGTATACACTGCTCCGGAATCAGTAGAACAAGCGGAGGGTCCGAAAAAAGTAAACCCTGTACGTTGTGGCATTACTATGGCAGTGTCAATTATTCCGCAATAAAAAAAATCGTTATTGTAAAAACTCCAGCGGTCTTCCATAAACTGATCCTGGCCGGTGCAGGCAGCACACATTTTTGGCGGGGGAGGTGGGGGTGGCGGCGGAGGTATAAGTGTATCAATTCGGTCAGGCATACCTCCTTCAAAACTATATTCACGGGAACACCCCTGGCAAATAATCAAAATAATTACCGGTATCAGTAAAATAATATTAATCGTCTTTAGTATCATTGATACAATCCGGACAATTATAAAACGGACTATAACCAGGACGGGTTGCTTTCACTAATATAAACCAATTCTGCTTAGTTGATTTTACAGTGTAAGCGCAAAAAAAACACTCCCCGCGGGAAGTGTTTTAAAATTAATTTGGTAAGCCAGGTTTTTTATTCTGCTACTACTTCAAATTCCACTTCAGTATTGTGTCCGTTGCCGAATTCAATATTGGCTTTGTAGGAGCCAAGTTCTTTCACCTCATCCACGATATGGATTTTTTTACGGTCTATCTCATATCCTCTCTGTTCACGGATGGCACGGCTGAGTTGCAGGGGGGTTACACTTCCAAAGATTTTTCCGCTGGTTCCTGTTTTAGCATCGACCTTCAGCGGGGCTTCTTTCAGTTTTTCGATAACGCTGTTAATTTCTGCCAGCATTTTTTCTTCTCTTTTTCGTACCTGCTTCAGCCTTTCTTCCAGTTGCGCCCGGTTGCCTGGGTTATTCTCCACAGCCAGCTGGCGGGGAAACAGGTAATTGCGGGCATAACCGTTTCTTACTTTCACCACCTCATTTTTGGCGCCGAGGTTATCTACGTCCTGGATCAAAATGATTTCCATATACTTTGTTTTATTCCCAATGAATTACAGGCTTCATTGTCTCCTCCAGCTGGCGGATTAGGGATGTGCCTATTTCAATAAATCAGTTACATATGGCAGTAATGCCATCTGGCGGGCTTTTTTTACCGCATCAGAAACCTTACGCTGGTATTTCAGGCTGTTTCCGCTTAAACGCCGGGGTAATAATTTACCCTGCTCGTTCAGGAACTTTTTCAGAAACTCCACATCCTTATAATCAATGTAGCGGATGCCATACTTTTTAAAGCGGCAGAATTTTTTTACCCTTTTATCGCTCTTAATAGCGGTGAGGTATTTTATCTCGTTTTTTGCCATGGTGTTAAGCCTCCACTGCTTTTTCGGTTCCTGTAGCTACACCACTTCTCTTTTTTGCGTTGTACTGGACGGCGTATTTATCCAGCCTGGTGCACAGGTGACGGAGCACATTCTCATCACGCAGCATTTGAATTTTCAGTTTTTCGTTGAAATCAGAAGGAGCGGCATACTCCAGCACCCAGTACAAGCCCGTTGTTTTTTTCTCGATGGGGTAGGCCAGTGATTTCAGACCCCAGGGGTTTTCAGCTACCACGGTTCCGCCGGCATCCATTACCATTTTGGCATACTTTTTTTGCTCGGCTTTGAACTCATCGTCGCTAAGAACAGGGGTGAAGATCACCATCAGTTCATAGTTATTCATTGCATTTTATTTATCCGCCAGCCGGCGGAATGGTTAAAAAATCATCCCATTGGACAATCCCGGCGTAGCAGCCGGAAAAGAATCCCACGACCAGCAGGATTTGGGTTTACCCGCTAAAGCTTTAGCGAAAGCGGGGCGCAAAGATAGGGAGTTATACACGAAAAACAGAAGCGTCTGAGAAGTAATTTAGAAGGGTTATCGGTTGTGGTATTGATTATCTAAGACGCTGATAATAAATATTCAAAATTCAACCCCCCTTTTTACCGGGATCAATTTTTTTCAGCAATACCAAATAGGTTGGGAAATGGTCGCTGTAACCTCCCCGGTATCGGTTGCCATCCCAGGTACGCATCGGGTAGCCTTTGTACCTGCCAATATTTTCTACCATATATTCTTTATTGAATATATGTTTTTGGTAATAGAAAAACCCTTTTTGATTTGTGTTCAGCCAGGGATAAGATATCAGTATCTGATCGAACAAACCCCATGCATCCTGGTAAGCCAATGTGCCGATGCCTTTTTTGTAGCTCTCAGTCCATGGGTTATACATACCGCCAGGCTTTACATCCTTTTGCCTCGGCTTTGCATTGATGATGTTGGCCACACTGTTGTTGGTAGGGTCATCATTCAGGTCACCCATTACCACAAATTTAGCATCCGGTTCTTTTTGTAAAATGGAATCCATATGGTGGCGGCAAACCTGAGCAGCCGCATCCCTGGCCGGGGCGCTTCTTTCTTCGCCACCGCTTCGGCTGGGCCAGTGGTTCACATACACATGAATAGTTTCTCCGTCAAGCTTACCTCTTACCCACAAAATATCCCTGGTGTAAAAGGCATCCTTGGAGCCGCCGGGCAACTGAACAAACAGATTATCGCTGGCTTCAACGGTAAAATATTTTGGATTGTATAACAGCCCTACATCTACCCCCCTTGCATCTTTTGAATCGTAGTGGACAATCTTATACTTTCTTTTTTCAATCAACTTATGGCTAACAAGATCTTTTAGCACGGTATCGTTTTCAATTTCAGCCACTCCCAGTAAAGCAGGCCCATCTGGGTTTTGATCGGCGCCCATCTGTGAAATAACGGTGGCCAGCTTGCCCACCTTGTCCCAGTAAATAGTTCCATTATAATTTTTCGGCCCGGCGGGAGTAAACTCTTCATCATTTACCATGGGGTTGTCCAGTGTATCATAAAAGTTTTCAAGGTTGTAAAAACCGATAATGGCAATTTTATACGGTTGCCTGGATTCCTGAGCTTTCAGGAAATAACCGGCGATAAAAAAGAGGAGGAGCCCCAAAAATCTTTTCATATACATCATGTAATGTGCAAACTTAGCGAAACAATGACGTTAACCGCCCGCTGAAGGATGCCGGAAATTAAGTAAATATTATCCAGCTCTGTGCGGAACAGGTTGTGCCTATCTTTTTTACTGCGAAAAGTATAAAGGCCCTAAGTTTGCCCCTTGTCAAAAACATATTTTCATGCATAAAACCAAACTGCTGCTGTTGTTCCTGTTTGCCGGGATGGTGGCTGTGGCGCAGGTAAAGCCCCCTGTTGACACCCTTCCGGTAAGAGATACTTCTATTGAAGAGGTACAGGAAGCCGTACTGGATAACATCCCCGTCGTTTCACTGGATGAGAACGACCTGAGTGATGGCAGCGCCCAGAATGTTTCTTCTGTATTGACTGCAGGCAGAGATCAGTTTTTTTCTGCCGCTTCATTTAACTGGAGCCCCCTCCGTTTCCGTATCAGGGGTTATGATGCCGATCTGTTCAGCACTTATATGAATGGCATCCCCATGGAAAATTTGGATAACGGATTTACACCATTTGGCCTCTGGGGAGGTTTGAATGATGTACTGCGTAACAGGGACATTTCCATCGGCCTTCGCTATAATACATTTGCCTTTGGCGATATAGGAAGTAATACCAATATTGATTCAAGGGCAAGCAAGCAAAGAAAACAAACCAGCCTCAGCTATGCGTACTCCAACAGAAATTACAATCACCGCATTATGCTTACCCATTCAACCGGGCTTAGTAAAAAAGGGTGGGCCATTACAGTAAGCGGCAGCCGCCGCTATGCCAACGAAGGGTATGTGCCGGGAACCTATTATGACGGGTGGAGTTATTTTGCAGCCATTGATAAAAAAATTGGTGAGAAACATCTGATTTCACTGACAGGGTTTGGTGCACCCACCGAAAGCGGCCGCCAGGGGGCTGCCGTGATGGAAATGCAGGCACTGGCAGGTACACACTATTATAATCCTTTCTGGGGGTATCAGAATGGCAAAGTAAGAAATGCCAGTGTGGCAAGAACCCATCAGCCCTATGCTATTCTTACGCATGATTTTCGCATCAGCAATAAAACCAACCTTACTACCGCGGTCGGCTACTCGTTTGGAGACAGAAGCACCACAGCGCTTGACTGGTATAATTCAGCGGATCCCCGGCCGGATTATTACAGGTACCTGCCCAGCTATTATGTCACAACCGACCCCCTTCAGGCTTCCATGCTGCAGGAAGCGATGAGGAATGATATCAACCTTCGCCAGATCAACTGGCACAAACTCTACCTGGCCAACTTTGCCAGTAATGAAACCATCGTAAATGTCAATGGCATAGCCGGCAATAATATAACAGGCCGCCGTTCCCATTATATTATTGAAGAAAGGGTGATTAATTCACAACGCATCAATGCCAATTCTGTTCTGAACACCCGGGCCGGGGATAATATTGACCTGACCTTTGGCGCCTCTTATCAGAAACAAAAGAATAACTATCACAAAAAAGTAGACGATTTACTGGGCGGTGAATTTTATGTTGATCTGAACCAGTTTGCTGAAAGGGATTTTCCGCTAAACCCCAATGCCAACCAAAATGACCTGAACCGTCCCAACCGCATCCTTTATGAGGGCGATAGGTTTGGGTTTGACTATGACATGGACATTAATAAAATGGCGGCATGGGGTCAAGGGGTTTTCAAGTTCAGCAAAGTGGATTTCTACCTGGCAGGCGAGGTTTCCCGCACACAATTCTGGAGAACGGGGAATGTGAAAAACGGACTGTTCCCCGATAACTCGTTTGGGAAATCAACGGTTAACAGCTTTACCAACTTTGCAGTAAAGGGCGGGGTAACTTATAAACTGGATGGCAGAAATTATTTTTATGCCAACGCCTCCTACCTCACTAAAGCCCCGTTTTTTGAAAATGTATACATAGCTCCGAGAACAAGGGATTTTCAGCAGGAAAATCTGGTTAATACAACCCTCACTACTGCTGAAGGCGGTTATATTATGAATGGACCTAAACTGAAGATCAGGCTGACCGGTTATTATACCACATTTGAAGATGATTATAATGTATTATCCTTCTATCATGATGATTTCCGCAACTTTGTTAACTATGCCCTGAGTAATATTGACCGGCTGCACTTTGGCGGAGAACTTGGGTTTGAAGCGAAAGTTGCACCAGGCTTATCCATTAACGGCGCCGCTGCTGCAGGACGTTATTATTACAACAGTCGCCAGCAGGCCATCATTACATTAGACAACAGTGCAGCCAGCCTGGGCACCGAAAGCATTTTCAATATGAATTACAGGGTGCCTTCCACCCCTCAGGAGGCATACAGCCTTGGATTTAATTACCGCTCACCCAAATTCTGGTATGTAAGCCTGACGGCTAATTCCTTTGATCAGATGTGGCTTGATTACAATCCGATCCGCAGAACAACTGCAGCTGTTGACGGAATAGAGCCCCAGTCAGAATTATGGAATTCAATTCTTGCACAAACAAGATGGGAGCCGCAATACACACTGGATTTCTTCGGAGGTTATTCATGGAAACTGCCGAAAAGTATGGAGATTGCCGGGAAACCCACATTCCTTGTATTTAATCTTGGTGTGAATAATATCCTTGACAATAAGGATATCATTACCGGTGGTTTTGAGCAACTGCGTTTTGACTTTGAGAACAGGAATATTAATAAGTTTCCGCCAAGGATGTATTACGGCTATGGCATCAACTTTTTTGCCAGTGCCACCCTCCGTTTTTAACTTTTTTAACTCATGACATTTAATAATAACTATATGCGTAAAGTACCTGTTTGGTTCGGCAGCCTCATCATCCTGATGACCTCCGTTTTTGTGCTGAACTCCTGTAAGAAAGCCTTTGATGAGCCGCCCGGGCCATCCGATCCGGGACTTACCCCCACCCATACTATAAAACAATTACGGGCATTACACACGGTGTCCGGCGCTTTTGATGTGATTAACACCGATATTATAATATCCGGGGTGGTGGTTGCCAACGATAAAAGCGGCAACCTGTATAAAGAAATTTATATCCAGGACGGAACGGCCGGTATCAACGTATTACTGGATGCAAACGGACTTTACAATTCTTTTCCGGTAGGAAGAAAAGTTTATATTAAATGTAACGGGCTGTGCCTTTCTGACTACAACCGGCTTCCCCAACTCGGGATTAAAGCTACTGTGGCAGGGTCCCCATCTATTCAGGCTGTGGCAGCCAACCTGATTGACCAGTTTGTAATCGGGGGAACTTTGAACAACCCTGTCGTTCCAAAAATTGTTACGGTTGCGCAACTGACCACCAATATGGGTGATGATAACCTGGGTACTCTTGTCCAGCTGAATAACTACGAGTTTATTGCCATTGATACCAGCAAAACATATGCAGATACTTCGGCCTACAAAAATTCAGTAAACCTTACCGTAAGAGGCTGTGCTGCCAACTCCAGCATAATTATCCGCTCCAGCGGCTATGCCAATTTTGCCGGTATCAATGTACCCAATGGCAACGGAACACTTACCGCAATTTATACCCTGTTTGGCTCCACAAAACAGCTTATCATCCGTGACACAACGGACGTTCGGTTCAGCAATTTCCGATGCGGGCAGGGGCCTACAACAGTTATGAATATTTCTGACCTGAGGGCAGTGTATACAGGTTCAGCAACCAATGCACCGGATGGTAGAAGGATTACGGGTGTGGTCATCAGCGACCGAACCACAAATAATGAGAACAATCAAAACCTTTATCTGCAGCAGGGTACCGGCCTGGCGGGTATTGTAGTACGATTTGATTCACCACATGCTTTCAACCTGGGAGATTCAATAGACGTAAACGTATCACAGCAGGAGCTTTCTGAATTTAATAACCTGCTGCAGGTAAATCAGGTTCCCATCAGCTACGCCACCAGAATTTCAACAGGGAAAACCATCACACCAAGAAATGTGACATTATCACAGCTTACCGCCAACCAGGAAGCATGGGAGGCAACGCTGGTTAAAACCGGCCCTGTTGCCTTAAGCGGTGGAACCGGCGGTACGTACAGCGGTAATGTCATCCTAAACGATGGCGCCACTTTTACGCTGAGAACTTCTTCCGCAGCTACATTTGCGGGTCAATCCTACCCGGCACTGGCTTCTTTGGTTACAGGATATGTTTCGCAGTTTGGATCATCCTATGAAGTGCATATGCGTAACCCGGGTGGCACGGTGAATGATGTGGTGGCTGCCGGTGCCGGCGGCGGAGGCATTGTACTCGGCACTTCGCCCTATACGCAAAACTTTGATAATATCGGCAGCGGATTGCCCACCGGGTTTCTTGTAAAGACCGGGTCAACCAGTACATCACTTGGCACAGATGGTGTTTATTCCACTGCCCTGGCGCTCTGGAATGCCACAAGCGGCGGCTTTAAAAATTACGCCTCTGCAACGGGGCTTACCGCCACCAGTGATGCAACTGCGCAAAACGGATCAACCAACAGGGCGCTGGGTGTAAGACAGGTAACCGCCACTGATCAGGGGGTAGCTTTTGTGATGCAGATTGATAATACCATAGGCAAAACCAATTTTACCCTTTCTTTCAAACACCAGTCGCTTGATAATACCGTAGGAAGAACAACTACCTGGGTGGTTGATTATGGAATTGGAACAACACCTTCAAGTTTCACTACGGTGGCTACTGCGCCAACCCCGCTGACCGCCGGTCCGGTATTCACTAACACTACGGTAAATGTGAGTTTTGGTTCAGCATTAAACAATTCGGCACAGCCTGTATGGATAAGAGTAGTTGTGCTGACCCCCACAACAGGAAGCGGAAACAGGCCTTCCAGCGCCATGGATGATGTGCAGCTGACCTGGAACTGATAACACGGTTAATTCATTTTTTAAAGCCCCCGGATATTTATGGGGGCTTTTATGTTTACTTGGTGTTACTTACTGATGAATGAGCTTTACAACCGTTTTCACCTGCTTTGTCTGAAACTGCATAAAATAAATTCCCTTCGGAAGTCCGGACAGGTAAGGCTGAACAACAGCAGCCCGGTTAATAAATCCATACAACCGCTGATGCACCAGCTGTCCTTCTGCATTATATATCTGCAGGCTGACGTTTGCCAGGTTTTTCGTTGCCGTTATGAAAATGGATTCAGTAAAGGGGTTGGGCGAAACTTTAATGCCCAGTTCATCGGGGCTTACATTTTGAATGCCTGTTACCACTCCTGAAAGGCTGTATCTGGAAAATACAGGATAGTGGTCAGAAGTATTATGCGCCGATACATAATCCGGCACCACAGATGTTACGTCTGTTTTTATTTGTGCAGAGCCCGGAATGTACAGTGGTGTTACTTCGTTGGAGATAACATGGTTGTCAATTACGTTTGGGAAATTGATCATACTGCTTTGCCCGGCTACCCCCAGTGGTAAGGTGATGGATTTATAATGATCAGCATCGGTACTGTCCGAAACAATGGCATGATAGGAACTCACACTGGCTCCCGGATAAATACTGATATGCAGCGCATCATTAAAGTCGCCGATAATGTAAGTATTGGCCGTGCTGAAAAAAGCATCCAGTGTGTCTTTAAGTTCAATACAGGCCCCCGCTCTTTTAAGGTAATCATCCTGTGTGCTGCCGGCCTTACCGTGCAGCAGAATGAAGTTTACATCCTTACTGGTGCCATTGATGGTAGCGGTGGCAGAAAACAAATAAGGAAACCTGCCGGAAGCCCAGTTGGTATAACCGTTGGGGCTGTTTCGCATAATACCCCGGGTACTGATATTGGAGAAAACAGATTTGCGGTAACTAAAGGCCTGTTTTTGTCCCGTGAGCCAGCCATTGCCGGTACCGGTGGTATTACCGCTGCAATAAGGGGCTATAAAAAAACCATACTCTGTATTTCCAAGTGAATCCACCAGCCTGCGAAAACGCATGGTATCCACAATCTCCACCATACCGTACAGGTCGGCATCCAGCCAGCGTAAAAGTCTTTTTGCGTTGGCTTCCTGCAAATCATCATCAGAAGGACCTGCGCCCGGCGCCCCAAAAAATTCCAGATTCCAGCCCACTACATCCAGTGTGGAAGTGCTGCCCTGGGCCATTGGTTTTAAGGCGGTACAGATCAGCAGTAATAATGGGATAATTCTTTTCATTTCACTGTTAGAGCAACAAATGTAGCATAATGGCTGTTCTTTACTCCGAGGGTCTTAAATCAAGCACCCGGAGTTGCAGTGATGTATTGCCGTTCCACTCGTTTTCATCTATTTTAAAAACCACATCCACCGGTTTTTTTTGCTGCAACAGGGGAAATTTTTCTACCAATCCAAACCCAATGCCTGTAAGGGTTGCATAATCTTGGCGCAGCGAGAAACGGATATGCTGCTCTTTTACAATTTTTGACCAGCCGGTATCTGAAACCCTGCAGGCCATAAATACCGGCCGCAAGTTTTCCGGGCCAAACGGTTCCATCTGGCAAATAATATTGTAGAAAGAAGGATGGATATCTTTTAGCCGTATTTCTGCATCAATCCCCATTTCGGGTGTTAACAAAGAGGGTGGAATAGTGGATGAAACTACTTCTTCGAATTTTTCACGGAATGAATTGACCTGACTCAGTTCAAGTGTCATCCCTGCGGCTGCAAAATGTCCGCCGTAACCCAAAAGATGTTCACGGCAGGCATGTATGGCTTCATAAAGGTTAAAACCCGGTACGCTGCGGGCACTGCCGGCTGCATAATCGCCGGATTGGGTAAGCACAACGGTTGGGCGATGGTAATGTTCAATCAGCCGGGAGGCAACAATGCCCACCACACCCTTGTGCCAGTGGGGCTGAAATACCACGGTTGATTTTCTTGTTTTCCACTCTCTGTTCTCATTAATCATTTCCAGCGCTTCGGTGGTGATGCTGCTGTCGGCTTCTTTACGGTCGGTATTATCGCTGTGCAGCATTTCAGCATAATGCATGGCTTCTTCCTCTGATCCGGCCACAAACATTCTGACAGCCTTTGTGGCATCATCCATCCGCCCGGCAGCATTTACCCTTGGGGCAATCATAAAAACCAGGTTGGTAATATGGAGTTCTTTTACCAATCCGCTGAGTTTGGTTAACGCTCTGATGCCCGGGTTAGGATTTTTATTGGCTTTTACGAGACCATGAAAGGCAAGAATCCGGTTTTCGCCTGATACCGGAACGATATCAGCAGCTATAGCTGTGGCCACAAGGTCGAGATACTCAAAAGAAGTTTCCTCAGGTAACCCCCATTTTTCTGCAAGCGCTGTAATCAGTTTAAAGCCCACACCACATCCGCAAAGTTCTTTGTAGGGATAATTACAGTCTTCTTGTTTGGGGTTCAGAATCGCAACAGCCGGCGGAAGTACATGATCAGGCAAATGATGGTCGCATACAATAAAATCAATGCCCAGTTCTTTTGCATATGCAATCAGGTCAGCGGACTTTATACCGCAATCAAGCGAAAGAATGAGTGTAAATCCGTTTTCTTTTGCAAAATCAATACCGGCCCTGCTTACTCCGTAACCTTCCCGGTAGCGGTGTGGAATATAAAAATCAAGATTGGAGCATTTTTTTTTCAGGAACTGGTACATGCAGGCCACGGCCGTGGTACCGTCAACATCATAATCACCGAATACAAGGATTTTTTCATTGGCATTTATTCCCGAAATAATTCTTTCAACAGCTTTATCCATATCCTTCATCAGCCAGGGGCTGTGCAGATGTGACAGTTGCGGGCGGAAAAAATCCCTGGCCTGTTCGTATGTTTCAATTCCCCTTTGAACCAGTATTCTGCACAGTACGGGATTTATCTTCAGCGCCTGTTGTAATGAAGCGATTTTATCCTGGCTGGTGTGCAGCAGATTCCATCTTTTGTCCATGGATCCGGGCTTTTAGTATTTACGGTCGGTTACAAACGATACAAGATCTTCCAGTGCCTGCCTTTCAGGGCTTTCAGGAAACTGGTGAAGAATAGCAAGGGCTTCCTGTTTATAAGCGTTCATTTTCTCTCTGGCATAATGAATACCGCCTGTTTCTTCCACCTTACTGATCACCCAGTTTACCTTTTCTCTGTTACGGTTATTATTTTTTACAATGTAAATGATCTTTCGTCTTGTTTCCCTGTCAGTATTATTCAGTGTGTAAATCAGCGGAAGGGTGAGTTTTTTTTCCTTAATGTCATTCCCGGTCGGTTTCCCGATTTTTTCACTGGCATAATCAAACAGATCATCCTTTATCTGGAAAGCCATGCCTGTTTTTTCTCCGAATGATCTTACTTTTTCTGTAGTGGCCTCATCACGGCTGGTGCTCCAGGCACCGGCGGCGCAGGCGGAAGCCAGCAGCGAAGCTGTTTTATTGCGGATGATTTCGTAATAAATTTCTTCCCTTATATTGAGACTTCTTGCTTTTTGGATCTGCAGCAGTTCCCCTTCGCTCATTTTCCTCACGGCATCAGAAAGTATATGCAGAATACGATAATCATTATTTTCAAGCGATACAAGCAGCCCTTTGGCCAGCAGGTAATCCCCGATCAGTACAGTGGCTTTGGCCTTCCAGAGGGCATAAACTGAAAAAAAGCCTCTTCTTTCCATGGAATCGTCCACCACATCATCATGTACCAGGGTGGCGGTATGCAGCAGCTCTACGAGTGAGGCAGCCCGATAGGAAGAATCATTGATGGGACCACACAGTTTGGCAGCAAGCAACACAAACATAGGCCTTAACTGCTTTCCTTTTCTTTTTACAACATAACGCATAATGCGTTCAAGCATAGGTGATTGACTGCTTACCGCCTTTTTGAAATGGGTTTCAAAAGAAGCCAGTTCGGTCCTGATCAGGTCTGTGGGTAATTGCATGGATAGAGGAGCAATTTACGGTCAAAAAAAATAATTACGGCGGGATGCAACAAAACGGCCTCAAAAATTGACTAAGTAATTGAAAAAGAAAGTGCCAAAGGGTAAAATAATTATGATAAAAATTTGGTAATTAATACTCAATTTTTATTTTTGCCTATTATTAGGACATTGTTTTTCAAATCTTAATCCTTAGTTATGACAAGCAAAAAGTTATTATTCCTGACAGCCATGTTCTGTCTGTTAGCGTCTTATGGATTTTCACAGCGGGTGGGAGCCAGCTATGATGTTAAAGACTCATCCGTGGTTCCGAACAGAAGGATGCCGCAGCATACAGGGTTTTTAAATGGTACATACAACTTTCCCGCGAAGCCCCGCAATCAATGGGAGATAGGTGTAAAATTTGGAGTGCCAACCGTTAGCGGTGATGTATCTTCTGTTTGCCCAACTTTCGGTGGCGGCTTGCATGTTAGAAAAGCATTCGGATATGTATTTTCTATGCGGTTAGAATATATGATGGGTACTGCTAAAGGTTTGAACTGGAAACGTTCTTCATATCTGCCTCCTGCAGGTGGTGGAAACCCCTGGGCAGTTGCAGGATATCATTCTGCTTTTTACAATAACCACAAAACTAAAATACAAGACTTGTCATTGCAGGGAGTAGTTACTCTTCATAACATTCGTTTTCATAAATCCAAAACCGGAATTAACTTTTACGGCTTTGCCGGTATAGGCGGAACTGTTTATGATACCAAGGTGAATGCCCGCGGTGGTAGCGGTACTTATGAAACAGCATTTTTATCTATAGCTGGTAATGTGTATAAAGATCGTAAGGATACAAAGAAGGCTTTAAAAGATCTTTTGGATAACTCATACGAATCTGATGCAGAGAACCACGGAGAAACTCGTCCAAAATTGTTTGGAGGAACTTTCAATCCTTCAGGTAGTGGTGGTTTAGGTGTTGCTCTTAAGTTAAGTAATAGAGTCAATCTTGCTCTTGAAGATCGTATTACTTTTATAAAAGACGATTTATTAGATGGCCAGCGTTGGGCTGAGCAAGGCGATCTTACCCGTGGGTTTGACGCATATAATTTTCTTTCAATTGGAGCTAATTTCAATCTTGGAGCTAAATCTGTTGAACCTCTTTGGTGGCTCAACCCGCTGGATTATGCTTACAGCGAAATCCGCAACCCCCGCCTGATGCGCCTGCCCAAACCTGTACTGCCTGACAGCGATGGCGACGGAGTTACCGACCAGTTTGACCGTGAACAAACACCCGCCGGTTGCCCTGTTGACTCTCACGGCGTAAGCCTTGATACTGACGGCGACGGTGTACCGGATTGTAAGGATAAAGAATTGATTACACCTACTTATTGCCAGCCGGTTGATGCTGATGGCGTTGGTAAGTGTCCTGTTCCTTGCCCGACATGCGAAAACTGCCCCGATTTGTGCAACGGCGGTGTTGCCATGGGTTGTGCAGAAAAAATGGGCGCATTACCAAGTGTAAGCTTTGCCAAAAACTCCAACAGGCTCAGCGAGGATGCAAAAGATGTACTGGCAACAGTAGCTGCTAAAATGCGCAATAACCCTGACTGTAAAGTTGTGGTAATAGGATATTGTTCTTCTGACAAGAGAGAACAACAACTGAGCTGGGACCACGTAAATGCAGTAATTAATTATATGGTTGACAAGGAAGGCATCAGCGCCCACCGCTTTATCTTCAACTACGGCCAGGAAGGCGGCGACTGCAACACAGTTGACCTGCGTGCCGCTGCTGAAGGTGAAGAAGGCCCGAACATGGTTGAGCCTCCTCACCCCAACCTCAGAAAGAAAAACTAATAATAACTAAGGATTCTCTGATAGCAACCCTCCTGCTTCCGCAGGAGGGTTTTTTGTTTTCTAATGCCTTGATTTAATGCTTTATAATAACCTTAACGGGCAGGTTTTGGATGGCAGTATTTTTTATCCAAGTTTTGCCCGTATCTGTTAACTTTGCCGCCCGTTACTGATATTTAGTTCGGGCCCATACATTTATGAAATACGGCTGGTTTATCATTTCGGTTATCTTTCTGGCTGGCTGTGGCGGCAGTAAATCAACTGTGCGTAAAAAAAAGCAGCCGGATAAAAGCATCAGTAAGATCCTGAAAAACCCGGATTATGCTTTTAAGCTGCGGATGGCTGAACAGTTTTTTGTGAAAAAGAAATACGCAAAAGCTCAGCTACTGTATGAAGATGTGATGCCTTTTTACAAAGTTGAAAAGGAGTTTGAGGATATTTACTACAAGTATGCATACTGCGCCTATTACCAGAAAGATTACCTGAACGCTGAAAATATCTTTAAAACCTTTCTTGAAATCTTTCCCAACAGCGCCAAAGCCGAGGAAGTGGATTATATGAGGGCTTATTGCTTTTACAGGCAGTCGCCCAAACCGGAGCTGGACCAAACCAGCACCATTAAGACTATCGGGATGATGCAGACGTTTATCAATACGCATCCCGGTTCGGCAAAAAACAAAGAAGCATGGGAAATAATTGAGATCTGCCGGGCAAAACTGGAAACGAAAGATTATAGAGCTGCCCAATTGTATTATGACATGGGCCAGTACAGGGCAGCAGGTGTGGCTTTCAGCACCCTGCTGAACTCGTTCCCCGAATCGGCCCGTGCAGATGAATATAAACTGATGGTGATAAAATCTTATTACCGCTTTGCAGAAATGAGTATTGAGGACAAAAAAACTGAGCGGTTTGAACAGGTAATCAATGAATGCAACGAATTTACGGACCGTTTTCCTGACAGTAAACTGAAAAAGGAAGTGGACGAGTTCTATAACTTATCACAGAAAAATTTAAAAAATACCAATTATGAGCAAGTTAAGACGTCAGCTTAGTGCCGGAATCACGAATAATGTGGAAACCCGAAACCTTGATGACATCAAGGCTAAAACAGGGAATGTATATGAGTCCATTGCCATCGTTGGCAAAAGGGCCAACCAGATTAATATTTCCCTGAAAGAGGAACTGCACAATAAGCTGGAGGAATTTGCCAGCCATACCGACAGCCTCGAGGAAATTCATGAGAACAAAGAACAAATTGAAATTTCCCGTGCTTATGAAAGGATGCCCAACCCGGCATTACTGGCCACACAGGATTTTTTGGATGACAAAGTGTATTTCCGTAAAAGTGAAAATGACCTGTTCAGTTAAGAACGGCATAAATAGAAAAAAATGGAGCGATGAGGGTCCTCGTCGCTTTTCTGTTTATAAGTATACATCACGGATTTATGATTGGCAACTAAATGGTACTTTTGAAGTATGCCGCTGAAGGGGAAAAAAATACTCCTGGGAATTACGGGAAGCATTGCTGCTTATAAATCTGCCTTTCTGGTAAGGCAGCTGGTAAAGGCAGGCGCTGAAGTAAAAGTGATCATGACACCATCGGCGAAGGATTTTGTAACACCGCTTACATTATCCACCCTCAGCAAAAACCCGGTACTTATTGATTTATTTGATGAGGAAAGCTGGGCCAATCATGTAATGCTGGGCCGCTGGGCTGATGTGATGCTGATTGCACCACTGAGTTGCAATACCCTGGCAAAAATGGCGCATGGTCATTGTGATAACCTGCTGCTGGCGGTATATTTTTCGGCAACCTGCCCGGTGGTGGTTGCACCTGCTATGGATGAAGACATGTGGCATCATCCCGCCACTCAAAACAATATTGCCAAACTGCAATCGTTCGGAAATAAAATCATACCGGCTGAGAAGGGAGAACTTGCCAGCGGTCTTTATGGAGAAGGAAGAATGGCAGAACCGGAAACAATCATTGATTTTATCCATACTCATTTTTTTTTGCCCCAGCCGTTAGTAGGTAAAAAAGCCCTTGTAACTGCCGGCCCTACATACGAAGCCATTGATCCGGTTCGTTTTATCGGCAATCATTCTTCAGGAAAAATGGGGATTGCCCTTGTAGCAGCGCTTCAGCAAAAAGGAGCTGATGTTACACTGGTGCTGGGTCCTTCCCGGGAATTTTATTCTTTTACCGGCATTAATACAGTAAGGGTAACCAGCGCCGAAGAAATGTACCGGGCCTGCATGGAAGTTTTTGATAAGACTGACCTGGCTGTGATGACTGCTGCAGTGGCGGATTACACACCTGTTGTAAAAGCAGGGGAGAAAATAAAAAAGAAAGATTCCACGCTGACCCTTGAACTGACCAAAACAAAAGATATTCTGAAGAGTCTTGGTGAAAAAAAAAGAAACGGCCAGGTGCTGGTGGGGTTTGCCCTGGAAACGAATAACGAGGAAGCCTATGCCCGTGAAAAACTCGCCCAAAAGAATGCTGATATGATTGTATTAAATTCACTGAACGATGCAGGGGCAGGCTTCGGGCATGACACCAATAAGGTCACCATTTTCGAAAAAAAGGGTCAGAGGTTTGATTTTGACATCAAATCAAAACAGGAAGTGGCAAATGATATTGTTGACACCATAATCCGTCTTTTTTATGCTTAGAAAAAACCTGATTGTTTTTGCTGTTTGTTTACTGACGGTTCATAACCTGAAGGGGCAGGAACTGCAGGCAAGGGTTTCTATTATCGCCAGCAAGGTAAGCACCACGGTTGACAGAAAATTTTTCCAGACCCTTCAAACCGGGCTCAACAATTTTCTGAACAGCCGCAAGTGGACAAATGATATTTTTCAGCCCACAGAAAAAATTCAGTGCAGTTTTTTACTGACCATAGATGAAGCTTCCGGCAACAATACTTATAAAGCCAAACTCACCGTTCAGGCTGCCCGTCCCATTTATAATACCAACTACGATTCTCCCCTGCTGAATTTTATAGATGATAATGTTACTTTCCGGTATGTGGAATTTCAGCCGATAGAGTTCAATGAGAACAGGGTGCAGGGAACCGATCCTTTTGTGGCGAATCTTACAGCGGTACTGGCTTTTTATGCCAACATTATTATTGGCCTTGATTATGCTTCTTTCTCATTAAGGGCAGGCGACCCTTATTTTCAAAAAGCCTGGAACATCGTAAACAATGCCCCGGAAAGCGGTAACCAGATTCCCGGGTGGAAATCATTTGAAAGCTTCCGTAACCGCTATTGGCTGGCAGAAAACCTGAACAACAGCCGTTTTGCCCTTGCCCATGATGCGTTATTTGCTTACTACAGGTCGGGCATGGATTTATTTTATGAAAATGAAGATGCGGGAAGAACAGGCATTCTCAACTGTCTTAATTTTTTAAACAGCCTGAACCGGGATAACCCCAACTCCATGTTTGTGCAGGTATTTTTCCAGGGTAAAAGTCAGGAACTCGTAAAAGTATTCAGCAAAGCCAGCACTGATATAAAAGCAAGGGCCAGGGAAATACTGAGCAAACTGGACCTCACCAATGCTGCCGCATACAAGGAACTGAAATGAAAAACCTGATAGTGACAGGCGCTTTACTACTTTGGCTGGCAGCCTGCCAAAACAAAAAACAACTGCCGGAAGGCGTACTGCCTGAGGGCAAAATGAAAGCCCTGCTGTGGGATATGATGCGGGCCGATCAGTTTCTGAACGATTTTGTTTTCAGCCGCGACACTTCACTTGATAAACAAAAAGAAAGCATCCGGCTTTACCGGCAGGTACTGGCATTACATAAGGTTTCAAAAAAGGATTTGCAGCAGAGCATGAGCTATTATTTAGCCCACCAAGACAAGTTTAAGGCAATACTTGATTCGGTTGCTGTTCGGTCGCCTTCTCGGCCATCTTTGGTGCCGGATACAGCAATTACACCGGTTTCCCCCGGGAAAAAGGATACAGTTGCTATCAGGAGGATTCCCCAAAAACTTCAGGCACAATAAAAACCGGAATGACAGCCACTTCAACTTCCTTAATTTTACCCGTGAATGATGGGCAACAATAAAACGCCGCTTTACTTGTCGGGAAAAATCATTTCAAAAGAAATTACATGAATAAAGTAGTAGCCAATGCCGAAGAAGCCGTTAAGGATATAATGGACGGCGCTGTGCTGATGCTGGGCGGTTTCGGATTATGTGGTATCCCGGAAAACAGTATAGCGGCGCTGGTACGGAAAGGCGTAAAAAACCTGACCTGTATTTCCAATAATGCCGGCGTTGATGATTTTGGCATCGGGCTGATGCTGAAACAAAAACAGGTAAAGAAGATGATTTCTTCTTATGTGGGTGAAAATGCAGAGTTTGAACGGCAATTGCTCAGCGGCGAACTGGAAGTGGAACTGATACCACAGGGCACTTTGGCTACCCGCTGTCTTGCAGCAGGCTACGGTATGCCGGCCGTATTTACCCCTGCCGGTGCAGGTACTGAAGTGGCCGCAGGAAAAGAAACAAGGAATTTTAATGGCAAAGATTACCTTCTTGAGTCTGCCTTTGAAGCTGACTTTGCGATTGTAAAGGCATGGAAAGGGGATACGCTTGGTAATCTTATCTACAGGGAAACAGCCAGGAACTTCAACCCGTTGATGGCGATGGCCGGAAAAACTACCATTGCTGAAGTGGAGAAATTGGTTGAACCCGGAGAGTTAGATCCTAACATCATTCATACCCCGGGCATTTATGTGCACCGGATTTTTGAGGGCATCAACTATGAAAAAAGAATTGAACAAAGAACAGTGAGAAAGTACAAATAAACCAAACAGGTCATATTAGTCATATAAGTCAGGAGGGAACATGGCATTATCGAAAGAACAAATAGCGCAGCGCATAGCAAAGGAACTGCGGGACGGCTATTACGTCAACCTTGGAATTGGAATCCCCACCCTGGTAGCCAATTATATTCCCGAAGGCATAAATGTGGTGCTGCAAAGCGAGAACGGATTGCTGGGTATGGGCCCTTTTCCCCCGGAGGGGGAAGAAGACCCTGACCTGATAAATGCGGGCAAGCAAACAATTACAACTGTACCCGGATCCGCTTTTTTTGATTCGGCCATGAGCTTTGGAATGATCAGGGCCGGCAAAGTGGACCTTACTGTTTTAGGCGCTATGGAGGTCAGTGAAAACGGCGATATCGCCAACTGGAAAATTCCCGGCAAAATGGTGAAGGGAATGGGGGGAGCGATGGACCTCGTGGCCAGTGCCAACAACATCATTGTGGCGATGATGCATACCAACCCAAAAGGTGAATCCAAACTGCTTCCGCAATGCAGTTTACCATTAACCGGGGTAAAATGCGTAAAGAAGATTGTAAGTGATCTGGCTGTATTGGATGTAACACCGCGGGGATTTAAACTGCTGGAGAGAGCGCCGGGAGTAAGTGTGGAGGAAATTAAAAATAAAACCCTGGGTAAGATGATTGTTGAAGGAGATGTTCCGGAGATGGAAGTCTGATCTCTGCGTACTGAGGCTTATTCAATTAAATTATTCTTCACAGCAAAAAACACCCACCCGGCTGGAAGTAACAAGTACATTCATAAAACCAGGTGGTGAAGCAGAAATAAAAACAGGCATTGATTATATCTATTCATTAAATGAACTGGGGAATATGCTTCAGTCTGCGGGTTTAGGGCTGAAAAAAGTTTACAGTATCCCCGGCCGGAAAGAATTTACGCTGGGTGAGCCGAGGGCATACCTGGTGGCGCAAAAAGGATAAGCCGTTTTTTGTAATTTGACTTAGCATTATTCAGGATGAAAAAGATTTTTTTCTTTCTTACGGGTTGCTGTTTGATGGCAGAAGCCCTTTGCCAAAACTGGGCGGATAATGTAGCGCCCATTCTTTATTCAAAATGCGTATCCTGTCACCGGCCTGAAGGCATTGCACCTTTTTCATTGCTGACTTTCACGGATGCATATAATTACCGCAACTCCATTAGTAATGCCGTTTCTTCAAAGCAGATGCCTCCCTGGCCGCCGGATGACAACTATGTTCATTTTACAGGCGCCCGAACACTTACTGCAGCACAAATAAGCACTATAGTTAACTGGGTGAATAACGGCGCTCCTTCGGGCAATCTTGCCAATGCGCCGCCACCGCCACCACCTGTAACCAATACGCTGGGCACACCGGATACAACATTAAGAATGCCTGACTATACCAGCACCGCTTCCACAAATGATATTTATCAGTGTTTCGTTTTACCGTTGCGCTTAAACACCGGTAAGTATGTTTCTGCAGTAGAAGTTGTTCCCGGCAATACAAATATTGTTCATCATGTGCTGGTGTACCAGGATACTACAGCCAATCATGCGGCACAGGCTCTGGATAATGCAAGCCCCGGCCCCGGATATACCAGCTTTGGAGGTATTGGGGTAAACAGCGCTGTATTACTGGATGCATGGGTGCCCGGCACTTCGGTAAAAAAACTGCCGGTGGTTTTCGGAAAAAGAATTTATCCTAATTCAGATATAGTAATCCAGGTACATTATCCTGCCGGAAGCGCCGGAAGACTTGACAGTACAAAGGTCAGGTTGTATTATAACAATAATAGTTTGGCCAGAGATGTCAGAATAGAACCCATTCTTTATCATTTTGCACCTGTTCTGATAAATGGGCCACTTACTATTCCGGCCAATACTATACGGACTTTTGAAGAGCGGTTTACCCTGCCGGTCTTATATCAGGCCACGGTGCTTACAGTGGCCCCGCATATGCACCTGATTGGCGAATCCATTAAAAGTTATGCCAATAAACCCAATGGGGATACCATCCGTTTTATTGATATTCCGCATTGGGATTTTCACTGGCAGGGACAGTATTATTTTCAGAAGCCTGTTATAGTGGACGGCGGAAGTACTTTAAAGGCTGTTGCAACATATAATAATACCAGTTCAAATCCGCACAATCCCAATAACCCGCCTCAAGCGGTGTCGCTTGGCGAATCCACCAGGGATGAAATGATGCTGGTATATTTTGCATTTACACAGTACCAGCCCGGCGATGAAAATATAATTATTGACAGCAGTTTGCTGATCACCCCGGTCTCAAACCCTCCGCCAATAATAAAGAAACTCAAAATTTTTCCCAATCCTGCCGATATGTACCTGCAGTTTCAAAACCCGGATCCGCACAAAAAGACAACTTTGGTTGTTTGGGATATGGCCGGTCATAAAATCTATGAAGAAGACCTCATACACCGAAGCTTCATCAGCCTTCCCACCCGCCGCTGGGCTGCCGGTATGTACCGGGTGTACCTGCACACCAAAGAAGTAATTTATACCGGCGAGCTGATAATACAGCACAGGTAACAGATGAATTACTTATTAAGAAACCCCGGCGTTATGAGGACCGGGGCTTTACGTTACTGTTATGAAAAGAAAAAGAGTTTAGCTGTTTTGTTTCATAAGGACAGGCTTAACGACTTCAGGTTTTGACGCCGGATATGCCGGCATTTTTTCAACAGGTATTGGATAGTATAAAAACGGGGTTTTAAATAAAATGAAAGTTGACTGGCCGGTGTGAAGTGCCTCCCCTAAAAACAGGACTGGTCTTTCAAAGGATCTGGAAAAAACTTTCTGGACGGTTATGGACATTGGATGAGAGGGTAAAGACAGATCATCCGTGTCAATCAACTTTCTGGTTCAAAAGTATATGCACACCCAAATGTTAACAAGAGCATAACTGCCCGTTTTGATTTATTCGGTTTTTACGGATGCATTCGTAAAATTGCTGCAACAGCTCTCGTATTGTTTCTACAAAAACGTATTTCTGCGGTAGTTTCCACAGGGTTGAAATCAAGTACTTTCCCTATGGTATATGTTGCAGGATTTTTTCAACTTGCACTCAGGAACAAATACTGAATCCAATAATTATTTACTAATTAATTAATCCATGAAAAATCCCGAAACCAACTCCGTTATCAAGGTAGCCATTGCTGATGACCATACCCTTTTCCGCACCGGCGTCAAAACCTCACTGCAGGCCCGTAAGGACATTCAAATGGTGGCGGAAGCAGAAAATGGTATGCGACTGCTGAACCTGTTGCGCCATATCCAGCCGGATGTGGTTTTGCTTGACATACAGATGCCTATTATGGATGGTCTTAACACACTGCCCGAGATCAAGAAACTTTACCCCAATGTAAAAGTAATCATGCTTTCCATGCATAACGATCACTCGGTTATTTCCAAAATGATGGAAATAGGGGCGAACTCTTATCTTACCAAAGAGGCGGGCTCAGAAATGATTTATGAAGCCATCCGCGGCGTATATGAAAATGACTTCTATTTCAATGAGCTTACCAACAAAGCGCTGCTGAGCGGCCTGCGTACCAAGCGGAGCAATGAATCATCCATGCCGCAGGATGTGCAACTGACCGAAAAGGAAATTACCATCCTGAAGCTGATGTGCGAAGAAAAAAGCACTAAAGAAATTGCGGATATTGTTGACCTGAGCCCCCGTACTGTAGAGGCTATCCGTGACAAACTGAAAACCAAAACCGGAACCAAATCAATGGCCGGCCTGGTAATGTATGCCGTAAAGGCAGGTATAGTGGAACATGCGTAATATCTGAAGGCAAGCATATTTGATCCCAGCATCATCGCCGGGATTTTTTTGTATTAACTTGTCCGCATGAATTTTATTTGTTTCAATGGTAAACTATTGCCCGGTCATGAACCAGTATTGCTGGCGGATAACAGAAGCTATCGCTATGGCGATGGCTTATTTGAAACAATGAAAGTGATTCGGGGAAACATAATGCTGGAGTCATTTCATTTTGACAGGTTATTTACTGGTCTGTCTTTACTAAAGTTTGAAATAGAGGTATTATTCACTGCTCAAAAAATTTCAAGAGACATACTGGCGCTTTGTAAAAAAAACAACTGCTTTGGACGGGCCCGTATACGACTATCTGTTTTCCGAGGTGGTGGCGGATTGTACGAGTTGGCCAGCCAAATGCAGTACCTGGTGGAGTGCTGGGCGCTGGATGAGGCAGCAACATCTTTTAACGAAAATGGCCTTGTTATTGACATCTTTCCCCATGCAAGAAAGAGTTGTGATAAATTCAGCAACCTGAAAACATCCAGTTTTCTGCCTTACAGTATGGCGGCCATCTATGCAAAAGATAACCGGCTAAATGACTGTGGGGTACTGAATACACATGACCGCATCGCAGATACGACTAACGCAAATGTTTTTATTGTAAAAGGAAACATGATCATAACACCGCCGCTGTCTGAAGGCTGTATTAGCGGGGTGATGCGGCGGCATATACTGACCACATTCCCGGCAAGTGGGATCAGCGTATATGAAAAGCCTCTGGAAATAAAAGATCTTGAGGGGGCCGATGAAGTTTTTCTTACTAATGCAGTAAAAGGGATAAAATGGGTGAAAGAATTCCGGAATAAATTTTACACTTGTAAAAGTGCATCCGAAATATTCAGGATGTTATGACAGACTTTCGGGTTCTAAAAATTAAGCGAGAAGTTCATCCCCCTCATTGCTGGAAATACAGCATTATTGAAAATGGAACCAATGCGATAGCTGAAACCGACTCCAAAGAAATAATCATAACCGGATAATAATGCCCTTCGCCTGGTAAGCACATCGGTTGAAGATGCTTCACCTTTGCTGATATTAATCTGGTCTCTGACGATGGAATAATTTCCTCCTCCACCAACATTGAAACCCTTAAATATTCTCCAGCTAAAACTGCCGGTAAAGGAAATATTCTTTTTCTTAAAATCAGAAAGATAATTGGAGTAGAAAATCCCAAAGTTCACTGAGCCCCAGGACTTGGTGAGCGAGGTAATGAGGTTCAGAGATTGTTTTATTTGTGTTTCCTTCTTTTTGAAATAAATAGTGGGGTCATCATAATTATTGATTTCAGGCCCAAGCTGGTACTGAACAATAACCCCTTCACTGTTGAATTTACTGTAAGGGGTGAAACTGTACTCAAGCCGAGGCCTTATTGTCAGATTTAAATCCTAGTTTTCAAAAATGCTGCGTTGGTAATTCAGATTTCCGCCTATAGCCCAGTGTTCATTCAGCTTGATGGCATGGTTGGCGTTAAAGCTTGTTACTTTATTTTCAGCAACATCTTTTGTGCTGTCGTTAATGGAAAAAGTGGTTTTATTATTTTCAATACTGAAATTAATATTGCTTCTGCTTTTATTCGTTTCACGGCTTCCGCCAATTTCTCCTGGTAGCCGCCTGCTTTTATAATTCTGGTCGCCATTAAAAAAACCCGAACCTCCAAAACTTAATTGCCAGAAATTCCAGGGGTCCTTTTTCTGCTGGGTCTTTGTAGCATCGTTTTCAGTTTCTTTGGCGTTGTAAACAATGCTGATATTATCCGCCACGGCAGTTTTGGTATAAAAGGGAAAAAGGCCGATTTCAAGGTATTTTACCAGTTGCTTTCTTTTCTCATCATCTGTCATGGTAGGATTATTGAAATAGGAGAGGGTATCGTTTCTTGAGGCAAATTTTTTCTGACCTATGAATATCACCTGGTTTTGTTCACCCCCGCCTGATACAAAATTAGTAACCACCTGAACATGCACATCAGCAAGAAAACGATCCCGTACCAAGTCCACCATTTTCATTTCCTGTTTTACATAATCAAAGTCGCATAGCCACTCACGGGTGCAGTCAAGAAATACTTTTACTTTCTCTGCGGATGTTGGGTTGTTTTGCGTTTTGGCGGTGGTAACCGTAAAAAGTAAGATACAGAAGGATAAGGTGATATTTTTTCTCATGATTGGGGTATTTGGTTTTCAATATTCAATCTTAACACCTGGCTTCACAAGTTCTGTAAGTTATTGTAATGGTAATACAAATTCTTCTGGTAATGAAGTAAACATATTTTATTGCCTCCTATAGTCGTAGATTCACGAAAGGAAGAAATTACTTGATGAATGGCCGTTGATGTCTCCTTCCCGGAGGCTTGTAAATACCCGGAACAAAGACACTATGGCATCCTTCCCCCTTTTCCCGATATCTAAGGAGAAATCATTTACATAAAGATCAATATGCTGCCGCATTACGTCTTCACTCATGGATTGAGAATGGTCTTTTACATAGTCAGCAATTTCAGGATAGCGGGCAAATGCAAATTCAAGACTTTGTTTTATAAGCTTTTCAACTTTTAGGCTGACCAATCTGTCAATGTCACGCTTCACAGCAATTCCGCCCAGCGGAATGGGTACTTTCATTTTTTTCTCCCATATCTCGCCTAGATCAGCCAACTTTTCCAGCCCTTTTTGTTGATAGGTAAAACGGTTTTCATGAATAATAACTCCAAGGTCAGCCAACTTACTTATTACAAGGTCTTCAATTTCTGAAAACAACATGGGCCGTTTATTTACAGCCTCCGGATACGCAAAGCTCAATAGCAGGTTAGCGGTAGTGTTTATTCCCGGTATCAGAATACTGTGTTCTGAGATATTGCCAATTTCAAAACCTTTATTTTTTACCAGCAATGGGCCGACCCCTTTTCCTAAAGCGCTGCCGCTGTTCAGCAGTATGTAGTTGTCCAGCGATTGAAAAAAAGCAGGGAAACTCAGCTTGGTAATATCCAGTCTGCCTTGCAGTGCCCACTGATTGAGTGTTTCCACATCTTCCAGCCAAACATCAAAGTCAAGACCACCGGTATCAATTTTTTTATTGGCCAGTGCATCGAAGATGAAGGTGTCGTTGGGGCAGGGAGAAAAACCGAGGGTCAGTTTCAAGTTCATTGGTTAATGGGTTAATTGGGAAAGAAGTTTGATCAGCTCTGCATTCAGATTGAGGATGGATTCTTTCATATTCCAGTTTTTTTTATTTCTTTCAGCAATGTAATTGGAAACACTCCGGAGCTGAATAAACGGGATTTTTTCTTTAAGGCAAACATAATGCAGGGCAGCGCCTTCCATTGACTCAATGACCGGATTAAATTTTTTTCTGTAAAATTTTACTCTTTCAGCCGAAGTGGTAATCTCATTCACGGTAACGCCGGTTACTTTTCTCAATTTCATTTTTTTTAAAACACGGTTGTTGTTGACAAGCCAGCCCCTTTTGAAGGGGAAATTGTTCTGGGGCACCAGTTTCAAATCAAAAAGCGTTTTGAGTTTATTGAGCTCTACCACACTCTGGTCGGCAATGGCCTCTATTTTTATTGCCAGCACTTTACCAAGGGGTACGGTTTTGTCAAAGCATCCACCAACCCCGGCCTGTATAATGAGGTCGGGTCTTTTTATGCGTAATTGTTCCATCAGCGAATAAGTGGTAGCCGTCAGCCCGATGCCAGTAATAAGAACATCAATGTCCGCATTGGTCAGTTTTTCGGCTTTTAATTCAGCCAGGAAGGGTGCAATTTCTATAGGTGTAGCCGCAATGACTAAACAGTTCATTGTCCAAAGCAGGAATATATTCTGCTGAACTGCGAAACTATAAACTATAAACCATAAACCAGCAACTTTTCAATTACCTTTGCGGACTGTCTTTTAAAACTCATTCCCTTCTGCCCAAACTGCTGTGAAGGGGCAAAAAAGTAAAGCATGGTTTACTTAACAAGGTCTGAACACTTTAATGCGGCTCACAGACTTTTCAATCCCGGCTGGAGTTATGAAAAGAATGAAGAGGTGTTTGGCAAATGCGCCAACGAAAACTGGCATGGCCATAACTATGAACTGCTGGTAACGGTAAAAGGGAATCCTGACCCGGACACGGGTTTTTTGTTTGATGTGAAAAAACTCAGCCTTATCATCCGGCAACACATTATTGAGAGAATGGATCACCATAACCTGAACCTGGATGTGGATTTTATGAAGGATAAAATGTGCAGTACGGAAAACCTGGCAATGGGCATATGGGAACAACTGGCGCCGCACCTGCCTGCAGGCGTTCAGCTACATTGTGTTAAACTCTATGAAACACCAAGAATATACGTGGAGTATTTTGGCAGGTAAACAATTTTAGTATTTTGTTGTTATTGATTTGATTGTATGGCTAAACAGGTTTCTGTATTCAGAAGGGAACATTTCAACGCAGCCCACCGGTTATTTAACCCGGAATGGGATGAAAGTACCAATGAGAAAGTGTTTGGCAAGTGTGCGCTGCCTAACTATCATGGACATAATTATGAACTGGAAGTAAAGGTAACCGGCAAGCCAGACAAGAAAACAGGTTATGTAATGGATCTGAAAGAGCTAAGTGATCTGATAAAGAGGGAAGTGCATACAAGGTTCGATCATAAAAACCTGAATCTGGATACGGAAGAATTCAAAAACCTGAACCCTACAGCAGAAAATATTGCAATTGTGATTTATAAATTGCTACGGCCGCATATTGATAAAAAAATGGACTTTCAGATCAGGTTGTTTGAAACGCCGAGGAATTTTGTAGAATACCCGGCCGGGTAATTTTTATTAAACTGATAATATGAGATACCAGCGAAAAGAAGAATACTGCGAAGAATCCCTCAACGGACTGATAAAAAGTTACAGGGATGTGTTAGGGAACCTGGGCGAAGACCCGGACCGGGAAGGCTTATTAAAAACTCCCGAACGGATGGCCAAGGCCATGCAGTTTCTTACCCAGGGATATTTTCAGGATGCAAAAGCTATTATCAATTCTGCAAAGTTTCATGAACCTGTCAGCGAAATGATACTGGTAAAGGATATTGAGATATACAGCATGTGTGAACATCATATGCTGCCATTTATCGGCAAAGCCCATGTGGCTTACATCCCCAACGAGTGGATAACGGGGTTAAGCAAAATTGCCAGGGTAGTGGATGTGTATGCCCGCCGGCTGCAGGTGCAGGAACGGCTAACCATCCAGATAAAAGAGGCCATCAAAGAAACGCTAAATCCCATTGGCATTGCTGTGGTTATTGAAGCCAAACACCTCTGCATGATGATGCGGGGTGTGCAGAAGCAGAATTCCGTTACCACTACTTCCGCTTTCGACGGCGAGTTTATGAAAAACGCCACCCGGAGCGAATTTCTGAAACTAATCAGCGCTAAACTGGATTAACTTATATTTGCCTTTACAAAAAAGTTTGGTTGGATTTTTTCAATCGAACCTGTCTGCCGTCAGGCAGGCTTTTTTTTGGGGAGCCACCTTCTTCCCGAAAGCTTTCGGGACCCTGGCGGCCAAGGGGGTAAAACAAGCAACCATGAAGCATGCATTTATATTTCCGGGACAGGGCTCGCAGTTTCCGGGAATGGGAAAAGAGCATTATGAGAACAGCGCCTTTGCAAAGAAGCTGTTTGAACAGGCCAATCAGATACTGGGTTTCCGCATTTCGGATGTAATGTTCACCGAAAGTGAAGAAGACCTGAAACAAACCAATGTAACCCAGCCTGCCGTTTTTTTACATTCCCTCATTGCATACAAGAGCATTGAAGGCGCTTCTCCGGATATGGTTGCCGGACATTCGCTGGGCGAATTCACGGCGCTGGTGGCAAATGGCACACTGAGCTTTGAAAGCGCATTGCAACTGGTGGCTGTAAGGGCATGGGCCATGCAGAAAGCCTGTGAGCTGAACCCATCCACTATGGCTGCCGTATTAAACCTTTCGGATGAAAAAGTGGAAGCTATTTGTGCTGAAGTATGGAAAGAAACCGGCGAAGTGGTGGTGGCGGCTAATTACAATTGCCCCGGGCAAGTGGTGATAAGCGGAACAAAGAAAGGGATTGATATTGCCTGCGAAAGAATGAAGGCGGCTGGTGCTAAAAGAGCATTGGTGCTTCCCGTAGGCGGTGCTTTTCATTCTCCATTGATGGCACCCGCTAAAGAAAAATTACAAAAGACAATTGAAGAAACCAAGTTTCATACTCCTACCTGTGCCATTTACCAGAATGTAGCCGCAAAAGGTGTAATGGACAATGAAGAAATAAAGCAGAACCTGATTGACCAGCTTACCGGCGCCGTGCGATGGACCCAGAGTGTGCAGGCCATGATTGCCGATGGCGCTTCCAAGTTTACCGAATGCGGACCGGGTAAAGTGCTGCAGGGGTTGGTGATGAAGATTGATAAGACAATGGAAGTGTCCGGGGTGAATTAAACATAGATTGAACAATTTACCCACTCTGCATCAAAATCAGCATTGTATTTTTTGTAGAAGTTAATACCTGGTTCATTCCAGTTCAGCACCTGCCAGATGATGCGGTTGAATTTTTTTTCTTTCGCTTCTTCAATTAACTTGTCCATAAGTAATTTGCCAATCCCTTTTCCCCTTGCTGATTCAGTAACAATAATATCTTCAAGGTACATTGCCTGTCCTTTCCAGGTGGAATAACGGATGTAGTAAAGTGCAAAACCTAAAATGATTTCACTGCTTTGAGGGCTTTGCTCCCCTTCTCCACTTGTGGAGAAGGGGTTGGGGGTTGAGGCTACAAATGCCCACCATACAGGATTTTTTCCGAAACCGCTTTCAGTGAAATGTTCCAATGTGACGGTAACATCATTCGGCGCTTTTTCATAAACGGCCAGTTCTTTAATTAGCTCCAATAATCTTGGACAATCTTCTTTTTTAGCCCTGCGGATGTTTACAGACATAAGCAATCAATGATTAATGATCAATTTATGTTTTTCTTTACGAAATTATTTTTTGATAAACTGTTACTGCCCGAACCTTACTTCTTTTTGGCTTTAAATGTTCCGTTGGGCTGAATAAAATTTACAGCTGTGATCTCACCTTTTTCATTTGATTCAAACTGAACGCTGTACCCTTTCATTATTTTCAGATCAAATTTGTTTTTATCAACCGGCACCAGCTCGTATTCAGGCTGACCTTCTATGAAAGCATACAATATCTTTTCTCCCTTTATATAAAATTTTGCTCCCTGGCCAGGTGCAAATTCAAATTCACCAGTATATTTTTCAAGATCAGCCTTTGATACATCCATTTTTTTTGTTTCTTTTTCAAACTCAATATCCTTAACGCCTGCTTCAAACGGAATTGTGAGTTTACTGATATTCCCTTTATCATCTGTATGAAAACTTACTCTGAATGCATCCGACTCATCAAATGCGGGATCCTGCGGATAAGCTTTGTACTGATCGTAATGAAAATGTTCGAATCGGATATCAATGTTGTTGAATTTTGAAAAAAGTTTTCCATCTTTCAATGTTATTTCAATGTTGCCATAACCTTTGCTTGTGAATGTTCCGGTATAATCAGCCAGTTCATGTGATGGTTGGGTATTGAATTTTCTCCCCAGGCTGTCATTTTTTACAACAGCTTTTGCAGCATCTTTGGATTTATTGGCTGCATCAAGCAAATATTTATTCCAGTTACGGTAAGGAAGTTTCAGCATACGGTCAGCAATAAAATTTCTGATGCTGGATGAAACACCTCCCTGGTTGGAAGAAACAAATATCCCGATGCTATCACTTGGAAAAAATCCGGTGGTGGTTATAAATCCATCAATACCTCCGCCATGCTCTACCCTGTAATGGCCCCGATAACTTGACATGCCCCATCCCAAACCATAACCTGAGAAATGGACATCCGGATTTTCAGCTCCGGGTACACCGCCACCCATTACCATCTGCACGGTCATGGCTTCATTTACATAAGAAGAAGGAATTATTTCTTTTCCATTATACTTTCCGCCATTGATCCATGTGATCAGCCATTTGGCCATATCCTTTGCACAACTGTTTATTGATCCAGCCGGCCCCATCGCATCAATATTTCTATACGGAATGGATTTGATGATTGAATCTTTTGTTGCATAAGCCAGCGAATGATCCGGAGAATTTTCCATGTCTTTGGTAGAAAGATTCGTGTTGTTCATACCCAGTGGGATAAATATTTTTTCTTTCATGCTTTCTTCCCAGCTTTTGCCGGTGAGTTTTTCAATCACCACGCCCTGCGCCAGGTACATAAAATTATTGTACTGCCATTTTTCTCTTAACTCTGCAGTAGGTTCAAAATATTGGATTCGTTCAAGGAATTCGCTGCGGGAAGCCCACGATGCATACCATGACAGATCATGTCTTGGTAAACCGGTGCGGTGGCACATCATGTCCCTCAAGGTTGCATGACTATTGGTGTATTCATTCTGAAATTTTAATTCAGGTAAATAATTACGTACAGGTTTATCCAGATCCACTTTTCCATCTTTTTGCAACATGCCGAGGATAGAGGATGTAAACGCCTTCGTGCAGGAGCCGATGGCAAATTGGGTGTTTTCAGTAACGGGTAACTTTTTTTTAATGTTACGGTAACCAAAGCCGCCGGTATAAACTACTTTCCCTTTTTCAACAACTGCAATGGTAACACCCGCTGCATTCCAATCTTTTAAAACTCTTGCGGCAAATGTATCAAGCCCCTTTAGCCTTGTATCTGCCGGGGGTTGTGCATTTAGTGCTGAAGAAGCGAAGAGGAATAAGAAAATCAATTTTTTCATATTTGAAAATTTTATTGAAAATAATTGTGTTCTGGAGTTATAAAATTTAGATCAAGACAAAGACTGATCAAGATCTGCAATAATATCCTGTATGTTTTCAATACCCACATTCATCCGTATCAACCCGTCGGTAATGCCATATTTTTCTTTTTCTTCTTTTGGTATCCTGTAGTGCGTCATGGATGCAGGATGTGATAATAAGGTATCAACCGTGCCCAATGAAACGGTTCTCACACACATTTTAAGCTTATTCATGAAATCAATACCTGCTTGAAGCCCCCCCTTCAGTTCAAAACTCAGCATGGCGCCCGGATACCGCATTTGTTTCATGGCTGTGTAGTGATCGGGATGACTTTCCAGTCCGGTGTAGTTTACTTTCGCCACGGCCGGATGACTTTCCAGGAAATGGGCAACTTCCATCGCATTATGGCAGTGTCTTTCCATGCGCAGTTCCAGTGTTTTCATTCCCTGAATCAGTAAAAATGCATCAAAGGGGTTGGAGTTGCCGCCCATCAGCCGGTGCACTTGAGTACAAGGGCCGTTCATAAATTCAATATCTCTTCCGAGTAAGATACCTCCGATGGCAGTGCCGTGCCCGTTTAAAAACTTAGTAGTGGAATGAGCCACAAAGTCCACATCATAACGAAATGGCTGCTGCAGGTAAGGTGTGGCAAAAGTGTTATCGCAGGCTGTAATGCAGTTATGTCGTTTCGCCAGCTTTGATAGTTCTACTAAGTCCACACATTGAATGGTAGGGTTGGCCGGCGTTTCCAGGTAAAGCATTTTAATAGCCGGGTCGGCTTTCAGGGCTTCTTCTGCTTTGCTCAGGTTTCTCAGGTCGCAGATAAGGGCTTCAATTTTTAGACCGGGTAAAATAATACTCACCAGTTCATTGGTGCCGCCGTACAAAGAATAATGAGTAAGTATTTTATCACCGGGTTTTAAGGTGGCCAGCATCAGCGTGGAGATGGCAGCCATTCCGGAAGCATGAAGAATACCTTTTACTTCCTTATTGATCCCGAAAGTTTCCAGGGCAGCAATCTTTTCTTCGGCCTCTGTCATAGTGGGGTTTCCCCAGCGGCTGTAGATATACCCTTCTTCTTTTCCGCTAAAGCGGCGCATGCCCTGCTCCGCATCATCATACACATACGTACTGCTGGCATAGATAGGCACCTGGTGGGCATACAGGGGTTCCTTCCTGTGTCCTGCATGTATTGCTGCCGAACCCCAACCTGTAAGTGGAAAACTTTTATCCATAAAAAATCAATGTATGTGGGAAATTTGATTTACCGTTCTGCCACTGTCAAAGCTAAATGAAAATGAAAGAACTGCTGAAACAGTATGCCACCTATAATATCTGGGCGAGCCAGAAAATTATGGAGGATATCCTTTCTTTACCTGAAGAAAAACAGATGGCCGAACTCCCAAGCAGTTTCAACAGCCTGCACAAAACCCTCCTGCATATATGGGATGCAGAAAGCATCTGGTGGCAGCGAATGAAGCTGCATGAGCGGATCATCCGGCCCAGTGAAAACTTTAAAGGAAGTATAAGGGATGTTGCAAACGGGCTAAACAGCCAGTCAAAACAATGGGAAGACTGGATTGCCGGCGCATCAGACCTTGCACTTGAGCATGTATTTGAGTATAAAACCTTTGATGGCACTGCTTACAAACAGCCTGTATGGCAGATGCTTCACCATGTTTTCAACCACGGCACTTACCACCGGGGCCAGCTTATCAATATGCTGCGGCAGCTTGGGGTTGATAAACTTCCGGGTACCGATTTCATAATCTGGAGCCGGGGTAAAAAATAATTGGCTTTTTGTTATGTAAAACTTTTTGTTCCTTCATCAGCAGGTAAAATGATTTGCTATGAGGAGGCTGGTACCCCTTTTTACTGCTTTTTTATTTTGTTCCCCCGGCGTTTTTTCACAACTGCTCAATGGCCGGGTAATGACCGAAAGCGGGGATGATGCCGCCGGGGTTTCTGTCCGTTTTCATAACCGGGCCAATGCCATCACCACCAACAGGGACGGTACGTTTAAGATTATGGCCACCAAACTGCCGGACACCCTCATTTTTTCTGCTGCGGGATATGAATCTTACAAAGTTGTTATCACAGAAAAAAATATCAAAGACCCGCATTTTGAAGTGGTGCTGCTGAATAAAAGAAAGGCAATGGATGAGGTGGTAGTTACCGGATTAGGGTCAACAAGAAAAAAAGAAGTGGCTTACACAGCCACAACTTTCAGCGGGGAAGAACTGGCTGGCAGGGCTTCAGGCCTTGAAGTAACAGAATCGAAATCCGCACCGATAAGGATACGGGGCACTGCATCGGGCAAGGGTGGCATTAGACCACCCGCAGATAAAGACCTGGATGGTTATTTTGATGCTTACGATACAGATTTAGGCAGATTGAAATTCTTCTTCGCCGATACCAACATTGCCCCCCGCACCGGCGCCGCGCCGCCAAATCAAGAATACTCACCGCAGGAGAGGTAAATGACTTCAACAAATGGAAAATGTGGGAGGAGTATACGGAGAATGAATTTAAGTCCATGGGCAATTTTTGGGGCATCATGCCTAATAAGCGTTATAGTGTGCAGTTGACTGATAAAAAATTCAATGCTATTATTAATGAACCTGTTTTCCTGGTGCACAAAGAAACCGGTGATACTGCATGGAGGGCCATAACAGATAATACAGGCGAAGCGGAGTTATGGGAGGGTTTCTTTAAAAATAGCAAGGATGGCTCCGGATATTATATAGGCGACCGATATGGCAACAAAGTGCAACAACCTTCAGCCTTTGCCAATGGGGTTAACCTGCTAACGGCTGACCGGACCTGCGGTGTAACCAACGAAGTGGATATTGCCTTTGTAGTAGATGCTACCGGCAGCATGGGTGATGAAATTGAATTCCTGAAACTGGAGCTGGAAGATGTTATCCGTAATACCATGGAAAAACACAAATCGCTTTCATTAAGGGCCGGGTCAGTTTTTTACCGGGATAAAGGCGATCAGTACATAACCAAAAATGTGGCTTTTCATGATGATTTGCTAAAGACGCTGAACTTTATCAAACTGCAGAGTGCCGGGGGAGGGGGAGATACGCCGGAGGCGGTGGATGAAGCTTTAAGCACTGCCCTCGACAGCCTTCAATGGAACCCCAATGCCCGCACCAGATTATTATTTCTTGTGCTGGATGCGCCGGGCACTACCATATTGGAGGTGGCAAGTCCTTCTCCTTTTAAAATCCTTCTTTCCGAAACCCCGGTTCTTGTTCTTATCCATTCATCGTTGGTGTCCACCATTTTTTCCAGATCAAAATTGGTGAGTTTGTCTTCCGGAACATATCCGCCAACAGCGGTAATGGCGGCGGTGATCTTCTTATTCATGTAGTATTAAATGTATTTATAAGCCGCTAAAGGTAGAAAAAATGCTTTAGAAGCCGGTATACTTCAGACGAGCGAAAAATTGTTTGCAATAAAATTTACAAACCCTGTTTCTTTAGACTCTTTTTATATTCTTTAACCAGATTTTTCCTGCTGGAAGTAAGAATGTAATGGGCTGATATTCCAATTCCCGAAAGTCTTGAATGGTAGATTCCCGAGCTGGTTTGTTGTCCTTTAACATTGATTTCGTAATCTCCTCTTGCGAGATTAAATGAGGTGTAATTTGCCGGCAGGTTTATTTTCAGTAAATTATTATTACTAAGCTTCCATACATAGCCACCTGAGAAAAGGTAATTAAGCCAAGGTTTAAAATCACTGCTTACTAAGAGTTCTATTCGCAATACAGGAGGCTGACCAAGTGAATCGTATGATGACCATCCTTCATAAATCTCATCAGGGTAAAAACCGAGTGCAACACCGGCATTAATGTTCCAATAGCCGGTTTTTTTTGTCTGCCCATCTTTTTTCTATTACCATGGGCAAATAAAAATGCAGGTCAAATATCCTGGTTAATTTGTTGCCTGCTTCAAAATCAGCTTGTCGTACAGGTGTAAAATCTTCTTTTGGAATGAACAATTCATGATTTCTTGGTATTGCTCTGCCATGCAGCCCTGTAACAAATGAATAGGATTTGTCCCGAACATGAATATAGTAATTAAATCCGGCCTCCCAGCCCCTTATTGTTTTTGCGTTAAGTGTATAAGGCCCATCCCCATTTGTTGTTTTTGCTTTTTGTGTCCAGTTAGTGGCAAGAACGAAACTGATATGCTTGTGTCTGAATATCCTGTTTGACCGTTCTAATGGAACTGTTTTTTCTTCCTGACCCCAAGAATTTATTGTGGCGAGAGCCAGCGTTATTAAGGTGAAGCTTGTTCTCATATCAGCAGAGAGCTAGTGCAGAACGAAAATTGCATTATTTATATTGCTTTCAATGTCAGGGACGTTATTGAAAATTGACCATTGCCTCCTAAATTGCAGCCTATGATTGCCTACCTGAAAGGTGAATTTGTGCATAAAAGTCCGGCGGTTGTTCATGTAGATGTGAACGGTGTGGGTTATGATGTACAGATAAGCCTGAATACGTATGCCAAAATTCAGCATCTGCAAAACGGTATCCTGCAAACGGTGCTTTTAATACGGGAAGATGCACATATACTTTACGGATTTTTTGACCTGGCAGAAAAAGAAATGTTCCTTCATTTAATTTCCGTATCCGGTATTGGGGCATCTACAGCCAGGGTCATCTTGTCTTACATGAAGCCTGACGAACTGGCAAAAACAATCATACAATCTGATAGCCGGACGCTGGAAGGGATAAAAGGAATAGGTAAAAAAACCGCAGAAAGGATGGTACTGGAGTTAAAGGATAAACTGGTAAAATTCAGCCCGGAAACAAATAATTTGCCCATGAAAAACAATACTTTGCACCAAGATGCGTTAAATGCTTTGACCGCTCTCGGCATCAACCGGCAGGCTGCCGGACAGGCCATTGAAAAGGTTCTGGCGGTTAATTCCAATTTGCCTGTGGAAGAACTGGTTAAATTAGCACTTCGTACCCTCTAAGTGACTATTTTGGAAACTAATTGATGGAGAAAAAACCTTGAACCTTACAGCTGCCTATATCTTCCGCATTTTGGTATTTATAGCCATGATGCTTGCCTGTACTTTACAGGCATCTGCAGGGTTTTTCAATCCAGACCATCCACAGAAAAAAAAATCTGCAGTTGACACTTCCCGCTATCCTTTAACCGACCGCCGCGGCGACCCCTACACTTATCCAAACCGGAATGGTTTTGATTTCAGGGATACATCTTTTATCAAACGCACCATCGAGTATGACCCTAAAACAAAGCAGTATTATATTGTAGAAAAGATAGGCACCCGTTACTACCGTACCCCGGTTTTTTTTTCTATGGAAGAATTTGTTCGGATGCAGGGAGAAAAGGATGAAAAGGATTATTTCAAAAAACGGTCGCAGCTGCTGGCCAATATGAACCGGAGGCTTTTCAAGCCCAAATTCAAGGTGTCGAATGACTGGTTTAACCGCATTATGGGTGTGGGCCCCGATGGTAAAGTAAAAATAGATATCCGGCCATCAGGATATGTGGAACTGCTGGCGGGATACCAGGGCCAGAACATCAAAAATCCTACCTTACCTGAAAGGGCCCGAAAACAGGGCGGCTTTGATTTTAACATGAACTCGCAGTTGCAGGTGGATGCCAGTATTGGTGAAAAACTGAAATTACCCATCAACTATAACACCCTGGCCAATTTCAATTTTGAAAATCAGCTGAAGCTTGACTTTAAAGGCAAGGATGATGATATCATCAAACAGTTTCAGGCCGGCAATACAAGCTTTGCCACCAAAGGAACACTGATACCCGGGGCACAATCATTGTTTGGTGTAAAAACACAGATGCAGTTTGGCAAGTTGTGGGTAACAACAGTACTGGCCAACCAGCAATCGCAAAGACAATCGCAAAACCTGCAGGGGGGTACTGCAGCGCAAGCCTTTAGCCTGAAGGCGGATGAGTACGATGAAAACCGGCATTACCTGCTGGCGCATTACTTCCGCAATAATTATAATACAGCCATGCGGCAGTTGCCCATCGTTAATTCAAGGGTTCAGATTTTGCGTATGGAAGTATGGGTAACCAACCGTACCGGCGCCACTACTGAAACAAGAGATGTGGTCGGTTTTATGGATTTGGGTGAAAGAAATCCTTATCGTACACCCTTGCTGACCGGCGCAGGCGACAACCTGCCAAGAAATGATGCCAACAACCTTTACAGTGTTATTACAACCAATCCTGCTTACCGGAACTCATCCACTGTTCAAAACCAGTTAACCACTTTCGGACTTTTACCTGTTCAGGATTTTGAAAAAACATTTGCAAGAAAATTACTGCCGACAGATTTTTATTATAACCCGCAAATTGGTTTTCTTTCACTCAACCAGCCTCTTCAGCCCGATGAGGTGCTGGGTGTAGCTTACCAGTACACTTATAACGGCCGGGTGTACCAGGTGGGAGAATTTTCACAGGATGTCCCCCCGGATACAACAGGTAGTTCACAAAGGGTGTTGTTTTTAAAATTATTGAAAGCCACATCACAGCGTACCAATCTTCCCATATGGGACCTGATGATGAAAAACGTTTACTCTGTTGGCTATGGCCAGCTGGAGCGCCAGGATTTCCAGCTGAATATTACATATGAAGAACCCAGCCTTGGAGAAAAAAGATATTTACCGCCCAATGATGTTAGTGATCCTTACAAGGGCCAGCCACTCATAGCTCTCACCAACCTGGACAGGCTGAACAATCAGAACGACCCGCAACCCGATGGTGTGTTTGATTTTGTAGAAGGCTTTACCATCATCTCATCACAAAGCCGTATAGTTTTCCCGGTACTGGAACCCTTTGGGCATGACCTGGATTATGTATATGCTACCCAGGCATTGCGCAATCAATACCTCTATTATCCATTGTATGATACAATTAAAGCTATTGCACAAACCTTTGCCAACCTGAACCGGTTTAAGATAACCGGCAAATCAAAGTCATCAGGCAGCGCATTTGGCGGAAGCGGTTTTGGCGGCGGCGCACCGGGCGGGCTGGGGGCATTGCCGGGAACTGCTTCCGGCGAGTACCAGCTTGGTTTCAATATTCCCCGCGGCTCCGTTACAGTAACAGCCAATGGCCAGGTGTTGCAGGAAAATGTGGATTATGAAATTAATTATGACCTCGGTACATTGCGGGTAACCAACCAGGCGGTACTTAATTCGGGTATACCGGTAAATATCCAGTATGAAAACAACCAGGCTTTTGGTTTCCAGCAAAAGAATTTTATGGGCCTGCGGCTCGACTACATTGCAAACAAAAAACTCACCCTGGGTGGCACAATTGTAAGATTGGGAGAAAGGCCCTTTTTTATCAAGCAACTTTACGGCGAAGACCCCATCCGCAATACCATGTATGGTTTTGATGTGGATTACCGTAATAACCTGCCGCGGCTTACCAAGTGGCTGGATAAACTGCCGGTTTACTCCACCCGTGCCATGTCATCTGTAACAGCAACTGCCGAAGCCGCCTTGCTCGATCCGGGCCATGCCACACAAATTAATGGGG
The DNA here is from genome assembly GCA_016868455.1 of Bacteroidota bacterium. Lineage (GTDB taxonomy): Bacteria > Bacteroidota > Bacteroidia > Chitinophagales > Chitinophagaceae > JJ008. Next base: position 50,242 of record VGGV01000005.1, read on the forward strand.
TAAATATCGTTGATGGTAAGGAAAAAACGGAACGGGGAGGCCAGGTGTATATTGACGATTTTGAAGGCACCCGTGCCAATATCGACCTTCGTTTCCCCATCATCAGCTGGCAGCTGGCTTCAATTCCGCAGGGCAATAACAATCTTACCGGTACGGCGCCGCTCTTTTCTGAGTCATCATTCTATAATGATCTGCGGAGCGGTTATAACAGGGGTAGAATTTCCTGGTACATGATTGAGCCAACATTGCAGGAAAAACGGAACAACAATAATCCGCTTCGCAATGATCTGGCAGAACTGTCAAAACCGGAAACAAGGCAAGTGCTGAGAAGGGAAATATTTCCAAAGCAGTTTACCCAGTTTGGTGAAGGCCTGCTCACCACTTTTGACGTTTCTTTCTATCCAAAAGACAAAGGTCCTTACAATTTTGAAAAATCAGCGGCCCGGGTTGATGCCAGCGGCAAACTCAGGTTTCCGCAACAGGCATGGGGTGGGCTGATGCGCAATATTGACCAGACAGATTTTGAAACCAGCAATATTGAGTTCATAGAATTCTGGCTGCAGGATCCGTTTATCTCTAACCGCTTTAATCCTTCAGGCGGCCAGCTTTATTTTAACCTTGGCAACCTGTCAGAAGATGTGCTGCGTGATGGTAAACGGCAATACGAAAACGGTTTGCCAACCACAGCCAATCCCGGCACACCGGTTGACAGTAATACAGTGTGGGGCAGGGTGCCTGCCAATCCGCTGCAGGTAACCAACGCATTCAGTAATGATCCGGCCGACAGGCCATTGCAGGATGTGGGTCTTGACGGCCTTCAGGATACTGATGAACGCAGAAGATTTTCGGCCTACCTGGATTCGCTGCGAACCAACTTCGGAACGGGTTCTGCAATTTATCAGCGGGCAATATCCGATCCTGCAGCTGATAATTTTAAAGCTTACCGTGATCCTTCCTTTGACCAGGGGTCACCGGCTGGCATTCTCCAGCGTTATAAAAATATCAATAACCCGCATGGTAATTCGCCGGTGGCGGAAAATAACACAGAGTTTTTCAATGCGTTCACCCAATATCCCGACCAGGAAGAGATGAACCGGGATAATACCATGAATGAGGTGGAAGAATATTTTCAGTATAAGGTGGATATCCGGCCCAACATGCAGGTAGGCCAGAATTTCATTACAGATAAAAGAGTAGTGCAGGTGAACCTGGCTGATAATACCAGCCGTTCAGAAACCTGGTATCTCTTCCGCATCCCGGTTGACCAGTACCAGCTGAAAGTGGGTAATATTCCTGATTTTAAATCCATCCGCTTTATCCGCATGTTTGTTACCGGTTTCCAGGATTCTGTGGTCATGCGTTTTGGCAAACTGGAGCTCATTCGTAACCAGTGGAGGAAGTTCCGTTACCAGATTGATACCACCGGCATGTACACCAACCTGCCACAGCCGGACCCCACCACCGTGAATACCCTTGCCGTTAATATTGAAGAAAATGATCAGCGCCAGCCCATACCTTACCGCATCCCGCCCGGCATTGAAAGACAGCAACAGCTCAGCAACAATAATGTGACCCTCTTTTTAAATGAACAGGCTATCAGTACGCAGGTTTGCGGGCTGCATATGAATGAAGGCCGCGGTGTATTCAAAACCATGAACCTCGATATGCGGCAATACCGGAGGCTGCAATTGTTTGTGCATGCTGAATCCGTGCAAAATTACCAGCCCATTGATTTTGGCCAGCTGAATGTTGTTATCCGTATCGGCAATGATTTTTCAGGCAACTACTATGAGATAAAATATCCGCTGCGCATTACCCAGTTTGGCGTTACTGACAGTGCATTGATCTGGCCTAAAGAAAATAATCTTGATTTTGACCTGGATGAACTGACAAGACTGAAGTCCAAACGAAACCGGCTGGGTATTTTACCATCCCGGTATTACAGGGAAACAACGGCCGACGGAAGAACCTATGCTATCCTTGGCAACCCTAATCTTGGTGAGGTAAGAGGCATGCTGCTGGCAGTTGAAAACGTAGGCCAGGAATCTATGTATACCGAAGTGTGGTTTAATGAACTCCGTCTTTCGCAACTGGATGAAAAAGGCGGTTGGGCTGCCAATGCAAGGATTGACTTCCGGCTGGCCGACCTGGGTACACTTACCATTGCCGGCACAGCCCGGACCCGTGGGTTCGGCACCCTGGAGCAAAGAGTGAATGAACGAAGCCGGGAAGATGTATACACACTGGATGCATCGGCGACTATTGAAGCCGGAAAACTGCTGCCTAAAAAATTCGGGATGCAGATACCCGTATATGCAGGCATCAGTTACCGCAGCAGCACGCCGGAATATGATCCTTACGACCTGGATATTAATCTGAGAGAAAAAATAAAAGATGCAGATGCCGGGAAAAAAGATTCTATCCGCAATGATGCGCTGGATGTAACCACCATCAAAACCGTTAACCTCACTAACGTACGCAAACTGAAAACCGATGGCAAAAGGCCAAAGATCTGGAGTGTTACCAATTTTGATTTTAATTACTCCTACATACAAACCCTCAGCCATAACCCGCTGATAGAAAAAGATGAGCTGCGCCGCACAAGGGGAGCCCTTGGTTACACCTATGCACCGCAGGCAAAACCGCTGGTGCCTTTCAAAAAACTCATCAAGTCAAAATCGCCCTGGCTGTCGCTCATAAAAGATTTCAATTTCAACTACACCCCTTCACAGATCGCTTTCCGCGCCGACCTGTTTCGGCAGTTTGGCGCCACCCGGCTGCGCAATGTGGGCGGCGGTCCTTATAAAATTCCTGAAACCTACAACAAGTATTTCACCTTCGACAGGTATTATATACTGCAGTGGCCCATCACACAGTCCATTAACATTGATTACAGCGCCACCAATTTTGCAAGGATAGATGAGCCATTCGGCCGTATTGATACAAAAGAAAATAAAGACTCTGTAAGAAAAAATGTATTGAAAGGCGGCAGAAATACCAATTTCAGACAGGAAGTAACAATTACGTACAATGTGCCAACACAAAAAATCCCGTTCCTCAGCTGGACTTCCCTGCGGGCCAGCTACAATACCAGGTACAACTGGCTGGCTGCATCCCTGCAGGAACGGCCTCCTTATGTTGATATAGGTTTGGGAAATATTTTATCCAATACGCAAACCCGTACGCTTAACGGTGAACTGAAATTTGAAGAGCTGTATAATAAATCCAGGTTTTTAAGGGCGGTTAATACCAATCTGCCTCCACCGCCTCCGGGTGCAAATAAAGACAGCAAAGATAAAAAAGCCGATAAGAATAAAAAAGATGATACTCAGCAGCAGGGAGTTCAGCAGGTGAGCCCGATGCAGCAGGGCGGTATGGATGCCACAGCCAAACCCGATACTATCCGCAATAAAAAAGGGAAGATCATAAAGATTAAAAAACCGAAAAAGAAGAAAGAGAAAAAAGTAAAACAGAAGAAAGACCCCAACCAGCTTCCTGACGTGGGCAATGTAACCAAATTCTTTATGAGAATCCTCACCGGGGTAAAAAGGGTGGGCATACAGTATACAGAAGATTTCGGCACCACATTGCCGGGCTATATGGACAGCACCCGCATTTTGGGACAGAATGTTAAAAGCGGGCAACCCGGTTTCCGTTACATATTCGGCTACCAGCCGGACACCAGCTGGATTAACCGGTTTGCAGCAAAAGGACTGCTGTCAAGCGACACGCTGGTATCAAGAATGATACAGCAGCGCTACAACCAGAGGCTGAACCTGACTGCGCAGGTCAGTCCCTTCCGTGATTTTAATATTGATATCAACCTGGATAAAACTTTCGACAAGCAGTATTCTGAATTATACAAAGACACCAGCAAGGCTGATAACGTTGGCTTTACCCGCCTGAACCCCTATGCCATGGGAAGTTTCAGCATCAGCTATATTGCATTTAATACCCTCTTCACCAAATTTGATCCGAATGTTATTTCAGAGACCTTTAAAACCTTTGAAAATAACAGGGCTATCCTTTCCAAGAGACTGGCAGGACTGAATCTTTACCAGGGCGGAGTTGTTGATCCCAATGACCCGGCCTATTTTAAGGGTTATGGCCGGTATGCACAGGATGTGGTGATACCTGCATTTATTGCAGCCTATACCCAAAAGGATCCTACCAGTGTAAAGCTTGTCAAAAACAACAACCCGAACCTGAGAGCCAATCCATTTTCAGGGCTGATTCCCAAACCCAACTGGACAGTTACCTACACCGGACTTTCCAGATTACCGGGGCTGGATAAGATATTCACCAACTTCAGCATCCGTCACGGTTATCACAGTACTTTAAGCATGAACAGCTTTAACACAGCCCTGCTGTTTACTGATCCGTTGCGCATAGGTTATCCTTTCTTCCGGGATACGCTTACCGGCAATTTCATTCCCTACTTCCTGGTGCCGAATATTACCATCCAGGAAGCATTTGACCCGCTGATTGAAATAGATATAACATTCACCAACCAGCTGAGCACAAGGTTTGAATTCAGCAAGCGCCGGCAACTGAGCCTCAGCCTGATTGATTACCAACTGGCCGAAAACCGGTCAACCGAAGTAACTTTTGGACTTAACTGGCGGCAAAAAGGAATACCTATTATCAAAAACATCAAGTTCGGCAAAAAGGAAATGCAACTGGATAACGACGTTACCATCCGTTGCGACTTCAGCCTGCGGGATGATGCCACTTCCAACACCAAGCTGGACCAGCGGACATCCTTTGGCACAGCCGGGCAAAAAGTTATCCGCATTGCACCTTCCATTGACTATGTGCTGAACAACAGGGTAAGCATGAAACTGTACTTTGAACAGAACCGCAACATACCCAAGATCAGCAATGCCTTCCCCATTACCAACACAAGGGGAGGGTTGCAGGTGAGGATATCGCTTACACAATAACGTCTGAAACCTGCATAGGTAAAATGGAAACCGGAAGGAATTTAGCGGCGCTGATCTTCTGCGGTTACCTGCTCCCGTTTCTTCATGCATGTTGTTTGGGCAATTATAAATGCATAGGCGATGAAAACGCCGCCGGTTTTCGGGTGCTTTCAGCAGGCGGAAATGATATGGTGTTTGGCCCCGGTGTGGTGTATAATATGGAAATAAATTCTCAGGGATTCCTGGCGCCGGCAGCCGGGCTCACAGCCCCGTTTTGCTGCGGGGCATCGCCGGTGCGTTTAAACATCATTACATACCCGCAGAGATTTTTCTTTTTCTGTTTGTTTACCTGCACCGGTTTTATCATGTGAAATTCGGAGAATTTCGGAATGTAGGTATAGCTGATCACATTACCGTCCACATCGCCCCATTTTTTCTGGCGGAAGATCACCATCCGCTCCTGCCAGTCGTACATCCGCACTTCATACAGGCAGGAGGTATAGTCGCCGATAAACACAAACTGGTACCAGCTGCCCTGGGTAAGCGGCACAATCACCGGCATCTCGTATTCGCTTTCCATGGTCATGGAAGCTTCCCTCACCAGCACATATCCGTCTTTTGAGTACAGTTCCCTCAGGCTGTCGGCCTGCCGGCTGATGGATTCATTGGCGCATGATTGCTGGCGGATCACCTCCTGCTAAAGAACGGGCAGGCTGAAGAAGAGCAGGGCTGTGAACAGGATACGGGACTTTTTCATGAGTTCTTCTCTATGGTATTGGAGCGACGGCATAAATATAGAAACGGCTTTTCCCCGGGTTAAATTTTGAGCATTAAATATTTATATCAGGGTACATTTTCGCAGGGGAAATACGGCATGTATCGGGCCACGAAGACGGACAAGGTGGTAATTGCCCGTAAGATAAAAGAAAAAAACTGTCTGCCGTCAGGGGCAGGGTAATCCGTAGCTTTTTTTGAGCAGCATCAACCGCTTTTGCGGTTAAAATAAATGGTGCTGGCCTGCTGCAGGCAGGTAATGGAAAGATCGTTGATGCACACATGGGCGGGCAGCGTGGTGCAATAAAACACTACTTCGGCCACATCTTCAGCAGTAAGCGGCTGCAGGCCCTCATAGATTTTTTTAGCGGTTTCTTCATCACCTTTAAAGCGTACCAGCGAAAACTCTGTTTCGGCTGCACCGGGGTTGATGGCTGTAACCTTAATGCCATGCCGCAGCAGGTCAATCCGCATGGACTGGCTGAGGGCATCCACGGCGAACTTGGTGGCGCAATACACATTGCCTTTTTCATACACTTCTTTTCCGGCGATGGAACCCATATTGATGATATGGCCATGGCCCTGTTTTGCCATCAGCTCCGATACGGCTTTGGCCACATACAGAAAACCTTTCACATTAGTATCAATCATGATATTCCAGTCATCCAGGCTGGCTTCCTCAAAATAATCCCGCCCGGCGGCAAGACCCGCATTGTTCACCAGCACATCCATCTTTTTCCATTCATCAGGCAAACCTTTAATGGAATCAGACACCGCTTTTTCATCCCTTACATCAAAGGGAAGCTGCAGTACAGCCACATTGTATTTTCCTTCAATCTCATCTGCCAGTTGCTGCAGGCGGTCTGATCTTCTGCCGTTGATGATGAGGTCGTAACCATGGGCGGCAAATTTGTCCGCACAGGCTTTGCCAAATCCTGCCGTAGCTCCGGTAATGAAGACAATCCTGGTTGCCGGAGGTTCACTGTTTGAGTTCATAGTTCATGGTTCATTGCAGCTTACTCGTTATTGCCTGAAACTGCAAAAGAGTAAAAAGCAGGCTGATTGTTTTTAAATTACTATATGGGCAAACTTTTAATGTTTGCTCAAACTTAGGAAAAGGCAATGAACCATGAATTATAAACTATGAACTGGAATTTACCTGATCAACGTTACCGTTCCCTTCAGAAAAAGCGGACGACCCAGGTAATCTTCAGCGCTCAGCATCCACACATATACACCGCTGGCCTGCGGCTTTCCGTTATGAATGCCATCCCAGCCGTGCTTGTTGTGGGTGGTAATAAATACCCTTTCGCCCCACCGGTTGTACACGGAAAAATAAAGGATGCGGCGGATGCCGACGGCTATCGGGCGGATCACATCATTCAGCCCGTCGTTATTGGGAGTAAAGGCCGTTGGAACGAAAACGTAAGGATTGGTTTTATAAACATACACAGTTACATATGCAGAATCGGAGCAACCCACCGAATCCCTGACAATCAGTTTGTACTCCACCGAATCAATATTGGGTCCATACACACCGATGGGATTATGTATGGTGGTACTGGTAAGCCCGGTGCCGGGGCTCCACAGGTAACTGACGCCGCCTGTGCCATTGAACAAAAGCGGCTGACCCACCACCACAGTAGTATCATTTCCGGCAAAGGCCCTGATCCTGGGCTGCACTATGACCACTACCGTATCACGGTCCGGTTTGGGGCAGCCCAGAGTGTCGTAAACAGAAAGGATATATTGCGTGGTACGGGGTGGGGTTACTATGGGGTTCAGAACATTCGGATTGTTCATATAACTGACGGGCGACCAGATAAAGGAACTGCCCGCAATGCCGGCATTTAGTTGCCCCGCCGTATTGTAGCAAAGTTGCTTATCGGGCCCGGCATCGGAGCCGGGGTAGGGGATGGCGGTTACATTTACAAAATCGGTGGCAGAGCAACTGCCGATTGTTGCCACAACCGTATAAGTGGTAAAAGGATTATTGCTGGTGGCAACCGGATTGATTATAGCGGGATTGCTGAAGGTAGCCGAAGGGCTGGCAGTCCAGTTATAACTCACACCGTCTGACAAAGCATTCAGCTGAACAGGATCGCCGAGGCAGATAGTGGTATCGGGTCTTGCCTGCAGCGTAACAGTTGCCACCACCCTTACCTGCAGTGAATCCCGGTTGATACATCCGGCATCATCGAGGTTTACAAAAAACCAGGTGTTCACGGTGGGTGATACCGTGGGGGTGGGGCTGGCGGGATTACTGATGGGGCTCACCGGTGTGGATGTCCAGTTAAAAGTGCCGGTGCCGGTGGCATTCAGCTGCAGCGGGTCATTGCCGCATATCAATGTATCCCGGAAAGCAAGTGAAAGGGGCGGTTTCTCCAGCACATCAATGGTAACCAAAGCTGTATCTATACAGCCCTTGCTGTTGGTAACGATGAGCTGCACATCCTTTGACCCGGCAGATGGATAAGTGTATTGGGGGTTTCTGATGCGGGAGGTGTCTCCCAGTGTGGTAAGGTCTCCAAAATCCCAGCGCCAGCTGTCTACCACGCCGTAGCGGGTATTGGTGGTATCGGTAAACCGGAAGGGGTTTTGGTAACAGGCCCCGGAAAAAATAAAGCCGGGGAAGAAGCCGGGATAGATCCTGACAACAACAGTAGCCGAATCGGAGCAGGTCTGATTTTTATTGGTAATTAATTTTACTACATAGACACCTGTATCAGGATAGGTGAATGTCGGATTAGGAAGATTAGAAGTATCATCTAATGCTGTAAGTACTCCAAAATCCCAGAAATAAGAATTAATAAGTGGGCTGGGGTTGGGGTCATCATTTTGAAAAGAAAGTGTAAAGTCATCACAAGTAGTGGGCCTTGGATTAAGCAAAGGAGTTGCAAGTTGGCAATCCCCAACTTTTATTTGTAAATCTTTTCTCTGTGTCGCAATTACTATCCCATTTCTTGTTTCTGTAACACAAACCGTTACTACATAAATTCCTGATGCAGGAGCTATGCCTGATATTAAACCTGTTGTCGGATTAATCAAAACACCTGATCCAAGAGGAGCTGAAGCGCTGTATTGCGGAGTTGCATATGGAACTGAAATATAAGGTGGCGGAGCAGGAGGGAATGGAATCGGACTGTTTTGTGCGGGGGGTACGCCCGTTTGGCCGCCGCCTAAATAAGCTGTACAAAAAGAGTAGCTTAATTGATCGCCATCAGCATCAACAGCGGCAAAACTATATGTAAAAGGATTACCGGCACACACAATCACTGTATCTGAGCCGACAAACCTTGCACTATTATTTTGCGGAGCTGTTGCTAACAATGAAGTACCGGGTATTTCGACAGAATAAGTTGCTCCTACTCCACCTGAGCCTGTTAAGTTGCTTATTCCACTAATTCTGCAACAACGCTGAAATGAAACTATATAACCATTAACTGAAGCTGGCAGTGAAATGTCCACAACATAATACCCCACCTGATAACATACTACCGGGGGATTACTGATGCAAGGGTCAGGAGAATTTAGTGATAGTGTTACAATTTGAGCCAGGGCCACTGATCCGTTACTCCACACCATTGTTCCAGTTGATTTATCAAACGCAGCCATTCCAATTTGTGCATCCAAATTGGCACAGTTTGTACAATTACAATCCTTAAAAAGTTTTACTGTAACCCTGTAATCATAATTTGCTCCAGTTTGCCCAAGATAGGTATAATACATTTCTCCGCCGGTAATATGCGCAGCCTCTGCAGTCCCTGACAGGATAAACAAAGCAAGTATGGCGGGTAAAAAACGTTTCATTGATAGGATTATCAGCTACTAAATCTCATTTTGCAGCAAAAACTCCTCCAAAATCCGGTTGCTGCGTTCCGGTTCTTCCAGCATGCCCATGTGGCCGGAGTGTTGAAGGATGTGAATGTACGATTTTTCAGGCAGATGGCACTGTTTAAGCCCATCGGCAAGGGGTACGGCGGCATCGTATTTTCCCATGATAAACAGTACAGGCACAGCGGCTTTTTGTAACTGTTCCGTCCTGTCCGGCCGCTGCATCATCGCTTCATAATAAGAAACGAGTGCCTCTTTGGAAAAATTGTGCTGTTGCCGGATGAATTCATGGATGGTACCGGGTATATCCTCTTTCGACCGGGGAGAGAAGAGGTTCGGGATAACGGTTTTCAGAAATTCAAAAGCACCGTGCTGCTGTATGAATTCAATGCCTTTTCTCCTGGTGGTTTTTTTTTCTTCGCTGTCGGCATAAGCGGTAGAATGAAAAAGGCCAAAGGCAGACACATGATTCCAGTACTTCTCCACCAGGGCCAGCGTAATGTAGCCGCCCATGCTATGCCCTATAACCTGGCAGGCATCTATATTTTCTTCGTGTATGATGGTATGTATTACTTCCGCAAGTCCTTCCATACTCAGGTCATCAATTATTTCAGATTTGCCTGAGCCCGGCAGATCGGGAATGATGAATTTAAATCTGGTGATTAAAGAAGAATTTTGAAAAAGCGGGGGCTGTGCGTTGGCTAACCCTCCCCTTCCGGGGGAGCTTTGGAGGGGGCCCCACACTTCTCCATCTTCCCCAAAACCGTGGATGAGCATGACAGGCTTGCCGCTGCCGTAAGTGAGGTAGAATATCTTTTTGTTTTGGTATAATAATTCTTTATACATTTTTTTTACCGCAGAGGCACTGAAACACAGAGTTGTTTTCAGTGTTTCTGCGTTTCAGTGGCAATTATTTCTTCGGAGCAGAGAACTTTTTCTTAAACCATTGATCCATCACTTTCAAATAAATTACCCAAACCAGCAATAACCCACTGATGCCAAGCATCAGCTTTGAAATAATATCCCCATACTTAACAAAAAATGTTTTTTTGCTTTCTAGGGTAACTTTCATTTTAATGGCAGCCTGCGTATCGTATGGCTGCGGCTGGTGCACCCTGCCCTGCGGGTCTATAAAGCAACTGATACCGGTATTGGCGCTGCGGGTCACCCATGTTCTTGTTTCAATGGCCCTCAGCCTTGCATAGTTCATGTGCTGTTTATGGCCGGGTGTTTTCTTCCACCAGCCGTCATTGGTAACCACGCATATCAGGTTGGCACCGTTTTTTACATAGCGGCTCATGTACTCGCCGTAGATGCTTTCGTAACAAATTGCCGGTGCGATGCGGTAGCCATGTTTTTCTTCCAGCACGGTTCTTTCGTTTTGTTTGGAGTAGCCGGCGGTGGTGCCACCGAATTTATCAAACCATTTGCTGAGAAACTTCAGAAACCAGGGCAGGGTTTCCACGCCCGGCACCAGCATGGACTTATGGTAGAATGACCGGGGCCCGCTGCTGTCGAGCAAAACCGAGCCGTTGTAGTACTCCACATGACAACCATTGAAATCCTGCGATGTTTTAGTGGACCTGTCAAACGCCCGGTAACTTTCAATGCCGGTAAAAAGGCTGATATGCGGATGCCTTTGCAAAAAACTCCACAGCGGATTCAGAAAATCATTTTGTTTCATTTCTGTTTCCCTGATGCCATTTGCCATGTATAATGCTGTTTCAGGCCATACCACGAGGCCGGTATTATCATCCATGGTTTTTTCAGTTGTAACAATCAGCTTTTGCAGTTGCGCTTCAAAAGTTCCGGTGGATACTTTTTCATAGGGGTCAATATTGGGCTGCACCACCACAATATTGGTTGTTACAACAGGAGGGCTTTCTTTTTTTGCGGCAAGATTAATAACTACAGAAGGTATTACCAGCAGCAGCAGCCATGATGCCATCAGCACAAAATATTTTCTTGTCCTTCCGATTCTGTTGTATTCATTGATCCATGCAAAGATCAGGATGTTGCTCAGCAATACCCACAAGGTGCCGCCGCTGGTTCCGGTATATTCATACCACTGTACCCATTCCGTATGAGTGGCAAATGCATTACCCAGTGTAAGCCAGGGCCAGCTAAGCCCCCAGTCACGCAGGTGAATATATTCAAAGCACATCCAGAAAGCGATGAGGGATACATAGCCCATCGTTTCGCCCAGCCATTTTTTGGCCGCTTTATACCCCAGCCAGGGAAGGCACATGATTAAGCTGTTGGCAAAAAAAGCTGCCAATGCCCCCGGTTCGGAGGCATTCCATATCCACCAGGTGGTGGATACATTCCAGATGAACATGGTGATATAAGTAAGACCGAAAAATTTTTTCCGGCTGGTCACCCTTGATTCAAGCCATAACAGCGGAACCCAGGCAACAAATATCAGCAATGTAAGCGGCGAGACAGGCCATGCAGCCCAGAGCAAGAGTCCGCAACCGATGGCGATGAATAGATTGGTAAATTTTTTCAAGAAGATTTATTTAAAATAAACGGCAGCGATTCCCGTTAGTGAAATTTCCATAAAAATAAAGTTTTGTGGAAAGATCAGCACGGTTAATCTGATAATAAAAGTATAAACCATGCAAACCAATCAAATTCTGTCAGCCCCGCTGATTGACATCATCTTTGATGGCCGCAATAAGGACTATGGCGCTTATGAGCTTCGCAAAGCGTATGAAAAGAGAATCCGAAAGGCGCTGCTTATAACCCTCCTGCTGGCAGTACTGGGTTTTGGCAGTGTAGTACTGGCAAACACCATGAAAATAATTACCGGATTACTAAGGACATTATCCTGATAGATATAGAGAATAACAAGAAGCCCGACAAACTGCCGGAAGCTAAAAAGCCCAAACAAAAGGAACCGCAGGTGCAGACCGAACGCTTTAATATGCCCGAAGTAAAACCGGATGAGGAAGTGGATTCGCCGCCGCCTTCACAAACAGATTTGGAAGAAGCCATCCGTGTAATAAAAAAATCAAAAAAATGGGAGCCAGCTTTTTTAAATGGTTACCATATAAAGGCCTACAAAAAACAGGTGATTGTTTTCGATTTGCAGGGAGAGGAGTAGGCAGGAGTGATTTTTTCGCTGTTTTAGTCGTCAGATCAGAATAAATAGTCCGGAGTTACAGCAAGAACTTAAAAAACAAGTTGCTGAACCCGGACTACCGGCTAATGACTTTTAACTACATCCTGCTGTAATTCGGTGCCTCTTTCGTTATCTCAATATCATGGGCATGGCTTTCTTTCATGCCGGCATTGGTGATTTTTACAAATTTGGCTTTTTGCAATTCGTCAATTGATCCTGCACCGCAATATCCCATACCGGCCCGCAAGCCGCCGGTGAATTGGTAAACAATTTCTTTTACAAATCCTTTATAAGCCACCCGGCCTTCAATACCTTCCGGTACAAATTTCTTTACATCATCTTCCACATCCTGGAAATAACGGTCGCTGCTGCCGGTGGCCATAGCGCCTAAAGAACCCATACCACGATACTCTTTGAACTTTCTTCCTTCATAGATAATCGTTTCACCGGGACTTTCTTCCGTTCCCGCAAAAATGCTGCCCATCATTACACAATTGGCACCTGCCGCCAATGCTTTTACCATATCGCCGGTGTAACGAATACCGCCATCTGCAATGAGCGGAATATTTCGTTGCTTTAAAACAGAGGTGGCTTCCATAATAGCAGTAAGCTGCGGCACACCTGCGCCGGCCACAATTCTTGTGGTGCATATAGATCCGGGGCCGATACCTACTTTTACTGCATCTGCCCCGGCATCTGCCAAAGCTTCGGCCCCCGCAGCCGTGCCCACGTTGCCCGCAATCACATGTATCCCTTTAAAATTCTTTTTTACTTTTTTCAGAGCCTCAATTACGCCTTTGCTATGTCCGTGTGCACTGTCCAGTGCAATTACATCAGCGCCTACATTTTGCAGTGCATCCACCCTTGCCAGCAAATCTCTGGTAATGCCCGCACCGGCGCCAACCAGTAACCTGCCGAATGCATCTTTTACGGCATTGGGATGGCTTTTCAGCTTCAGGATATCGCTGTAAGTAAACAAACCTTTCAATCTTCCCTGCTTATCAACGATGGGTAATTTTTCAACCTTGGTTTTTTTGAAAAGTTCTTCTGCTTTTTTCAGATCGGTGCCTTCCGGGGCTACAAACAGATTTTCCTTCGTCATGGCCTCACTTACCTTTTTCTTCATGTCTTCTTCAAACCGAAGGTCACGGTTGGTAAGAATGCCCACCAATTTTCCATGCTTATCAATAATAGGAATTCCGCCGATCTTGTTTTCCCGCATGATGCGCAGCGCATCGCCGATGGTGGCGTTAACAGTTAGGGTTACCGGGTCAATGATCAAACCGCTTTCACTTCTTTTCACTTTACGAACCTGCTCTGCCTGTTTTTCAATCGTCATGTTTTTGTGCAGGATGCCAAGACCGCCTTCCCTTGCCAATGCTGTGGCTAATGCAGCCTCCGTTACCGTGTCCATCGCTGCTGATAGCAGGGGAACGTTCAGCATGATGTTTTTGGTAAGACGGCTTTTGATGTTTACATCCCGCGGCAGCACCTGGCTGTAGCCGGGCATCAACAATACATCATCGAAGGTGAGGCCTTCGCCAAAAAACTGATTTGGGTCTTGTTTACGGGGAGAATTTCTTGTTGCCATGTGCAAAGATAGGGGAAAGTGAATTGTCAATGGTCAATGGTGAATACGGAACAGTCAATAAAATCGTTGATAATCTGGAATTCATTGACAATTCACTATTGACCATTCACTTAATCATTCCGGTAAGCAATTTGAAACATCTAATCATTTTTTCTCCTAATGAAGATGAATGATATTTTTTTAGATAATTGAGATCATTTGCAATATCCAGCGCTGCATCAATTTCGATAATCGAACCTCTTGCAACTTCATAATACCGTTTTCGTTCTCCTTCCGATTTTCGGGAAGCGCCTTCAGCAATATTTAAATGGACAGAAAGGGCTGCTCTCCGGATCTGTGTAATCATACCATATTTTTCTCCGCCCGGAAGAGTTAAGGTTAGCCGGTAGCATTCAAATACCAATTCTCTGGAAGCTGAATGAACATCCAGCTTTTGGTGATTAAGTGTTAGAAACATAACATTTAGATTTAATTTGTGAATATTTAAATTAAGTAAATCCGATTTCTCTTTCGGGGGGAAAACACTAATAAAAAAGGAGGTTTTCTAAATTGCCGATTGACTATTCACTATTCACCTGATGAGCGTCACCGTTCCTTTTCGGAACACCGGCTGTTTGGTGTCGCGGTGCGTATAACTAAGCATCCATACATAAGTGCCCGTTGATTGCAATACACCGTTGATACGGCCGTCCCATTTTTCCTGCCAGTTACGGGAACGGAATACCGGTTGCCCCCAGCGGTTGTACACCCTAAAGTCATAATTGTCTGCTTTGATAGCATTGTGCGGACGGAAAAAATCATTCAGCCCGTCATTATTGGGAGTAAATGCATTGGGCACATCAATAAAACAATGGTCCAATACGGTCAAAGTTTTCCGGGCGCTGTCGCTGCAGCCGAGTGTAAGACTGGTTACTGTAAGCTTCACCGTGTAATAGGCTTCCCGGTTGATGGTGGGGAACAGGAAAGGCGGCGGATCTTTCAGGGTGCTGCTGCCGATAACATCATAATTCCAGCGCCACAGGTCAATATTACCGGTACTGGTATTGGTAACGGCAAGTCCGTCCTCAGGACAAAGAATATTTTCCATGTCAACGGAGGCCTTTACTTCGTTGTTGAATGTAATCACGGCTGAAGTTGTATCGCTGCAGGTACCATTGCTTACATAAAGCCGGACATTGTTGGTGCTGGAAGCGGGGAATACAATTGAATGGGTACGGGGGGTTACCGGCGGGCCTCCGTTAATTGTCCATAACCAAGTGTTCACATCATGCGCCCCGTCATGTGAAAAAAACACCGTGTTGGTCAAGCACCCGTACAACAGCTGGTAAGTAAAATCGGCATTCACCGTATCCGCGGTGATGAAGAAAAGGTTTTGCGGCAGAATGGGCTGACCGCAGGCGTCAAAAATGGGGCTGCCGTCAATACCCGGCTGGATGGTAAGGGTATAAGTGCCTTTTGTATAAACAGGAGAAGCAAACCTGACAACGATATAATCGGTTTGGTCGTTCACACAATTGCCGCCAGCGGCGGAAACAGTAACCGGGGTGGGGCCGGTCACAGAAAAATCAGAACCTGAGGCGGTGATACTGCTGCAGCGTATTTTCTTGGGATAATATACCAGTATGGAATCTGTTGCACAACCGGGCCTGCGGACACTGTCGGCAAAAATGGGTTGTGGCGCTAAATAGGAAAATGAAATTCTTTCGCCAACGGGTATGCTGTTGTCACAGTTATCTTTGAGTGTATTGCCGTCGGTTCCGTCGCTGATGATGAGATCATAGGTGCCGTTAGTAAGCGGAGCGGCAAGAGTTAAAACGATTTCATCAAAATCAAAACCAAAAGCGCAGGAATCAGGCGTTGCAGCCGTAATAGTAGTAACAGCAGGAAACAAACTGAATTCACTGCCTGCAGGGGTAGCAGTTGTGCATTTTACTTTTTTGTTAAGCCGCAGGGTTAATTTACTTCCATCGCATTCAGGCTGCACACTTACCGGCAGGGGTACCTGCGGGTCAGTAATAACGGCAGTGCCGCCGCCGAAAGATAAATCATATCCGCTTTGGCCATCGGTAAAATGGCTGATCATCAGCAGGTATTCACGGCCGGCAATCAGGTTGGGCATTTGGGCAAAAGCATTCCGGTTATCCTGCGGCTGAGAGCAGCATTGTATAAAATTTACTCCGGCGGCAGAAGCTCCGGTATTGCCAAATGTGCCGGCCCAGTTGCCGGTTACTATAAGAGAATTATTGGTAAAAATATCGTTGGGATTTCTGCCGGTAATATCATAAAGCTGCCAGTCATAATCTTCGTTGGCAGCAAGCGGCCTTACGACAAACCCGAGAGTTCCGGAAACAAAACAGGTAAACTTGTAATAAAACGGATTTTTATCTGCATAGGCACAACCATCGCCAGTACAGCCCGGCACAAATAATGGATCCCTGTTAACACAAATGGGAACCTGGTTTTGCCTGAAGGTGGTGCTGCCGCAAACAGGAAAGGCAGTGGAAGGGGTCTGGCCTAATGTGCTGCAAGCAGGAACCGGACCCTGCCCCGTAGCTTTTAAGCTGCAGGCAAAAAATATTGACTGCAGCAAAATGAACCGGTATTTGCGGATAAGATTCATCTATTGGCGGGCCGGTTTTTTGGGGTTATTGACAAGGCTACGAATTAAAATGTTGCTTTGCCCGGCAATCAGGACAGGCGGTATAATTTACCCGGTAAAGATACTATCACATTCTGTAATTCTAAATTAAGCATGGCTGCTGCCACCGCCCCGCTGCTGAGGCCGCTGCGAAGGTTAATTTCATCTATGTGAACGGAATCTTTCTCCTTCAGGATGCTGATAATTATTTTTTCATCCGGCAAAAGCTCAATGAACAGTTCTTTTTGAGATTTGATTTTTGTTTTTTGATTTTTTTTGTCCTGCCATCCCATCAGTTCCAGCAGTTCTTTGGCGCCGGTGAGCAACTGCGCCTTGCTGCTGCGGATAAGATAATTGCAGCCGGCGCTTTTGGTATCGGTAATTTTTCCCGGTATGGCAAAAACATCTTTGTTATAACCGTTCGCCAGTTCAGCGGTGATCATACTGCCGCCTTTGATATCTGTTTCAATAACCACGGTGGCGTCGCTCATGCCGGCCACGATCCGGTTGCGGCCGGGAAAATTATGCTTATCGGGTTTGGTTTTTCTCCGGAATTCGGTAAGCAGCCCGCCGCCGTGTTTAAGCATATCTTTTGCAAGGCCGGTATGTTCAGCAGGATATACCTGGTCAAGTCCGTGGGCAAGCACACCAACAGTGGGCAACCCGTTTTTAATGGCGGCTTTATGAGCAAGGGCATCCACCCCATAGGCCATGCCGCTTACAACGGTTACCTGCTGCTCCGCCAGTTCCTTTATTAATTTTTCGGTCACCCCTTTTGCATAATCAGTATGATTGCGGGTGCCGATGATGCAGATGATTTTGGAAGCGTTCAGATCAGCGTCGCCTTTGTAAAATAAAAGCGTGGGGGAATCGTAACAGTTCAGTAACCGTTTGGGATAATCCTTATCAGTCAGGAACAATGATTTGATCTTGTACTTTTCAATGAATTTTATTTCGTCTTCGGCCTTGCCAAAATCTTTAAAATGTTTGATGCCATCGGCCCGTACCGGGCCGATGCCTTCTATTTTTTCGAGGAAATGTTTTTTGGCATGAAAGATCTCTTCCGCTTCGCAGTGCTGTAACAATATCTTCGCCTGCACAGGGCCGATATTGGGAACAAGGGTAAGGGCTATTTGATAAAGCAAATCAGGATGCATATGAACAGAAGCAAAAAGCCAAATATAGTTGTAACTGCCGACTAAAAAACTACTGACTCATCACTTTCATTTCTGTCCTCCGGTTTTGTGCCCGGCCTTCTTCTGTTTTATTATCGGCTACCGGTCTGGTTTCGCCAAAGCCTTTAGAATTTAAACGGGAAACTGCAATATTTTTACTGATAAGATAATTTACCACAGCTTTTGCCCGGTTATTACTGAGAGTAAGGTTGTCTGCCGGCCCGCCCACATTGTCCGTGTGGCCGCTGATCTCAATTTTTAGCGAAGGATTTTCATGTAACAACTGAACCAGTTTGTCCAGCTCGGCCTGGGACTCAGGTTTAAGCTCCCATTTATTTATATCGAAAAAAATATTTTTCAGTACAATGCTGGCATTGATTTCAATAGGAGTGAGGGGAATATCTTTCTGGTAAGTAGAATCGGGTGAATGGCCTGCCATCCAAAAATTATCCGAATAAAAAAGATAACCCTTCCGGTTCACTACAAAAGCATAATCTTTTCCAACCGGCAAAGTGATGAAATAATTACCCGCATCATCTGTTTCCGTTTTGCTGATGACCTGTTGGCCGGCAAGGTCAATGAGTTCAACTGATGAAACGAGGCCCGTTCTTGTTTTCTTGTCAAACACTTTTCCCTTTACCCAAAGGGTTTTAAAGGGTCTTATGCTTTCCCTTAGTTCAAAACTGTACAAATCAAGGCCGCCTTTACTGTCGCTCCGGTCGCTGGCATAGTAGGCTGTTTTTCCATCGGCTGCAATAAACAGGGTTCCTTCCCTGTCAATGGTATTGATGGGATAGCCCAGGTTTACCGGTGTGCTCCACCTGCCATCCCGTTGTTTTCTTGCATAAAAAAGGTCTTCATCACCATAGCCCTGCCATTGGCTTGATGTAAAATACAAGGTTTGGTTATCGGCATGAATAAAAGGGCACTGCTCATCACCCGGTGTATTGATGCCGGGCCCGAGGTTTTGAGGATAGCCCCAGCTGCCGTTGGGCTGCAGGTGCGACACATAAATGTCACTGCCCCCATAGCCGCCCAGGCGTTTGCTGGCAAAGTACAGGTCTCTTTTATCGGGAGAAAGGCAGGGCTGGGATTCCCACTGGTCGCTGTTGATCAAACGGCCCATGTTTTCCGGTGTTGTCCATCCGCCGGGAGTTTTATAGGAAATATAAATATCACAGGAGCCAAAACCGTCGGGCCGGTAGCAGCCTGTAAAAACCAGCCAGCCGCCATCGGAAGAAATATGCTGGGCTCCTTCGCTCAGGGATGTGTTAATTCCGGTAACAGGCTTTGCAATATCCCAATCGCCGCTGGTTTTTTTAGTGCAGGAAAAGAAATCTTCATTGTCGCCGCTCAGCTTCCGGGTAAACACCAGATCATTGCCATCAATGGTTAGCGATGGAAAATATTCCGACTCCCCGCTGTTGACGGCGCTTCCCATATTTTGGGGGGCAAACACATAGCTTGTATCCCTGTTGTTCTTTGCATAGTTTACAGCAAATTCATATGACCTTCTTCTTGCCTCCGCTTCCTTAAGCCGGGTGGCATTTTTAGGCGGCGCTTTGGCAAACAGTTCATGGATGGCGGCCAGCGCTTTTTCAAATTGCCCGAGGCCGGCCAGCTGATGGGCATAGGTAAATTTGAAATTGATGGTATAAGCGGAGTCCAGTGCAAACGCTTTCTCAAAATAACCGGCGCTGCTATTATAATTCTTGAGTGTTGCATACACACTGCCAAGTGCCAGCCAGGCATCCACATAGTTTTTATCAATTTCAACAGCCTGCAAAAGCAACCCCGCCGCACTGATATAATTTTCATCTTCTGCTCTTTCCTGCGCCTGGGTATAAAGCGCCACGGCTTTTTTGTTCACTTTGGAAGGATCATAGGGCTGGCCTGCGGCGCAAAATACAAAACCCAAAATGCAGAATGTACAATATAAAATAAGCAAAGCGGTTTTCATGCAAAGGATGCGTTGTGATACAACGAAGCTACTTGAATTTTATTCCCGTATAAGAGGAAAAAATGAAAGAAAAGGTTGGCAATCCTGTTACGGTACATGGATATATTTATGCAACTGCAGGCTCAGCTCCCATTCAGGATGCGCCTTGATATACTCAACGATAAGGGGGGTCATTTCAGCCGCTTTATCCCATTCGGGCTGCAAAAAAAGTTTGCAGCCGGGCGATACCTGTGCGGCATATTTTTCAGCCCATTCAAAATCTGTTTTGTTGTAAACAACAATTTTCAATTCATGTGCAAGGGAAATAATTTCCGGCAAAGAGGCTTTGAATTTTTTGGGAGAAAGACAGATCCAGTCCCAAACGCCGCTCAGCGGATATGCCCCTGAGGTTTCAAGATGTGTCTTCAATCCTGCTTGCAGGAGTTCAGTCGTCAGTTCCCCGAGGTTGTGCATCAAAGGTTCGCCCCCGGTAACAACAACAATTGCCCCCTCCCTCTCTCCCCCCGGGGGGGAGGTGGTAGAAACTGCTTCATGTATGATCTGTTGAACAGATAGTAAAGGATGTTTTGATGCATCCCAGCTTTCTTTAACATCACACCACACACAGCCAACATCACAACCGCCAAGACGGATGAAATAAGCAGCTTTACCCTGGTGATAGCCTTCTCCCTGTAAGGTGTAGAAGTGTTCCATCACAGGCAGGTGAACCGTTTGCTTCATCATCGTATTCATTACATTCAGTTCTTTTGCGCACAGGAGGTAAACGTATTCCTCAATAAGGCTGCAATGGTCATCGGTCCCACACCACCCGGTACCGGGGTAATCCAGGAGCATTTAGGGGCTACCGTTTCATATTGTACATCCCCTTTCAGCCTGAAGCCGCTTTTTTTGTTTGTATCTTCTATCCGGGTGATGCCCACATCTATTACCACGGCGCCTTCTTTTACCATATCTGCAGTTACAAATTCAGGTTTGCCCAGTGCGGCCACAATCATATCGGCCTGCAGGCAAAGCTCTTTTAAGTTGTGTGTACGGGAATGGCAAACCGTAACCGTACAGTTACCGGGATTGCTGTTCTGGCTGAGTAAAATACTCATCGGCCTTCCAACTATATTACTGCGCCCCACCACAACGGCATGTTTGCCTTTTGTTTCCACTTTATAATGTTCCAGCAGCAGCATGATGCCGTGGGGGGTAGCCGGCACAAATGCCGGCAAGCCCTGTACCATCTTTCCCACATTCACCGGGTGAAAACCATCCACATCCTTATCGGGATCAAGGGCATTGATAACATCGCTTTCTTTAATATGCTTTGGCAAGGGCAGTTGTACCAGTATGCCGTCCACATCAGGGTCATTGTTCAGTTCCTGTACTTTCTCCAGCAGTTTTACCGGGGATATATCTGCCTCAAACCTGATAAGGGTTGATTTGAATCCCACCTCTTCACAGGATTTCACTTTTGCGGCCACATAGGTTTCGCTGGCCCCGTTGTTGCCCACCAGAATGGCGGCCAGGTGCGGTATTTTTTTCCCTTCGGCTGCAAGTTGCGCCACATCTATTTTCAGTTTATCCTTTATGGCCTGTGCGGCTTTTTTACCATCTAATATTTCCATGCGGCAAATGTACTTAACTCTCGGAGGGTTCTGAACTCCCCAGGAGTTTTTCGTTTTGTCAGTATAAACTAACTATTTAACTTACCTCAAAAATTCTTTCTGCTTGAGAAAAAAGACGAAGCTGAGCCTGCTGCTCTTTCTGTTTTTTGCAGCAAACACCGATGCCCAAACACTTCGCCGCCCTGTGGCAGCTGCCTACACAGGCTTCGGAGCCTACAGTCAAAATCACATGGATGTTTTTTCCTTTATTTCCAACCAGGCTTCATTGGCACAGCTTAAAAATGCGGCTGCCGGAGTATATGCCGAGCGGAGATTTTTACTTAGCGAACTGAGCAGCTATACTGCAGTTATAGGTTGGCCCACCCGTTCGGGCAATTTTGGTCTGCGGGCTAACTATTATGGCTTTAGTGATTACAATGAAACTCAGCTCGGGCTGGCCTATGGCAGACGCCTTGGCAAAAAAATAGATGCGGGGGCCCAGTTCAACTATCATGGCATCCATCTATCATCCGGTTACGGGAACGCATCGGCGGTTAGTTTTGAACTGGGAGCCGTGATGCATATCTCAGAAAGATTGCATGCCGGTATTCAGGCCGACAACCCCATGGGCGGTAAGTTTGGAAAAAATGATGGGGAAAAGCTTTCATCCGTGTACACATTCGGGCTGGGATATGAAGCATCTGAAAAATTTTTTTTCAGCGCTGAAATTGTAAAGGAGGAAAACCGGCCGGTGAATGTAAATGCCGGTCTGCAATACAAATTCATTCCGCAGTTGCTGGTAAGGACCGGTATGTCGTCCGCCACTTCATCGGCCTGGCTGGGACTGGGATTAACGGTCAAATCCTTCCGGCTGGATATAACGGCCGGTTACCATCCGCAACTGGGCATTACGCCCGGTTTGCTGTTTCTTTTTGAATTCAACACGAATAAAAAGTGAGGTGGTTGTTTCTCATATTATTTATTATTACCTGCCCATTATTTATCCCGGCGCAGGAAATACCGGTAAGCAGTGAACAGCAACTGGAAAACCAGACGGATGCCGACCAAAGTGAAACAGAAGACGACAACTGGTTGCAGGACCTTGAACATTTCAGGAAAACCCCCGTCAACCTGAATACGGCCGGGGCGGAAGAACTGAGACAGCTTAGAATTATTACTGACCTGCAGATTACCAACCTGATTGCCTACCGCAACCTGTTTGGCCGGTTCATCAGCATTTATGAATTACAGGCCATTCCCTCATGGGATATTGCCACAATAAAAAAAATACTTCCTTTTATAACCGTAAGTGCAGCCATTCCGCTTGCTGAAGAGATAAGGAAAAGATTCCGCGGTGGTGAACACAGCCTGCTGCTCCGTGTTTCCCAGGTAGTGGAAAAATCAAAGGGGTTTGACAAAACAAACTCCGGCACCAGGTATCTCGGCAGCCCGCAACGCATCTTGTTTCGCTACCGCTATGTTTACAAAAACCTGCTGCAGTTTGGGGTACTGGGCGATAAAGATGCAGGGGAACAATTTTTAAAGGGGGCGCAGAACAAGGGTTTTGATTTTTACTCTTTTCATTTGTTCATCAGGAAAACCGGCATCATACAGTCATTTGCTTTGGGCGATTTTACCGTGAATATGGGGCAGGGGCTGATACAGTGGCAAAGCCTGGCATTTAAGAAAAGTGTGGATGTAATGGGTATCAAGCGGCAGTCGGCCGTGCTGCGGCCCTACAATTCAGCAGGTGAATTTTATTTTCACCGTGGCGCCGGAATTACCATCCGGAAAAGGAATTTCGAATCAACGGTATTTGCTTCTTTGCGAAAACTCAGCGCCAACTTTGTTGCCGATACCGTAAATAATGAAGACTTCATTTCATCCTTTCTTAATTCGGGTTATCACCGCACCAATAGTGAAGCGGCCGACCGCAATAACCTGACTCAAACATCCTTTGGAGCCGCCCTCGCTTACAAAGCCGCCCGCTGGCATGCAGGTATCAACGGAGTGTATTATCATTTTTCACTGCCTGTGCAAAAAAGAGATGAGCCATATAACCTGTATGCCATCAGCGGTAAGAACTGGTACAACCTGAGTGCGGATTACAGTTACACGTACAAAAACCTTCATTTTTTCGGAGAGGCGGCCACTGACAAAAATTTCAATTATGCTTTCATTAATGGTTTGCTGGTAAGTGTTGATGCCAGGGCAGATGTTTCCCTGTTGCACCGGCATATTTCACCTGCCTACCAGGCAGTGTATGGCAATGCTTTTACTGAAAATACGTATCCCTCCAATGAACGGGGCTTCTACGCAGGCATCACCATCCGCCCGGCCATTGGTTGGAGGATTGATGCTTATGGTGATGTTTTTAAATTTCCCTGGCTGAAATATCTGGTGGATGCCCCCGGCCACAGCACTGATTTTTTAACCCAGCTCACATACACCCCGAATAAACAAACTGAGATTTACACCCGTTTTCGAAGCGAGGCAAAACAGGGTAACCAGCCGGACAATACAACAACGACGAACTATCTTGTTTTTCTTCCAAGGCAAAACTGGAGAACACAGGTTAGTTATAAAGTAAGCACTTCCTTTACACTGCGGACCAGAGCCGAGCTATTATGGTATGACAAAAACGGGCCCAACAGGGAGAATGGGTTTCTTCTTTTCACTGATGTGCTGTTTAAGCCGATGCAGAAACCATTGTCAGGCGGTATCCGGCTTCAGTATTTTGAAACGGATGGTTATAACTCCCGCATTTATGCCTATGAGAATGATGTGTTGTACAGCTATTCCATTCCGGCCTTTTTTGATAAGGGGTTCCGCTATTACCTGAACCTGAATTACGATATTACCGGAAAAATCAGTTGCTGGCTTCGCTGGGCACAGACCATTTACCGGGATAAAAGCTCCGTGGGCTCCGGCCTTGACGAAATCCCCGGAAACAGCCGGACGGAACTTAGGTTGCAGGCAAGGTTTATATTTTAAAAAAATAACAGGTGTTCGGTTTTTTTTGGGGTCATTTAACTAATTGTTAAAAAAAGTTTTACATTGCGGCAGCATTTTCAAAGAAGATGCTGTCTTTGTTTACAATCCCAACCCGGAAAATAGACGGTTTTCCCTGATTTTCAATGCTTTTAAATTTTTTAAAATTAACGTTAACATGAGAAAATTCGCATCACTGTTTACGATGCTGATGCTGTTTACTGCATTGGCGTTCGGTCAAACCCGTACCATTACCGGTACCGTGACCGATGAAACAGGTGCTCCTGTTGCGGGCGCATCTGTACTTATTAAAGGAACCCGGACGGGAGTTTCTACCGACAACAACGGTAACTTCCGTATACTGGCCAAAACCGGCGATGTGCTGGTAATTACCGGTGGTATCACTCCCACCGAGGTTACAGTAGGCACTGAAAGCAATTATACCGTAAAAGCTGTAAAATCAGTTATCACGGGTGAAGAGGTTGTAGTAACCACTGCCTATGGTATGAAGCGGCAGTTGCGCAATGCCACGGTAAACGCCCAGGTAGTATCGGGTGACCAGTTGAACACCATCCGCCAGACCAATGTAAACAATGCCCTTGCCGGTAAAGTTTCAGGTCTGCAGGTAAGAAGCCAGTCGGCTGCCAAGCTGGGTAATGCCGGCACCGGTAACATCAGGCTTCGCGGCGAAACTGGTTTTGGCGGAGGCGGCGACCCTCTTTATGTGGTGGACGGTACCATCCTGCCCAACATTAACGACATAAACAATGATGACATTGGAGATATCACTATCCTTCAGGGTCCTGCAGCTTCAGCTCTCTTTGGTCCCCAGGGTGCAAGGGGCGCTATCGTTATCTCCCTGAAAAAAGCAAAGAAAACCGATAAAGGATATGGGGTTGAACTGAACCTCGGTATGCAGGTTGACAGGGTATACATTTTACCCAACTATCAAAACTCTTACGCCGGCGGTAACACTGCCGATATGTATAAATATACCTGGCAGCCCGGACATCCGGAACTGTGGAAGAAATTAGACGGTAAATATTACCATGATTATTCTGACGATGCCAGCTGGGGCCCCCGCATGGTAGGCCAGGAATATATACCCTGGTATGCATGGTATGGCGGCCACAGGTATGAAGGCCAGACCGCCAAACTGCTTCCCCAGCCCGATAATGCAAGGGACTTTTATGAAACAGGTATTACCTTCAACAACTCTGTGGCGTTTTCCAAAGCAGGTGAAAATGCTTCACTCCGTCTTGCATTTAATAATGTGGAAACACAGGGTCTTATCCCCACCACATTCCTGAAGAAAAATGTATTTAACCTTGCCGGATCTATAAACCTGACTTCCAAACTAACTGCTTCTATCAACCTCAATTATGCCACACAGGTTTTGAACGGCGAATTTGATGACGGTTATTCCAACCAAACCACCGGCTCCTTTAACCAGTGGTTCCACCGTAACCTGGATATGAAGATCCTGAGGGAACTGAAAGACCTGCGTACCCCGCAGGGCATCTGGGCAAGCTGGAACAAGGCCAACCCCAGCACCTATAACCCGGCCAACGAAAGGGCTTTCTATGCCGGTAACTACTGGTATGGTTTTTACAAGTGGTTTGACCTGGTAAAAATTGTAACCAATACCGACAGGTATTTCGGCGATATCTCCCTCATGTACCAGATTCATAAGAACTGGAGATTCAGGGCTACTTATCGCAAGCAGCAGAATCTTGTCTGGTCTGAACAAAAATACTCCTCTGACCTGGGCGAAAGTGCCACCCAGTCAACCGGTAACTGCGGGGAGTGTTTTGGTTTTTATTCAACCAATACCTCCAATTCCAACCGCACCAATATGGAGGCACAACTGTATTTTCAAAGGAAGTACAATAAATTCAACATCAACTCCAGCTTTGGTACAGATATCCTGCGTCAGCTGATAAAGGGTAACAATGCCAATACCAACCAGGGCTTAAGTGTACCCAACCTGTTCTCGATCGCTAACTCCAAAAATCCCGCTACAATCGGTAACACCCGTACGGATTTCAGGTACAGCGCAATTTTCTGGACAAACTCTATCGGTTATGATAACTTCCTGAACCTTGACTTCACCCTCCGCCAGGACTGGATGTCTGATCTTCCGCCGAGCAAGTCCTTTATTGTTTCCAAATCAGCCGGCTTGTCCTTTATTTTCAGCCAGCTGCTGAAATGGGCTCCGCTCAACTATGGTAAACTCCGTGGTTCAGTGGGTGAAATCCCCACCGGTATCGGTACATATGCTTATCCCGGATTTAACTACGCTCCCAGCCAGTTCCAGTGGAATGCTAATATCCTGATGAGCACTCCTGATCAGCTTGTTGACCCGAACATTAGGGGCTCGGTAACCCGCCAGTATGAGCTGGGACTTGACCTTGAGTTCCTGAAACGCAGAATCGGCGTTTCATACACTTACTGGAAAGGAGAAGATAAAGACTTCCCCACTGCAGTAACTGTGAACGGCACCAGCGGTTTTACATCACAGCTTACCAATGCCGGTTTGATAGAAAAGAGCGGACATAACATTAAACTGATGGGCCGCCCGGTTTGGAACAGCAATATAAAATGGGAAATCAATACCAACTGGGGAATCCTTGCTTCCAACAAAATAACTGAGCTGGCCCCCGGTATTGATAAAACAACCGGCATCCAGGGCAACTGGGGAACCGTAGGGCCTTACATGCTGCACCAGGTAGGTAAAGACTGGGGCCAGTTGTTTGGCAACGGTATGAAGCGGATCAACGGTCAGCCCGTAGTTGATGCCAGCGGTTTGTATGTAAACGACCCGGCTGTATCATATGGCTCCGTACTGCCCAAACATACTTTCGGCGCACAAACCACATTTGAATTCAAGAGACTGATTGTGGCTGCCAATGCCGATGGCCAGATTGGCGGTAAGTTCTTCTCACTGTCAAACATGTGGGGTTCTTATTCCGGTCTTACTGCCCGCACTGCCGTGCTGAATGACAAGGGCAATCCCATTCGTGATGCGGTAGCAGACGGAGGAGGAGTACATGTATTTGGAGTGGACAATACCGGACGCCCGGTTGATTATTATGTGGATGCTCAGAACTACTTCCACTCTTTCTACGACAGAAGGGCATTTGACCCCTATGTGTATGACCTTACTTTTGTGAAGCTTCGTGAAGTATCGCTGGGCTATAAACTGCCTATAGAAAAATGGGGCTTTACCAAAAAATGGATGAACAGGGCCGAACTTTCATTTATAGCCCGCAACCTGGTGCTTATTTATGCTGAAACAGATGATTTCGATCCTTCTGAGATCAGCAACCTGAGCGGTGAGGCGGGTAACTTGCCCGGTACAAGAGGTTATGGTGTTAACCTGAGGATCGGCTTCTGATAATCATTAATAATAACAACAATAAACATCATGAATATGAAAAAGACAAGCATTCAAAGGTTAGCGGTACTGACCCTTGCTTTTGGACTGTTTTTTACCAGTTGTAAAAGATATTCCAGCGACTTCGGGAATACCAATGTTAACCCCGGGGTAACGGGCAGCCCGCTATTCAATGCACTGCTGACAAACGTACAGGCAGGTATTGGCGGCTACGCCAGCCTTACCCGCGGAGGATTATACTGCCAGTATTTCTCTGAAACGCAGTATACCGATGTGTCACTGTATTCATTGCCGCAGATCAATTTCGAAGGCAATTATTCTGGTCCTTTAAATGACCTTCAAAACATTATAAGCAATGGGCCTAATGATAATATGAAGGCTGTGGCCCGAATCCTGAAAGCATACATTTTCAGTATTCTGACCGATCAATACGGCGACATTCCTTATTCACAGGCATTGCAGGGTAACGGTACGCCGGTTTTCGACCGTCAGTCTGATATCTACACCGGTATGCTGAATGAACTGGCTGCCGCTGTAAACCAGTTGGGTGGCGGCGGTGCCATTACCGGAGATGTTCTTTACGGAGGCAATATTGGCAATTGGCAAAGATTTGCCAATTCACTGCGCCTCCGTCTTGCCATGCAAATGAGCAAAAAATACCCTTCAGCCGGTCAGTTAGCTGCAGTACAGTTCAACGCAGCATTGACCCACCCGGCTGGTGTAATCACCAGTAACGCTGATAACATAGCGGTTGCTTACCCGGGCGGTAATTACAGGAACCCCTGGTTCAATACTTATAACGGAAGAAGAGACTTTGGCGAAAGTGAGCCGATGGCCTTACTGATGACTTCGCTTACTGATGGTCGCCAGGCTTCTTATGGCGGCAAATCAGAAGACCCTGCCAGTCCCGATTATAATCTGAGCTCAAGCCAGGGAGTGCCTTACGGCCGCCTCAGGGCCTTTATGGAGTCATGGACTTCAGCCAATCCCAACTGGGCAAGGATATTAAGAGGGCCATTCAGGAATGCTAACAGTACCTTGGTTATTTTATCTGCGGCCGAAACCTACTTAACAAGGGCTGAGGCTGCCGACAGGGGCTGGACCGGTGAAAATATGAACCAGATGTATCAGAATGGTATAAATGCCTCCCATGCACAATGGGGTGTTGCTGCTCCGGGCGCTGCCTATTTTGCTCAGGCCGGCGTAGTACTGGCCAATCCGCAGGGCACGGCTGCCAATATCCGCAATATTGCCATACAGGAATACATTGCTGCTTATCCAGATGGTATGCGTGGCTGGAACCTGTGGAGAAGAACCGGCTGGCCGGTGCTTACACCAGCGCAGGATGCCACTAACAGTTCCCGCCAGATACCGCAGCGCTATACCTATGGTCAGCAATCGTATGGCTCCAACACAGCCAATACCAATGCGGCTGCTTCGGCCATTGGAGGAGATAACCAGGATACCAAAGTATGGTGGGCCCAATAAAATTGATCACCTAAAAACCACAGATACATGAACACTAAACATGCACTATACGGCCTCCTCTTTACAGCAGTGGCTTTTGCTTCCTGCATAAAGAAAGAAGTGACGCCCCTTAAAAGTGAGGGCACCACTATTGTAAAAATCCTTGGCGGCGGAACCCCTGCCGAGGTAAAAAAGAACCCCATTGACTTTGTGAGTACTTCCCAGCAAATACTGGTGTGTGATATACGCAAAGACGCCCCCAATGAAGCGGCTGCCAATGCTGCAACAACCGTGGTTATTAAAGACGACACGGCTGCTGTAAGGGCGGCAAACCCGGCTTACCTGCATTTCCCGGCTGCCTGGTACACCATCCAGTCAGATGCAGCTAAAGTGGGCGGTATGGGCGGCTCCTGGACCTTTACATTTGATAACGGCGATTTTGCCAAGCAGATATACATCACAATTCCCAATGCCCAGGTGCTGAACCCCAGCGCCCTGTATGGCCTTGGTTTTACCATTACTTCGGTTAGCGCCGATAGTAAAATATCCACCCAAAAATCACTGGTGGTGGAAATAGGCGCCAAAAACAACTGGGATGGCATTTATGCCGTAACCGGCCCGATGATTGACCTGGTAGTGCCGGCACTTGTACAGTGGAACAACAATAATGCAACCTCACCTGTGGGTGATCCATTTCCTATTGCCAACGGCGGCGCCTGGGAAGCCCACCTGATAACAACCGGCGGAACAGAGTGTATTGTATTTGACAATACCATCTGGGGTACTATCGGCCACCCGATATTGAACGGAGGCGGCCACTCGGGTTACGGAAGTATGGGTATTGTTATCAATTTCGATCCCGCTACCAACAGGGTTGCCAGGATTCATAACTATTATGGCGACCCCACCCGTGGCGGCTCTACTGCGCTTGGCAACCCGCAAACCGGCAGCGGTCCACCACTGTATGCAGCATCTAATACCAGAAGAATTGAACTCGATCCCAGCGGTGTAAATGCCGTGCAGGGCAACCGGGATATACTGATCAAATACTTCATGTACCATCCTTCAGCTATTGCAGGTGTACGTACTTATTTTGATGAGCTTTGGAAATATAGAGGACCGAGATAATTTGCTTATGAATATTTTTAAACGTCCTGCATTTTGCGGGACGTTTTTTTATTCCCCGTAACGACAGCCCTGCAGAGCAATAAGCTTAACCGGCGTCTGCATATATAAACTGGTACATTCTTTTCTTGTTCTCGGGCCTCACCCCATTAAAATTCCCAAAATTGAAGATTCTACACCCCCTCTCCATATGGAGAGGGGTAACGGATACTCCAATAATTGGAGTTTTGGTGGGGTGAGGTTGTTATATCCGAATAGCCGGTTAAGCTTATTTTTGGACAAATAACCGAAACATGGAACAGCCAACCGGGCAACCCAGCCAACTGAATATTGAAATATCCGAAGAGGTGGCCGAAGGCACCTATGCCAACCTGGCCATCATCACCCACTCCCATGCCGAGTTTGTAATTGACTTTGTGAATGTGATGCCCGGCACACCCAAAAGCAAGGTGAAATCAAGGATCATCTTCACCCCGCAGCATGCCAAACGGTTTATGAAAGCCATAATGGAAAATATCCAGAAATACGAAGGGGTAAACGGGCCGATAAAAGACCTGGAGGAATTTCAGCTGCCGTTGAATTTCGGACCGGCGGGACAGGCGTAGGGGGTTCATAGTCCGGAGTTTAAAGTTCATAGTTCATAGTTCATAGTTTATAGTTCATAGTTTCACTCAGGATATTATTTTTCCCTTGCCTTAAACTTTTGACCCCTGAAATCGCTTTTACCGAGATAATCAATCAGTCCAAATATCATTTTACTGATTTCATCAATCAGGGTTGATACCTCTTCCATTTTTTCATTATTAATATACTTTCTATCAAACGCCCTGTAGAGTTGCGATTTCACTTCCATTGCCGATCCATTTGCAATTGTCAGGAAATTGATAAACTCATTGTTTCCCTGTCTGCCAAATCCTTCTGCAATATTGTCCATTACAGAACCTGATGAACCATTGATCTGGTCTTTTAGCTTATAATCTCTTGAAAAATTTTCTTGCTGAATCATCTCAAAAACCAACTGGCATAATAACCTTGATTTCTGCCAAACTTTTAGATCTTCGAATTTGCTGATAGTTGCCATTGCTCTCTTTTTTTAGACAATTTAGAACTTTGAACTCTCAACTGTGAACTATAATATTCCTTCATCCGCAAAACTGTAATATCCGCTGTTGCTTACTATGATATGATCCAGTACTGCAATGTCCAGCAGGGCGGCGGCACCTTTAATTTTTGCAGTAAGTTCTTCATCAGCCCTGCTTGGTTTCAGGCTGCCGGAGGGATGATTGTGACATAAGATGATGCTGACAGCGTCTTCTTCAAGGGCCCTTCTTAATATGATGCGGGGGTCGGCCACGGTGCCGGTAATACCCCCTTCACTGATGATCTCAAAATGGTTTACCTTATTGGCACGGTTTAAAAATAATACGGCGAACACCTCATGCCGGTGGTCCTGCAGCCTGGTTTGAAGATAGCGGGCAATATCATGACTGGTTTTGATAACCGACTTATCCAGCGGGGCTTCTGCTATTCTCCTGCGGCCCAGTTCAAGGGCAGCGGCAATGGTAATTGCTTTGGCTTCGCCGATACCTTTAATTTTCATCAGCTCTTTTACCGAAAGTTTTCCCAGTTCACCAAGGTTATCTTTTCCCAGTTTCAGTATTTCCTTGGCCAGGTCAACAGCGGTTTTTTGCCGGGTGCCATGGTGGATAAGGATGGCCAGCAACTCAGAATTACTGAGGCTGGCTGCCCCCGCGGATAGTAATTTTTCTCTCGGCCTGTCGTCTTTTGACCATTGTTTAATTGAGTACATGTGCTCTTGCATACAACCAATTTAGCTAATAATTTTAATCCATGAATACCAGAAACGGTATTTCATGAAGCCGCCAGCAACCCTTTGAAAAACCCAAATCCGGTACGTATGAAACCAAGATCAATGACCCCGATGGGCTCGCTTCACCCCATCCTTTTTTTTGCAGGGGTGTATGTGGTGGCGCTTGTATTCTCCATTTTTATCTGTTTTTCTCTTTTTTACAGTTGCAATGCCCATGGTTCCGGGCCGGCTGTAAGGCATAATCAGGTAACAGAAACACCAGGCTCTGTAGCGAGCAGGTAAGAACCAGCTTTACCGGTTATTTTAAAAAACAGCCGGTCATGATTCGCCAGCTGTTTGCAGGGTGGCAGTTTTTTTGTTAATCAGAAAAGTGAATCAGTATCTTCGCCGCACATTTTTCTGCCATGCAATCCGCAAAAATCTTCTCCGGCACCGGCTCGCAGCAACTGGCCGAACAAATTTGTAAGCGTTATGGTACCCGCCCCGGCAAAGTCAACATTCAGCGGTTCAGCGACGGGGAAATTTGCCCGGTTTTCCTGGAAAGTGTAAGGGGTGATTATGTATTCCTGGTGCAAAGCACTTTCGCCCCCGCTGAAAACCTGATGGAACTGCTGCTGATGATTGATGCCGCCAGAAGAGCTTCGGCCTATAAAGTGATCGCAGTCATTCCATACTACGGATATGCCCGGCAAGACAGAAAAGACAGGCCCCGTGTGGCTATTGGAAGCAAGCTGATAGCCAATATGTTAGTTTCTGCCGGGGCCGACAGAATAATTACTATGGACCTTCATGCCCCCCAGATTCAGGGGTATTTTGACATCCCGGTTGACCATCTTGACAGCCATGCGGTTTTTATTCCTTACATAGAAAATCTGCGCCTTGAAAACCTTACCTTTGCGGCCCCCGACGTAGGGGCTACCAACCGCATCAGGGAAATAGCCAATTACTTTAATGCGGAAATGGTGATCTGCGATAAGCACCGTAAAAGAGCCAACGAGATTGCCAGTATGGTGGTGATAGGAGATGTGACAGACCGGGATGTAGTGATTATTGATGATATCTGTGATACGGGAGGCACCCTTGCCAAAAGTGCAGGTCTTTTAAAAGAAAAAGGAGCCAGAAGCGTAAGGGCGCTGATTACCCACCCGGTACTCAGCGGCAAGGCCTACGAGAATATAGAGAACAGTGTACTGGAAGAACTGGTGGTTTGCGATACCATACCGGTTAGAAAGGAAACCACTAAAATTAAAGTGATTTCGGTAGCCGAACTGTTTGCAGTAGCCATCCGGAATGCGTTTGAGAACAAGAGCATCACAAGTCTCTTTATTCACTCGCAGCGCAGGGATAAGTAAGTAACCAAACAATATAAATAACAACAAATGAAAACAATTACCATCGAAGGACAACTGAGGACCGGATTCGGGAAAAACGCCACCCGGCAAATCCGCTCTCAGGAACTGGTGCCCGGTGTAATTTATGGCGGCGCACAGGAAATTAATTTTACAGCCCCTGCTGCAGCTTTCAAAAATCTTGTGTACACCCCCAGTTTTCAGCTGGCTGAGGTAAAAGTGGATGGCAAAACCTATAAGACCATTCTGAAGGACCTGCAGTTTGACAAAATAACCGACCGGCTTATTCATGTGGACCTGCTGGAGCTGATGGAAGACAAAAAAGTGATTGCCGATATTCCCCTGAAATTTACAGGCGCCTCACCGGGTGTAAAAGACGGCGGTAAGCTGGTGATCAAAATGAAATCGCTGAAGGTAAAAACCTATCCCCGGTATCTGAAGGAACAAATTGAAGTTAGCGTGGATAACCTGGAGCTGAATGGTAATATCCGGGTGGAAGATGTAAAGGAAGAGAACTATGAAATCCTGAACTCTCCCCGTATCCCCATCGCATCCGTAACACTCACCCGGCAGTTGAAACAGGAAGAAGCTGCTGTTGCCCCTGCCGCCGCAGGCGCTACTGCACCTGCTGCCGGCACCGCTGCTGCACCGGCCGCTGCCGCCGCACCTGCTGCCCCGGAAAAAGAAAAAGGGAAAAAATAATTTTTCTATTAAGCATACTGCAACCCGCCCGGCTCCTTCAGCAAGTACAGGATATCGGACGGGTTTTTTGTTTTGTTAATCCGATATTTGATAAGCTGTAAACAAGAGATGAAATTCTTAATTGCTGGTTTGGGAAATGCGGGTGATGAGTATGCCCATACCCGTCATAACATCGGCTTTGATGTGGTGAATGCCTTTGTACAGAAGCATGGCGGCAGTTTCCGGGCGGACAGGTATGCTTATGTGGCCGGTGTAAAATGGAAGGGAAAAAGTTTTGTCTGTATTTGCCCGACCACTTATATGAACCTTAGCGGCAAAGCGGTAAAATACTGGGCTGATAAAGAGAAGGTGAACCTGTCTAATATGCTCGTGGTGGTGGATGAAATTGCCCTCCCCCTAAGTAAACTGAGGCTGAGACCCGGCGGCAGTGATGCAGGGCATAATGGGCTTAAAAGCGTGGAGGAATTGCTGGGTACCCGGGATTATCCCAGGCTGCGTTTTGGTATCGGTAACAACTATCCCAAAGGCCACCAGGCAGATTATGTGCTCAGTAAATGGAAAAAAGAGGAAGAAGCCCTGGTGAAGCTCAAGATTGAAAAAGCAGTGGAGATTATTGAATGCTTTGCCATACAGGGTATTACTGCAGCCATGAACCAGGTAAATAATCAGGAATTTTCGCTATGATAAATCAGATTGATTACTTACTTTAGCCTTCCTGCTGTTGCCTCAGGCACAGCAGGCCACCTGACTTTTTATTCCCGGCTGACGATGACCGAATTGCGGGGAAATCCAATAAACAACATGATGACCGCTGAATATATGGGATAAACAACACAACAAAGTGTAAAGTATCCAATGTATTTATCACTAACACCACCTGTTTATGAAGATTTTTTGTGTAGGCCGTAACTATGCAGCGCATGCAGCAGAGCTTGGCAACGAGGTTCCGGAAGAACCGGTCATTTTCATGAAACCCAAAAGCGCCATGCTGCAGCCGCCTACGCCGTTTTACTACCCTGAATTCACCAATGAACTGCATTATGAATGTGAGCTGGTCATCCGTATCAGTAAAAATGGAAAATACATCCAGGAAAAATTTGCATCGAAGTATTATGATGCAATCACTGCCGGTATTGATTTTACAGCCCGGGATGTGCAGAACGAACTAAAAGAAAAAGGGCTTCCCTGGGAAAAAGCCAAAGCCTGGGATAATTCAGCCGTGATAGGGAAGTGGATACCGCTGACCAATATCAAGAATAAGAAAGACATCAATTTCTGCCTGTACAAGAACAAGGAACTGGTGCAGCAGGGCAATTCTGGAAATATGATCCATAATTTTGATAAAATTGTATCGTACATTTCCAATTATTTTTCAGTGAACATCGGCGATGTGATTTTTACCGGCACACCTGCAGGTGTGGGCGAGGTGGTAGTGGGAGATGAACTGGAGGCCTTCATCGAAGATGCCAGTATGTTCACCCTTGAAGTGAAATAAAGATTTTTACGAGAACCAATACTAACTGCACAAAACCATCCTGTACACAACGGGATGGTTTTCTTTTTACAGCTCTGCAGCATACCCTATTTTTGCTTCGCCTCAAAATAACTGTTTGCCCATGATCAGTCCCGACATATTGCTGCAGGCATACCGGCTGATGTGCCGGGTGAAAGTGATGGCAGAGACTTATGAAGCCAACCGCAGTGTCTGCAAATATGTTCACTCCACTTCCCGGGGGCATGAGGCGATACAACTGGCCACAGCCTTTCAGTTGCAGCCCTGCGATTTTGTAAGCCCTTATTACCGTGACGAAAGCCTTATCATGGGTCTTGGTTTTACTCCTTATGAGCAAATGCTGCAACTGCTTGCCAAAGGCGATGATATTTTTACCGGCGGCAGGGAATATTATTCGCATCCCAATTACCGGGGCAGTGATAAACCCGGCATCATCCACCAAAGCAGCGCCACGGGTATGCAGGCCATTCCCACCACCGGCATTGCACAGGGGATTCAATATTTAGAAAAACATTTGACCGAAAAGCTGAAAAAAGGCATGAATGGAGAACTGCCTGTAGTGATATGCTCGCTGGGTGATGCAAGCATCACTGAAGGCGAAGTGAGTGAGGCCTTCCAGTTTGCCGTGTTAAAGCAACTGCCCATTATCTATTTGGTGCAGGACAACAACTGGGGCATCAGCGTTACTTCAGAAGAATCCCGGTCAATGAACGCTTTTGAGTTTGCTGCCGGATTTAAAGGGATGAACAGGGTACAGGTGGATGGCAGTGATTTTGAAGCATCGTATTCCGTGATGAAAGAAGTGGTGGATTATGTCCGGGAGAAAAGAAAACCCTATCTCGTTCATGCATCCGTTCCGCTGCTGGGACACCATACCAGCGGGGTGAGAAAAGAATTTTACCGGAGTGATGAAGACTGGGCAAAGCACCTGGCCCATGATCCCAATCCCAAACTGAGAAAAAAATTGCTGGAGAAGGGAGTTGGCGAAGAGGAATTGCAGCAAATAGAAAAGGAGGCAGCTGAAGTGGCAGCTGCTGATTTTGCCAGGGCTGTTGCATCGCCGGAACCCGACCCGGCAACCGTGGATGAACATGTTTTTGTTCCCACAGCGGTTACGGAAGAAAAGGGAGAAAGAAACCCGGCCGGTGCAGAAAAAGTGATTATGGTGGATGCGGCTTTGTTTGCCATCCGGGAAATAATGGAGCAGCATCCTGAAGCGGCGCTTTACGGACAGGATGTGGGGAAAAGATTAGGCGGAGTTTTCCGGGAAGCAGCCACGCTGGGGGAACAATTTGGCGACCATCGGGTGTTTAATACAGCTATTCAGGAAGCCTATGTGGTAGGTTCTTGTGTTGGGATGAGTGCGGTGGGATTAAAACCCATAGTGGAAGTGCAGTTTGCCGATTATATCTATCCGGGCTTTAATCAATTGGTATCTGAAGTTTCGAAAAGCTGTTATCTCAGTTGCGGAAAGTTTCCCGTATCAATGATCTTAAGAGTTCCCATCGGCGCTTATGGCGGCGGCGGGCCTTATCACAGCGGGAGTGTGGAGACAACTGTTCTTTCGGTGAAGGGAATAAAGGTTGCTTATCCTTCAAATGCAGCTGATATGAAAGGATTGATGAAAGCTGCTTACTATGATCCCAACCCTGTGGTGATGCTGGAACATAAAGGCCTTTACTGGAGCAAAGTACCGGGTACAGAAGATGCAAAAACACCTGAGCCTTCCCGGGATTATATACTGCCGTTTGGCAAAGCCAATATCGTTTTACATGCAGATAAAAATAAAATTAACGATGGTGAAAGCTGTGTAGTGATCACTTACGGCATGGGAGTATATTGGGCCAAAGCGGCGGCAAAAAAATTTAACCGGCAGGTAGAAATAGTTGATTTAAGAACTTTATTTCCCCTCGATGAAGATTTGATATACGAAAGAGTAAGAACCCACGGCAAATGCCTGGTGTTGACGGAAGAACAACAGAACAATTCCTTTGCCGAAGCATTGGCCGGACGCATATCCAAAAACTGTTTTCAGTCGTTAGATGCACCGGTGGAAGTACTGGGGGCATTGAATCTGCCGGCTGTACCGATGAATATGGGGCTGGAGCAGGCCATGCTGCCGGATAGCGAGAAGGTAGCGGCCATTTTGATGCAATTACTCAATTCATAGCCAGTGTTCAGGGCTAAAGCCCCTGAGCGGTTTCGGTTATTAACCCCAGCCTTGAGGCCGGGGTTAATTTATGAGCTATCCCCTCAAATCCAGCTTTATCTGCAACTCCTCCAGTTGCTTCTCATCAATCGTAGAGGGTGCATCCAGCATCATGTCTCTTACTGCATTGTTTTTAGGAAATGCAATAAAATCACGGATGCTTTCACTGCCGCCGAGGATGGCGCAGAGACGGTCGAAACCAAAGGCGATGCCGCCGTGTGGCGGGGCCCCGTATTCAAAGGCTCCAAGCAAAAAACCAAATTTGTGCTGCTGTTCTTCTTTGTCCATTCCGAGAGCGGCAAACATTTTTTCCTGTAATTCTCTTTGATAGATCCGGATAGAGCCTCCGCCAATTTCATTTCCGTTCAGTACCATATCATAGGCATTAGCTTTGATATTAGCATAAGGATGCTTAACGTATTCAGCCGTATTTTCAATCGCAGGGTTGTTGCTGATCATTGTTTCAATCTGCGAGGGCTTGGGTGCGGTAAACGGGTGATGGCGGGCCACCCAGCGATTGCCTTCCTCATCGTATTCAAACAGCGGAAAATCCAGCACCCACACCGGTTTGAATTCATCTTTTTTGCGAAGATCCAAACGTTCAGCCATTTCAAGACGAAGCTCACTGATGGCCTTTCTGGTTCTTTCTTCCGGCCCGGCAAGTATCAGTACCAGATCGCCGGCTTTGGTGCCGGCAGCTTCTGCAATGGTTTTTAATTTGTCTTCACTGTAAAATTTATCTACACTGCTCTTATAACTTCCGCCGGTATTACATTTAATAAATACTAAACCCTTCATCCCAATTTGCGGCCGTTTTACCCATTCTGTTAATTCATCAGTCTGTTTTCTTGTGTAATCGGCACAACCTGGTACGGCTATTGCCAATACAGCCTCGGCCCCCCCGCCCCCCCAAGGGGGGATTGCAAACATTTCTTCCGGAAGAACAGTGCTTTTATTTGGAAACATTTGCTTTGAAAAAACAAGGTTTGTTACTTTCATATCAAACCGGATATCCGGCTTATCATTGCCATAATTCCACATGGCATCTTCCCAGGTCATCCGGGGAACCGCTTCATTATATTCAATTCCCTTTACTTCTTTAAAGATGTGCTTTACCATGCCTTCGAACATGTTCAGTACGTCTTCCTGTTCCACAAAAGCCATCTCGCAGTCAATCTGGGTGAATTCCGGCTGGCGGTCGGCCCGCAGGTCTTCATCCCGGAAGCATTTTACAATTTGATAATAACGGTCATACCCGCTTATCATCAGCAACTGCTTAAAAGTTTGGGGCGATTGCGGTAAAGCATAAAATTGCCCCGGGTTCATTCTTGAGGGTACTACAAAATCCCTTGCCCCTTCCGGCGTGGATTTGATTAGATATGGCGTTTCAACTTCTATAAAATTTTGTCCGTGTAAATAACTCCGGGCTGCCCGGTTTACAGCATAACGCAATTCGAGGTTTTTCTTTACTTCGTTTCTTCTCAGGTCAAGGTAACGGTATTTCATCCGGAGGTCATCCCCTCCGTCCGTATCATCCTGGATGGTAAAAGGAGGTACGGAGGATTTACTCAGTATTGTAAAGGAGGAAACCAGTATTTCAATATCGCCTGTTGGAATATTGGGGTTCTTGTTGCTTCTTTCATTTACGGTACCGGCGGCCTGTAAAACAAACTCACGGCCCGGCGGATTTTCCTCAAGCTGTTTATTCAGTTCCTCGCCAAATAAAAGCTGGGTGATACCATAACGATCCCGCAAATCAACAAAGGTGATGGCGCCGAACTTTCTGACCGTTTGCACCCAACCGGCCAGAGTTGTTTTTGCACCTTTGTCTGCCAGTCTTAATTCGCCGCAGGTATGGGTTCTGTACATGATCCGTTTAAAAATTGATGGGTTGAAAAGTTGTTCTGAAATCTTTCAGGACAACTATATTAAGTTAGCCTTTCCGCGGCGCAAAGATAACCCTGTAGGCTCTATTTTATGTGTTTTGCCCTTATTTAGCCCTGCTTCTTAAATTCGTATTGACTTATAGCTAATGCCGCCCGATACTATTTATTTACCGGATCTAACCGGGGCCACAACAGGGATAACCGATACAGGAATGCTGAACCGGGACAGTTTGCTGTGGTAGCAATCGGTTCAGCAGCATCTGGACTCGCTGGGCGAAGCATATCTACGCAGCAAAGCGGATGAAGGGCCGCATTATCCTTTTCCCGAATGGCAGATGTTCCTGGCGCTTTTTACCATCATTGCACTCTCGGCCTGGTTTTATATCATCCGGCCATCTCTTAAAAAGGGACAGGTATAAGAAGAACAGCAAAAGATGACCCTGCCGGCCGCACCCTGCAGGAAATACAGTATGACCAGTGGCTGAACAGATACAATCCCTATTATGGTTCATTGCCAGATACACAAAAGAAAAGGTTTTTGCACCGGGTGATACAGTTCATGCAGTCAAAGGAATTCCGTTTTCACTCCATGGTGGAGGAAGAATACATCCCGGTATTGATCAGCGGGGCAGCGGTACAACTGACTTTTGGCCTGCGCAATTACCTGATGGATGATTTTGATGTGATCCATGTGATGCGGAAAGAATATGTGCTGAATATTGATAAGGAAACGTATTATGGTCATGTGAGTAAGAACGGCATTCATACTTCCTGGAACCGTTTTCTGGAAGGGTACAGCGATTATACCGACTCGGTAAATGTAGGCCTGCATGAAATGGCGCATGCCCTGCAGGTTGATGCCTATCTTGGCATGGAGGATCATCATGACCGTACCTTTAAGGAAAGACTGCAGGAATTTTCAGAAGAAGGCAAGCCTGTATTCAGGGCCATGCACAAGGGAATGAGCCACCTGCTGGACGATTATGCCATGACCAATTTTGATGAGTTCTGGGCCGTATCAGTTGAAACATTCTTCGAAAATCCACAGGAATTTAAAGAAAAACTGCCGGCTCTTTATGAAGAAATGCGGCAGTTGCTGAGCCAGGATCCGCTGGAGCCGGGCCGGGTATTAAATACAACACCGGGCTGATTACATGGTCACCGCTTTTTTCATTTTCATATCTTTTGGCCGCTGCACTGCATAGTAGTAAAGCAGTATGGAAGCACCGGTAAAGAAAGGAATCAAAGCCATGTGTTTGCCCGTAACCCAGTTCCAGATAATGTGTTCGTTAAAAGCGAAGAATTCGCTGATCATCCAGTAGCCATTGGCCGTAATCCAGAAAGCGATAGCAAGATTGTGGGCCAGCTCTGCCCGTATGCTTCGGGTTCGCCATGCAATGATGATAGCAATGGTAAGAGTGGGAACAAACATGGCAATCCCCAGTTCTCTCCAGATCAAACACCAGCTGATATCTTTTACAAGCCAGAATACAATATGCATATTTTCCATGCGGCGGAACCGGGCCGGAATAATGTACCGGGCCTCCTGTTGGTTGGTCATGATAAAAAATTAAGTGAAGGAAGATAGAAAACAATGGGCAATTGGCAATTGGCTATCGGGTAAGAATCCTTGTAAACCGGCTGATATCTGCTTCCGGGTTAATGGGTTTGTTGTACAAAAGGTAATCAGCCAATTGTTTTGCAAAGAATGGGGCCAGCGGGCAGCCCTTGGTACCCATGCCATTCAATATGCCAATGTTTGGATGTTGAGGGTGTAATCCTATAAAGGGTCTTCGTTCCAGTGTGGCGGGACGAATACCACAAAAATGTTCCTTGATTGTAAATGGTATTTTCAGCCAGTTTTTCAAAAGAGCTTCTGTTTTTTCCCTGAACTCAGCTGTCGGATTTTCATTATCGAATTTCCAGGCATAATTGGAACCGATCCACCATTGCCCTGGTGCTGCCAGCGGGGCCAGCGATAATCCTTTTTTATAAATATGGGTATCCGGCAGTTCAGGAATCTCCAGTGTCAAAGCTTCGCCTTTGTTGGGTGCAAAGGGAAGATTTCTGAAATACGGATTGCTGGCGCTGCCATTGCCATCGCAGAAAATGATTTTTTGTGCTATGATGTTTTTGTATTCAATTTTTCTGACAGTGATTTTTAACTGTGAGATATCAAACTCTTCTTCCAGCAGATAATTATTTTGCTGCAGCAAATTTCTCCAGGCGGGTAATATGGTTTCAAGATGGGCTGTATAAACGGGTTTGATCT
This sequence comes from Bacteroidota bacterium, assembly GCA_016868455.1. Classification (GTDB taxonomy): domain Bacteria; phylum Bacteroidota; class Bacteroidia; order Chitinophagales; family Chitinophagaceae; genus JJ008. The sequence continues at coordinate 92,594 of VGGV01000005.1, forward strand.
CGCCATAGCCAAAATCATAATTAAATTGGGTGCGGAGATCTCCCAACGATTCAGCCAGCGAAACATAGTTTGCATTTTCTTCCGCCCGCTGCTGAAAACTTAACCGCATTTGCAGACCGGGAAAAAAATCAATGATGTTTTTTTGCGAGATGGCTGTAATGCCGAGTTCATTTCCCAGTCCAGTATAAGCTTTCCAGGCAAAGGGCATTATTTCCTCAGCCATCCATACCTCCACATGCCGGCGCCCGGTAACGGGATTGATGATGCCGGCAGCAATGCGGGAGGGAGAGTTGGGCTGGTTTTCGTCTATTACGAGAAATGATTTGCCTTCTTTTTGGAGAAAATAACTGAGCCAGGTGCCGCTTATTCCTTGTCCAATAATAAGATATTCAATTTGCATGCTGCAAATTTATGTTGGTGAAATGTATAAGACACCAAAAAGAAGATGCCGGGTCAAGCCCGGCATGACGAATGAAATTGATGTCATTCCGGCTTTAAGCCGGAATCTTCATATTGACTATTCTACATTAATTCTGACTCCTTCGCTATGACTGCTAAACTCCGGTGCATACATACACTGAATCGTTGTTATCCCATTGCTGAAGTTGCCGGTATGGGTTACCAACAACGGATACTCGAACACATAGGTACCTTTTCTCAGGTAGCTAAAGAAAAAGTTGGTGCTGGCATCCTTGGTGCTTTCATAATAACCCAGGCCGCCCTGCCATTTGTACTGGCTCAGCACATTTACAGGCTCCAGTGCGGAGGCCCGCATGTCTTTCATGTGCACATATTCCATGTCACGGTCAACCCGCAGTTCCACCCTTACTTTTATTTTATCACCCACTTTCAATACATCGCCATCGTTTACGGGTGTGAGCACCGGGCCACGGTCGGTATTCTTTTCTGTGAACAGCTTCTTAGATAGTTTCAGCGGGGTAGAAGCGGTAGTAATTTTATCCAGGTCTTCAAAATACTGCCAGTAAACGCCACCCCATGACACCAGGGATTGGTTAATTGGTTTATTGGTTAATTGGGAGCTTACAGTTACAGAAATATTTCCCATTTGAGGTGTCACTTTTACTCCATCAATTGTTTTTTTGAAATAACCGGTTCCGGCTTCGGCGGGTTCTGTTCCTCCTCCGGAGGAGGAGGTTAGGAGGAGGCCTCCCATTTTTATTTCAATGGCGGGTTCATCGCTTAACCCCCCGATACCTATCGGGGCTGTGCCCTGCAGCAGCAAAGCATAACAAGCCTCTGCGGTGGCCTTCGTGGTTTTCCAGTTATTGGTTTGTTTGTTTTTCAATAACCATGTCCGGAGGTCGTCAACGGTTTTGGTATCCTTGCCGGCTTCCTGGAAGGCTTCAATCAGTAATGAATGTGTTTCTATCGGCGCTTCGTACCAGAACCATCCATTGCGCTGGTCTTTCCAGTACATGCCAAGTTCTTCATGGGTGATGGAAGTTTCTTTGAGTGATTTTAATATGGCTTCAGGAGTTTTTATATCGCCTGTTCTGAACAGGGCCAGGGCAATCATACCCTGCATGTACTTGCTTTGTGTCAGCCATGTTTGCTGTATCCGGCCACGGAAATAGTCATAAGCCGTTTTTGAAGCTGTGACAAGCTGGTAATCCGGCAAGAAACTTCGCATATACAAGTACTGAATGGTGGTATAGCCCGGAGTATATGTTTTCAGATTGACTTTGTATTTAATAAGGTCGTCAAAATCTTCTTTTATTTTTCTGTCGAGATAGGGGATTGCAGTCTGAAGAATCGCTTTCAGTTTATTCTCCTGCCCTTTGGCAACAGCCTTCAGTTTCAACAGGTGGCCAATACCGGTAACAATGTACTGGGTAATGTAACGGTCATCGGGTCCGCCGGTGAACCATACAAAACCGCCGTTGCTGCTCTGCATTTGTTTCAGCTTGTCGTAGGAACTATTGAGTTGTTCACTCATCTTCACCATATCAAACAGCAGGGCGATATTTCTTTTTTGCTCGGCTTCATTCTTTGCCTGCAATACCCAGGGCGTTTCTTCCAAAAGAACTGCCTTCAGTTCCTGGTTTTTCTGCAGGTTGCTCATCAATGCTGCTGTGTCTTTAATCTTCCACTTTTCAAATACCTGTTTGATCTTCGGTGATGAGTTAGCGATATAAGCAGCCAGTGAATTGGCATAGTAGCGGTTCCATGTCTGTTCTGCACATTCATAAGGATATTCCATCAGGTAGGGCAGAGCCTGCACGGCATACCAGGCGGGATTGCTGGTGTACTCGACGGTAAGAGCATGATGCTGCAGTGTTTCAGAGCTGCCTGAGTTCAGCAGTTTGGTAAAACTGAAATTTTTGGTACTGGTTCCCCGCATGGGCAGTGGCATGGTCTCGGTTACCAGCATCCGGTTGGTGAGGACAGGCATTGCGTTTTCCTCACCGTCGCTGTAAGCCCCGGCTTTGGCAACAATCCTCCATAGAAGGGCTTTGTTAAACTGGTAGGGTACTTCAATCGGAAATTTCACCAACTCACTTTGTCCGGCAGCAACCGTAAAGTACTGGTTGGGCATCTGATTTTTGAAATAACCATCCACCGGTTGGTCGGTGGCAGCATCAAACAGTTGAAATTCGGCGGTGCCTGTAATTTCTTTACCGGTCAGATTCACCACCTTGGTGCTGAACTCCATTTTATCGCCTTCCCGCATAAACCGCGGGGCATTGGGCTGCACCATCAGTTCTTTTTGTGTCACAATTTCTTTAGTGCTGCTGCCAAAAGCGGCCTCTTTTGTATGTGCCAGGGCCATGAACTTCCATTTGGTCAACGCTTCGGGCATAGTAAATGAAAACTCAATAGCGCCGGTACTGTCCGTTTTCAGATCAGGGAAGAAGAAAGCGGTTTCGTTGAAGTTTTTTCGGATTTTGACAGAGGGATCTTGTTGGCCTTTTTTTTCTTTATCGAGTTTATCAGCAACCCCATCGGCATCAGAGTCTCCATTTTTTTTCTTTTCAACGTTTTCAGCGTTTTTTAAGACGATGTCTGTTGATGCAAGTTCTTCCATAGCCGGAGCACCAGCAGGTTTTTGCAATCGCATTAATCTGGGATTTCTGTAATCTCCTACTTCAGAAAACAAAATATCATATCTCTTGTCAACATATTTTAATTGCTCGTCACTCAAATACTTTTGCTTTGACTGTAACTGGTTAAAATTCTGTGTACCACTCCAGCTTTTGCTATTATAGAAATAAGGCCATATTGAAGGTACTCTCCAACCATGCGGGTAAAACTGATCCAGTGATGCATCATACATACTGGCCAGCATCTCAGCCGCCATTTTTTCTTTTTTATAACCGGTAATTTTTACTTTCCATTTTTCCTCGCTGCCGGGTAAAGTCTTGTCCCTGTATGTGGCATATTCAATCGCAAGGTCTTTGTTCGTCCATGGCACACTGATGTTCTGGCTTAGCTGGTACAGCCGGTTATGTTTGATGAACATCCAGCCTGCGCCAAAGCCGCCCCGGTCTTTTTCAGAAGCATCAAAAGAAAAAATCTTCTTTTCATTGGTAAGTTTTAGAAAACTATAAATTCCTGCTTCCTGCCTTCCGCCTCCCGCCTCTTTATTTATTTGATGAACTACAAACAAATTATCAGCAGCAGTGCCGAGTTCCACTTTAGCAGTTTCACCCAGCTCCACAGTTGTTTTCTTTATACCTGTCCATAAATAATCCGGCCGGCTAAGCTGGTTGCTCTTTTCATCAAACAGCTCCATGTATTTCACATCCTTTACCTCTTCACCATTCTGATCTTTAGTTGACATTTCAACTATATAAAAGCCCGGTTCAAATTTTTTATTCACTATTGCCCATTCACCATTCACCTTTGCTGAATCACTCTTCTCTAAAACAACCTCGCCCTTCTCCCAACTTTTATAATCACTTTCGTTATCATATTCATCATAGGGAAAATTTTTTATGTATTCATCCTTTGTCATCACAAACTGGTCGGGCCTTTCCCAGTAGCGGCCCCGGATAAGACGTTTTTCTTCTTTTAGTTTACTTATAGAAACTTTCACTATAGCCGGTTCATGTTCTCCGTTCATGTTTTGGGTGCGGATGGAGAGTTTCTTCAGACTGTCGGCCGGCAGGGTGGAGGGAATACTGCTCACCAGCATCAGTGATTTATAGCTCACAGATACCGACTTTTCACCGCTTCTTGTTTCCCCATTGATGTCTGTTACATCAGCATACACAGTATAGTCAAATACCGGTTCAAATTTCCTGTCAATTTTCAGATCGGGTATGGCCGTAAATTCTACAACAAATTTTCCGTCTTTATCTGTTTTGGCCTCTCCGTGGGCAATTTCCATTTCTTCAGAGGGTGGCTGCCACCAGCGCCAGAATATCCATGGATAGATAAAGCGGGGTTGCCTTACTACCCGGTAACTTACCGAAGCCCCGTCAATATTATTGCCGGCATAGGCTTTAGCGATACCGGTCACTTTTATTTCGTCATTTACTTTATAAGTGCCTTTGATCGGTTCGTATTCAACATAAAATTTGGGACGTTTATATTCTTCCACTTTAAAACCAGCATTACCATTATCAGCTCTTGTATAAATGCTGAACTGGCCGTTCATGCCGCTTTGGGGCAACTGGAATTTACCGCTGAAGGAGCCGTACCCGTTCGTTTTTACCTTAATAGTGTCAACATCCTTATAATTAGCATCACGCAGGATAACAGTGGTACTGTACCCGGAATTTACCGAGCCTGTTTTTTCTTTCCTGTTACTGGTAAGCACTATCCCTTTAAAAAAAACTGTTTGGCCGGGACGGTAAATACTTCTGTCGGTAAACAGAAATACGGTATTGATGGTCTTTGGTTCTTCTGCATCCTGGTTATAGTAATAATAATCGTAAGTGTAATCGTTCATAAACAGCCTGTCGCCGTTATGGGTGATATCGAGGAGGTAGGAATAAGAACGGTAATCATTTTTTTCTCTTTTGATTTTTTCGAAGCGGAAAAAGCCATTTCCATCAGTTGTATAAGCCCTCCCTTTTTCTTTAATGTACTTTGACTGGTTATAATCATAGCGCTGTTCCCAAACCTGCACGGCAGCTTTGGCAAGCGGTTGGCCGTTATCACGGTTCAGTACAAAATAATCATTGCTGCTGTTGACATAACTGATGCCTGACACATAGAAAAACCGGACGCAGAGTATGGTTTTCTTTCCGCTAAAATCTTTATTGTCTGATGCAAGCAGGATATATTCACCGGAAGGCAAACCTTCCACTTTTATTTCTGTGCTGTGCTGCTGGTAATCTTTGGCATCCGGAAGTTTTTGTTCCCAGCTTTTTTCTGATTTTGCCGAAACAAGCAGGGGCCAGTATTTTTCATCGTACTGGTTTTCCAGTTGTTTCTTCAGGTTCTCATCGGGTTGAATGATCCGGAAATAGAGATTAGTTATATTCTTGTATTTAACCAAAGCCCGGAAGGACTGACCGGGTATATTCACTTTCTCAATGCTGAACTGAAATGAACGGTTGTTGATCTGGTTCAGCAGGTTATAACAATTGATTTTTCCTTCAGACGAGTCTTTTTGCTGAAGTATTCTTTCACAAATCTCTTTGGCTTTCAGCCGGCTGAACCGGTGGGTAGTATCGCCATATGGTTTGTAGGCATCGGCATTCTCATTATGGTATGCCGCCAGTAAATACCATGCCTGTGATGCAGCCGAAGTATTACCATACTGGCTGGCAATATGGTTAATGGCATTGAAATAGAGTTTATTTTTTTCGGGGTGTGTGGATTTGCTTTTTACAAACTGAATCCGAAGGAGGTCCGCATCAATCAGTGCATCGGGCCGGGCATCGAATAAATGGAAGGCAATTAATTTCTGGTAAAGCAGCAGGGCTTTATGCTGCAGCGACAGAGAATCTTTGGTAGGAAATTTCCGGATAACAAAATCTGCTGCAGGGTCAAATGCACTGGCCTGGCTGATTTCAAAGGCATAGGCCGGTTTCTTAATGTCCCTTTCGTCATTTTCAAAATAATGGATGGCCCGTTGTGCCAGCAGGTCAAACAGGGTGGGGCGCAGGTGGCGCACATTACCTTTTATAATGATGGCATCGTAGTTATTCAGTTTCGTTTGCTGTAACAGTTTTTCGGGCAGAAGCGATTGCAGGTACAGGTTGCTTATCTTTTTATGAAAATCCTCGGCATCCCAGGTGGCAATATCTTTTTTGGAAAATTCCTTTGTCCTGCTGCGGTCATACAGCTGCCAGCGGTGCTGCTGGTAATAATTCCAGTACATTTCAGCCAGCAGGTTTTTCAGGATAGCAGTTACCGGCTCTTTGCTTACTGAAATCTCTTTTTCCACCTCAGCGATGGAAAATATTTCATTGTCTTCACGGTTCTCACTTTGCAGACCGGTCATGTACACCAGGGCTTTAATCAACTGGGCATCCTGTTTTTCTTTTTTGGCCAGGGCGTGTATTTTTTTCACTTCTTCCAGAGCTGATTTCGGCAGGCCTTTTTTTGCAAAGCCTTCCACTTTCTTCCACTCCCTTTCATAGTTTTTAATGTTCTGGCTGCGGGCACTCATGATAAACAGGCTGATGAATAAAACGAATAACACGGATCGTCTGATAACGGACAGGTTCATGCCGGTAATTTTTTTACAAGGTAAATAAAACATTTCTGTGGGAATATGATGCGGGTAAATGCATGATTTCACACCGCTTTATTAAAATCTCAGCCAGTCTAGCAACAGCTAAAAAAATTTATAAATAATTAAGGAAGGCCTATGTGTGATTTTTAAACCTGGTGAAATGCTTGCCAGGCAAGGATTCCGGCATAAACCGGCATTAACTGTTTCGGGATGGTTTTTTCCATTAACATTTTGTTGCCTTGTTTTTTGGCACCAATGGCATGGCTTTGGAAATAAGGTTAACGGAAATAATTATTGTTAACCCTAAAACAAATGACCATGAAAAAAATTTTTACCCTTTTACTAAGCTCACTATTCTCTCTTTCACTCCTTGCTTTTGACGGCAGCCGCCTGAGTATTTCCGCTCCTGGTACCAGTACCGAGCTGAAAGTGGAAATTAACGGCCGCAAATTCACCATGAAGAACAACAGCATCACCCTCGGTTACCTTGGCGAAGGCTATCATGATGTGAGGATTTTCAAGGAAAGAAGGAGAAACGGCTTCGGTTTCGGCCGCCGGGAAATTGTGTACAGCAACAGTATTTTCCTGAAAAGAGGTTTTCACCTCGATATTACCGTAAACCGTTTTGGCAAGGTACTGGATGAACGCCGGATTGACCGCCGCGACGAATGGTACAATGATGAAGATGAGTATTATGATGACAACAATGGCTGGGGCCATGGCAATGCCAATGTTATGAGCGGCCGGGAGTTTGAACCGGTGAAAGAATCGCTCCGTAAAGAATGGTTTGAAAACAACAGGCTTACTTCTGCCAAGTTCATTATGGACAAAAACAATATGACGACTGCCCAGGTGAAAGAACTGATGCTCCTGTTCTCTTTTGAAAGCAACAGGCTGGAAGTAGCCAAGTATGCTTACCGCAAAACGGTGGACAAACATAACTACTACCAGCTGAATGAAGCGCTGACCTTCAGCAGCAGTAAAGAAGAACTGGCCCGTTTTATCCGTGAATCCCGTTAACCTGTCTGCTTCTCACACACTATACACCAAGGGTTAAAAACAAAGCCCCGGCAGTATCGCCGGGGCTTCTCCTTTTCAGGAAAATTATTTTTTCAGCACTTCAGCCATTTTCTTTCCGATATCAGCCGGGCTGTTTACCACATGGATGCCGCATTCTTTCATGATCTTCATTTTGGCCGCTGCAGTATCATCCGCCCCGCCTACGATGGCGCCGGCATGACCCATTCTTCTGCCGGGTGGTGCTGTTTGTCCGGCAATGAAACCCACCACTGGTTTTTTATTTCCGGTTTCTTTTATCCAGCAGGCAGCTTCGGCTTCCATGCCGCCGCCTATTTCACCAATCATGACTATGGCATCGGTGGCGGCGTCATTCATAAAAAGTTCAACAGCCTCTTTGGTAGTGGTGCCGATAATAGGATCGCCGCCAATTCCGACAGCCGTAGAAATGCCCAAACCTGCCTTAGCTACCTGGTCAGCCGCTTCATAAGTCAGTGTTCCGGATTTTGAAACGATGCCCACCCTGCCCGGAATAGAAATAAAACCGGGCATAATGCCCACTTTACATTCCCCTGATGTAATAACACCGGGACAGTTGGGGCCCACCAGTCTCGTATTTTTTCCCTGCAGGTAATTTTTCACTTTTACCATATCCTGAACCGGTATTCCTTCCGTGATGCACACCACCAGGCGGATACCCGCATCGGCCGCTTCCATTATTGCATCAGCGGCAAAAGCTGGAGGTACAAAGATGATGCTTACATCGGCCCCTGTGGCCTTTACACAATCAGCAACCGTGTTAAAAACAGGTTTTTCAAGGTGTTTGGTCCCGCCTTTTCCGGGTGTAACGCCGCCCGCCACATTGGTTCCGTATTCAATCATCTGGGTGGCATGAAAAGTGCCCTCGGTACCGGTAAAACCCTGTACTAATATTTTCGAATTTTTATTGACCAGTATACTCATATTTTTCCGGAAAGTCCGGCAAAAGTAAGGCTTAAAGTGTAAACAGGAGAGGCTGCCGAAAAGCTGTAATGCAGCTATTTCAGCATATCATCCATATTCCGGTCTTCGGGTAATTTCCCTTTTTGTTCCAGCATCCGCATGTCTTTGGCATCCTGCAGGAACTCTGAAGCGAAGATGAAATCATTCAACCGCTGATTTTTGCTGAAGATGATTTCTTTATTGTTGCCTTCCCATTCTTTTTCCCCCTTGTACATATAAAGAATATAATTGCCGATCTCCATCACACTGTTCATGTCGTGGGTGTTTACTACCGTGGTAATATTATACTCCACAGTAATTTCCCGAATAAGTTTGTCAATCACAAGCGAAGTTTGGGGATCGAGGCCGGAGTTGGGTTCATCACAAAAAAGATATTTGGGGTTCAGCACAATGGCCCTTGCCAGCGCCACCCTTTTTTTCATTCCTCCGCTCAGTTCAGCAGGGTATTTCCGGTTTACATCGGGCAGATTTACCCTTGCCAGCACTTCATTCACCCTGTCCAGTTTTTTTCTATAGTGCCAATCAGTAAACATACTGAGGGGAAACATGATGTTTTGCTCCACTCTCAGGCTGTCGAACAGGGCAGAACCCTGGAAAAGCATTCCAATCTCTTTCCGTATCTCTGTTTTATCATGTCCCTTCATGGCGGTGAAGTTCTGGCCATGATAAAGCACTTCCCCGCTGTCGGGTTCAAAAAGGCCCACCATGCATTTCATCAAAACGGTTTTACCGCTTCCGCTGGCGCCGATGATCAGGTTGCATTGCCCCGCTTTCATCACAGCGCTAACATCCTCTATGATGACTTTACCGTTAAAACTTTTATGTATGTTTTTTACTTCAATCATGTTTCAAATTTCGTATCAGGTTGGCAGCAGCAGGGCTGAGAGTATATAGTCAAAAAACAATATCAGGATACAACTGACAACCACCGCTTTTGTACTGGCCCGCCCGATTTCAAGGGCGCCGCCTTTTACATAATAGCCGTAAAATGCCGGAACGCTTGAAATAATAAAGGCAAATACATAGGCTTTGGTAAGGGCAAAAATTACATTATACGGAACAAAAAACTCGAGCAGGCCTTTATCATAAATACTGCCTGATATAATGCCTGATGCCCCACCGGCCACCCGGCCGCCCCAGATACTGAGAGCCATGGCAATCACCACCAGCAGAGGAATCATCAGCAGCGCTGCTGCAATTTTGGGCAATACCAGGTAAGTTTTTGTTTTAATGCCCATGATCTCGAGGGCATCTATTTGTTCACTTACCCTCATATTTCCCAGTTCGCTGGCTATCCGGCTTCCGGCCACACCGGCCAGTACAATACATACAAGGGTAGGGGCAAATTCAAGTATAACAGTATCTCTTACTATTTGTGCAATAGTTGAGGGAGGAATCAGCGGACTTACAAGCTGGTAAGCTGTTTGAATAGTGGAAACGGCGCCGATAAAAACGGATATGATCGCAACAATGCCCAGTGACCCAAACCCGATCTCTGTACACTGGTGAATCAATTCCTTCCAGTACATCTTCCCGTTTTCAGGTCGGGAAAACATACCCTTGATCATCAGGAGGTAGCGGCCTATATCACTGAAAATGGTCATTGTCGGATTTAGAATGTAAAATACGGAGGAAAGTTGACAGGCTGAAAAGTCAGCCTGCCTGCAAAGCGTTATATATCTCTTGATATTTTACGGAACCTTTTCCACCATCTTGACTTTTTTACAATTTCATCCGTCGGGGCCTTGCTTTTAATCTGAGCATCCACCACAGCTATCAGCGCCATATTAATGATGCTTCTTACGGAGCTTCCCAGCTGAAGGATATGAACCGGTTTTTTCAGGCCCAGCAGGATGGGCCCTACTGCATCGGCTGTCTCCAGTTCTTTCATCAGGTTATAAGCAATATTTCCCGCTGCGAGGTTGGGAAAAATGAGGGTATTCACATCTTTGTCCGCCAACTCGCTGAAAGGATAGTTTTCCTTCATCAGTTCTTTATTGAATGCCACACTGGCCTGCATTTCTCCGTCCACCAGCAACGCCGGCATTTTTTCCTTGACAATGCGGCGGGTCTCCGCCACCAGTCTTGCTTCCGTTGAATTGCTGCTGCCGAAATTAGAGTAACTGAGCATGGCAATGCGGGGAGTGATGTTGAAATGGCGGATTTCTTTGGCCACCAGCAGGGTGATTTCGGCAAGCTCTTCAGCCGTCGGGTTGAAATTAACAGTGGTATCTGCCAGGAACAACGGCCCTCGTTTGGTAAGCATGAGATACATACCGGCAATTTTTTTCACCCCTTCCTCAGTGCCGATGGTATGCAGGGCCGGACGAATGGTATCAGGATAGTTTTTGGAGAGTCCCGAAATCATCGCATCGGCATCGCCGCATTCCACCATCATACAGCCGTAATAGTTGCGGTCTTTCATCACTTTTTTTGATTCATAGGCATTGAAACCCTTTCTGCCTCTTTTGGCAAAAAAGATCTCAGCATATTTATTCCTTCTTTCTTCGGTGGCATCGCTGCGCGGATCAAAGATGGGCAGACCTTCCAGATCTATGCCATTGGCAGCAGCGATATTTGTAATTTTATTCTCATCACCCAGCAGTATCGGGTAACCGATGCCTTCATCAAAAACAATCTGTGCTGCTTTCAGGATTTTTACATTGTCCGCTTCGGCAAACACAATCCGTTTCGGGTCGCGGCGGGCTTTATTGCCAACTACCCTCATCACCTGGTTATCGAGTCCAAGACGTTTGTTGAGATTGTTGGTATATCCCTCCCAGTTGGTGACGGGTTGTTGAGCCTCTCCGCTTTCCATAGCGGCTTTCGCCACAGCAGGGGCAACGGTGGCAAGCAGCCTTGGGTCAAGCGGTTTAGGTATGATATAGTTCGGTCCAAAAGTGATGTTCTTTTCTCCATAAGCCATGTTCACAATATCCGGTACCGGTGTTTTGGTCAGTTCCGCCAATGCCTTCACGGCAGCCAGTTTCATTTCTTCGTTAATATGTTTGGCCCTTACATCCAGCGCCCCGCGGAAAATGTAGGGGAACCCAAGTACGTTGTTTACCTGGTTGGGATAATCGCTGCGGCCGGTTGCCATAATGATATCCTTTCTGGCAGCCGTAGCATCATCCCAGCTTATTTCAGGATCGGGATTGGCCATGGCAAATACGATAGGGTTCTTTGCCATGCCTTTTACCATTTCAGCGGTAACACAGTTGCCTGCGCTAAGGCCGATGAAAACATCAGCATCCTTCATGGCTTCGGCCAGTGTCATTTCCGCTTTGGCATTGGCGTATGACTGTTTCAGCTCATCTATATCTGTACGTCCCTTGTGCAGCACTCCTTTGCGGTCAAACATCAGGAAATTGTCATGCCGGGCTCCGAGTGCCTCATATAATTTACAGCAGGCAATGGCTGCGGCGCCGGCGCCGTTCACCACAATTTTTGCCTTTTCAATTTTCTTTTTCTGCAGATCAAGGGCATTCAGCAGTGCAGCTCCGCTTATGATGGCCGTGCCATGCTGGTCATCATGCATTACCGGAATATTCAGATCTTCTTTCAGTCTTTTTTCAATATAGAAACATTCCGGGGCCTTGATATCTTCCAGGTTGATACCTCCGAATGTAGGCTCCAGTGATTTTACAATCTGTACAAATTTCTCAGGGTCTTTTTCATTGATCTCGATGTCGAACACATCAATATCAGCAAAAATTTTAAAAAGCACTCCCTTTCCTTCCATCACCGGCTTGCCGGCCTCGGGACCGATATCACCCAGCCCCAGCACTGCGGTGCCGTTGCTTATTACCGCCACCAGGTTTCCTTTGGCAGTGTATTTATAAACATTTTCTTTATTGCCGGCAATTTCTTTACAGGGTTCTGCCACACCGGGGCTGTAGGCAAGGGAAAGGTCTCTTTGTGTTTTGGCATCTTTAGTGGGTACTACTTCAATTTTTCCGGGCCTTCCTTTGGCGTGGTATTCGAGGGCCTGCTGTTTGCGGAGTTCGCTTTGCATTGCTGATCATTAAAATGAACCTTCGGCACTTTTCAAAACGGGGATGCAATGTACGGAATAAAGAGAGAGGTTTAATTCTTTCTCTTATACCTGTCTTTTTTGATGATGTTGATGTCAAAGCCAATTTCTATTGTAATATGGTGCCGGTATCCCTTTTTATCAAAACTGAAAATTGCTGGTTTATATAACAAGGCAATGAAGAAAGTTTCTCTACTAAAGTATTCGGGTCCAAAGGATAATCCTATTGTGTTGTCAGTTTTGTTGTTTTTATATCCACTATTAAATTGGGGAAGCCGTATTTGTATTTACTGAAGTTTACGCCACTGACAAATCTAACTCTATCTGTTACTACTTGTCTATGATATCGTATTTCAAATGAAAGACAAGTATTTCTTATCCATGTTCCGCCTTCTATATCTACAGACCCGATAGGATAAGGGAAATCTGTTGAAAGAGAAAATCCTGCAGATATTTTCTGCCTGTCAGTTCTCCGGAATACATGGATTCCGAATCCTGCAAAGCCGTATGAAGTTGAATCTTTATCTTTTTCGTAGTGATGATAGCGGAAATTATTAAAATAAGGGAAAGAAATGGTAACGCCATATTCCACAGCTTCTTTTTCAGGTTTCTTTTGTCCATATAGTGAACAGGGAAAGACAAAAAGCAGAAAACATACAGCAGTAGTTTTCATGTCAGGCAGATTGTATTTCAATGTAAAAGTAAAATCTGATTTTTAATTTGCATCACTCTGCAAACTCATTTTCAGTATATGCTCACAGAATTCCCCAGTCACGCCATCATCCCCATTCCGATTTCAAGGCGGGTTCGTCAATGTTTATAAAAGTACCCTATAACCGTAAAAAATCTCAGAAAATCTTTGATTCAATTAAAGCTTCAATACTGCACAATTGCAATCCTTTCCCAATATCAATTAACCCTTGATCCCTCCGGGGTGTAACCACAAAATTGTTTTTTGTTTTTAAGTCAGCAATGGCATTGTAGGTGCCTGCTGTAAGAACAGGGGCATTGTTTATTTTGGATTCAATGGCGGCAACAGGCCTGCCTCCTTTTACAATTACCAAATCAGCTTCTGTGCCATCCTGTGTGCGGTAAAAATGATAATCATATTTTTTCCCAAAATGATTGACACACTGTTCCAATACAAATCCTTCCCATACCATGCCACACTGCGGATGCCCAAGCAGGTCTTTCATACTGTAAATCTTCAGCAGGTTCAGCAAGATACCTGTATCTCTGATATATACCTTCGGGCTTTTAGCAATCCGCTTTTTTGCCTTGCTGAACCAGGGCTGCAACCGGCGTATCAGAAATGCGTCTTCGAGATAATTTATTGTCTTATGTAATGTGGGTGAACTAACACCCAGGGCAGAACCAAGCTGACTATAGTTAATTATGCCGCCATGCCAATGGGCCAGCATCTGAAATAATCGGTGCACTAATTTTGGAGAAACGCTTAGTCCAAGTGCCGGAAGTTCCCGTTCTACATAAGTAGTGAGGAATGACTGCTGCCACAACCGGGCTTCTTCTGATGTTTTAGCAAGAAAAGGGATTGGGAACCCCCCTCGTATCAGCAATCTTTCTGAAGAATATTTTGTAACAACTTCTTTCAGAATAAATGGAGAAAGTTCATGATAGTAAATTCTTCCTGCCAGTGTCTCAGAACTTTTAGCCAGCAGATCAGGAGATGCTGAGCCTAGAAAAAAAAACCGGCCAGGTTTTCGGTGTTTGTCTATTACAGAACGAAGTATTGGAAAAAGTTCGGGTATTCGTTGAATTTCATCAATGATTATACAATCGTTTTTATACTGTTCAAAAAAGGGAACCGGGTTTTGCAACAGGAAATGATCATCCGGGTTTTCCATATCAAGATACAAGCCTTTCTTTTGTAATGATTTCAGCAGGGCCTTTGCAAGGGTGGTTTTACCTGCTTGCCGGGGGCCTAAGAGCGCCAGTGCCGGGAACAACCGGAAGGTTTTAATCAACTCCTGCTCAGCGAAACGCTTTATCATACCCTGCAAATTTAAAATTTTATTTTAAAATTGCAGGGTTTAGGCAGGATTATTTTTTAAGGGATAATAACCCGGCTCCCCAGCCATGCCATCACTCCCATACCTGTTTCAATGGCATTTTCATCAATGTTGAATTTTGGTGTATGTACCCCGGCGGTAATGCCTTTGGCTTTGTTCATCGTACCGAGGCGGTAGAAGCAGGCAGGTATTTGCTGTGCGTAATAACCAAAATCTTCAGCGCCCATGCGCAGCTCCGTTTCACTTACCTTTTCAGCCCCAAGATATTCTTCCGCTTTTTTGCGGGCAGCGGCATTCAGCTTTTCGTTGTTCATAACACTGGGATAGCCCACATCAATATGCAGATCAACACTGCCGCCCATGGATTCAACGAGGCTTGTTGCAATTTTCTTTATCAGGTCATGGGCTTTGAAACGCCATTCTTCATTCATGGAACGGAAAGTGCCCATCAGTTTCACTTCATCCGGAATAACATTGGTAGTGTTGCCGCCGTTAACAGCAGTTATGGAAAGCACACTGGGATTGAATGGATCATTATTTCTGCTGAGGAGCTGCTGCAATGCAATAATTAAATGCGAACTGATGAGTATCGGGTCAACGGTAAGATGTGGTGAAGCGGCATGACCGCCTTTGCCTTTTACAGTAATATAAATTTCATCGGCGCTGGCCATTACCTGTCCGCCCCGGAAACTTACTTTGCCTGCCTCCATGCCGGTATGCACATGCAATGCCAGGATACCCTGCGGACTGGGATTTTCCAGCACACCCTCCTTTATCATCAGCAAAGCACCGCCCGGGTTTTTTTCTTCGCCGGGCTGAAAGATCAGTTTGACGGTACCCTCCCACTGGTCTTTCAGTTCATTCAGGATTTTTGCAGCGCCGAGTAAACAGGTAGTATGCACATCATGCCCGCAGGCATGCATCACCCCTTTGTTTTTTGATTGATAAGGGATGTCGTTTTCTTCTTTTATGGGCAGGGCATCCATATCCGCCCGCAGGGCAATAACCCTGCTGTCAGGATTCGTTCCTTTTATCAGTCCTACCACACCTGTTGTGGCGTTAATTTCATATGGTATTCCAAATGAAGCCAGTTTGTTCTGAATAAATTTCGAGGTTTCAAATTCCTGGTAGCTCAGTTCAGGATGTGCATGTAAATGATGGCGTACTTCAATGAATTCAGGGGCGTACTTTTTTGCCAGTGCCTTGATTTGTTCCTGCATCCGGCAAAAATAACATTTAAGGATTTATATCATCATCCAGCCCGCCTTTGCCGGGTTTTACTTCAATAATATCCTTCATGATAAAAACCCCCCGGGGAAAATAAGTGTTCATTCGCCTCTGGTAGGATTCAGCATCTTTACGGTCTTTAAAATTGCCCGCTTTTACCCGGAAATAGGGCGACTGGTACCAGAGATAGGCTTTTAATTCAGGGAAATAGGTATACACTTTTGTTTTGGCGGCAATGGCCTCATCCCGGCTGGTGGTGCTGATGATCATGAGGCGGAATCCTTTATCCGTGCGGCGGGAATCCAGGCTGGTTACTTCATTGATGGCAGCCTGTTTTTTTACCAGCAGATCCAACCGGGGATCCTTATGGACTATAACAGAGTTGGAATCAACTATACCTTTTCCGGTAGTGTCTGTTTGGGCAAAGATGCCGGTTGATACCAAAAGCAGTATTGAGGATGCTATGAATTTCATAAATGGCGTAAAGGGCAACATTCCGGCCAAATTAATATCCGCCGCCTGCACCGGCAATGTTTTCCACAGGGTGCCAGGTTGTTTTTATTTCCTGTGTATCCATGATGAAATAGGGTGATTGTCCTTTTGTTTTGTCCCAATTTACGGTATCATAGAAGAAGATACGTTTCAGATTCAAGGCGCTTTTCTCCCGCATCATGGATTGAATGGCAGAGTCATTTTCGCAATAAAGGGTTGCATTTACATCCATGTGTGTCACAAACCATTCATTCAGTTCTTTGGGTTTACCGGTCAAAATATTCACCACACCTCCGGGTAAATCAGATGAATTCAAAACTTCTGCAAAAGTGACGGCACATAATGGTTTTGTTTCTGAAGCAAGTACAACACAGGTATTGCCCCCTGCGATAACGGGAGCAATTAAAGAAACTAGGCCAAGTAATGAATCTCCCTGCGGAGCTATGATAGCTACTACACCGGTTGGTTCCGGAACGGAAAAATTAAAATGCGATGAAGACACGGGATTCACAGCACTGAAGAGTTGCTGAAATTTATCACACCATCCGGAGTAATAAATCAGCCGGTCAATAGCAAGGTTTACTTCTTTCTCAGCTTTTGTTTTGGTGCTGTCCTGCTGTATCAGTTCTTCAATGAACTGGGCTTTTCTTCCTTCCAGCATTTCAGCCATGCGGTACAAAATCTGTCCGCGGTTAAAAGCGGCCCTTCCGCTCCATCCGCTAAAGGCACCTCTTGCCGCCACTACGGCGTCCCTAAAATCTTTTCTTGAACTCAGGCAAACATTACCCATTTTTTTCCCGGAGACATTTACAGGCTGGTAATACCTGCCGGATTCGGTCCGCGGAAACTGCCCCCCGATATAGATTTTATAAGTTTTTAATACTTCTAATCTTTTTGAGGATGTTTTTTTCTCTAATCCGTCCTCACTAATGCTGAGTGAAGATTTTTTTATTGTCTTTTCCATGAGAGGAACGCTGATTTTTATGATTGTTATGATTGACGCTGATGCTCATAATTGATCTTAATAATCATGATAATCAGCGTTCTTGTTTTTATACAGTATTCACATATGCCGATAGCCC
Source organism: Bacteroidota bacterium (assembly GCA_016868455.1). Taxonomy (GTDB): domain Bacteria; phylum Bacteroidota; class Bacteroidia; order Chitinophagales; family Chitinophagaceae; genus JJ008. The sequence goes on from VGGV01000005.1 coordinate 110,129, forward strand.
ATGCAATCCTCCCTCTCTTCCAAAACCGCTTTCTTTGTAACCGCCGAAAGGAGAACTTGGATCAAATTTGTTAAATGTATTTGCCCAAATCACACCGGCCCGCATCCGCTTCGTCATGTTGAAAATCTTTGAACCCTTGTCTGTCCATACACCGGCGCTGAGGCCATAAGGAGTGTTATTCGCTTTTTCAATCACTTCATCATCTGTTCTGAATGTGAGAATGGCCAATACCGGCCCGAAAATTTCATCCTGTGCAATTCGGTTGCTCTGCGCCACATTGGTAAACAGGGTGGGGCGGCAAAAAAATCCTTTGCCCGGCAACTTACAACTGCTCTCATACAGCTCAGCACCTTCCTGCTTACCTATCTTAATATACTTATGAATTGTTTCTAATTGTTGTTTTGAATTAATAGCGCCGATATCCGTGTTTTTATCCAGCGGATCGCCCACAATCAAGGATTCAATCCTGTCACGCAGTTTTCTTATTACCTGCTTTGCCACAGATTCCTGCACATACAATCTGGAGCCGGCGCAGCACACATGGCCCTGGTTGAAATAAATTCCGTTGATCACACCTTCCACCGCCTGGTCAAGCGGAGCATCTTCAAATATGATATTGGCTGCTTTACCGCCGAGTTCCAATGTTGCTTTTTTGTTGGTGCCTGCAATTGCCCGTTGAATGATTTTTCCCACATCCGTTGAACCGGTGAAAGCAATTTTATTTACATCAGGATGATTTACAATGGCTGCCCCGGTTGCTCCGGCACCGGTAATGATATTCACTACACCGGGAGGCAGGTCTGATTCCTGTATTATTTCAGCCAGCTTCAATGCTGTAAGCGGAGTGGTTTCTGCAGGTTTCAGCACAACGGTGTTTCCCGTTGCAATCGCTGGGGCAATTTTCCATGCAGCCATCAGCAGCGGAAAATTCCAGGGAATGATTTGTCCGGCTACTCCCAACGGTTCTGCTACACGATTAGGAAATGCATATTCTAATTTATCGGCCCAGCCAGCATAATAAAAAAAATGGTTTGCAGCGGTGGGAACATCAAAGTCACGGCTTTCACGAATAGGTTTGCCGCCATCCAACGATTCAATGATCGCCAGCTCCCTTGCTTTTTCCTGAATCATTCTTGAAATACGGAACACATACTTGGCCCTTTCCTTTGCCGGCATTTTCTTCCACACTTTTTCATATGCAGTTCTTGCGGCCTTTACTGACTTGTCCACATCAGCTACATTGGCTTCTGCCACTTCGCTCAGTTGTTCTTCATTAGCCGGGTTGATGGTATCAAAATATTTTCCACCAGCTGGCTTCACCCATTCACCGTTGATGAACAAGTCATATTGTTTATTGATGGTGGCAGCGCTTTTGCTTTCAGGCGCAGGAGCATATGACCAGCTTGTATCAAATTTTAATTTGATGGTGTTGGTTTTTTTTGGCGAAGCTTTATTTGTTTTTACAGCCATACTATTTTTATTTAGCCGGCGACATTAACAGGGATGGACTTTTGTTGCGACGCCTGCCTGCCGGTAGGCAAGCTCCGTTCATCGTTCTGTTCGCTTATCATCATTTATGTTGACCCCTACGGGGTTCAATTAATCTTTAATCGGTTTAATCACTCCGGATTTCATCCGGGGCTACCAATATATCGCCCTACGGGGCTCTGCGTACATTTCGTTCATCGTTTACCCCGGGTTAAAACCCGGGCCTACTAACGTATCGCCCCTACGGGGCTGGGAAAAAACTCTTTTATTCTTTAAGAAGTTATCAAAAGCTAAAGTCTCATTGACCTAAGTTCCCCCTTTAGGGGGACAGGGGGTTTAATCCACACTAAAATAGTTCGCCGCCTGGTACACACCCGTCTTTTCTTTCACAATCTGCATCAGCACATCATTCGCAAGGCTGCTGGCGCCAAAACGGAACCATTCATTCGTAAGCCAGTCTTCACCCAGCACTTCTTTCACCATCACCAGGTAATGCAAAGCCAGTTTTGATTTGGAAATTCCTCCTGCCGGTTTCATACCCACCATTCTTCCGGTTTTGTAATAAAAATCTCTTATCGCTTCCAGCATTACCAGTGTTACCGGCATGGTGGCAGCTGGCTGAATTTTTCCTGTAGATGTTTTAATGAAATCAGCACCGGCATACATGGCAATATCGCTGGCACGGCGCACTTTATCAAAGGTGCCCAGTTCACCGGTTTCCAAAATCACTTTTAATCTGGCATCACCACAGGCTTCTTTGATGGCCGCTATTTCATCAAACACAAAGTTGTATTCACCGGCATGAAACTTGCCCCGGCTGATGACCATATCCACTTCATCAGCCCCTTCACTTACGGCGTATTTGGTATCTCTTATCTTAATGTCTTTTGGAGCTTGTCCGCTGGGGAAGGCCGTGGCTACGGATGCCACTTTTATTCCCGCATCACCCAATGCTTTCTTCGCCACTTTTACCATACTAGGATATACGCATATCGCTGCCACGGTCGGAATATCCGGTACGGCATCATGCGGATGCATGGCCTTGTAGCACAGTTGTTTCACTTTTCCTTCGGTATCCTTTCCTTCCAGGGTGGTCAGGTCAATCATGTTCAGCACCAGCTTCAGACCGTTGAGTTTGCTTTCTTTTTTTATGCTGCGTTTGGTAAACCGGGATGCTCTTTCTTCGGCCCCTGCCTGGTCAATTCTTGGAGATACGGAAAAATCGGGAATAGCAAATAAGGATTGACTCCTGCTCATACATCTGAAATTGATTCAACTCAAAGATAACCAAAGTTCCGGGGAGAAAGGTAACCGGTTATTTTACGTCTAACACAGACCTTTTATCACATTATTGAATACCATAAGCCGGATTGCTTTAAATTCGGCCTCTTTAAAAACCACACAATATGAGAAGACCAGGTTTATGGCTCGCCGGGTTTTGCTGTCTGTTGTTCAGCATTCCCGTTTTGGCGCAGCCCACTTTCCCGGAAAATGGTGTAGCCGACCCCCGGCATGGCCATTATGCATTTACCAATGCCACTATTGTAAAGGATGCTTCCACCACGTTAACCCATGGTACTTTAATTATCAAAGATGGAAGGATTGTTTCAGTGGGTACCGGTTTGGCGGTACCTGCCGGTGCAGTGGAAGTGGACTGCAAGGGTAAGTATATTTATCCGTCATTTATTGACATTTATTCTGATTACGGCACACCGCAGCGACAGCAACAACAGGGCGGCGGGGGATTCAATTTTAACCAGCAGCCACAACTGGAGACAAATGTAAAGGGCCCGTTCGGGTGGAACCAGGCAATCAAATCAGATGTGGACGTTTACAAGGTATTTAGTGTAAACGATGCAGCTGCCAAACTCCTCAGGGAAGCAGGTTTCGGCACCGTGCTTACTCATGTAAATGATGGTGTGGCAAGGGGCACCGGCGCCGTGGTTACACTGGCCAATGAAAAGGAAAATCTTGTAATTGTCAGGGAAAAAGCCTCGGCTCATTATTCATTCAGCAAAGGAACATCCACCCAGTCGTACCCGAGTTCCAAAATGGGTTATATCGCCCTGCTTCGCCAAACCTATCTCGATGCTGCCTGGTATAAGAACAAACCCTACCTGGAAGGATTTAATGCTACGCTTCAGTCATGGAATGACAATCAAAACCTGCCGCAGATATTTGAGGCCAATGATAAATGGGATGACCTGCGGGCCGACCGAATTGGTGATGAGTTTGGTGTGCAGTATATCATCAAGGCCGGCCAAAATGAGTACCAGCGGATCAAAGAAATGAAAGCCACCAATGCCACTTTCATTTTACCGATCAACTACCCACAAGCCATGGATGTGGAAGACCCCGCTGATGCGAGGTTCGTTTCACTTGAGGATATGAAACACTGGGAACTGGCCCCAACCAACCCCGCAGCTTTTGAAAAAGCAGGTATACCGTTCTGCCTAACAACGGCCGACCTAAGGAGTACAACCAATTTCTGGCCCAACCTGCGCAAAGCCATGGAATACGGCCTCAGCGAAACCAAAGTGCTGGAAGCGCTGACCAAAACTCCGGCCATGACTCTTGGCGTTTACGATAAAGTGGGCAGCCTTGATGCCGGTAAACTGGCCAACTTTTTAATCACCAATGGCCCGCTTTTCAATGAGAAAACAAATATCCTTTACAACTATGTGCAGGGAATAAAATACGGAGTGAAAAGTGATGACAATATTGCCGGCACCTATGCGCTTACAGTAAATGCGCCGGCCGGAGCGGAAAAATATACGCTGGAAGTAAAATCCGGCACTTCGCTTACCATGTATGCAAAAGACACACTGAACACCCGTTTCAGTTTTGACGGCAAACAAATCAAACTGAGCTATGCACCGATGCAGAGAAGACAAAGACCGCAAATGGGCGGCACCGACACCACACAAAGGAGGCCCGGCGGTTTTGGCGGCAGCGCACAAACGCAAACACTTCCGGCAACAGCCACACGATTAAGCGGTGTAAGCAATGGTACCGAATGGAACGGAACGGGTGTGGATTCTGCAGGAAACAATTTTACCTGGACAGCCGTGTTTGTAAAATGGGCCGAAGTAAAAACGGACAGTGCAAGAAAAAAAGAAGCCCCGGCAGTGGGGAAAGTAACCTATCCTTTTCTGCCGTATGGATGGGACGAAGCCAGCCAGCCTAAACAGGAAACCATTCTTATCCGCAATGCTACCGTATGGACCAGTGAAAAAGAAGGCGTATTGCAAAACACCGATGTGCTGATCAAAAACGGAAAGATTGCTGCTGTAGGTAAAAGCCTGCCTGCCGGACAGGCAGGCCTGAATGAGCCCGGCGCAAGAATTATTGATGGCACTGGCAAACATGTTTCAGCAGGCATTATTGATGAACATTCTCATATTGCGGCAGCTTCCATTAATGAAGGGGCACAGTCTGTAACGTCGGAAGTACGTATAGCGGATAATGTAATGCCGGATGATATAAACATCTACCGGCAGCTCAGCGGAGGGGTTACCTCTTCACATATCCTGCATGGATCAGCCAATGTCATTGGCGGCCAAACTCAGTTGCTCAAACTCCGCTGGGGTGCTAATGATGATGACATGAAATTCAAAGGCTGGCCCGGACAGATCAAGTTTGCGCTGGGAGAAAATGTGAAGCGTTCCAACTTCAACATTCCGGGAGGCAATAACCGTTATCCCGATTCAAGAATGGGAGTGGAACAGGTACTGGTGGATGCCTTTACCCGTGCAAAAGATTATAAGAAAGAATGGGATGCCTTTAATGCTGAAAAAGAAAAGCTGGTAAAGGCCAAAAAACCGCTGACGGGTTTAATCCCTCCCCGCCGTGACCTGGAACTGGATGCACTGGTGGAAATACTGGAAAAGAAAAGATTTATTACCTGCCACTCCTATGTGCAAAGCGAAATCACCGGTTTAATAAGGGTGGCAGAACAAATGGGTTTTACAGTTAATACATTTACGCACATCCTTGAAGGTTACAAAGTGGCCGACAAGATGAAAGCCCATGGTTCTTTTGCCTCCACATTTTCTGACTGGTGGGCTTACAAGGTAGAAGTGGAAGATGCCATTCCTTACAATGCAGCCATAATGCATAAAGTGGGCCTTGTTGTTGCAATCAATTCTGATGATGCGGAGATGGCCCGCCGGCTGAACCAGGAAGCTGCCAAAACCATGAAGTACGGCGGTCTTTCGGCTGAAGAGGCATTGCACATGGTTACCATCAATCCGGCCAAAATGCTGCGTGTGGATGATAAAACAGGCAGCATTAAAGCGGGAAAGGATGCCGACCTGGTTGTATGGAGTGATAACCCGCTGAGCATTTACGCCAAATCCCTTTATACTATAGTTGACGGAACCATTTATTTTGACAGACAGAAAGACGAGCAGATGCAGAAGGAAGTGGAAGTGGAAAGGGCAAGGCTGGTGAAGAAACTGAACGGTGAAAAGAGAAGCGGAGCGCCTACTGTTCCGGCCACCCCGTCATACCAGATTATGCATACCTGTCATGATCATGGGCACAGCCACGGGTTGCTCGTTATTGATGCTGATGAAATTGATAACCAATAAAACCATTATACATGAGAAAGATATTATTGCTGGCCGCAGTAATCACCTGCACCACGGCAGCTTTTTCGCAGGCAAACATTTTGCCGGCGCCTCCCCAAAAAGGAGTGATGTATATTAAAAATGCCATTATTCATGTGGGCAACGGAACGGTAATTGAAAACGGAACCATCCAAATAAAGGATGGTAAAATTGAAAAGGCAGGAAAAGATATTACCGTGCCTGAGGATGCACAGGCAGTGGATGCAAAGGGCAGGCATGTTTACCCGGGCCTCATTTTACCTACCAGTGCACTTGGCCTGATAGAAATCAGTGCAGTAAGAGCCACAAATGACACAAGGGAAATTGGGGATATGAACCCTAATGTCCGTTCCATAGTGGCATACAACACCGATTCAAAAGTGATCAATACACTTCGTTCCAATGGCATACTGGCTGCCAATGTCGTTCCGCAGGGAAGTTTCCTGGCAGGTTCCTCATCCGTAGTGCAACTGGATGCATGGAACTGGGAAGATGCGGCTATTAAAACGGATGTGGGGATGCATCTGTTTATGCCTTCTTTACTTGCCCGGCCAACTACCGGCAGGTTTGGAGGCGGTATGCCCGGTGGCCCCAATCCCGGAGCTCAGCAAACAGACCCGGTAAAAGAAGGGCTGGAAAAAATTGAGCAACTCAAAGCATTTTTTCGTGAAGCAAAGGCATATAACGGCAATGGGGCGAATGAAGAAACCAATCTGAAATATGAAGCGGTAAAGAAACTTTTCAGTAAACTGCAGAAGTTTTATGTGCATGCCAATACAGTAAAGCAAATGCTGGTGGCGCTTGATTTTGTAAAGGAATTCGGATTTGATATGGTGATTGTAGGAGGCAGTGAAAGCTGGCAAATAGCCGACCTGCTGAAACAAAACAATGTGGCGGTGATCCTGCAGCAACCCCACAGCCTGCCCACCGCAACGCATGATGATGTGGACCAGCCTTATAAAACTGCAGCTGCCCTGCAAAAAGCCGGGGTGCTGTTTGCCCTTTCAGATGACGATTCGCAGACCCGTGGCCGCAACCTGCCATTTAATGCCGGTACTGCTGCTACATATGGATTAACAAAAGAGGAAGCTTTAGCAGCTATAACACTGAATGCGGCAAAGATTATGGGTGTGGCTGATAAAACAGGTAGCATTGAACCGGGCAAGGATGCCAATATTATCATCAGCAGCGGGGATATACTGGATATGAGTACCAGCAATGTGACAGATGCATTTATCCAGGGACGAAAAATTAACCTGGATGACAAACAAAAACAACTGAATGATCGCTACGAACAGAAATATGATATAAAGCCGAAGAAAGGATTCTGATCGAAAACCAATGATCACCTTTTACCAGCCGGGATCGCCCGGCTTTTTAATGTGGCTCATGATTGTGGTCATCCAGTTCGATTAGTTCGCCGCAGTTGGGGCATTTTTGTGTTTTCCTGGTCCTGTTCAGGCGGAACTCTTCCAGAAAACCGGCTGTAATAATACCGGCTGGCAATGCAAAAAAGGCAACACCGGTCAGCATAATGGTCATTGCCATAAATTTCCCAACTGCGTCATGGGATACATATCGCCGTAGCCGGTTGTGGTAAGGGTTACAACGACCCACCAGATGGTGGCGGGTATGCTGGTGAATTTATACTGGTTTTCCGGATGCTGGTGTTCGGCAAAATATAAAATACAGGAAGAAAGAATAATCAGAAATACTACCAGGACAAGGCTAAGCGCCAGTTCATTGATTCTTTTTCTGAAAACGTTGGTGATCATTTGTGCGGACCTCATGTATGCAGTAGACCTGAAAAGCCGGAAGAAACGCAGGAGCCTCAGTATCCGCAATACCCTCAGATCGAGCCCGATAATGGTATGAAGATAAGCCGGGAGAAACGCCAGTAAATCGATAATGGCGCCCGTCGATACCATATATTTAAGACGACCCTTTATGCTGCCTTTGTACTTTTCTTCATGATTACTGCTCCATACCCTTAAAACATACTCGATAGTGAAAATAATGACGGATACCCAGTCGAAATAATAAAAGATTTTTTTTCATGCGGCTCATCATGCAGGTAGGGAACGGTTTCCAGCATTACGGCAATTATATTCAGGATAATCAGGGTGATGATACAAACATTGATGATTTTATCCCAGTGTTTATCTCCCACAATTTCAGGATGCAGCAGTCCGTGTACTTTTTTTTTGTTGCCTGGTACATAAACGGTTGGCTTTGGCTGTTCTAAGTTAAAATAAAATCCCCCTCTTTTTACAGGAGGGGGATTTTTATGAAAATTCAGGTTGATTCTTATTTCGGCATCAGGTCTTTGGTAAGTGCCAGTACCCAGTCGGCCCATGCTTTGGCCTCTTCGGGCTTTGTGGCCAGTTTCATACCGATTTCAGTTGATCTGCTTGACCAGTCTGTCATTTTAGCGCTCAGGTCGGCGAGTCTAGCCGGATCGCTCATGCCAGCTTTGTATTCAGTGATGAAAGCTGCGTAGTCGTTTGCGAACTTTTGAACATCGGGATCAGAGAATGTGGGAACTCCGCTGTTATTGACAGGCGGATTGTCGGTAGTAGTTGTTTCTGTAGTAGTAGTGGTTGTGGTGGCAGTAGTGTCGCCTTCAGGTTTTTTTTTCATCCTTCTTTTTGTTGTTGCAGGAAGCCAGCATGCCAACCAGTGCCAATACGGCAAATACTTTTTTCATTGTTTTGTTGATTTTAGGTTTAACAAATAGGGCCGCAAACGTAGAGTTTTTTTGCGATACCGCATAGCTTTTTGGCCCTTGTTTTCTCACAGAATTTGAAACTATCCGTAGTTACCCTTACTTACCATGACAATGTTTGTATTTTTTGCCTGAGCCACAGGGACATGGGTCGTTCCGGCCTATTTTGGGACCCACGGTTACCGGTACCAGTTTGTCTTTCTCATTGGCCGCATAATCTTCACCGGCTGTGTCCACTTCTTCTTTATTGGCACGCATACGGCTCATATCGGTTTTTTGCTGACGGCCTTCTTTTAAGGATGCATTTTCCTGCTGGATGGGGATTGAAGAATGGCAGAGAAAGGACACAATATCTTTGTTTACTTCCGCATTCATATTGCGGAAGAGATTATAGGCTTCCATTTTGTAAATCACCAGCGGATCTTTCTGTTCAAGATAAGATGTCTGCACACTCTGCTTCAGATCATCCATGGCCCGCAGGTGTTCTTTCCACGCTTCATCAATAACGGCGAGTGTAATTGTTTTTTCCAGGGCATTGCTCAGCTCCGCGCCGTTACTGCTGATTGTTTTATCCAGATTGGCCAGTACATTCAGTCCTTTTTTACCATCCGTAAAGGGCACCACCACATTTTCAATGTGGCTTCCCTGTGTGAGGCGGATATTTTTGAAAACAGGAACAGCCTGCTTCTGCAGATCTTCTTTATGCCGGCTGTATTTTTCTGTTGTTTCCTTATAAAGCTGATCTGACAGTAAGCTGATATCACCTTTGGCAAATTCTTCGGCGGATATTTTTGTATCAAGCCCGAAATTAACAATGCATGCTAATTTGAAACCTTCGTAATCTTCCTGTTCCCTGAATGACTCCACCAGCCCGTCGGCCATTGTGGAGAAGGAAGTATCAATATCCAGCGCCAGTCTTTCGCCAAAAAGGGCATGGTTGCGCTTATCATATACGGCTTTCCGCTGTTTGTTCATCACATCATCATACTCCAGCAGCCTTTTACGGATGCCAAAGTTGTTTTCTTCCACTTTCCTTTGCGCCCTTTGGATACTGTTGCTGATCATGCTGTGCTGGATGACATCGCCTTCCTTATAACCCAGTTTATCCATTAATGAGGCAATCCGTTCACTGCCGAACATACGCATCAGGTCATCTTCAAGCGAAACATAAAATTGTGAAGTTCCGGGGTCTCCCTGGCGGCCGGCACGGCCCCGCAACTGGCGGTCAACACGCCGGCTTTCATGCCGTTCGGTACCGATAATGGCAAGCCCGCCTGCTTCTTTTACACCCGGGCCCAGTTTTATATCCGTACCCCGGCCCGCCATATTGGTAGCAATAGTTACAGCCCCGGGTAAACCAGCTTCGGCCACAATCACCGCTTCTTTAGCATGCTGCTTTGCGTTCAAAACGTTGTGCGGAATTTTCTTTTGTTGCAACATGCGGCTCAGCAGCTCACTCACCTCTACAGAAGTGGTACCCACCAGGCAGGGCCTTCCGGCATTGCGCAGCGATTCTATCTCATCAATGACCGCTTTGTATTTTTCCCGCTTTGTTTTATAAACAAGATCCTGGTTGTCCTTACGGATCATTTTAACATTGGTAGGTATAGTAACCACATCCAGTTTATAAATGCTCCACAGCTCGGCTGCTTCGGTTTCGGCAGTACCCGTCATCCCCGCCAGTTTGTGATACATACGGAAATAGTTCTGCAGGGTAACGGTGGCATAAGTTTGTGTGGCCGCTTCGATCTTTACATTTTCTTTTGCTTCAATGGCCTGGTGCAAACCATCCGAATAACGGCGGCCCTCGAGGATACGGCCGGTTTGCTCATCCACAATTTTTATGGCGCCGTCCATCACCACATACTCCACATCTTTATCAAACAATGTGTACGCCTTTAAAAGCTGCTGAACCGTATGGATGCGGTCTGCCTTTTGTGCATAATCGTTCAGCACCACTTCTTTTTGCTGCAGCTTTTCTTCGGCAGGGGCAGCGCTTTTTTCTATTTCGGCCAGTTTTACCCCGATATCCGGCAATACAAAAAACTCGGGGTCTTCACCGCTGCGGGTAATCATGGCAAGACCTTTGTCGGTGAGCTCAACTGAATTATTCTTTTCATCAATATGGAAAAGCAGCTCTTCATCTACCATATGCATATTACGCTGCTGATCCTGCAGGTAATAGTTTTCCGCTTTCTGCATTTTCACTTTTGTACCGGCCTCACTCAGAAATTTAATCAGCGGGCTGTATTTGGGCAGGCCGCGGTAAGCCCGGAATAAATGCAGGCCCCCGCCTTTGGGATCATCATCGCCATCCGCCATTTTTCTTTTTGCATCATTCAGGTTGTTCCGTACAATCCGTTCCTGTTCCTGCACCAGTTGGTGCACCCTTGGTTTATGGATATGAAACTGCTGGTCTTCACCCTTGGGTACGGGACCGGAAATGATAAGCGGCGTTCTGGCATCATCAATTAATACCGAGTCTACCTCATCCACCATAGCAAAATGGTGTTTGCGCTGCACCATTTCTTCCGCGGTGTGTACCATGTTATCACGGAGGTAATCGAACCCAAATTCATTGTTGGTTCCATAAGTGATGTCGGCGAGATAGGCCTTCCTTCTTTCTTCGCTGTTGGGCTGATGTTTGTCAATACAGTCCACTTTCAGGCCCAGCCATTCAAAGATAGGGCCGTTCCATTCCTGGTCGCGGCGGGCCAGGTAATCGTTTACAGTAACAATATGTACTCCTTCTCCGGCCAGTGCATTCAGGTAAGCAGGCAGGGTAGATACCAGTGTTTTTCCTTCACCGGTTGCCATTTCGGATATTTTGCCCTGGTGCAATACCACACCACCAATAAGCTGTACATCATAATGCACCATGTTCCAGGTAACCTGTCCGCCGGCAGCAGTCCAGGTATTTTTGAAAACGGATTTATCTCCTTCAATGTGTACATAATCCCTCTTAACGCTTAAATCTTTGTCCAGCTCTGTGGCGCTTGCCGTTATTTCTGCATTTTCTTTAAAGCGGCGTGCTGTTTCTTTTACCACAGCAAATGCTTCAGGAAGTATTTCTTCCAGTATTTCTTCCATTTTTTTATCCCTTTCTTTTTTCAATTTATCCACTTCCTGGTAAATGGCATCTTTGCCCATCAGGTCATTAAAGGGTAAGGCGTCAGCGGCCTCATTTTTTTCGGTAATTTCAGCATCTATTTCAGTCAGGTGTTCTTTGATGCGCAGGCGGAATTCCTGTGTTTTATTACGGAGCCCGTCATTATTGAGCGACTGGTAAGCATTGAAATGCTCATTGAATTTGACAAGATAGGGTTCAATTTTTTTTACATCTTTTTCCGACTTGCTGCCGCCGAAAACTTTTGATATGAAACCAAACATAAAATGCGTGTTATTGGGTATTCTCAGGGCAGGAGGTTTAATAGATATTCGATGTGTCAAAAAAAATGCTACAAGTTACTGTGAGCCAATTTGACAGCCCCAAAGGAATTACCCTTTGGAGGGAGGCAAAGATAATGTAAATGGAATAGCAGTTATACCTTCTGACTGCTAAGGTTTTGAAAAGGCATTTATATGAAAAAAATAATCTTTTTGTCCTGTTTATTGCTGTTGGCAAAAATTACTTTTTGTCAGGATTATATCGTTACCTGGAACAACGACACTATTCATTGTACTTTACCGGTCAGGCCCGGTAAAGAAGGAGTAAGGCCTTCTTTGAAATATGAAAACGGGCATATCAGGACGCTGGCTATTTTTCCTAACGACTCCATACGGGTATTGGAAGCCGGCCAGGTAAAAGGCTATTATCGTGAAAAGCATGGCAAATACCTTCTCTGTAACGGGCATTTTGAGGCCAAAAAAAAGCTTTGGCAGGGCACGGACACCAATTGGTATTTTATGAGCCGGGTTGAAGCGGGTGAATATGCCAGTTTATACATGATGTATCTCCGGATAAGCAGAAGCCCCGTACGCTACTATTTTCTTATGAAAAAAGATGATCCGGACCCCTCATTTCATCATATACCTCCGCAGATGGAGGCATTTTCAGGAATTGCTTATTGATGAAGATATTAAACCGGGGATGCAAATTTTTTTTTCTGCCAGGGGTAAAAGAAATTATATTAAAGCAGTAAAGGAATATAACCGGCTAAAGGGGCTTTCGGTGTCAGTTGTGCAAAACTGATATCAAATCTTCATCCTTTGCGGCTTTCTGTTTCCCCTGTATGCTTTACCTTGTCTTTATAAATGAACAGCCTTATTAAAAATTTCTTCCCTGCAATCAGCCTGTCAGCATTCGTCTCAATGGCGGGTTGTTTTGGTTCTGCCAGCAGGGATAAGGCGGAGCCGGAACAGATTTATTTTGATTATAAAGTAACCGGGGAAGAGGGAAATGACAGTGTTTCCGTGGTGCTGAAGTTTAAAGAGTATGATGAATTCGGGCCGGCTGTTTCCATAGAACCCGGCACGGTTACCCTTGACGGAAGGCCGGTGCCGGCAGACAGCAGTTCCATGACAGGCCCCTATTATGCGGCGCACCGGCATATCAGGGAGTTTACCGGCAGGCATACCATACAGGTTATATTACCGGATGACAAAAAATATGAAGATGAATTTTATTTCAGGCCATTTTCCGTCAGGTCAGGCATCAGCGATACCATCCACAGGAGCCGGTTGCTGCTGGAATTTGAAGGCCTGGATAAAAATGATATTGTAAGGATTTTGATGACAGATACCAGTTTCACCGGCGAGGGCATTAACCGGGTGGATACGGTTTGGAATAATAAGCTCACCATTACCCGGAATGCTCTTTCTTACCTGGAAAACGGCCCCATCAACCTTGAGTTGGTACGGGAACAGGAAATGCCATTAAGAAACGCCACGGATGCCGGCGGCGCTATTTCAATTTTTTACAGCATCAGGAGGGAATTTTGGCTGAAAGATTAGCCTGTATTTATGCTATTTACATATTTTAATCATATCTGCAAGCAATCCCTTTTTTCTTCAGCAGTAACTATGGAATTTTAGCCTATTGCCCGTACTTTTGCGGTCAATTCGAAAAACAATGGCAGGTCAGTTAAAAGAAGTTCGAAACCGCATCAAGTCAGTACAAAGTACCCAGCAGATCACCAAGGCAATGAAAATGGTGAGTGCAGTCAAGTTGCGCCGGGCCCAGGATGCCATCATCCAGATGAGGCCCTATGCCCAAAAACTGCAGGCCATGCTGAGCAATATTGTAAGTAACAGCGAAGGCGGATCAGGGATGATACTGGCAACGGAAAGACCTGTGGAAAAAGTGCTGCTGATCGTCATTACCAGCGACCGCGGACTTTGCGGCGCTTTTAACTCGAATCTGATTAAATTGGCCAAGGCCACCGTGGCAGAGAAATATGCTGAACAGCACAAAAAAGGAAACATTACTGTGTGGAACATTGGCAAAAAAGGCTATGCTCATTTTACCCGGCTGAACTACCGTGCCGATGCTTCCTTTAAAGATATTTTCCATAAACTGACATTTGAAAATGTACAGAAGGCCGCACAGGCGGCCATGAAGGCTTTTGAGGAAAAACATTTTGATGTGGTGGAGATCGTTTACAGCCAGTTTAAGAATGCGGCCACCCAACGTTTTGAAGTGGAGCGTTTTCTGCCCATTCCCAAAATGCCGAACCAGCCTGCCGGTAAGCAGGAAAAGAAGGCTATGAAAGCTGATTTTATTTATGATCCATCCAAAGAGCAGCTGATAGCCGAAATGATGCCTAAAATCCTCAACACACAATTATACAAGGCGGTGCTGGATTCCAATGCTTCTGAACACGGCGCCCGGATGACGGCCATGGATAAGGCCAGCGAGAATGCCAATGAAATGCTCCGTTCACTGAAAATATCTTACAACAGGGCAAGACAGGCTGCTATTACTACTGAACTGACAGAGATTGTAAGCGGTGCGGCTGCGTTGCAAGGGTAAACCCCGACCCCTAAAAGGGAGGAGCCAATCCAACAGTCCTTTATTTTCTAACATTATAAATTGACAGGTGTTGATAATTGAGTTTTAACCTTGCTTGCAGTAATATTAATTTCGTTGAATTCGTTTTAAGATTAACATGGATAAAAATACCCTGATACCTTACGTTGAAGCGCTGATATTTGCCAGTGACAAGCCATTGACGACTCTTGATATTTTAGAGCTGGTGAATAATGTACCGGAATTGACCGGGGAAAAAATCAGTCTTGATAAAATTGAGTCAGCACTCGATGGTATCAAAGAAAAATACAGCACTGATTTTTATCCTTTCGAAGTAGTTCAAAGCGGCGGGGGCTGGCAGTTTCTGACGAGGCCTGAATACCATAAAACCGTGGCCCAGCTGAATAAAGATAAGTTCCAGAAAAACCTTTCTGCCTCTGCAATGGAAACCCTTGCTATCATTGCCTATAAACAACCGGTAAACAAAGGTGAAATAGAGGCTATAAGGGGTGTAAACTGCGATTATGCTGTGCAGAAGCTGCTGGAGAAAGAACTCATCATCATCAGCGGGAGAAATGAAAAGGCACCGGGACAACCCCTACTGTATTCCACTTCATCCAATTTTATGGATTACTTCGGTATCAACTCTTCTGAAGAACTGCCCCGGATAAAGGAAGTGCTGCCTGACCAGGCCATTGAACCTACCTCGATGAAAGATAAGCCGGAAAGCGAGGATGTAACGGCCCTTGCAGTGACAGAAGGCGGGGAACTTATTATCAAAGACGATACGACCGCAGAAGAAGACTAACCTTCATTATACACCTTTATAGCAATGCCACTCTTTTTGGGTGGCATTGTTGTTTGTGGCCACCCCTTATCTTCGCAGATATGCCGCTCCAGTTATCCCGGGAAGAATTATTGGATGCTGCCAGAGAATTTGGCACACCACTCTATGTCTACCATGCCGAAAGAATAAAGGAGCAATACCAAAAACTAGCCAGCGCCTTTTCCATATTGGATACAGACATTTTTTATGCCTGCAAGGCCCTTACCAATGTCAATGTACTGCGTTACATAAGGGAGACCGGCTGTAATGTGGACTGCAGTTCTGTCAACGAAGTAAAACTGGCGCTTCATGCCGGTTTTGCACCTTCACAGGTGCTTTATACTTCCAATGGAATTGCCTTCAGTGAAATTGAAGAAGCAGCGGATGCCGGTGTACATATCAATATTGACAGCCTCTCCAACCTGGAGCAATTCGGAAAAAAGTACGGCCACAGCTACCCGGTGGGTATCCGCATCCGGCCCAACATTATGGCGGGGGGTAACCTGAAAATTTCCACGGGGCATGATACCAGTAAGTTTGGTATTCCTGTGAACCAGCTGCAGCAGATTGAAGAAACAGTGCGGCAAAACAATCTGTTCATCCGCACCCTGCACATACACACGGGCAGCGATATTAAAGATGCGGATGTATTTGTGCAGGGAATAGAAGTGTTGTTTGAGCTGATCCCTCATTTTCCTGAACTGGAAGTAATTGACCTTGGAGGAGGATTTAAAGTGCCCTATGAACCAGGCGAAGAGGAAATCAACGTCACCCAACTGGCGCAAAAGATCAAAGAGACATTTGACAATCACCCGGTGGCCGGCGGAAAAAAATTCCGGCTGTGGTTTGAACCGGGCAAATTCCTGGTAAGTGAGTGTGGGTATATGCTGGCCGAAGTAACAGTATTGAAAGATACCGGCGCCATTGAATTTGCGGCAGTGAACAGCGGCCTCAATCACCTGATAAGGCCAATGATGTATGATGCCTATCATCACATAGAGAATATTTCAAATCCCGGAGGGAAAAAGAAACTCTATACTGTGACAGGTAATATTTGTGAGACCGATACGTTTGCATCCAACAGGGAGCTGAACGAAATCCGTGAAGGCGATATTCTCGCTTTTTTTAATGCCGGCGCTTATGGTTTTGAGATGGCTTCCAATTATAACTCCCGTTTTAAACCGGCAGAAGTAATGATACGGGATGGCAGAGCACAGCTTATCCGGCAGAGAGATACCTTTGATGACCTGCTTCGTAAACAGGTATTGTAATGCTATTTTGCCTTAACGGTAACAGTGGTGATGGTTTTTGACGTAACCGGAACGGTACCGAAAGAGGACTCCGTGTTTCCGGCTGATTCGGTTGTCTCTGTTTTTTCCTTTACTATTCCCGTTGCCCGGTCAATAATGATTTTACCGGTTGATTTGTTGTTCATGGTGGTGGTGGTGGCATTTCCCATTATTTCAGCACGGGTGACAGTGACCGAACCGGTGGCAAAATCCACTACGATGGTTGAGTCGTTGATGTCGCTGATATTATAGGCCTCATCAAACTGGCCCGTTTCATTGCTGTACGATTGGGTCCAGGGTTCGCTTTTGCTGGTTGCGGTATCCGGCAATACTTTAAAGAAACTGGCCAAACCCTTTTTGGGCGGCATGCCCACATTGAAAACATCTTTCATCATTCCGCCGATAATCATCATCCGGCCATCACTGCTGTTCAGTTCCATTTTTTCAGGAAGCACCATCAGTACCCGGCCGGCGGGATCAATTACCATATCATATTTTTTTTCCAGCAGGTCTTTTACCGGTTTTCCGAAAGGGCCATTCAGGTCTTTTTCCTCGTTGGAATCGAAATTTCTCTTTTGCCCCATGCCGTCAAACGTAAACCGGATACGCTGCACCCCATGGTTCAGGGTGGTGTTGTCATCGGTGGCATTGGTTATTTTATAAAAATGATCGCCGGTGGCGTCCATCGTAAAGTCAATGGCCTGGCCCATGGCCTGCTGTGCAATACTGGTTTTTACCTGCAGCGTAATTTCAAGCACCTGGCCCTGTTCAAACTTCAGGTTACTGCTCACTTTTTGTGATTGTGCAGGAGATGCAAGCGAAAAAAGGCACAAAAGAAAAAAACTGTTCCTCATATCATGAATTAAAGCAACTCAAAGTTGACGATTCTTTACTTCATTCGTTGCAGAAATGTGGGAAAAATAATTGTTATGCCATGCTGCTTTCGGGAGCTTAAATTCATCTGAACTTCCTACTTTTAAAAAACATTTACAATTAAATAGGTTAGTTATGCCAATAAGAATGACGGATGACCCTGTTGACCCTAACCAGCAGGATGATGATGATGGTGGCGGAGGGAGAAGAAGGCCGGGTTTTCCGGGTGGTGGCGGAGGCGGGGGGATTATGTCCTTTCTTCCTGCGCTGCTGAGTTTATTTAAGGGTAAGGGTATTATTCTGTTGCTGGTACTGGTGGCCGGATAATATTGGTAACAGCGACCAGGTTGCCATTGTGGTAAGTAAAGATGAACTGGAGTATAATGCACTGAATGCTGCCATAAGCCAAAGCAGCCGGTCCGATTACCTGAGCAGGGTTAATGAAGCGCTGCAAAGCATCATGATACGTTCAGCCAGGTTCAATAACACGGCTGACGGCACCATATATTTTAGAGTGGATGCCAACAGCAACAAAGCGGTGGCTTGTGTGGTTACGATTGATAAACGATAAAACGCCTCAGAGGCTGCAAAGCCTCAGCGCTAAAATCAATAACTATGATGAAATATGTTTTTTTAAGTGTGATATTGGTGCTTGCTGCAAGTGCATTTTCACAGGACATGAAAAAGTTCAGCTTGTACAAGCCGGAAGATGGTGCAGAAAAAAGTATAGCCGCAGCAGTAAAGGAAGCGAAGCAGAAGAACAAACATGTCTTTATTCAGATAGGAGGTAACTGGTGCGTATGGTGTGCCCGGTTCAACGATTTTATCACCAGCGATTCTGCACTTGATTCGGTAATAAACCAAAACTTTGTTGTGTATCACCTGAATTACAGCAAGGAAAATTATAACAAAGCCACGATAGAGAAATACGGTTTTCCGCAGCGGTTTGGCTTTCCTGTTTTTTTAATACTAAACGGCAACGGAACATTACTGCATACTCAAAATTCAGTATACCTGGAGGAACAAAAGAGCTATAACCGGAAGAAAGTAATGGACTTTTTCAGCGACTGGTCGCCCAAAGGTTTTGATCCCTCCAACTATAAAGAACAATAATGAATCCCAATACTGCTGCGTTTATCAAACTGATGAAACATCCTGTCAAATTCAGGATATTTCTGTTTTCCAAATTGCCTGCAGCATATTTTGCCGGGGTCAGGTTAAGGGAGGTTGATGAAAAAAAATGCCGGGTTACGGTACCCTACAAATGGCTTTCACAAAACCCTTTTCGTTCCACTTATTTTGCCTGCCTGAGCATGGCTGCCGAATTAAGCACCGGTGCCCTCGCTATGGCGCATTTGTATAAAAGCAATCCGCCTGTTTCCATGCTGGTGGTGAAAGTGGAATCAGAATATTTTAAAAAAGCAACCGGCAGAACAAGCTTTGTTTGCGAAGACGGCCCTCTCTTTCAAAAAGCAGTGGAAGAAACAATCAGAACAGGAGCAAGCAGATCGGTAAGGGCTAAATCGGTAGGAACGGATAAAGCAGGAGATGTGGTGGCAGAATTTTTTATAACATGGTCATTCAAAAGAAAAAGCAAAAAATAATTTTCTCACTGATAAAAACTCTCCTGGGAGGATCGGCTAAGTTCCTCCTTCAGGGGGCGGAGGGGGTATGAAGATTGCATTCCATGGCGCAGCCAGAACCGTTACCGGTTCCAAACACCTGCTGACACTCAAAAACCGGAAAAAAATTTTACTGGACTGTGGCATGTTCCAGGGAATGGGTAAGGAAACTGACCTGTTGAACCGCACTTTCGGTTTCGATCCGAAAGAAGTGGAAGTGATGATACTTTCTCATGCCCATATTGATCACAGCGGTCTTATTCCCCGCTTAATTTCGGAGGGTTTTGCCGGAAAAATATTCTGTACCTCTGCCACCAAAGACCTGACAACCATAATGCTCAGGGATTCGGCCGAAATACAGGAAGGTGATATAAAATACATAAACAAGAGAAGAGCTGCTGAAGGATTGCCTTATTTGAAACCGCTTTATACGGTGGAAGATGCGGAAAAAGCTACGGATCATTTTATAGAGCAGCCGTATAATCAATGGTTTGATGTAACAGAAGGAGTGCAGGCCATGTACACTGATGCAGGGCATATCATCGGCAGTGCAGCCGTTCATCTGCGAATCAGAGAAGATGGCAAGGAAATACGGATCACCTTCAGCGGAGATATAGGCCGGTACCGGGATGTTATTTTAAAATCACCGGAGAATTTTCCTCAGGCAGATTACATCATTCTTGAATCCACGTATGGCAACAGCCTGCATGATAATAACCTTACCACACCGGATATGGTGCTGCGGTGGATAGAAAAAGCCTGTTTGCAAAAAAAAGGCAAACTAATTATTCCGGCTTTCAGTGTGGGCCGTACGCAGGAATTGCTGTATGCCTTCAACCAGCTTGGACTGGAGAACAGGCTGCCGGACCTGGATTATTATGTGGACAGCCCTTTAAGCGTGGAGGCAACCGAGATAGTCAAAAATCATCCTGAGTATTTCAATAAAAGGATACAGCAGGTAATGAAGTCTGACAACGACCCTTTCTCATTTAAGGGACTGAAATATGTAAAAACGGTAGAGCAATCCAAGCAGCTTAACTTCATGAACGGGCCGTTGGTCATCATTTCCGCCAGCGGTATGGCCGATGCAGGAAGGGTGCAGCATCATATCAGTAACAATATTGAGAACAGCCGCAACACCATACTTTTCACCGGTTATTGCGAACCCCGTTCATTAGGCGGCCGACTGTTAAACGGAGATAAAGAAGTCAGTATCTACGGGGTGCAGCATGAAGTGCATGCGGAGATCGGATCCATCCGCAGCATGAGTGCCCATGGCGATTATGAAGATATGTGCCAGTGGCTGGCCTGCCAGGATACCCGGCAGGTTAAAAAACTTTTCCTGGTGCATGGTGAATATGAAGTGCAGCAGGAATTCAGGCGCCGCCTGTTAAAAAAGGGATTTGCTGATGTGGAGATTCCCGATCAGCATTATGAAACCGGGCTGAGCTGATAACCGGCCACCGTAAAATCATAACTCTATTTTCACAAGTTATTAGGAATCCCGGCACCATTTTTTCCGTTTATAGTATGGATTGACCAATACCTCCTTTGCTTTTGAGAAACACCCGTTTCTGAGAAAATTAAAAAGGAGATACCATGAAGAAGAAAACGATGCTGTGGAGTATGTATTCTGTATTCGTCTTCCTGCTGGCAGGTTGTGCATCCACGGCGCATTTTGAAAAAGACGATACCGCTGATTTTCGCAGTTATAAAACTTTTGCCTGGCTGGATAAAGATGGCGAAGGACATAATGACCGTAACCGCATAAATGACCTGACCGAACGCCGCATCAAAGAAGCTGTAAGCGCTGAGATGGGAAAAACAGCCGGATGGAGGGAAGTAAAGCACAGGCCGGATGTACTGCTGAGTTATGACGTACTGGTGGAAAGAACAACGAAAGAAAACAACAACCCAGTTTACTCAAGGCCTTTTTCAAGAATTGTGTATAATCCCTACACCCGCCGGTATACTACCATTTATTATCCGCCGCAGTTTATCGGTTACGAAAGAACTGAACAGCCCGTTCGGGAGGGTACTGTAACCATTACCATGATTGATGCAAAAACCGATAAAACCATCTGGCAGGGATGGACAACGGAAGAGGTAAACAGTAAAAACCTTACAAACAAAGAAATTCAATATGCCGTACGTTCAATCTTCAAAAAGTTTGACGTTGCAAAAAAGTAACCATAATTAAGGACGGTTTCGGACAGGGCCCCGTCTCGCTTCGGCGAAGACGGGGTTTCTTTTTTAAAAACAGCATGAATCCATTATTTTTGCCGCCCGCCTTCGTTAAAAACTTCGGCGGACAAGCCCTATGCCGGGGTAGCTCAGCTGGTTAGAGCACAGGATTCATAACCCTGAGGTCGGCAGTTCAAGTCTGCTCCCCGGCACCATTATCTGTTGGAATTTGTGCGTCTATATTAACAGAAATATAACTCCTCAATTTTTGATTTCCTCCTTGGAATTCAGGAGTAACGTCCTCATAAATAGCATCATTATCAATAATATCGTAAGCTGTATTTTTATTAATTTTAATTCGATACTTTTCACTTAGCCATATTTCTAATTGTTTTGTAAG
>VGGV01000006.1 GCA_016868455.1 Bacteroidota bacterium
AGAAGCCGCAGACCGTCTCAGTCGTGTATTGAAAAACGATCCGGGCATGGGTGTCATACGTCATATGGATGCAGGTTATGAAACAGCAAAAGAAACGGCGAAGGCGAATGGTTTAGATATATACCAGGATGAAAAATTATTAACCGGCTGGGCGGGCCTGATGAAGGCCTATATTGCCCCGAAAGAAAAAAAAGGTTTCTTTGAAATCAGGGATAATGTTGTTCTTGTAATCGAATATCGCAACGAAGGAACGAACCAGGGTATCCGCCGCAAAATACCTCTGACCAATACACAGAATAAATCGGAGGAAGATGTGCTGCAGGCCGTTAATTTTTTCTGGAAAGAATACAAAAGGGAAACCGGGCCAGGGTTGATGTAATAATTATTTCTTACTGATCCGGTACATATTTCCTCCGTCGGTAACAGCAAACAACATCCCGTTCATATAAGCCACATCCCTGAACCTTTCGTTCTTATCGGTAAGCAGTTTTTCCTCACCCGCCACTTTATTATTAACTATGACCAGCCGGCAGATATGTGCGCTGCTGAGGCCGCCGATGAAAAGGTTGTTTTTCCATTCAGGAATGGCATCGCCGCGGTAAAAAACCATGCCGCTGGGCGAAAGCACAGGGTCCCAGTAATACACCGGCTGTTCCATACCGGCCTTTTGCTGTATGCCATCGCCGATGGTGCTGCCGCTGTATTCAATACCGTAAGTGATGGTGGGCCAGCCATAATTTTTACCAGGTTTAATGATATTGAGTTCATCGCCTCCGCGGGGGCCAAACTCGGCTTCCCATAATTCGCCGGTTACAGGATGTATATCGAGGCTTTGTGCATTACGTATGCCATAGGCATAAATTTCAGGCATGGCATCCTGACGGTTTAAAAAAGGATTGCCGGGCGCCGGCTTACCGTCTTTGGTAATTTTAAAAATCTTACCAAGGCCAGAGTTCAGCCCTTGCGCCTGTTTTCTTCCCTCCATTATGGATCGTTCGCCTGTGCTTACAAACAGGTGCCCGTCTTTATCAAAAATGAGCCGTGACCCGTAATGCAGCGTACTTCGCAGGGCAGGGGTAGCCCGGAAGATTACCACAGGGTTTTCAATAATACCGGCTGCTTCATTCAGTTTTCCTTTTGCCACTGCCATCAGGTTGCCGTTGCCGGATTTTTCGGAGAAAGACCAGTAGATGATTTTGTTACTGCTAAAATTCGGGTCCAGCGCCACATCCAGCATACCCCCTTGTCCACGGTCATCCACGGCAGGAAAGCCTGTAATTTTTTTTACCAGCGGGCCGGCGGCATTGTGTATTTCCATATAGCCGCTTTTTTCTGTAAGCAGCAGCCGTCCATCGGGCATGGGTACCACAGCCCAGGGCCTGCCCAGCCCCTGGGCTATCTTTTCCACCTTATAGGCTGTTCGGGTCTTTACGGCACCAATCCTCGTTTGACCTGCAAAGGCGGGTTTGTATTCCGTGTTGGCTCCAGTGGTTTCTACCGGCGGGAGGCGGCTGGTATCGCCTGCATCAATTTTAGAGTATGTTGAGACATTTTGGTTGAAATAGTCTGCCGAGTAAAATATGGCGGATGAAATTGCGCCTAAAAATAATGTCTTTGTTTTCATGTACTGTCTGAATGAACCGTAAAAATAGCATAACAGCCTGATAAAGCTATCGTCAACTGTTTCACCGGTGCCATTTCATGCTACCTTTGACATTTCTGAACATATGAGAAAATTCTTTACGGCTCATATATTGCTATTCTTCGGGAATCTGCTGTATGCCCAGGAACTCAGCCAGATCAGTTTTTCTTCAGGCAGTAACCTGTCCCATTTATCGCTGCTTACCGACCGGGAAGTACTGATCCGTATTTCGGAAGATGGTAAAATTCTGGAATGGGGAATCGAAGTACAGTCTTTCCGTATCAATGATTATTATGCTCCCCGTTTGCAGCCATACCCGGGCAGGGTGGAGTATTATGGCCCGGAAGCAGATTCTGTTTCAAGAGGCAAAGTAAAAAGCATCGGCTCAGCGGTTATCACTTATTTTGAGGCTTACGAGACTGCCGAAAAAATCGGGAAAGTGAAATCAGTAGGCCGTCTTTTCTTTGACTATTTCGGCCGGTACGACAACAAGGTGCTTCAGAATAAAATAAAATTAATCGGCAGTCTTTCAATTGACTATTATTCCACCTTTGATGACCCGGCTTTGCAGGGAAAGTTAAAGGCGGCAGGCAGCACCCCGATTACCTATTATTCTTCTTTTGATGACAGGTTTATCCGCGGCAAGATCAAAAGCATCGGTTCTGTAAATTATCATTGGTACACTTCGCTTGACAGGCAGGGGTATGGCGGCGGCCTGAAATCGGGCCCCTTACGGCAATACACAGCCGGTGTGTTATATATACTTCTGTGAAATTCACCGCCGGTACAAGTTATTCTCATATCATGACATGATATAAATCAGTTCATCCTGTTTACGTCCTGAAGCCGTCCTGATTAATTTTACGGTACATCATCCTGTTGAACCTGTGAAACCCTGCACCGGATTTTTTTTGGGGAAATGCCATCCTGCTCTGGTAACGCTATACGGTGCGATAACCCTGTTTATGGCAGCCTGTGCAGGAAGTAAAAAGCAAACAGCCTTCGGTGATTTCCAGTATAACCAGTTTAAAGATTCTTTGCTCCAGACTGAAACAAACCGGCAGGCCGATACCACAAATATTTTTGACAGCAAATCATTTATCCCGGATGTGCATTCGCTGGACACCCTGCTGGTAAGAATCGACACCTTCTGGCAGCAGGAAGAAGCACATCTTATGGCCCATCTTGACAGTTTGAAGAAGGGGCTGGCAAAAGATCCCGGCTTTTCGGCTGCAGATAAGGCTATCATCAGCGAAAACATAAAGGCAGTGGATTCTTTTCTGATGACAAAAGACTCAGCCCGGACCAGCGCCTGCACTATCGGTGACTGCATCCTGTATGTGGTAATTGACAAATCAAAACAGGTACTGTACCTGTACATACTCGGAGAACTGAAAGACAGCTTTCTGGTATCCACCGGCAGCGGAAAAAAATATGAAACCCCGGAGATGGAGCTTCATCCGCAGGGACCGGTGCTTACCCGGTATACCTCCCGGAAGTTTCCGGGAGGTAATTATCAGGGTATGGGTAATATGCCTTATGCCGTTTTCCTGAAAAACGGATATGCCATTCATGGCACCACACCGGGCAACTATTCCAAACTGGGTACCCGGGCCTCGCATGGTTGCATCCGGCTGCATCCGGATAATGCCAAGTTGTTTAATACCCTGGTAAAAACGGTTGGCCTGGAGCAAACCTGGGTATCTGTCAGGGATTCACTCCGGTAATAAATTATTAAAATGAAAAAGCACCACAGGTTCATTTATACAGGATTTAAACACCTGGCGCACCCGGTCAGAATTCGTCTTATTTTTACTTCAGGAAATAACAAATTATGAAACCTTATTCAGCCTTATTCGTTGCCATTGCTGCAGGATTACTGTCCATGGCAACTTTCAATTATGCTTCAGCCCAGCAATACAAACTGAAACAAACTAACAGTATGATGGGAATGAAGTCAGAGACAACTATCTATGTAAAAGGCATGCGGAAAAGAACAGAGCAGGGGGCTATGATGGGGATGCCCGCCCAGCCTGTGACCATTGAACAATGTGACCATTGAACAATGTGACCTGCAACGTACCATTAAAATCAATGATAAAAAGAAACTCTATTTTATTGAGCCTTTTGCAAAGGAATCTGAAGATGAAGTGATAGATGAAGATACCAAACCTGTAAACAAGTCAAAACAAGTTACCACTACACCCAGAAAAGGCGGTACTATTACAAACTGGTATAACATAACCGATACGGGAGAAAGAAAAAAAATGTTCGGATTTACCGCCCGGCATGTGTGGACTTATCAGAAATTGAAACCTTCTCCGAATGCCTGCAGTATGAAGGACAGTTTTATTATTAAAAACAGACGGATGGTATATTGATCTTCCTCAGTTCAACTGTCCAGTAAGATACAGACCAACAAAAACAAATCCTTCGGCGGAAAAGGAAAAACCCGATTGCCAGGATAAATTCATTACCCGCAGAAGCGGTAAGGGTAAACTTGGTTTTCCGTTGATTGAAACCACTACTTATATCATGGGCGGCAAGAGGGAGACCGATGAATTTAAGTCGGATTTGGAAACGCTGGAACTCACAACCATGAAGCTGGATTCCATGCTTTTTGAAATTCCACCCGGTTATAAAGAAGCGAAAAGTGAAGATGAACTGCAGGAGAAGCTTGATATCAATGAAATGATGAAGCAATATCAGCAGAATGACCAGGGTAAAGAAGAAAATAACAAAGTGGTATCCGGTGAGAAGAAAGCCGGTATGATTCGGATAGGTGTGTATGAACCCAAAAACGACGGTCAGCTTCAGGGGCCGTTATTGCAGCAGCATATTGTAACGATGTTGTACAGCGGTAACGTAGAAGCAGTGGCAGTTGCTTCCGAAGAGGATGCCCGAACTAAGAATTGCGATATGGTGCTGAGTACCGATTTTTTAAAAGTGAAACAGGCCAGTAAAGTGGGCGGTTTGCTCAAGGCGGTTAAGAACAATGACCCTTCTGCGGCGGTCTCATTTAATATTGAGGCAAGTATGATGCTCACCAGCCTGACTGACGGGTCAGTCCGCTCAAAGCAAAATGTAAACGGCAAATTTGAAGGGCAGGCTGATGAAGCAGCCAAAAAATCGCTGGATAAGGGGTGTGAACTGCTGCTGAAGGATTTAAAATAATCCTGTATCCGGCATTTCCGGGCAGCAGGCCATACTGTATTGTTTTATTCATGAGAGAAATTTTTTGCCTTTGATTTCTTCAATCTTTTACTTTTGTCCCGGTAAAAAAATTTTATTGCCAACCCATTGCCCGCCATGACCAATTCATACCTGGACCTTGTTAAGCAAACCTTTAATTTTCCTCAGGAAGGAATTGAGGTTAAAGACGGCAATCTTTTGTTCAACGGGGTGGACCTGAAAGCCCTCATCAGTAAGTATGGCACACCCCTCAAACTCACCTACCTCCCTAAAATCGGTATGCAGATTAAAAAGGCCCGCCAGTTATTTGCTGCCGCTTTCAAAAAGCACAAGTATGAAGGCAAATATTTCTATTGCTATTGTACCAAAAGCTCTCATTTCAGTTTTGTTGTGGAAGAAGCGCTGAAAAGCGATATTCATCTTGAGACCTCCTATGCCTACGATATTGAGATCATTAAAAAACTGTATGCCCGGAAAAAAATAACAAAAGACACCTATATCATTTGCAATGGCTTTAAACAAAAAGGGTATACAAGACGGATTGCCGGCCTGTTGAATGCCGGCTTTACCAATGTTATACCCGTTCTGGATAATAAGGAAGAGCTGAAAGATTATGCCCAGTCTGTAAAAGTTCCTTTCAAACTCGGCATCCGGGTGGCTGCGGAAGAAGAACCCAGCTTTCCCTTTTACACCTCAAGGCTGGGAATAAGAGCCAAAGATATTCTGGAGTTTTATGTGGACAGGATAGAAGGATATGAAAGCAAGTTTCAGCTGAAGATGCTGCATATTTTCCTGAATAAGGGCATCAAAGACGATATCTACTACTGGAGTGAACTGAATAAGGTTATTAACCTGTATTGCCAGCTAAAAAAAATTTGTCCCGAACTTGATTCGATTAATATCGGCGGGGGTTTTCCCATTAAACATTCACTTGGGTTTGAATACGACTACCAGTTTATGATCAATGAAATTGTGAAAAACATCAAAACTGCCTGTAAAAAAACCAAGGTGCCGATGCCAAATATCTTCACGGAATTCGGGAGCTACACGGTAGGAGAGAGTATGGCTCATATTTACAGTGTGATATCAGAAAAAGTGCAAAATGACCGGGAAACCTGGTATATGATCGACTCATCTTTTATCACCACTCTCCCCGACACCTGGGGTATTGGCGAGAAATTTCTGATGCTGCCGGTAAACAAATGGGACCAGGACCATCAACGGGTGGTGCTGGGGGGTATTACCTGCGACAGTCATGATTATTATGACTCGGAGGAACATATCAATGAAGTCTTCCTGCCTAAGATCAACGGGAATAAAGAGCCTTTGTACGTTGGATTTTTCCATACCGGCGCCTACCAGGATCAGATCAGTGGCTATGGAGGCATTAAACACTGCCTCATCCCTTCGCCCAAACATATAATTGTCGGGTATGATAAAAACGGGAAACTGACGGACTGGGTGTATGCCCGGCAACAAACCGCCCAAAGTATGCTCAAGATACTTGGATATAAATAGGCGCCGGTAAAACTCATGCTAAAAGCCCCGCTCTGAGGCGGGGCTTAACTTTTTAACGGCTTTGCCGGCTGTATCTTCTCCACTCATCATATTCCCATCGGGTGTAGCGCAAACTGCCCAGGTAGCTTTGATCAATATAAAACCGGTTATCATACCCCTTCCAGTACAAATAGCCCGAAGGGCTCCGGTGATAAAACCTTCCGTTGGGATGCTGCTTCATAATAAAACCTGGTGTGGGAGTAATGATCAGCATTGCAGGGGCATAATACCGGGGCGGCGGCGGAGGAACTGAGTGTCGGTAAACCTCTGGCTCCCGGTATTCTTTTTCTTCCTTCTTTTTCTTTTTGGTGGCCCAAACCCTGCTGGGCTGGCAACCGGAAAAAATAATAGCAGCGGCGCCTGCCGCTAGGAAAAGCATAAATGTTCGTTTCATAGCTGTTTTTTTGGGTTAAGAGATGCGGATTATTGCGAAAAGATTTTATTCATCACGGCTTTTCTTTTGCCTGACGCCATTAGCAGCGCTGGTTTTTGCTACAGGCTTATCGATGAAAGGAGTTGTAGTTTTCACCAGCGGTTCTTTAATTTCCTTCGATACGGTTATTGAGTCAGATTTAGGTTTTGCAAGGGGAGAAGCAGGATAAATCATTGCAAGGTTATCCAGGGCGATACTGTTTCCGGAAGTATCCCTGCCCATTATAATATCTGTTGTTACCCAGTCGCTGGTGTTCTTCTCAGTACTGTCAATATCAAGAAACCGCAGGGCCAAAGCCTGGCTGTCGTTTACAGGAGGGTTTCGGGGAGCAAACAGTTTACTGGTGTATTCTTTGCTGGCGGAACAACTGGCGGCCAGCGCCACGATGAGCATGAGGGCGACCGCTTGTAATATTCTTACTGTTTGCATGTCTTCAGGGTTTATTTTAGTTAAATAAATCCAACGCATTTATGTTTCAATTCATTTGCCACAAACTCTTAAAATCATTTTGTATGAAATACTTTTTCATTGTCTTAACAGTATTCTTTTTGGGGACAACTGTAACAGCGCAAACCGCAGAGGATTCTGTAAAGGCAGTCATCAACACTGTGTTTACGGCCATGAAGAAAGCTGATGGCGATATGCTGAAGAGTTGTTTCTCCGACAGTATCATTCTTCAAATGATAGGGAGAAATAAAGAAGGAAAAACAATTGTCAGGAATGAAAACCCACAGGCCTTTGTAGACCAGGTCAGCCGGGCCAAGCCCGATTCGCTGGATGAAAGAATAAGTTTTGAAACAATAAAGATTGACGGGCCCCTGGCAATTGCCTGGACTCCTTACAGTTTTTACTTTAACGGGCAATTCAGCCACTGCGGGGTCAACTCTTTTCAATTAGTCCGCTTCAACGGTGTTTGGAAAATACAGTACATAATAGATACAAGACGCAGACAGGGGTGCGCCAGTCAATAAAAAACCCTCCGTGGAAACGGAGGGTTTAAACCAAAACCAACTGCTTATGAGAAATCGTTTACAGCGATTAATTTATTTTTATTTCTGTTGCTGATGCTTTGACTTCCTCTTTCCCCGGAAGGTTTAATACCAGCACTCCGTTGATGTAGGAAGCGCTGATATTCGTTGCATCAATTTTTTTATCTATTGTGAAAGATCTCTTAAAAGAACGATAGCTGTACTCCCGGCGTATTTGTTTTTCGGTTTCCTTTTTTACCTCGGTTTTTCGCTCTGCAGAAATCGTAAGCAGGTTATTTTCCAGGTTCACTTTAAAATCAGCTTTTTCAAATCCGGGCGCCACTACTTCCATTTCAAATGCATTTTCCGTTTCTTTGACGTTTACAGGAACCGAACCCTTCGTCATGTTTCCGTCATATTCCTGCCTGAACAATACAGGCAGTTCCGAAAACAAATTATCAACAAAGCTGCTGAGGGTGCCTTCAAACGGCCTGCTGTTACATTTTACGCTTGTCATGTTTATAAAGTTTTGTATTTTAAAAATTTTGCAATCTGCTTACAATTCTCAAATGTTGTTCCGGCACAGTCTGAGTGAACATTATGTCGGGTTTGGGTATTGATAGGAGGACAGAATTTCCGAAAAAAGGAATTTTTGCTGACAGAATTTCTATGACCCCCTTAAGGCTGACTGCAACGACAGGTAAATTATCTAGCTTTGTACCTTAATTTATAAAACCAAGAAATTATGTATCCTGAAGAAATAGTAATCCCCATGAAAGAAGAGCTCACGGAAAATGGGTTTATTGAATTACTTACCTCATCGGAGGTTGAGTCGCAGCTTGAGAAAGAGGGCACCACGCTGGTGATGATCAATTCTGTTTGCGGGTG
Source organism: Bacteroidota bacterium (assembly GCA_016868455.1). Classification (GTDB taxonomy): domain Bacteria; phylum Bacteroidota; class Bacteroidia; order Chitinophagales; family Chitinophagaceae; genus JJ008. The sequence continues at coordinate 8,681 of VGGV01000006.1, forward strand.
TTCGGCAGGCACAGCCCGCCCCGGTGTGCTGATGGCTGTTGCTAATACCCCAAAAAAGCCTGATTATCTCACTACCAGCTTTGCCGGTTTTGATACGGAAGCTGTAAAAACGCTCCGCCGGCATTTAATGCCTTATCCTCCATCATCCCCGTCAATCGCCCTGTTTAAAAATGGCCGGCTGGTGCATTTTATAGAAAGACACCAGATAGAAGGAAGGCCTGCCCAGGTAATTGCGCAGAACCTAATAGGGGCCTTTGAGCAGTATTGCAATTAAAATACACCGGTGCAGTATTGAGGCTGAAATTTTCTTTCAGCCTCAACTCATTGCCATAGTCTGTATATTCGCTTTCTTTAAATTACAGCATGTATCCCAACCTGTATTATGCTTTCAAGGATCTTTTTGGCATTGAAATAGAAAAGCTCCGGTTCATCAATTCTTTCGGCTTTTTTGTTGCTATCGCATTTATTGTGGCAGCTATTCTGTTGGCAAATGAACTCCGGCGTAAAAGCAAACAAGGTCTGCTTCAGCCGACAGAAATACAAGTCTTGGTTGGTCAACCGGCCACTGCAGCTGAATTATTACTGAATTTCCTTCTCGGTTTTCTTCTTGGCTACAAGATTCTGGCTCTATTTATCATGAAAAGTTCAGCCACTGACGACCCTCAGGCCTTTATTTTTTCAACCCTGGGCAGTTGGCCAGCAGGCATCGGGCTGGGCTTACTTTTTGCTGGTTTAAAGTGGTGGGATAAGAACAAAAAGAAACTGGCCAAACCAGAAAAAAGAACTGTCAGAATATGGCCGCATGACAGGGTAGGAGAGATTACGATTTTAGCCCTTGTTTTCGGGTTACTCGGAGCCAAACTCTTTGACATTTTTGAAAACTGGAGCGGCTTTTTAAAAGACCCTCAGTCATATATTTTTTCCCCGTCGGGGCTAACGATGTACGGAGGCCTCATCTGTGCAGCCCTTGCCATATGGGGGTATGCAAAGAAGCATAAAATTGGTTTTTGGCACCTGAATGATGGCGCTGCCCCTTCCCTGATGCTGGCCTATTCTATCGGCCGCATTGGCTGCCAGGTGGCGGGTGACGGCGACTGGGGAATTCAAAGTGATTTGTCAAAAAAGCCAGGGTTTTTTCCTGATTGGATGTGGTCTTATAAATTTCCCCGTAATGTGAATGAGACCGGAATACCAATTCCGGGCTGTACAGATACTAAATATTGTAACCAGTTGGAATTTGGTGTTTATCCCACTCCATTTTATGAGGTGGTTGCCTGTTTTATTCTCTTTGTTATTCTTTGGTCTCTCAGGAAAAAAATTAAAATACCTGGGCAACTTTTTGCTTTGTATCTGATTTTTAATGGGTTTGAAAGGTTTTTTATAGAAAAAATCAGGGTAAATAACCGGCTTAGTTTGTTTGGGTTTAATCCCACCCAGGCCGAGGTTATTTCTACCCTTCTTTTCCTTGCCGGACTGGGTTTGTGGATATATTTAAGCCGGAGGAACAGGCAAAAGAAAGCCATTTCCGGTGCATAATTATTCGGCCTCAGGGCTTTCTGTTTTTAGTTTTCTTTTGAATCTAGTGGTTTGTACACCCCTTGTTGGTAATTTTTGAAAGGGGAGCTATGAGATACCACGATTAATGAATACCTTTGCAGACAGTCCCGGACGGTGAATTTCAATTTATTGCAATTAACTATCCATTTGTAACAGTTTGCAAACAATGACTGTCATTATTTCGTTGATTATTAAATTTCTTTAGTTATGCGGCAGCTCAAGATTGCTACCCAGATTACGAACAGGGATTCCCAGGCAGTTGAGAAGTATTTGCAGGAGATTTCAAAGATTCCCATGATCACTCCGGAAGAAGAAACAACGCTGGCTCAGCGGATTAAAATGTTCAACCGGAACCCTGTAGATTCTCAAAGGGCCCTGGATAAGCTGGTTCAGGCCAACCTTCGTTTCGTAGTTTCTGTGGCCAAGCAATACCAGCATCAGGGGTTGTCACTTAGTGACTTGATTAACGAGGGTAACCTCGGCTTGATTAAAGCGGCACAACGCTTTGACGAAACCAAAGGTTTCAAATTCATTTCTTACGCTGTGTGGTGGATCCGCCAGTCCATACTGCAGGCGTTGGCAGAGCAGGGCAGATTAGTCCGCCTGCCTCAAAACAAAATTGGCACCTATAACAAGGCCAACAAGGCTTACATGGCTTTTGAGCAGGAACATGAAAGAGAGCCTTCCACCGAAGAACTGGCTGAACTGCTGGAGATGAGTGAAACGGAAATCAACAACATTTTCCAGAGCAACACCCGTCACACATCGCTTGATGCACCCGTGCATGAGGCAGAAGATGTGGCTATGGGCGACCTGCTGGAAGGCAGTGATGATACCGATGATGATGTGATGAAAGACTCCCTGCGAAATGAAATCCGCAGGGTATTAAAATCACTCAGTCCCCGTGAGGCGGAAATCGTAAATGCTTATTTCGGACTTGATGGAGAGAATGGGGTGACCATTGAGCAGATCGGGCAGAAATACGACCTGACCAAGGAACGTATCCGCCAGATAAAAGAAAGGGCCATTAAGCGGCTTCAGAAAGCAAGGTACAGCAGTGCGCTGAAAGCATATCTCGGCTAAAAAAAGATGGGTTTAAAATAAGCTCCCGTCTCGTTCACCTGCATTTGCAGAAAGAATGAGACGGGTTGTTTTTTTACGTTTGCCCTACACATTTATCCCCGTTGGCTGTTAATTTTGTATTGTACATGAAAACTTTTTGTCTCTCCGCCTTTATCCTTTTTGTTGCACTGCCTGCAGGTTGTGAAAGAGCCGTGGACTTTAAGCTGAATGAAACAGAACCCAGACTGGTGGTTGAAGCCACAATTGAAAACGGTCAGCCACCGGTGGTGTATCTTTCCAAAAGTATCGGGTTCTTCTCCAAAATTGATCCCCCGACCCTCGTCAATAGTTTTGTAAGGAATGCTGAAGTTTATGTTTCCAATGGTACACTTACACATAAGCTGAAAGAATATGCTGTACCGGTTGGAGGGGGTTTACATTTTTACTACTATTCAATTGACTCTTCGGCACCGGTCACACTTTTTTTGGGCGAATTGAACAAAAGGTACTCCCTGAGGATTTTGGCCGAAGGCAGGGAATACAATGCGGAGACCAGCATTCCGGATACCACCCGCCGGATTGATTCACTTTTCTGGAAGCCTGCGCCGGCCGGCAATCCGCCGGAGAAAGTAGCTGTAATGGTAAGGGCATTTGACAGGCCCGGCTTTGGAGATTATATCAGGTACTATACAAAAAGGAACAGAGAGCCATTTTACCCCGGGCTCAACTCCGTTTTTGACGATCAGATAATTGACGGAACAAGTTATGAGGTACAGGTGGAAAGAGGAATTGACAGGGCCAGAGAAACCACCAGCGAGGGCTATTCATTTTTCAATAAGGGGGATACAGTTATTTTAAAGCTTTGCAATATTGATAAGGCTACTTATGATTTCTGGCGAACGATGGAATTTAATTATGTAAGCATCGGCAACCTCTTTTCAACCCCCGCCCGGGTTGTCAGCAATATCAGCGGCGGCGCCCTTGGCTATTTTGGCGGTTACGGGGCTAAATTCCGAACTGTCATCATTCCCCGCTAGTTTTTTATTCACAGGTTTGTATGTTGCTGAATTAAGGTCGTGTAACCGACCCTGCCGATTGAACATTTACCATTAATTTTACCGGATTCTGTAAGAAACTTTAAATAGATAGAGATGGATGCATTGGAAAGGATCACCTGTTTGATTATCGGATCAGGGCCTGCCGGGTACACCGCAGCCATTTATGCGGCAAGGGCCAATCTTAAACCTGTTTTGTACCAGGGTATTCAGCCAGGGGGACAGCTGACTATTACTACAGAAGTAGAAAACTATCCCGGTTATGCTGATGGCGTGCAGGGACCGGAGATGATGGTTCATTTTGAAAAGCAGGCGGCCAGAATGGGCGCTGATATCCGCTATGGGTTGGCCACAAAAGTTGATTTTTCATCACAGCCTTACAAAGTACAGATTGATGAGGAAAAATGGATTGAAGCCGATTCAGTTATCATAGCCACCGGCGCATCAGCCAGATGGCTGGGTCTGGAAAGCGAACAGAGGCTGAACGGGTACGGAGTGAGCGCCTGTGCTGTTTGCGATGGTTTTTTCTTTCGGGGAAAAGAAGTCGCTATTGTGGGGGCCGGTGATACCGCTGCCGAAGAAGCGTTATATCTTTCGAAGCTTTGCACCACGGTGCATATGTTGATCCGCAGGGATGCCATGCGGGCAAGTAAAGTAATGCAGAAAAGGGTACTTCAAAGCCCCAATATTAAAATATACTGGAATACAGAAACAGATGAGGTGCTGGGAGAAAAGCATGTAACGGCAGTACGCATCAGAAATAATAAGACAGGAGAAAAGCAGGAGATACCGGTGAGTGGTTTTTTCGTTGCCATTGGCCATGAGCCTAACTCAGCCATTTTTAAAGGCATGATAGATATGGACGAGGCCGGCTACATTAAGACTATACCCGGTACATCCAAAACAAATGTGGAAGGAGTATTTGCGGCCGGTGATGTGCAGGACAAAATTTACAGGCAGGCAGTAACCGCCGCGGGCAGCGGTTGTATGGCTGCGCTGGATGCCGAAAGATATCTGGGAGCAAAAGGTATCCATTAAATAACAGTTATGATAACGGTTGAACTAAGACAGGTCCGGTTCTTTGCTTATCACGGTTTGCACCCTGAAGAAAAAAAGACGGGGAATGAGTTTGAAATCACCCTCTCTGTTTCATATGAACCGGAACATGTTATTATAAGCGATATTCATTCCACCATCAACTATGTACGTTTGTATGAATTGGTGCAGGCAGAAATGCGAACACCCGTTGATCTGCTGGAAACGCTGGCTGCAAATATTGCAGGTTCCGTTAAATCTGCATTTCCCCAAACCAAGAATATCCTGGTTTCAATCACAAAACTTAATCCGCCCATAGCGGGTTTTTTTGGAAAAGTAAAGGTGATTCTTAAGAGGGAATTTTAAATCACTTTCGTCTTCCATTTACCGCTTCTTATATACAGGAACGAAAGTATAAAAAGGACCGACCAGTAAAGAATTTCTGACGCCCAGGCCCATACCAGACCCAGGTTCCATACTTTCAGCACCAGCCAGATATAAAGAGTGTAAAGCAATATGGCAATTATTTCAATGGCAAGATTGATTTTGGTATTACCGGTACCGGTTACGGAGTTCAGCCATACAGTAGCAATTGACATAAATAATATACCAGCCGTTACCATCCTGATTACAGGAACTGCATCTGAGGAAAAGCTTTTATCCCTTCCGAAAATGCTCAGGAACAGGTCCGGGAACAAGTTGGCAACTACGCAAAGTATAAAAGTGAAACCAAAGCTGAACCGCATTATCTTATTGATAAGCGGAATAACCGCTTCCTTTTTTCCCTGACCAATTACATTGCTCACCATGGCATTGGCCGTGCTGGCAAATGCCCAGCAGAAAATACCGAATATGCCAAAGATCGTTCGCATGGTATTGCTGATGGCCAGTTGTCTTTCTCCCTTGTGTTCAATAAACAAATAAAACAGTAGCCAGGCAAGTATACTCAAGAGGTATTGGGCCACCAACGGCGATGATATCCGCACTATAAGTGCCGCCAAATGCGAATTATACCTTCTGTGTTCAAACAGGCTGAAGCGGTGATGAAATTTTTTATACAGCAGTATTGAAAGTACCACCAGCAATCCCGTTGCTTCCGCTATCACAGAAGCATAAGCTGCGCCATCAAAACCCAGACGGGGCATTCCAAGATTACCAAAAATAAGTGCATAGTCCAGCAGGATATTTACGCCGGCCTGCAGCCAAAAGCCGTATTTCATATACCGGCTGTTGCTGGTGCTTACCAGCAGGGCATTACACATCTGAAAGAGGTATAAGAAGGGCACACCCCAAACCCTTATTTTTAAAAAGCCTATTGCCTCATCATAAACCTTTTCAGAGCGGATACTTTGAGATAATATCCATGGTCCGATGACGTAAGTAATAAAAACTGCGATGGCGGCAAAAAACATTGCAATCCACATACCCTGGATAAACAGCCTACCCATTTCTTCAGGGCGGTTTTCGCCTGCCCTGCGGGATAGCAGGCCCTGCAGGCCGCTGTTCAATCCGTTACCGGCCAGCGAAAAGATGAGATAAAAAACGCCGGTTATACCGGCTGCACCCAGTATTCTTTCGGCTATCTGAGCATCATCATCAATACGGCCAAGGAATGCCATATTAATAACAAGATTTAAATTGGGAACCAGCAATGCAAGGCTGATGGGTAATGCAATTTTCAGTATCTGCCTGTTGCTAACCTCTACCCGCAGGTCGTTGTATATTGTTTCTGTTGCCATTATAAAAGTGGCGCAAACCTACGATAATTAAAATTTGTCTATTATTGCAGCGTTTGAAAAAAATATTTGACATATCATCTTCTGTAAAGGGAGAAATAGTGCAGCCGGTTTTAAGTATCAGGATAGGGGAAAAATACTTCTGCTATGCTGTTTCAGCTTATTCTTCGGGAGAATGCCGGGATCTTTCTTACTGGACTAACGATGAAATAAGCGCTGATTCTGTTTCTGAAATATTGCAGGATGATAAAGCACTGAATCATTCATTTTACCAGGTAAAAATCTGTTATGATTATTCCGGCAATACCCTGGTGCCCGGCGCAGGTTTCCGGCATGAGGATGCGAATTTGTTCAAACTAAATGTCCCCGGATCAACGGCAACCATCACTGAAAAGATAGGGGAATGGCAGTTGTATAATGTTTACCGTGTACCTAAGGGAATACATGATTTGCTTACCCGAAAATTTCCTTCGGCCAGATGCTGGCACCACGCAACGGTGGGTCTTCAATTTGTCAATACAGCTTTGCCGGAAGGATATATCCAGCTCGATATACGACACCACGACTTTTATGTACTTGCTGTAAAGGCAGGCAGGTTGCTGACAGCGCAGTCATTTGAATACAATAACCCGGAAGATGTTATCTATTATTTGCTGAAGATCTGCCGGCAATATTCATTATCGCAAAGTGAAGTGCAGGTTGGCCTTTCAGGGCTGGTAGAAAGGGAATCCTCTTTATTTAAAGAGCTGTATCAATACTTTGGCAACCTGCATTTGCGGGAAGCAGAATGGAAACCAGCTCAGAATATATATCCGTTGCATTTTTTTACCACACTTAACGACCTGGCAAAATGCGCATCATAAGCGGCGAACTGGGAGGAAGGCGTTTCAATCCGCCTTCTAAAATGCCGCATACACGGCCTACAACGGATATTGCCAAAGAGGGGTTGTTTAATATCCTTCAAAACAACCTTGCGTTTAAGGACCTTAAGACGCTTGACCTTTTCGGCGGCACAGGCAGCATAAGTTATGAGTTGGCTTCAAGAGGAGTTACTGACCTTACCATTGTTGAAAAGGACCCGGTGATGTATGAGTTCATAAAGAAAACCTGCGCTGAGCTAGGTATTCATAACCTGAAACCGGTTAAAATGGATGTATTTAAATTCATCAATACCTGTACAGCTAAATTTGACCTGATCTTTGCAGGCCCTCCTTATGCACTTTCAAATATTGATGACCTGCCAAAACGGATTTTTGAAAAAGGGTTATTAAATAAAGACGGTTGGTTTATTCTGGAACATACACCCAGAAATGATTACAAAGCATTCCCTTTCTTTAAACATGAACGCAACTATGGCACTACCGTGTTTTCTGTTTTTATCAAGAAAGGGGAATGATTTTTTTTGGTTTACCTTTATTTTTCCATTATGCTTTAATTTGTCTATGTTCTCAAACCTGTTCCTGAAATCATTTCGAATATTGCTGTTTCCGTTTTCACTGCTGTACTGGCTGTGTATTGCTGTCCGGAATTTTTTGTATGATACAAATATTCTCAAATCAACCGGGTTCGCCCTTCCGCTGATCTGTGCAGGTAACCTCAGTACAGGAGGCACAGGAAAATCACCGATGGTGGAATACCTGGTGGAACTGCTGCAACACCGGTTCAGAATTGCCACCCTAAGCCGTGGCTATAAACGGAAAACCAGGGGCTATGCGCTGGCCGGAAAAAGCACCATCGCACTGGAAATAGGGGATGAACCCATGCAGTTTCACCGGAAATATCCGGATGTACCCGTTGCAGTGGGGGAAGAAAGGTTGGTGGCCATACCACAATTACTGCATGATAAACCGGATACAGAAGTCATCCTCCTGGATGATGCATTTCAGCACAGGGCTGTAAAAGCAGGTTTGAATATATTGCTTACCGACTACAATAACCTTTTTACAAGGGATTTTTACCTGCCCACCGGCGACCTGCGGGATCTAAAAAGGAGTTATAAAAGGGCTGAGATCATTATCGTAACAAAATGCAAAGAGAATATTTCTGCTGCTGAAAAAGCGGAACTTATAACAGAAATAAACCCGGTAAGCGGACAGAAAATTTATTTCACCTCCATTGAATATGAAAGACCCCGCCATTTCATCAGCCATAGGCAGATTGAACTGCAGGAAAACACCGAAGTATTGCTTGTTACGGGTATCGCCAACCCCCGCCCGATAAAGAAAATGCTGGAGCAACATCATAATGGCTACCTGATGATCCAGTTCCCGGATCATCATATTTTTACTATTGATGATTGGAGGGAAATTAAAAAGAGATTTGATGCAATAAAAGCAACAGATAAAATAGTTCTTACCACAGAAAAGGATGCGGTCAGGCTGGAAAAATTTAAACCGGAAATTCAGGATATGCCATTATATGTAATTGCAATCCGGCATAAGTTTCTTTTCGGAGAAGGAGAGTTGTTCAACAGGACAGTAATTGATTTTATAGAGGATTTTAAGAAGCATCATTAACCGAATAACAATGGGAAGAAAAAATTCACAAAAGCGAAAGAAAAAGGAAAAACTACGCCAGCCCGGAGACCAGTTGCTGAAGGGTGCACTGGAGATTACCCGTTCCGGAGTGGGTTTTGTTATAGCAGATGATGTGGATGTTGATATCCTTATCCGCCCAGGTGATTTTAATACGGCATTGCACGGAGATAAAGTGCGGGTGGTCATAAAAGAAGTGAGAAGCGGCGGCCGCCGGATGCAGGGGGTAATAAAAGAAGTGTTGCAGCGAAAGCGGACTGAATTTATCGGGAGGCTTGAGATGAACAAAGGATTTGCTTTTTTTATTGCAGAAATGGATAAGCCAATGCCGGATATATTTATCCCGCTGGAAAATATCAATGGTGCAAAAGACAACGACAGGGTAGTAGTAAGGCTGCTGAACTGGGAAAATAATGAGAAGCGGCCTACCGGCGAAGTAATGAGTGTGCTGGAAGAGGAAAGCGGCAACGATGCAGCGATGAAAGGAATTCTTCTGGAAGAAGGATTCCCGCTTTCCTTTTCTGATGATGCACTTGAAGTAGCGGCAAGAATACCGGATATTATTTCAGGAGAAGAAATAAAAAGAAGAAAGGATGTAAGAGATATACTTACTTTCACTATTGACCCTGTGGATGCAAAAGATTTTGATGATGCCATTTCGCTCAGGAAACTTAAAACCGGTAACTATGAAATAGGGGTGCATATTGCAGATGTAAGCCACTTTGTAGAACCAGATACAAGCCTTGATAAGGAAGCATTCCAAAGAGGCACTTCTGTATACCTGCCCGACAGGGTGAACCCGATGCTGCCGGAACATATCTCCAATTTTCTTTGTTCATTACGTCCAAGAGAAGATAAGCTTACTTTCTCCGTCATCTTCCAGGTAACGCCCAAAGGGGAAGTAAAACAGTTTTGGCTGGGCAAAACCCTGATCCATTCCGACCACCGGTTTACGTACGAGGAAGTACAGGCCATCATCGAAGAGAAAGCCGGTTTGTATGCCGAAGAAATTTTGATATTGAATGAAATAGCGCAGCGGCTGAGAAAAAAGCGGTTCAATGCCGGAGCCATCAACTTTTCATCGCAGGAAGTTCGGTTTAAACTGAATGATAAAGGCGACCCTGTCGGCATTATGGTAAAAGAAAGTAAGGAGGCCCATCAGCTTATTGAAGAACTCATGTTGCTGGCCAACCGTACGGTGGCGGAGAACATTACAAAATTGAAAATTAATAATAAGCCATTGCCTTTCCCCTACCGCATCCACGATGATCCGGATGAGGAAAAGCTGGTGCCTTTTGCCGCTTTTGCCAAAAAATTCGGCCATAAATTTGATACATCATCCCCGGACGCTATTGCCGCATCATTTAATCAGTTATTGAAAGATGTGCATGGCCGGCCTGAACAGCATGTGCTGGAGCAACTGGGCATTCGCACCATGGCCAAAGCAAAGTACACATCCAAAAATATCGGTCACTATGGGTTGGGGGTTGAGAACTATTGTCACTTTACTTCTCCCATCCGCCGTTACCCGGATGTAATGGTGCACCGGATACTTTTTGAGGTTTTAAACAATAAGATACAACCTGATAAAAAGCTTGAAGATAAATGCAAACACTGCAGTGAAAGGGAAAGGGCAGCTATGGAGGCAGAAAGAGCCGGCAATAAATACATGCAGGTGCTGTATATGAAAAATTACCTGGGAGAGGAATTTGAGGGAGTGATAAGCGGCGTTGCCTCATTTGGTTTTTGGGTGGAAACAGTGGAGCATAAATGTGAAGGCCTTGTGAGTATAAACAGCCTGCTGGAATATGATGAGTTCAGGCATGAGGAAACCGAATATTGCCTGTCAGGCAGGCGGAGCGGCAAAAAATTCCGGATGGGTGACAAGGTTTGGATTAAAGTGGTGGCGGCCAACCTTACAAAAAGACAGCTGGATTATGAGTGGGTGGTGGCCGGTGAATTTGCGGCTGAAAAAAGCGGGAAAGAAAAAGGCAGGAAAAGAAAGTAATACTTATTTTCAGTTATGCAAAGTTTTGAACTTTTATCTCAGAAATTTAACCTCTACTTTGATAAACGGCATTTCCCGGAGGAACCGGCCAGTTTATATGAACCCTGTGAGTATTTTTTGGGGATCGGTGGTAAAAGAATAAGGCCGGTGCTTTGCCTGATGGGTAATGAATTGTTTGAAGAAATCAGGGAGGATGCCTGGCATGTAGGAACTGCTATCGAGCTTTTCCACAACTTTACCCTGATACATGACGATATCATGGATAAAGCACCTCTCAGGAGAGGCAAGGAAACAGTTCATCATAAATATGGCGGCAATACAGCTATACTTACCGGGGATGTGATGCTCTTAAAGGCCTATGAGGAGCTGAATAAGATTAATATCAGCTTTCTTCGTGCTATTCTCACATTATTTAATAAAACAGCTACCCGTGTTTGTGAAGGCCAGCAAATGGATATGGATTTTGAGCAAATGGAAAACGTAAGCCTGGATGCATACCTCAAGATGATTGAGCTCAAAACTTCGGTTGCACTGGCAGCGAGCCTGCAAACAGGTTCTATAATCGGGGGTGCAGGTGAACGAAATCAAAACCTGCTTTCTGAGTTTGGAAAAAAATTGGGTATTGCCTTCCAGGTGCAGGACGATTACCTGGATGCTTTCGGCGATCCGGGAAAATTCGGCAAACAGGTTGGAGGCGATATTCTTGCCAATAAAAAAACTTTTTTGCTCATCCATGCGATGGAAACAGCATCCCCTGCTATGAAAAAAGAATTGGCAGATTTGCTTTCGGGCAAAAGTGCGAAGAAAGTTGACCGGGTACTGCAGATATACCGTGACTGCAAGGCAGACAGCTGGGCCCTGCAGCTAAAAAATAAATACCTGGACGAAGCGTTTGAACACCTGGAAGATATTGCGGTTCTTTCTAAAAGAAAAGAACCGCTCAGAGAGCTGGCTCATTTCCTAATCAAGAGGGATCATTAACCCATTTATACATAAGTTGCATTTACATCAAAGCCGTTGGCGATACAGACAGCGATAATGACCAGGTCAACCAGCAGGCTGAAGAAGAAAACTGGGATGGTAATCCTGGTAGGCATAGCTGCCAGATTGGTGACCACACAAACAGCCATCGCAACGATGGCAAAGGGCCAGAAGATAAAATGATTGCCTGTAAAAACGATGGCGAGCATGGTAAGGATGGTAGCTACGCAGCCATGCCCGGCAAGTATGCCTGCTGTCCATCCAAACCGGTTCTTTTCCTGCCCGTCGGCCCATTGAATAAAACGTTTCCATAATGAAGGATGCGATTGGCCCAGGGTTTGGCTATCAGAAAATACCTGTTGGTGAATTGTTGTCTGCATATAAATGGTTTATGTGCAAAAATCCCCAGCTCTTCCATTTTGGTATATGATGTTTTACAACCGGAGATATGATTTTTGTCAACCCTGTCCGCTCTACTGTGGAGAAAGTTGTACAGAACTGCTTTGGAAACGGGTTTTTCCCCTATTTTGACACAACAAAACCAACTGCCATGCTCAATCAACTCTTCCGGAAGAAATCAATACCCCATATTCTCAGAGAAGCCGAAGCCGGCCTGCATGACGGGCACGGTACCGGCCTAAAAAAAGTGCTGGGTGTCCGTGACCTTACCTTTTTTGGCATAGCGGCTATTATAGGCGCCGGCATTTTCAGCGGTATCGGTCAAGCCGCTTCCAATGGCGGACCGGGAGTTGTTTTTCTTTACATGTTTACAGCAATGGCCTGTGGTTTTGCAGCTTTATGTTATGCTGAGTTTGCTTCCACAGTTCCGGTTTCAGGCAGCGCCTATACCTACTCCTATGTTGCCTTTGGAGAAATTTTTGCCTGGATCATTGGGTGGGATTTACTGATGGAGTATGCTATCGGAAATATTGCAGTGGCTATATCCTGGAGTGATTATTTTACCCGGCTGATGGATTCGGCCGGTATGCATATACCCGATTGGATGACGATGGATTATATGACTGCGAAGGCGGGAGCCACCGCAGAAGCACTATCGGCCTGGGCCAATGCACCGAAATTAATCGGCTTTAGACTCATTATGGATGTACCGGCCTTACTGATTGTGGCACTTATAACTTATATTGTTTTTGTGGGCATTAAAGAATCCCGTTCGGCCAGCAACGTCATGGTAATATTGAAGCTGGCAGTTATTTTCCTGGTAATAGTTTTGGGAGCATTTTATATCAACCCGGATAACTGGTCGCCCTTTACACCCAATGGTTTTGGCGGCATCATGAAGGGGGTTTCTGCTGTATTTTTTGCCTATATCGGGTTTGATGCAATCTCAACCACCGCAGAAGAATGTAAAAACCCGCAACGGGATTTACCGAGGGGAATGATCTACTCACTCATTATCTGCACGGTTGTATATGTGTTGCTGGCATTGGTGCTTACGGGCATGGTGCATTATACCAAATTGGCGGTGGGCGACCCGCTGGCCATGGTATTTGATGCAAAGGGTATGAAATTTATTTCGGGTATCGTAGCTGTCAGCGCTATTATAGCTACGGCCAGTGTGCTGCTGGTATTCCAACTGGGACAACCAAGGATATGGATGAGTATGAGCCGGGATGGTTTGCTCCCAAAGATATTTTCCAGGATACATCCAAGACATGGTACACCATCATTCTCTACAATTCTTACTGGCCTTTTTGTAGCTATTCCGGCGCTGTTCCTGAATCTGGGCGAAGTGCTTTCTTTAACCAGCATCGGAACTTTGTTTGCCTTTGTGCTGGTATGCGGTGGTGTACTGGTATTGCAGACAAGAAAAGATAAACCGGAAAGCAAGTTCAAAGTGCCGTATGTAAACGGACAGCTGATCTACCCACTGTTGCTGGTTGCAGGAATAGTATTGATACAAATTAAAGTTCCTTCACATTTTACTGAGGATATCTGGACAAAAGATACCTGGGTGATGGCCATATTCTGGCTGATTGCTGTTATAATGGCTGTTTTGGCCATTATGAAAAAACTTTCACTGCTGCCGGTTCTTGGCTTGATAAGCTGTTTATACCTGATGGCCCAGGAAACGCATAAGGTATGGATGCGGTTTCTTGTCTGGCTTGGTATTGGCCTCGTTATTTACTTTCTGTATAGCTACAGCCATAGTAAACTGGCGAAACGGAAAGAATAATTATCTGATAAAGATATCAGGAGTGCCGCAGTTAAGAACTGCGGCACTCTTATTTTTGTACCATGAAGTACCAGGTTGGAGATACAGTTCTCATTTTACACTCGGGCGAAGAGGCGGTGGTAACAGACATCATCAATGACAAGATGTTGATGGTGGATGTAAAGGGGGTGACCTTTCCCGTTTACATGGACCAGGTGGATTTCCCTTACTTCAAAAGGTTTACTGAAAAAAAAATAACTCCCGCCAAAAAAGAAAAACAATACATAGATGATGTAAGAAAAGAAAAAAGGGCAGAGCAAAACAAGGTGGAGGACGGCGTATGGCTTACCTTTCTGCCGGTAATGGATACCGATGAGTTTGGGGACGTGTTGGTGGAAGAGCTGAAGCTTCATCTTGTCAACCATACATCCGCAGCCTATAATTTTACATACAAACTGCATTATTTCGGCAAGCCTGATTTTCAGTTAAAGAATATGGTGCATCCTCTTGAAGATTTTTACCTGCACGACATCCCTTTTGAAGATCTGAATGACAGTCCCTCTTTTGAGTTTAATTTTTCACTATCCGAAGCGAACAAAAAGAAGGCTGATCATTTTGAATCGGCCGTAAAACTGAAACCCAAACAGCTTTTTGCCAAAATTGAGGAACTGAAACAAAAGAACCAGGCCACTTTTTCCCAACTTTTGTTTGAAAAATTTCCTGATAAAGTACATGAAGACAAACCTGAACCAGGAAGGTTTGTTGCAAAAGGGCACAAAATTTACGACGCTTCTGAGGCACGGCAACACCTGGAGCCGGCAAGGTCAGTGGTTGATCTGCATATTGAAAAACTGACAGACGACTGGAAGCACCTGAGCAATTACGAGATAATGAGCCTGCAGTTAAAAACATTTGAAAACTATTATCACCTCGCCGTTGCCCATTACCAGCCTTCACTGATTGTGATTCATGGAGTGGGAGAGGGTGTGCTGCGGAATGAAATACATGATATTTTAAGGTTGAAGAAGGAAGTAAAATCGTTTGTAAACCAGTATCATCCGAGCTTCGGATACGGGGCCACGGAGATATTTTTTGAGTATTAGAATAATTGAAAGCTGAATAGCGAACAGAACATACAAGAGTGCGGCGCAATAAAAGTGGATAATAACAATATAGCCGGCTAATAAATATTTATCTTTGCAGCGCTACAAGCCGGGCTATCGCTCCCACGCCTGCCTGTCAGCAGACAGGCTTCCAGTGGGGGAGGAAAGTCCGGACAGCACAGAGCAATGCACCGGTGAAGAGCCGGGTTCTGCTACGGCAGGAACAGACAGTGCCACAGAAAATAACCTCACCCCCAAACCCCTCTCCACCCGGTGGAGAGGGAGAGCAAGGAGTGAAAGGGTGAAAATGTGAGGTAAGAGCTCACAGCTTTTGATGGTAACATCATCGGCGGGTAAACCTTGCATGCTGAAATGCCACATATAGTACCGTTTTGAGGACTGCTCGTCCAAGCCTGCCTACCGGCAGGCAGGGTACAGGGTAGGCAGATTGATCCCCTAAAGTAATTTTGGGGACAGATAAATGATAGTCTATATCCACTTTTGCCAAGGCTATCGTGGATGAAACAGAATCCGGCTTACAGGCTTCTAGCACCTCACCCCCGGCCCCTCTCCGTCTGGAGAGGGGAGGCGGAGAGGCTAATAAAAGTTATTTCCAATATAGCCTCCCAATTCCATCATCCAGGCAATGCCAAGATGAACCAGGAAACCGCCCCAGATGGATCGGGTATTATAGACGATAATTCCAAGAATAATTCCCCCAAAGTAAGAGCTGATGCATTCGCCAAGCGGTTTGCCGAAATGTATGGTGCAGTAAAAACAGGCCATCGGTAGTATGGCATCCCTGCCTGCCCATTTTACAAATGCCAGCACCAAAAAGCCGCGGAAAAAAAGTTCAATTGTAATAAAATCGCTGCCGTATGAAAACTCAAAGAGCAGTTTGTGCCACCCGGTGATGCGGTCATCCTGAAATACACCTTCAATGGATTTTAATTTTGGATAAACAGCGAGAAAATCCGCTTGAGTGGAAGCTGCCGCCACCAGCGGCAGCATGATGAGCAGCATTATAAAATAGGGCTTCCGGTTAAATCCTTTTGTCTCCAGGCCATAGAAAGGCTGATCGGAGTCAAATATTTTCCAAATAATAAATAATAAGCTCCCAATAACAAGAACCAGTAAGGGCCAGTAAAACACATGGTTCCAGTACTCATTCCAACCTTTATCATCGGAAAAATGGAGGGGGATATCCAATGACAATTTCAATGCAAAAATGGCCGGGGCAATCAGCAATAATAGTATAAAACGGAGCGGATAAAAGGATTTACGGCCCATCAGCCGGCAAAAAAAATAGGGCAGGATAAAGGCGGCCGCAAAGACCAGGTACCAGCCGGTAAGTTTAACGGAAAATGGATTTTTTCTTATCAGCCCATCCAGGTCAAAGTGATAATTAGTAAATATTAAAACCGCTGTAAATAGTGTAGTTAGAGCGAATATTTTTTTATCTGCCTGACGGCTATAGAGTTTTATATAGTTAATGATCGTTTTCAGAACCCGAAAAATAAAATATTTTACCGGTCTTTAAACTTTCTTGCTCCGCCCACTTCAAAAGTTGCGTTAAAACTACTACGCTCTTAAAAAAATGAAACAATCATGAGCCCCGTAGTTCACCTTATTTTGAAACCCTAAAAAAAGTATAGCCATGAAAACTATCTTTTTTAACCGGATAACCCTTGCAATACTTGCCCTGTTATTTACCGGTTTCCTTTTTTCCTGCCAGAAAGAAACAAGTTCTTCAACCGACGGACTGACTGATGAGCAGGCAACCACCTATTCTGACGAAAGCGCCCAGGCAGAAGCCAGTTTTGATGATGTGGAAGATATCGGTATGATTGCCGCAGAAGAAGAAGGCGTTGCCAGCACCGGCCGCGGATATCATCCCCTTTTTGAAGAACTCCGGCTGCGTCTCGGTCCCTGCGCCACAATTACTGTTACACCTAATGACAGCACCTACCCCAAAACAATAACCATAGATTTTGGGCCGGTGGGTTGTCTGTGTGCAGATGGGAAATACCGCAGAGGCGCCATCGTCATACATTTAACTGCCCCTATCCGCAGACCCGGGGCTGTAATGACCATCACTTTCGTTGACTTTTATTTAAACAGGGCCCATATTGAAGGCACCAAGATTGTAAGCAACCTGAGTGAGGGCGGCAATATCAAATTCACGGTGCAGGTGGTGGATGGTAAAGTAACTTTCCCCAATGGAAGAGGCTGGCAGTATGATGCACTAAAATTTGTTGCCCAGATTGAGGGTGGCGCTACACGAATTGTACGGGATGATGTGTATAAAATAGAAGGCCGGTCAAAAACGGTATTTAATAGCGGTCTTACAGTTAACCTGAACACGGAATCTCCGCTGATAAAGAAAGTGGTTTGTCCCTGGATCAGCAATGGCACTTTGAAAATTAAGATCAACAGCCGGGTACTGTTTCTAGACTATGGTGCACCGAATAATGGAGAATGCGATAACAAAGCATTACTTTCATGGAACAACGGTAATAACCACAGGCTGATCACACTTCCTTAATCCATCTTTTTTTAAGAATAAACTGAAAGCTTCCGGCATTGCCGGAAGTTTTTACTTTTCAATAACCTCTATTGATTTTTTGATAACCGGGTCATCCGTATTGATGACCTGGTAGAAACCGGAATTTCGCCACCGGTACCGGGCCAGCATGCCTTTCAGTCGTAGTTGCAGTTTTTCTTTTTCTGCATTGCTGAGGCTGGAAACGGAAAGGCTGTCGCCTGCTGTTTTTTGAACGATGCTTTCCCAGAGCTTTACTGCGGAGAAATTACGGGTATAGTCTGTAACCGAAGCAAACCGGTTTAACTCGTCCTTATGCTCAAGATAAAAAGTATATACAAATTGATTAAGCCGGTTGCTGCCCAGCCATTTGTTGATATTCTCATACGAAAAGGAGGTATCCACCGGCACAAAAATATCGGGAGTAATGCCATCGCCCTCGTATAAGGTGTCATTGCAATGGTTTGGGAATTTTTTGCCGTTCTTATGGTTGCGTACCGAATCAAGAGAAAACATTTCACCGCTGCTGTATCTTTCCCATAATTCATCCATATAAATTTTTTTCCCTTTTGCGTACGAACGCTGTATGCTGCGGCCAAGAGGGGTATAGTAACGGGCAATGGTGAGCCGGAGAGCTGCGCCGTCGCTAAGGGGATATTGTTGTTGTACTAATCCTTTGCCAAAAGTGCGGCGTCCGATAATTTTGGCCCGGCACCAGTCCTGAAGAGAACCAGCCAGCACTTCGCTTGCGCTGGCCGACAGTTCATCTACCAGCAACACCAATTTACCCTTTTCAAGCAGGCCCGGTCTTTTACACCGGTACTCCTTTTTTTTGGTGTTTGCACCCTGCATATATACCACCAGTTTGTCGCCATCCAGAAATTCGTCGGCCATATCCACGGCTTCCTCCATCAGTCCGCCTCCGTTTCCCCTCAAATCAAAAACCAGTTGCTGCATACCCTGTTTTTTCAAGGCTTCAAGCGCCTGCATAAACTCCTCATAACTTTTTTCTGAAAATTTATCCAGCCGGATATAACCGGTCGTTTTATCCAGCATATAACTGGCATCAACCGAGGAAACAGGTATTGTGCCCCTTGTGATGGTAATTGCCAGTTGCTGCCTGCCTCTTTGGATCAGCAGCCGGGCTTTGGAGCCGGCAGGGCCTTTGATATACTTTTTTACAGCGTCCGCGTCAAATCCTCTTTTGGTTATTACTGAGTCGTTTACCCGGAGTATCTGGTCGCCGGTAATAAGTCCTGCTTTTTCGCTGGGCCCCCCGGGTATTACGTAGATTACGTTTACTGTATCATTGAAAATGTTGAACTCAACTCCAATGCCCTGGAAATTGCCTGCCAGATCTTCATTGGCTTCCTTTACATCTACAGGGGGCAGGTACACAGAATGCGGGTCAAGTTCCGTCATCATTTCCTCAATGGCCCTTCCTTCGAGTGAGTCAATATTTACCGTGTCAACGTATTTTATCCGGATAATATCCAAGGCCTCCTGCAGGGGGGTGCGCCGGTTGGATGTAAAGAAATTATTTTTACCCTTTTTGTTCATCTGGTAGCCAAGGAACATGCCCGCAATAAGTACAAGGGAAAAAAGCAACGGAAGCCAGACCTGCAATTTTTTATTCCCCATCATCATCTTTTATTACGTAATTTGACGCAAAATAGAGAAAAGTTGCTGGTTTCTGCTTACTTATCACTGCTTCGCACAACCGGGCTGTGTTAAAAGAAGATCATACAATAACCGGTAGCCATCGCTTTTAATTGAATCATGCCGCAATCCATTCTCATAGCCGACAGCGGGGCCACAAAGGCGGAGTGGTGTCTGCTGGGTAATGGCAAAAGAAAAATCATCTTTACCCAGGGCATAAGTTCCTATTTCCTCAACACTGACCAGATCACTGACCTGCTGTTGAAAGAGTTGAAGCCGAAACTTAAAAATGTGCAGATTGATCATGTGTTTTATTATGGAACAGGCTGCGCAAACCCGGTTAATGCGAAGTCTGTAAAAAAAGCAGTCAGCAAGGTCTTTCCCGGTTCAAAAGCAGATGTCAATCATGACCTGATGGCTGCTGCGAGGGCTTTATGCGGAAGAAAAAAAGGAATTGCATGCATACTTGGTACAGGCTCCAATTCCTGTTATTATGACGGGAAAAGAATTGTAAAAAACAGTCCTGGCCTGGGCTATGTATTGGGTGATGAGGGCAGCGGGGCTTATCTTGGCAAAAAAGTAATACAGTATTATCTCTATGGCACATTTGATGATGAACTGAGAGGAAGGTTTGATCTTACCTATACAACCAATACAACCGAGATACTGGAGAATGTTTATAAGAAACCATTACCCAACAGATACCTTGCAGGTTTTTGCAAGTTCCTTGCTGAAAACAGGGGACATTATATGATTGAGAATATTATTGAGGACGGTTTGAATGATTTTTTCTTTAACCATCTGTGCAAGTATCGGGAAATATGGACACTGCCTGTTCATTTTACCGGCAGTGTGGCATTGGGTTTTAAGGATGTCTTGCAGCACCTTTGTGACTCTTATGAGTTTGAACTGGGTAAGGTTATAAAAGCGCCGATGGAAGGATTAATCGAGTATCATAGTTAAATCACGCCGCATGGCTTT
This sequence comes from Bacteroidota bacterium, assembly GCA_016868455.1. Taxonomy (GTDB): domain Bacteria; phylum Bacteroidota; class Bacteroidia; order Chitinophagales; family Chitinophagaceae; genus JJ008. The sequence goes on from VGGV01000006.1 coordinate 29,107, forward strand.
TGAAAAAATTACTGAGCAACCAAGTAATTACCGCCACCTTGAAAAGATGCCTCTTGGCGAATTACTGGTAAATATTAACAACGAAGATGCTACCGTGCCGGCTGCTGTAAAAAAAGCAATACCTCAAATTGAAAAACTCGCTGAAGCGGCAGCTGATAAAATGCTGATGGGTGGCCGCATGTTTTATATCGGAGCCGGCACCAGCGGGCGGCTGGGTATCGTGGATGCCAGCGAATGTCCGCCGACTTACGGGGTACCCCACGGTCTTGTTATTGGCATTATTGCCGGGGGAGACAAAGCTATTACCACCGCAGTGGAATTTGCAGAAGATGACCGGGAACAGGGCTGGAAGGACCTGCAAACATATAATGTAAGCGATAAGGATGTGGTAATTGGCATTGCTGCCAGCGGCACCACTCCTTATGTAATCGGTGCACTGGAAGAATGCAGAAAAAGAGGAATTTTAACGGGGAACATTTCCTGCAACCCGGATTCGCCGGTCAGCGCAGCGGCAGATTATCCGATTGAAGTGGTGGTGGGACCGGAGTTTGTTACCGGCAGCACCCGTATGAAAAGCGGTACAGCTCAAAAGCTGGTGCTGAATATGATTTCAACGGCCATAATGATTCAATTAGGCAGGGTAGAAGATAATAAGATGGTGAACATGCAGCTTACCAACGATAAACTTGTTGACCGCGGCACCCGGATACTGATGGAGCGCATTAAACTAAGTGATTACGAAAAAGCAAAATCCCTGTTACTAAAACACGGAAGTGTAAAAAAAGCGGCTGACGCATTTGTTCTTTAAAAAACCAGCATACTCCAGGCCTTAGTATCTTTGCAGGGAAGATTTTGTTATGCAGGATATCGAACCTTTTTATAACTGGCGGCATATATACATAAGCGAGGAAGACCAACGGTCGCCTTTTTTCGGAAGAACCTATTCTGAGTTTGAATTCTCCCAAACGGTTTACAATTATTATATCCATCCGCAATGGGATGATTTTGGCAGCAGAACTTTGTACCTGAAAGTGCTGCTGGCGGATTATGACGAGAAATATGCGGTGATCGAACTGATTGGTGAATGGAATGATGCTATTGAGAATGACATTATGGAGCTAAAGCGGGAGGTGCTGGAAAAGTTTATGTATGAGGGGATTTACAAATTCATCCTGGTGGGGGAAAATGTGCTCAATTTTCACAGCGATGGTAAAGAATATTATGAAGAACTGTTTGAAGAAGTAACAGATGAAAACGGCTGGGTGGTTTGTTTAAATATGCCGGAACAGACACAGTATGATTTTAAACATGCACACCTGAACCGGTTTATCGAACTGATGGAACTGGATAACTGGCGAACTTATAAGCCTTTTCATCTGTTTAAAAAAATAAATAATGAACTGACGGCAAGGTTAAAGTAATAATTGTTTATGACAGGTATCCATAAAGTTGCTTTGCTATTATGCCTGATTTTTCTTTTTCAGAATGCATATGTTTGGGGCCAGGATTGCCAGGGTGTTTCTGCAAGGAAAGATAAGACAAAGAACTCCCGTATTTTCTCAGGAATCTCTTCATCAGACGAGTTTTTCAGTTTACTTATCTCAAAGTAAATAGCTGAAAATACTGATTCCATATCATCTGATAATTACTCGTTATTTCTTAATGTGGCGTCAAGGGTGTTATTCACTGACAGCATCCTGGAAACTACCGGCACATTTGAGTTTGTTTTTTCCGATGGCTCGTCAGTAGTTTTTAATAATGTGCAGCCCTTGAATAATCCGATGGGGTATTGCTGTAGTCTGGGATTTACATGTAAGCTCGCCAATGAGCAGTTTGAGCAACTGACAAGGCAGCCTTTCGAAAAGATTATTGCTTTCAACACAGTAGTTGTCCGGTTTTCGGGGAAAAAGCAGAAGAGGCTTGCAAGTATGCTTACCTGCATCTACGGGAAAAAGTAGCTCCCGTTTAATAATAAATTTCACAAGAGTGTTTATCGTTAAATCTTTTACTGGTTTTTGCCCCCGGCGCAGTATTTTTGCAGCAAATTTGATTACCCTCTATAACTGCACTTATGAAATGGTCTGAGCTGTTCACTTCTTCGGTTGGTAAAAAGTGGGTGATGGCGCTGACGGGTTTGTTTCTTATTACTTTTTTGGTGGTGCATGCGGGCATTAATGCCTGTATCTGGGCCAATGACGGCGGCGCAATGTTTAACGATGCTGCCCATTTCATGGGTTCGTCCTGGGTAATAAGGATAATTGAGATCGGGCTGATGGCCGGGTTTCTTATTCATATTGTGCAGGGTAGTGTGCTGGAAATACAAAACCGAAGAAAAAGAAAGAAGGGATATGCCGTGGCAATGGGAAATAAAGGAAGCACATGGTACAGCCGCAGTATGGGGTTGCTGGGTACCCTGATAGGGATTTTCCTTATCATTCATCTTTCGCATTTCTGGGTGCCCAACAGAAGTCACCAGGGCTGGTTGCTGGGCGAAGAACTGAATCTGTATGAAGAAATGAAAGTAAGATTCCAGGCAGAATGGGTGGTGATTGTGTATGTTCTTGGATGTTTTTCGCTGGCATGGCACCTGGTACATGGTTTTCAAAGCGCCTTCAGAACGATTGGAGTGAGTAACAAAAAGTATTTGACGTTGCTGAATACAGCGGGTATTGCATTCTCAATTATCGTTCCGCTGGTTTTTGCAATGATGCCGGTGAGTTTTTATCTGGGATGGATATGAGGCCTCCCCAAACCCCTCCGAAGGAGGGGCTTATGGTCTCGGGTTATTTGAAAGCTCTTTACCGTGTTTGGATATGATATAATGATGTAAAATTTTCTTACAGCCTCGTAGAAGCTGAATATCGGTAGCCCCGGATGAAATCCGGGGAAAATAAAAGTGAAGATTTTATGGAACCCCGCAGGGGTTCCATATTGTTGATTAGAGTTAATAGTGTTGAACGGAGCGTCGCAACGGAAGATGCTCAGGGAACAGGACGATGATAAAAAATAATGAACCATCAGGTCGCTTTTAGCGACCCGACGGATAAACGTTAAGGATATGCTTGAATCAAAAATTCCTTCAGGGCCTTTAGAACAAAACTGGACGTATTATAAAGGCCATTGCAAACTGGTGAACCCGGCCAACAAAAGAAAGCTCGATGTAATTGTGGTTGGAACCGGTTTGGCCGGCGCTTCTGCCGCCGCTTCATTGGGAGAACTGGGTTATAAAGTAAAGGCATTTTGTTTTCAGGATTCGCCGCGGAGAGCACACAGTATTGCTGCGCAGGGCGGCATTAATGCTGCGAAGAATTACCAGAATGATGGCGACTCGGTATTCCGTTTGTTTTATGATACGGTGAAGGGCGGCGACTATCGGGCAAGAGAGGCCAATGTTCATCGCCTCGCCGAAGTAAGCGTAAACATCATTGACCAATGCGTTGCGCAGGGTGTACCTTTTGCAAGGGAGTATGGAGGTTTGTTGAATAACCGTTCATTTGGTGGTACACAGGTGAAAAGAACTTTTTATGCGGCAGGACAAACGGGCCAGCAATTATTGATAGGCGCTTACCAGGCCATGGAAAGACAGGTGGCGCTTGGAAATGTGCAACAGTTTACCCGGCATGAGATGCTGGATGTGGTGATCATTGATGGAAAGGCGAGAGGTATCATTGCCCGGAATCTTATAACAGGAAAGCTGGAAAGACATTTCGGCCATGCTGTATTGCTTTGTACCGGTGGGTATGGCAATGTCTTTTATCTTTCTACCAATGCGATGGGCAGCAATGTTACTGCCATCTGGAAAGCGCATAAGCAAGGCGCTTATTTTGGTAATCCCTGCTTTACACAAATTCACCCGACCTGTATTCCTGTAAGCGGTGATCATCAAAGCAAACTGACATTGATGTCCGAGTCATTAAGAAATGATGGTCGTATTTGGGTCCCGAAGAAAAAAGATGATAACCGCAAACCGAATGATATTCCGGAAGAAGAAAGGGATTATTATCTGGAGCGGCGTTATCCTGCATTTGGAAATTTAGTACCAAGAGACGTAGCATCAAGGGCGGCGAAGGAAAGATCTGATGCGGGATATGGTGTGGGAACAACAAAGCAGGCGGTTTATCTGGATTTCAAATACAACCTCATCAATAAATACGGAAGGGCAGAAGCCACGAAGAGGGGTATTCAAAATCCTGATGAAGCAACGCTGGTTTCATTGGGTAAAGAGGTGGTGAAAGAGGAATATGGCAACCTGTTTGATATGTATGAGAAGATAACAGGTGAAAATCCGTATGAAGTGCCCATGCGGATTTATCCTGCCGTGCATTATACCATGGGCGGCCTGTGGGTGGATTATGAACTGATGACAAATATAAAGGGCCTCTATGCGTTGGGAGAAGCCAACTTCAGCGATCATGGCGCTAACCGCCTTGGTGCTTCTGCATTGATGCAGGGACTGGCCGACGGATATTTTGTGATTCCTTATACTATCGGCAACTACCTTGCTGATGAAATTGCGACAAAGCCGGTTCCAACAACGCATGAGGCATTTGAAAAAACGGAAAAGGAAGTTGCGGACCGTATCAATACTTTAATGAACATAAGAGGCAAACAGACTGTTGAAAGTTTTCATAAGCGATTGGGAAAAATAATGTGGGAGAAATGCGGCATGACCCGTAATGCACTGGGATTGCAGGAAGCTATCACTGAAATACGGGCATTGAAAAAAGAATTCTGGAGAGATGTATGCATTCCCGGCGCCATTCATGAAATGAATCCTGAGCTGGACAAAGCCGGCCGTGTGGCTGACTTTATAGAATTAGGTGAACTGATGTGCAAAGACGCATTGGACAGAAATGAAAGCTGCGGCGGGCATTTCCGGGAAGAAAGCCAGACGGAGGAAGGAGAAGCGAAGAGGGATGATGCGAATTATAGTTATGTTGCGGCATGGGAATATGCCGGTGAAGGCCATTGGAATTTGTATAAAGAAGTATTGAATTTTGAAGTGGCTAAACCTACTCAACGATCTTATAAATAAATTGCTAACTGAACAATAGTTGTTGTTTTATGGAGCACTATACAATGAACCTGACATTGAAAGTATGGCGGCAAAAGAATACAGATGACAGAGGAGGGTTTGAAACTTACCCGGTAAAGAATATTTCCTCCGAAATGTCTTTTCTTGAAATGTTTGATGTACTGAACGAAGAACTGATCCGTGAAGGAAAAGATCCGATCGCTTTTGACCACGATTGCCGTGAAGGTATCTGCGGCATGTGTTCCATGTATATCAATGGCCGGCCGCATGGCCCCTGGAAGGCCAACACCGTTTGCCAACTCCATATGCGGGCTTATAAGGATGGAGATACGATTGTAGTGGAGCCATGGAGGGCCAATGCCTTTCCGGTTATTAAGGATTTGATGGTTGACAGAACCGCTTTTGACCGCATCATTCAGGCCGGAGGTTTTATTTCAGTCAATACCGGCAATGCATTGGATGCCAATGCTATACCGGTTCGAAAAGATAAGGCCGATGCAGCTTTTGCCGCTGCTGCCTGCATTGGGTGTGGAGCCTGTGTGGCCGCCTGTAAAAATTCTTCAGCTATGCTGTTCCTGTCGGCCAAGGTTTCTCATCTGGCCTTATTACCACAAGGAGCTCCTGAAAGAAAAACAAGAGCGATGAATATGGTGGCGCAAATGGACAAGGAGGGTTTTGGCGCCTGCACCAATACCGGGGCCTGTGAGGCAGTTTGTCCCAAAGAAATTTCTATTGATACTATTGCCCGGCTAAACAGGGAATATATGCTGGGGGCAGCTACCGTTGAAAGTTAGTTTTTGGTTTAAATCACTGAAGCAGCCCTTTTCTGTAAAGGGCTTTTTTATTTCAGGCCGATCGCCTTACATTCGCAATCCTAAACTTGCATCTATGAACAGTAAAAACATTTTTCCGTTAATAGCTTTAGTTATTTTATCAGCATGTAAGAATTCAACAACCGTGGATAAAGAAACCTACAAATGGCCCGAAGGAGTAATGCCGCCTGTTGCCGAAAAAATGAATAAAGAACTGGTTGCCAATGGCGATAAACGTATTGATGAGTACTACTGGATGAACGATTATTTCAAAAAGGGACCTGACAGTACCAAAGTGGTGGACTACCTAAAAGCCGAAAATGCCTACCTGGATAGCATGATGGCCGGTACCAAAAAATTCCAGGAAGACCTGTTCAATGAGATGAAGGCAAGGATTAAGGAACAAGATGAATCAGTACCGGCGCTGAAAAACGGATATTATTATTACAGAAGGACCGAAGAGGGCATGCAGTACTATAAATATTGCCGTAAAAAGGGCAGCCTGGATGCGCCTGAAGAAATGCTGCTGGATGTAGACAAGATGGCCGAAGGGTCAAACTATTTTTCGGTCGCAGGAATGGTGGTAAGTCCCGATAATAAGTTGCTTGCTTACGGCGTGGACAAACTTTCCCGGTGGCAGTACACTATTTACATCAAAGATCTGGAAACAGGAGAACTGCTCAGCGACCAGATCGGCAACACCGAAGCTGACCCGGTATGGGCCAATGATAACAAGACCATATTCTATACCTCTAAAAACCCCCTGACACTTCTTTCGGAAAAGATCATGAAACACAAACTGGGTGCACCGGCATCTGCCGATGCACTGGTCTATGAGGAAAAAGATAAGAGCAACTATATCGGGGTCGGCAAGACAAAATCAGACAAATTCATTATTATCTCTTCTTCTGCAACACTTTCTTCTGAACACAGATTGATCGATGCGGATGCGCCGGATGGACCGGTGAAAATTTTTCAACCGCGCTTGAAAGATGTCCTTTACAGTATTGACCATTGGGGAGAAAAGTTTTTGATAGTTACCAATAAGGACGCAAAGAATTTTAAACTGGCGGAAACCCCGGCGGATAAAACAGGTATTGATAACTGGACAGATGTTATCCCTCACCGAACAGATGTGCTGGTGGAAGGAATTGATGTTTTTAAAAATCATTGGGTGATAACAGAACGTAAAAGCGGATTACTTCAGTTAAGAATACGCAATACCGGCACCGGGGCCGAGCATTACCTCGATTTTCGTGAACCGGCCTATGCTGCTTATACTACAGGCAATCTGGAGTTTAACTCCGGGGTGTTGAGATACAGCTACACATCGCTTACCACGCCTAACTCCATTTTTGATTACAATATGGAAACCAAAGAAAAGAAACTGATGAAAGAACAGCCCGTGCTGGGAGGATTTGACAAGAATGATTATGCTACGGAACGCATCTATGCCACCGCAGGCGATGGAACCAAAGTACCTATTTCACTAGTTTATAAAAAAGGAACAAAAAAAGATGGCAGCGCCCCGCTTTTACTCTATGGTTATGGTTCCTACGGCGCCAGTATGGATGCCAGTTTCAGTAGCTCAGAGCTTAGTTTGCTGAACAGGGGATTTATCTATGCAATTGCTCACATACGTGGCGGGCAGGAAATGGGGAGGCAATGGTACGAGGATGGCAAACTGATGAAAAAGAAAAACACATTTACCGATTTTATTGACTGCGGCAAATATTTGATCAGTGAAAAATACACTTCTGCCGGTCACCTGTACGCTATGGGCGGAAGCGCCGGAGGATTATTGATGGGCGCAATTGTAAATATGGCGCCTGACCTGTGGAACGGGGTAGTGGCCCAGGTTCCTTTTGTGGATGTGGTAACCACAATGTCAGACCCGACAATTCCGCTTACCACCAATGAATATGACGAATGGGGAAACCCTGCTGACAAGGATGCCTATTTTTATATGAAGTCTTATTCTCCTTATGATAATGTAGAGAAGAAGAATTACCCGAACATGCTGGTGACAACAGGCCTGCACGACAGCCAGGTGCAATATTTTGAGCCGGCCAAATGGGTGGCCAGGTTAAGGGCAATGAAGACAGACAAAAACCTGTTGCTCTTTAAAACGCAATTAGAAGCAGGACATGGCGGAAAATCAGGCAGGTTTGACAAACTGCGGGAAACAGCTTTGCAATATGCATTCCTGCTTGCGCTTGAAGGAATACAAAGCTGATGTGTCAAAAACAATAGTTTGCCGTAAGTGAGCCTGACCAAAGCGGCCGGGCCCCTGTTTCTGTTATCATCAAGATACCGGGGCTTATTCCCCATTTAGGGGAAAAATACCAGGAAGAATGAAGCGCCGAACTGATATTGAAGCGTATTGTTTTTTTATAATAACTCAGTGCCGGCCCGGCAGTAAGCCGGATATTAACTGATGTTACCGGGTTATACATCACTCCTCCGGATATATGAAATACAAAATAATCTGAATAAGAAAAAGAATAGCCGCTTTTTTCTTCTTTACGTCCGGGATAATAATCCAAACGGCTGCCAAGAATATAGGCCCATTTGTTTTCATGAAGTGAATCAAACTTTCCGAAACGGTGTTTGCTGTATTCAATCCCGGCGCTGATGCCGGGGAAATGTGTTTCATGAAAGATACCTGCGGGCAAGTGACCGCCTGCAGCAATATTCCAGACATAACCATCCGGCTGTGCTCCGGCTTTTTCAAAACAAAAAAAAGCTATACCAGCATATAGCAGTTTGGCATACATATGGGACTATACTGTCTTGATTGATTTAACGGATAATGATAAAAGTTCCTTTTCGGTTGTGCTGTTTACCGGTTCTTGGATCCAGCGCTTTTACCACCCACACAAATGTGCCGGAATCCCGCAACACGTCATTGATTTTACCGTTCCAGCCTTCATCTTTCAGGCTAGTGGTAAAAATCCGCTGTCCCCACCGGTTGTAAACACTGAACTCAAGCAGGGTATATGCCCTTGGCATAAACGGCCGCATCACATCATTTCTTCCGTCATTGTTAGGTGTAAAGGCTCCAGGAACATAGATATCATTTACATCATCAGGCAGTTTAACGGTAATCTTTACAGAATCTTCACTCCGGCAATTATTGGCATCGGTTGCTGTTACTTTATACAGAATGGTTTCCCTTGGTTTAGCAACGGGACTTTGAGCAGCACTGTTGTTTAACCAGCTTGGAGGGTCCCACACATACGAAGCTATAGGTCCGGTCGTAGTCAGCATCACAGATTCTCCGAAATTAATTATCTGGTCAGGAATGGTATTTATGGTAAAAGTTTGTACATCCACACGGATAGTAAGAGAATCATCAAAGCAGGGAGAACCTGTAAGAATTTTAAGTTTGACATCATACGGGCCGGTGCTGGCATAAGTATGTTTTGGGTGCACATCTGTTGAAGTGTTGCCATCGCCAAAATCCCATAAATAAGTAATGCCGGGAACCTGGAGTGATGAACTTTTATTGGTAAATCGGTAATACCCCGAGTCACAAACATTCGCAAATTCAAAATCCGGGGTTTGGTCTGCAAATCCAGAAGGAAAAACCTGGCGGGTACGGGTCACTTTTCCGCAAAAGGACAGTGAAGTAATGGTGAGCTTTACTTTATAAACCTGCGAAGGGTTTGAAAATGTATGAACAGGATTTTGCTGGGTTGATGTGTTCCCATCGCCAAAATCCCACTGCCAGCTTATTACAGGCGGAAGCGTGGTGCTGGCATTAAACTGAACCTGGCCGGTGCAACGGTCAATAATGGTGTAATCAAATCCGTTGAACCTGTTGCCAACAATATCATTGATATGGGAGGGGAGGCCGATAAAAGCAGTGCCGGGCTGCAGGTCAATTACATTCCGCTGAAAATCGCAGGCTGCGCCTTTCTGGTTTGGCTGGTTAATCACAGCCAGCAACTGGTTGGATTGTGTCAGGTAAATTTTTTCATTTACCGCCATCTGGATATCATAATAGCTTACCTGTGTGGGAAAACTTATCCTTGATGACTGAATAGCCGCAACGGTGGGAAGAGTTACTTCAAGCTGATCAAGCTGCATATCATCTTTACGGGTAAGGTAAAGCAGTTTTGAATCTGGTGAAAACTCACAGTGATTGTATCTGGTGTTGGGCAAAGAGATGCTCCTTGCATTACTAAGCACACCGGTTGAATTGTCAAAATCAAAAATCTGGAAAAAATTAGAGGGTGAACCACCAACGGGGAAATGTGTCTGGCATAACATTCTTCCGTCCGGGCTTGCTTTCAGCACTCCTACATTCATCAGCACATGCTGGTCCATAGTGGGCCCCAGAGTGGAAACAACAGGGTTTAGCTGCAGCCCGTTGCAGTCAATAAGCCATGCCCTGAAAACATTGGACTCATGATCATTGGTTATCAGCCACACATATACGCCGTTGGAGTGCCGTACAGTAGCAAGCCTTTCGGTGCAGGATGACCAAAGCAGGTTATTCTTGCTTGTTACTTTCCCGTTGCCCCCATTCTGCGACATATCAACTACGGAATAGCGATACCCGTTTACAAAATCATCCTCAATGGCATCAGCTGTAAAGATGTAAAACAGATCGGGGTTCCCGGGGTGCGGAACAATACTCATCTGGCAGGCAGAAATATTACCGCCAAGGTTATCGCCATTAAGCATGAGCTGGTGGTTCCTGTCATAAACATCCACCCCGCTTGAATAGAAGAGCAGGTTGCCATCGTCATCAGAAATAGCTGCTGCAGCTTCGGCTGAAATCATAGCGCTGTTGGTTAGAACCTGGGGGCCGGTTACACTGAAATTAAGACCCGCTCTTCTTCCAAAATACCAGTTATTATCGTATTGCCCTTTTGCGCAAAAGGCAAATACAACAGCAATAAAAGTCTGAAACAAACAATTCAAATGCCTGTATTTGCGCTGCATGATTTCCTCAATAAGGGTCTGAAGTGAATATCGGTTTTTCAGGATTTACGGTTTACTGGTTACCTTCACACAATAAAACTACAAAAATAGCGATTTTGAAGTAAACTGGCTGTTATTGAACAGTTTATACCGTATATCATTATTTGTTGCCGCCTTATTGATTACTGAACTGACGAGGGCACAGGTTCCTTCAGAAAACCAGCCCGTTTCAAACCTTCGTTTGAAAACGCTCAAAATAAATGCCGATTCACTGATGCTTGACACCCTCAGCATCATCCCCGGCACATTTGCTGTAAAAAATATTCCTGCCACCCAGTACAGGCTTGATTTTGTTAAAGCCATTCTTTATTGGAAACAAAAACCTGCTGCCGACAGTATGCTGTTAAGTTACCGGGTTTTTTCTTTCCGGCTGAATGCTGCTGCCCAGCACCTGCAGTATGACAGTGTGAAGAATAACTTTTATGTAAAACCTTTTGAATTTAATGCAGGGCTTCCCGATGACCAGCGGGGCATTTTTGATTTCGGCAAAATAAAGGCTGAAGGAAGTTTTGGCCGGCAGGTTGGGTTCGGCAACAGCCAGGATGTTGTATTGAACTCCTCTTTCAACCTGCAGCTGAGCGGCATGCTTGGCGACAGTATCGAGATACAGGCTGCCATTACGGATAACAATATCCCCATTCAGCCGGATGGCAATACCCAGCAGTTGAATGAATTTGACCAGGTGTTTCTGCAGTTCCGCAAGAAAGGTTGGCAACTGAATCTCGGTGATATTGACCTGCGGCAAACCCAATCGTATTTTCTTAATTTTTATAAACGCCTCCAGGGTATTTCTTTTCAAACCACAAACCGGATTTCAGATAATCTTGCCTCAAAAACACTGGTAAGCGGCTCAATAGCCAAGGGAAAATTTACCCGCAACCTGCTGAATACATTGGAAGGAAACCAGGGGCCTTACCGGCTAAGAGGGGCCAATAACGAATTTTTCTTTATTGTGCTGGCAAATACTGAACGGGTTTTTTATGACGGCCAGTTGCTGCAGCGGGGAGAAGACCAGGATTATGTTATCAACTATAATACCGCCGAAATAACATTTACACCCCGACGGATGATCACCAAAGACAGCAGGGTGCAGGTGGAGTTTGAATATGCAGACAGGAATTATCTCAATGCAAATCTCTATCTCTCGCAGGAACTGGAAATAAACAATAGGCTCACCCTGCGACTGGGCGCTTTTCAAAACAGCGATGCCAAAAACTCCCGCATTAACCAGGAACTGGACGATAAACAAATTCAGTTTCTTGCCTCGCTGGGCGACAGTGTGCAAAAAGCATTTTACCCCGCAGCAGTGATTGATACATTTGCAGCAGGAAAGATCCTGTATGAAAAAATATTTGTGGGGATTGATTCTTTTTACCAATATTCAACTGATCCGCTGCTTGCCAGGTACAGCCTGTCGTTTGCAGATGTAGGTCCCGGTAACGGAAATTATACACCCGATTTTAATGGCGCTAACGGGAAAGTGTACCGCTATGTACCGCCTGTGGGCTCTGTTAAACAAGGCCAGTATGAACCTGTACAGATATTGGTGGCCCCAAAAAAGCAGCAGCTCATCAATTTTGGAGTTGATTATAAAATGAACGCCAACAGTAGTATAAAGGCTGAAATAGCAACCAGTAATAATGACGTTAACACTTTTTCTTCGAAGGATGGCGGAGACGACAGGGGCTGGGCAGGAAAAATTCAGTTTAGCAATGATAAATTCTTTTCATCTGTCCGCAAACTGCAGCTGACCACCTTCCTGGATTATGAATATGTGCAGCAGAAATTCAGGCCGCTTGAACGACTGCGCCATGTGGAGTTCTCAAGAGACTGGGGACTGAACCTGCAGGCCGTGCCGCTACCGGTTGATGAAAATATTATCAGGGCTTCGGCCAGGCTGAAAGATAAATACAGTCATTCAGCCACTTTTCAGTTTACACACTATCGCCGCAGCGATGATTACACAGGATTTCAAAACACTGTTTTACATAAGGCTAACTGGAAAGGCTGGCAAATCAATAACCAGCTGATGGTAACCCGGTTTACCGGGCTGAATACAAAAGGAGCTTTCCTTCGGCCGGTTATAGATGTAAGCAAGGAGTTGGCCCGTATGGATAAATGGAGGCTTGGGTTTACTTATTCACTTGAAAAAAATAATAACAGAACAAAGGCAATTGATTCATTGCTGCCTGCAGCTTTCTGGTTTGATATCTATTCAGCATATCTGCAATCCAGTGATGCGAAACGAAACCGGCACAGGATTACTTTCTTTACCCGTTCAGATAAATACCCGGTAAAAAATAGTTTTGTAAGGGGCGACAGAAGCCTGAACCTGAATCTTCAATCCGAATTACTGGCCAACCCTAAAAGACAATTCTACCTGAATACCACTTTCCGAAAACTGAAAGTGTATGATACCACTGTTTCCAAACAAAAAGCAGATGAAACCATACTGGGAAGGGCCGAATACATTATGAACGAATGGAAAGGACTGCTTACCGGTAATCTTCTTTATGAAGTAGGAGCAGGGCAGGAGCAGCGAAGGGATTTTGCCTACCTGGAAGTACCCGCAGGCACGGGACAATATGCATGGATTGATTATAACAACGACGGCGTTCAGCAGCTGAATGAATTTGAGATAGCCGCTTTTCCCGACCAGGCAAAATTCATCCGCATTTTTACCCCCACCAACGACTTTATAAAAGCCAACTATATCACTTTCAATTACAGCCTGAACATCAGCCCCCGTTCACTGCTCCGCGCTCCCGACCTGAAAGGGTTTAACAAGCTGCTCTCAAAATTTATTTTCATCACCTCACTGCAGATAAATAAAAAATCTGTAGCGAACGGCAATTTTGAATTCAATCCATTTAAATACGGGGTGAACAACACCGGGCTGATCATACTGAACACCACACTGCTGAATACCGTTTCGTACAACCGTTTCAGCAGTAAATGGGGTGTTGACCTGAGCAACCTGCGCAACAACGGCAAATCGCTGCTCACCTATGGCTATGAAAGCCGGAAGCTGAATGACTGGGCAATAAAATGGCGCTGGAACATCAGCCGTACTTTACTTTTTAGCCTGAATGGCAAAAAGGGACTGAATGCACTTTACACTCCCCAGTTCGCCAACCGTAATTATGAGTTATCGGTTTACAGTGCGGAGCCCTTTCTTACATTTATTAAAGGAACAACCTTCCGGCTGGTTGCCGGTTACAGGGTTGACTATAAAAAGAACCTGCCACTGTACGGAGGGGAAAAATCAACTGCCAACTCGCTGAACATTGAATCAAAATACAACATCCTGCAAAGCAGCTCCGTCAGCGGTAAATTCACTTTTAATAATATCAGCTATCATTTTCCTGCCAATACCACCGTAAGTTATATCATGCTCGATGGCCTGTTGCCCGGAAAGAATTTTCTGTGGAACCTTAGTTTTTCAAAACGGCTGCTGAACAACCTGGAGTTAAACTTTCAGTATGACGGGCGGAAGGCGGGCAGTGTAAAAACAGTTCACCTGGGCCGGGCGGGGATAACCGCATTGTTCTAAACGGCCTTCCCAGAACTTCGTTCGTTCCCTTGAGTTCACTCGGGAACCTCCGAAGGAAGGGTTTAATGTATTACCCGTCTCCTGTTATACATTAAAACGGAAGTGGATCACATCTCCGTCTTTTACCACATATTCTTTTCCTTCAATTCTTAGTTTGCCCGCTTCCCGGCAAACGGCTTCTGAACCGTATTGAACATAATCGTCGTAGCTAATCACTTCAGCCTTGATAAATCCCTTTTCAAAATCGGTATGAATGACACCGGCGGCCTGCGGCGCCTTCCAGCCCTGGTGGATGGTCCATGCCCTTACTTCCTGCTCACCGGCGGTAAAAAAAGTGTATAGGTCCAATAAGTGATAGGCTGAATGAATAAGCCGGTCTAATGCCGGTTCCTCCATTTTATATTCATTCATGAATAGTTGCTTATCTGCCGGGTTTCCCATGGAAGCGATCTGTGCTTCAATTGAAATGTTCATGATGATCATTTCTTCAACCGTATGACCGGCGTGCAAATTATCCTCTTTTATGGCTTGTTGCAGGGCTTCGGTAAACTTATTCCCTGTGTGCATGGAGGCCTCATCCACATTGGCGACATATAGAACAGGTTTATCCGTAAGTAAAAATAAATCGGCTATAGCCGCATTCTCTTCCTTTGTTAAACCAAGTTCTCTTATACTTTTTCCTTTTTCGAGGTGTGCTTTACACCGGACCAGCACATCCAGTTCCGCTTTTAATTTCGGATCGATCCTTGCCTGCTTTTCTGTTTTGGATATTTTTTTCTCCACACTTTCCAGGTCTTTCAGTTGAAGTTCCGTATCAATGATTTCTTTATCGGCTACCGGGTTAATGGCCCCCTCATCCCGCAGGATATTTTCATCTTCAAAACAGCGGACCACATGCATGATGGCATCCACTTCCCGTATATTGGCCAGAAATTTATTTCCGAGGCCTTCGCCTTTGCTGGCGCCCCTAACAAGTCCGGCAATATCAACAATCTCAATTTGTGTGGGGATGATCTTTGGGGGTTTCATTAATTCGGCAAGCCTGTATAAACGGGGATCGGGCACATCCACCAGCCCCACATTGGGGTCAATGGTGCAGAACTGGTAATTACTCGCCTGCGCTTTGGCGCTGCTGCTTACTGCATTGAACAAAGTTGATTTACCTACGTTGGGAAGACCTACAATACCTGCCTGTAATGCCATATTCTGTTTATAGTTTATGGTTTTTAGTTTATGGCTAAAACCTCTTATTTTTAAGAGCCGCAAAAGTAAACCATTATTCTTTTACTGCAGAGATAAATAGAAAACAAATTATCATTTAAATCCAATAACAATAAACTGTAAACTTAAAACCACAATCATTACATGGTATTAAGCAGAATCTGGACCGCCTTTATCCTGGTTGCATTACTCACTGCTGCTGCAAGATTTGCTTTTCAGCCCGGGCAGCAGGGTATTTTCAGCCAACTGGTTACCGGAAAGAACACCGACACCATAGCTGTGCGGATAGCGGATTCAGCATCCGTGCCGGCCATTGTTCACCAGCAGCTCAGCAACCAGAAACTGGCTGTGTGGGGAAAAGAAAAAGTATATAAAGCAGGCGATAACAGCTACCGTGCCTACAAACAGTTGCCGGCCAACGGCATTTTTGAAACCTGCAAGGATGCCGTAACGCTTTGCATCGGGCTTATTGGCATCATGGCGCTGTTTATGGGATTTATGAATATTGCCGAGAGGGCAGGGGGCATCCGGTTTTTATCCCGCATCATCGGCCCTTTTTTTTCCAGGATATTTCCCGATGTACCCAAAGACCATCCTTCGATGGGGCATATGGTGATGAATTTTTCCGCCAACCTGATGGGGCTTGATAATGCAGCCACTCCGTTTGGCATTAAAGCCATGGAAAGCCTGCAGGAAATAAACCCCGATAAAACCAGGGCATCCAATCCGCAGCTGATGTTTCTATGCCTGCATGCTTCGGGTCTTACCCTTATTCCTACAGTCATCATTGCAGACCGGGTGGCTATGAAATCCGCACAGCCTGTAAGTATTTTTATTCCCTGCATGATTGCCACTTTTGTGGCCACCATGGCGGCAATGATGTTAGTTGCAGTACGGCAGCGTATCCGCCTGTTTCAGCCGGTTATCCTGATGTGGGTATTTGGAATTACAGCTGTTATCGCTGCATTGATATTTTATATCAAAACTCTCGATGCACAGGGAGTTCAGCTTTTTTCCACCAGCCTGAGCAACGGGATCATCCTCATTATCTTTCTGCTGATCATACTGGGGGCCATCTATAAACGTACCAGCATTTTTGATGCCTTTATTGAAGGGGCAAAAGGCGGGTTTGAAACGGCGGTCCGCATTATCCCTTACTTAGTGGGTTTGCTGGTTGCCATCAGTTTGCTGCGCAACAGCGGTGCCTTTGAGTTTATACTGGATGGCATTAAAAATATTTTTGTTATGCTGAACGGCGATACCCGTGTGGTGGACGCTATGCCAACCGCCCTCATTAAACCTTTAAGCGGCAGCGGTGCCCGGGCCGTAATGATTGATACGCTGAATGCACATGGGCCCGACTCATTTGCAGGTAATCTTGCTTCCGTATTCAGGGGTTCGGCCGATACCACATTTTATATTATTGCCGTTTATTTCGGGGCAGTAGGTATCAAAAACAGCCGTTATGCTGCAACTACCATGCTGCTGGCCGACCTGGCGGGAATTATAACGGCAATTGCGCTGGCATATATCTTCTTTGTATAACCGGATATTTTAATTACCGGTGTTCATCATATCTCCTGCTCCGTTGTCCTGCTCCCGCTGATTTTTCCGTTTGAAAAGATTGGGATCAAATTTGCCGAAGCGCCAGTTGAAACTGAAACGAAGAACCTGGGGGTCGCGGCGACGGAATACATTTTGAATAAAGTCCGGCGACTCTGAGTAAATATCCTGTCTGCGGGTTCTGAAAATATCATTCATGTTTAATGATAAGGATGCCTGTCTGTTCTTCAGGAATTCAAAACGGATACCCATATCCACAAAATAATTGGCTCTTGAATAACCCTGCGATACCGTGGTTTGGCCAAACATGCCGCCACCCCCGAACATACCACCACCACGGCCGCCTCCGCCGCCCCTGCCGCTGGTTCCGGCGCCGCCGGGGGGTAATACAGTTCTGGACTGATATTCACCCGAAAGCTGTATAGTAAAATTCTTAGGCAGTTTAAATGTATTGTTCAATTTCAGAAACCAGCTGCCAAACTGGTTTTGTTCCGGCAACGCCGGATCGTTCAGGTTGATTTTGGATGTAAACAGGTTCAGATTGGAGACCAGTTCCCACCATTTGGTCATCTTGTTTTTGGATATCAGTTCAAGCCCCGTTACATAACTTGAGTTGGCATTAATGTACGTATTCACCAGTATCTGCTTATTATTAGCGGGATTGGTTTCTTTTACCTGGAAACGGGAGATCAGGTCATTGGTTCTTTTATAATAGGCAGATGCGATAAAGTTGTCTTTATTCTTAAAAGTTTTCTGGTAGGATAGCTCGAAGGAATTGGTAAACTCAGGGCTCAGGTTCGGGTTGCCCCGGCTGATGTTCAGCGAATCCGAGTAATCGGTAAAAGGATAAAGCTGGAAGAAATTGGGCCGGTTAATTTTCCGGGTATAATTCAGCTGCAGGTCCTGTTCTTTTTTTAATTTTTGCGACAGGAAAACACTGGGGAACAAAGAAACCGGGAAATCTATGTTAAACACTTCGTTTTTATCAGGCAGCCGTCCCTGGTAATCGGAGCTTTCAACCCGCAAACCCAACTGGTAACCAAAATTCTTAATCCTGTTGGCAAATGTGGTGTATGCTGCATATACATGGTCGGTACTGTTGTAATTAACTGAAAGCAGGGGATTGTATACCGGCAGGCCGGCGGCATCAAAGAAAAAGAAATCATTCCTGTTCTCCACTTTTCTTATTTGCGCCCTTACGCCCAGTTCCAGCTTGGAATTTTCACTGAGCGGTTTTGCATAATCAGATTGTATCACAATATTCTGGTTATTGCCCTTGCCGTTTTGCTGTTGTTTAAAGGCATTGGAAAAGGTATATCCCGGAAGGATGAAGTAATTATTGGTAATCACATTCTCATTACGGTTACGGCTGCTGTTATAATTCACATCGGCTGTCAGTTCTTCTCCCTGTTTGGGAAAATTGTGTTTATAGCTGAGCGAAACCCCGTTGTTTTGGAAACGGGATTTACTGTTGGACAACCGTTCTGAAAAAGACGATTTTACAGTGCTGTATAAGGAGTCAATCAGGATATCACTTTCGCTGTAGGGAGTAAATCGGCCTTCGGCCCGGTTACCGGAAATAGAAAGGGTATTGCGGTTGTCAACAAAAAAGTCAAACCCGCCCCGCAAAAAAGTAAAGTAGCCTTCCTGAACGCTCCGGTCTGTTTGTTTTAAAAAAGTATTGGGTGTGCTGATAAGGGTGGTTCTGTCGGTGGTTCCGTTGCTGATGGATTTACGCTGGTTATAATTAGCGCTCAGGAAAAAATTTACTTTATTCTGCCGCACATTAATATCTCCGCCCAGGCCGATCCTGCCGCGGGAATCCAAATTGGTTCTTACGCTTCCACTGTAACCAACCCTTTTATTTTTTTTCAGGATGATATTCAGAATGCCGGCAGTACCACCCGATGCGTCGAATTTGGCCGAAGGATTGGTGATGAGCTCTATGCTTTCAATGGCATCGGCGGGTATTTGTTCCAGTTCCATGGTGGTGGGCCTGCCATCCACAAAAATCTGCGGAGAGTTGTTGCGCATTGTAACATTTCCGTCAATATCCACATTGATG
This sequence comes from Bacteroidota bacterium, assembly GCA_016868455.1. Classification (GTDB taxonomy): domain Bacteria; phylum Bacteroidota; class Bacteroidia; order Chitinophagales; family Chitinophagaceae; genus JJ008. The sequence goes on from VGGV01000006.1 coordinate 48,348, forward strand.
GAAGGCACATTCCGCATTATATCCACGGCTGTGCCGCCTGCAGAAACCAGGTTTTTGTCTACATTAAACACTTTTCTGTCAATACCCAGTTGCAAACCGGGTTTCGTGGCGGTTACCGTTACATTCTCCAGCACTTTGTCTTCAAATTCTATTTTGATATTGCCAAGATCTTTGTCCAGTGCGGCCATCATTCCGCCCATATCACCGTTGTTTCCGCCGGGTTTTAAGTCAAATGAAACATTCTGCTCAAAAGTTTTAAACCCTACAACTGTTATCTTCAGTTTGGATTGCCCAAAAGCAGGCACATTTTCAAGGCTGAATTCACCATTGGTTTTGGTAATCATGCCGGCGACCACCACTTCTTTTCTTTTTTTGGTAACCGTGTCCATCCTGTTTTGCACCAGCTGCACCGAGGCGTATTCAATGGGTTTTCCTGTTTTGGCCTCCACCATTTTACCATAGAACCGGCCGACCGGCATCTGGCCGCCTCCCTGCCTTCCGGCTTGCTGGGCTGAAAGTGTATAAACAATTAAGAAAGAAGCTACAAAGCCAAACAAATGTCTCATTATTATAGTTTAAATATGAAGCTGCTGATTAGACGGGCAAAGCTTGCTGAACTTGCTGACAATGCCATGACAACTTGATGAAAGGCTATTGACAATTTTCAAAGGGAAATGTTCAGGTTATTCACGGATGTTGGCAAATAATTTAAAGGGCCAGCCATGTTATAAGCACCTGAGCGACGCCGATAATAAACCCGATAAAAGCGCCTAATAGCTCAACAAATCTGAATTCCTTGGACATTATCTGGTATAATATTTCCTCCAGCTTATCCGATGAAAATGCTGATACCTTCTGTACTACGATATGCTCCAGGTCGAGTTCGTTTTTCAGGTTGGCGGTATATTGTTTCATTACAGGCGGGAACAGTGTTTCTATTTCCTGCATAAAGGCAGATTTCATTCTTCCGATAGTTTTATCGCCAATAAACATGCTGATGACCGGCATTTCATCGCTGAGGCGAACCCGCAGAAAATGGTCCACATGATTTTCTATCATCGGCATTATCTTTTTCAGGTTTTCGGGGTTACTGATCTTATGTTCAATATCTGCATAGGACAAAAATTCATTGCTGACGATCTTTCCGAGTTTTTCTGCAAATTGATACTGACGTTTGGGAAAAATGCCCTGGAAAGTAATGCCGAGTATGCGTTTGGGTTCACGGGGATGAAACAGCATTTTAATGGCAATCCAGTTGGTTATCCATCCGATAAACGCTGAAATAAACGGGATGAGGATGAGCCAGTAGTTCATTGGTAAGTATGAATTGAAGCATAAATAAAATGAAACCCCGTTTCTACCGAAACGGGGCCTTGGGTGGCTAATGGGACTCGAACCCACGACCCTCAGAACCACAATCTGATGCTCTAACCGACTGAGCTACAGCCACCATATGCTGAAATTTCAATCATCAAATAATAAATTTCAGCGGGTTGCAAAAATAGGCAAATTAGGTTTTGTTGAAAAATAAAAGCCTGATTACTACCTGCTTTCAATGAAGTAACGGAATAGCCAGCCACTTATCAAAATCCCTTGTTAAATGCCTGTAAAAGCAAGAAAAACAAGGATTCTGCGTTATTTTTGGATTATGTCAGGCACCCTAAAATACCTGTTGAATATGAAAAGACTACCCGTAGTAATCCTGATGGTCGTTGCCGGTTCATTTCTTGCTTTTAAAACCATGGGAACCGGTACTGCTGATCCGAACCCGCCCAGCAAATATGAAGATATTCTGCGGCTGATTGGTAAAATGCTTGCCGAAGCACATTACAGCCCTCAAAGCATCAATGATGCTTTCTCAAAAAAAGTATTTAAGAAATACATGAATGACCTGGATCCGGAAAAAAATATTTTTCTCCTGTCAGATCTTTCAGGTCTCCGGAAACATGAAACCAGGATAGATGATGAGCTAAAAGGTTCGCCGGTTGAATTTTTTCTTGCCGCCGGTAAAAATTTCAATACAAGATTAGAAGAGGCTGCTGTGACATACAGTGAAATTCTTTCGAATCCTTTTGACTTTACTCTTGATGAAGAAGTGATACTGGATGGTGACAAACTGGATTATCCCGCTAATGAATCAGAGCGAAAAGACCGCTGGAGAAAAAAACTGAAATACCTGGCGCTGGAGCGCTACATTGATCTGCTGGATACCCGTGAAAAGAACAGGGGCAAGGAAGGGTTTGCGGTAAAAACGGATGAACAACTGGAGAAAGAAGCCCGGGAAAAAGTAAAGCGGCTGATGGACCGGACTTTTGACAGATTCCGCCACAAGTTTAATGATGATGATAAATTCAGCGTATTTGTAAATGCCATTACTACTACCATGGATCCGCACACGGAGTTCTTTCCGCCTGTGGACAAACGGTATTTTGATGAAGAGATGAGCGGCCGCTTTTTCGGTATTGGCGCTTCATTGCAATACGATGAAGGGAATATTAAAGTAAGCAGTGTGCTTACCGGCAGCCCGGCCTGGAAATCCGGTGAAATTCAGCCCGGCGACATCATTATTAAAGTGGCCCAGGGCAGTGAAGAACCGGTTGACCTTACGGGTTTTGTGGTAACCGATGCTGTTAAGATCATCCGCGGTAAAAAAGGTACAGAAGTAAGGCTAACTATTAAAAAACAGGACGGCACTATTAAAATGATTTCGCTGATACGGGATGAAATAGTACAGGATGAAACATTTGCCCGCAGCGCAATTGTGAAAAATGTCAATACCAAAACCGGATACATCTTTCTGCCTGAATTTTACGCTGATTTTGACCGGCCCAATGGCAACCGCAGTTTTGTGGATGTTGCAAAAGAGGTAACCAAGCTGAAGGAAGAAAAAGTGGATGGTATCATCATAGACCTGCGCAATAACGGCGGTGGCTCCCTCTATGATGTGGTGCAGATGGCCGGACTCTTCATTGACGAAGGCCCGATAGTGCAGGTAAAAGACAGGGATAATAAGCCTACGGTTTTAAAAGATAAAGACCGCAACGTACTATATACGGGTCCGCTGGCAGTAATGGTGAATGAATTCAGCGCCTCCGCTTCCGAAATATTTGCAGCAGCCATACAGGATTATAACCGGGGCGTGGTTATCGGCAGTACTTCCACCTATGGCAAAGGAACCGTACAGCGTAATATCGGGCTGGATACTGAATCAGGTTTTTCCATGACCGATTCAGACCTGGGTACTGTAAAACTTACGTTGCAGAAATTTTACCGTATCAACGGGGGATCAACCCAATTAAAAGGCGTCAACTCTGATATTGTTCTGCCCGATAACCTGGAGTACCTGAAAGTACGGGAAAAAGATGATGAGGACGCATTGCCCTGGGATGAAATCAATAAAGCCAGCTATACTAACTGGAATCCCGGGTATGATATAAAAACCATCCAGCAACTCAGCCAGCAAAGACTGGAAAACGATAACACATTCCAGCTGATAAAGGAAAATACGGAGTGGTTGTCCAAACAAAACGACAAGCATTATTCCCTGCAGATAGATAAATACAGGGAAGAGCAAAATGCTATCCGTAATACCATCAAGCAACTGGAGTCGCTGTTAAAACTGAAAGGCGAACTGGATGTTACCGCCCTGCCCAAAGAAGTAAACCGCTGGGAAAATGACAAGAACAAGCAGGAGCGTTTTCAGCAATGGCTGAAAAACCTGCAGAAAGACATTTATCTTGACCAGGCCGTAAAAGTGATGAATGATATGATCAGCCAGCAAAACCTGGTAAAGGCTAAAACCGGTGACGAGCCTTCGAAAAAAGGATTCTGATCGCTTTCACCGCATAAATTATTCAGCCCCTGTTTGCAAGCAGGGGCTTTTTATTCACTTGTGGTTAAGGTTCATCAATTAAGATATCTTTCCTGTATAATGCTGATATGATGCTCTACATGCCCGGATATGATAAATCCGATGCCCATCACATATACGGGTTTGCCGCTGGAAGTGCCGGATGTTTCCAGTTGCATAGTATCAAATGAACGGAAAAGTATTTCAGTCGTTTTTCGTACGGCGCTGAACTCCTCTACCATATCATTCCAGTCGCGGTTGGTGGCTTTACAATTTTCGGCGTACAGGTTTTCATCAAACGAGGGCAGGGGGGTGCTGTCTTGCCGGGCAATACAGAGTGCCCGGTAAGCAAATATCCTTTCTGCATCCAGTATATGCTGCAGCACTTCTTTCAGCGTCCATTTTCCTTCGGCATAACGGTAATTGTATTTCTCAGCAGGAATACTTTTAAAAAAAGCAAGAGCTTTGGAATGCTGATTATTTAATGCAGGTAACAAATCAACCTCCGGAACCTGGTTGATGTAACGGTGATAATATTCAGGTACTCTTGTTAAATCGGGCCGGGGCATATCTGTCAGTTATTTTTTTCTTTTTCTTTATTTACAGGCGAAGGCTTACTGTTAAGCGGTGCGCCCACTGCAATATCACAACGGTGACCGGGCTCGCCGTGTGGCGGGTTCATACCGGGGGCAGTGGTAGTGGTGGTTCCTGTTTTTACAGGTTCAGCAGGTGTTACTATAGGTGTGGGTTTTATGGCATCAGATGGTACAGTTGTACCCGGTTGGGTAACTGTGACGGGTTGTGTTACAGGCTTGCTGTCAAGCGGTGCGCCAACGGCAATATCACAGCGATGTCCGGGCTGGCCGTGCGCCGGATTTAATCCCTTAGCAGAAGTGATTGCCGGAGCAGTTGTTTTAGCGGGAGCGGTAGTGAGTGTAGCTCCTTCTGCCGGAGCGGAAGGAGTTATAGTAAGGCCGGAATTTGCAGTTGGGGCAGTTGGGGCTGCAGGTTGTTTTGTGGTTTCAGGATTATTTGCGGGCTTACTGTCAAGCGGTGCCCCAACAGCAATATCACAGCGGTGGCCGGGCTGCCCGTGTTCAGGGTTAAGGCGTGTTGATGCAGTTGCAGGGGCAACAACCGGCACTTGTACTGGTACGGGCAAAGTTGAAGTTTTGTTGGTGTCCGGAGTATTGATTACAGGGGTTGTTAAGGGTGCGTTTACAGGGGCACCACCTGTATCAGTTCTGGGTACACTGGTTTCTTCATCAGCAGAATTTCCGCAGCCTATATACACAGATACAGACAATAACAATATCAGAATTTTAAGACCTGGCATTTTAGATTTTTTAGGTTGTGTAAAATACTCAACTTTTCCGGTAGCTGGTAAAAAAAGGGCCCTGTGTTGCCGGATACAAAACAGGGCCGGATATTTTCATTTATGAATATTTAGCCCTTCGGCCTGGGCTTTACTGTTGTGCTGGGTTTAACCGCCGCCGATTTCTTTTCACCTTTGGTAACCGATGCCAGTTTTATGGCTTCATATGCATTCACAATACCTCCTGATTTGCTTAGATCACTAAGATTGACCATTTCATCGTTACCGGGGTTTCTTACTTCAGTGCCCGGATTACCGGAAGATTTTTCAATAATCATTTTTACCTGCCGGGCACTCAGGTTTGGGTAATAGGACATAATGAAAGCGGCAAGACCTGCTACCACCGGGGATGCCATGCTGGTACCCTGCAGGTTCTGGTAAGTATTGCCGCCGGGAACCGTTGAATAGATTTTTACACCGGGTGCAAAAACATCCACTTCTTTTTTGCCATAGTTGGAGAAACCGGCAGTGAGACCTCCGGCTTTCGGGTCTCCGCTGGCTCCCACGGTTATCCAGTTCTCGGGCCGCTTGTTATCCAGGAAAAGCGGGCAGGGGTAGTTAAATGATGTATCAAGATTTTTGGCATCATTTCCGGCGGCATGCACCAGCAGTACACCTTTGCTTTCTGCATACTGCACCGCTTCATCCACCCATTTCTTTTCAGGAGAAAAACTTTTGCCAAAGCTCATGTTTATAACATGTACTCCGTTGTCAACTGCATATCGGATGGCCAGCGCTACATCTTTATCATGTTCATCACCATCGGGAACGGCCCGAAGAGTCATTATTTTTACATTGTCAGCCACACCGTCCATTCCCTTGCCATTGCCCCTTACGGCGCCAATAATACCCGATACATGGGTACCATGAAGGGCAGATTTGTTGCTTACCATTACATTGTTGTTGCCATAGAACCTGTCATTGAAATCATCATAGTTATCCTGTACGACCTCGTCCCTGTATTTTTTTGGGATTTTTTCAGATGCTTCCATTTTATTTAAATCGCCTTCCAGCTGATCTAATATTTGCTGGTTGGTGATTTCCTCATTGTCATTGTCACTGCAGATGCTAAGTAAAAATTCCCTTGTGCGCTGTGCAGAATTGTTGGCTGTAGAATATGAGGCGAGATCTTTACAGGTATATTCATCTTTCTTGATGTCTTTACGGATAACGGAGTCGCCGGTCTTCATGGTTTTTGATATGCGGCGAAGCTGCAGCACTTCCAGGGGGTTAATTTCACCAACAATTTCCTGCTTGGCCCGCACCCACATCCGGTACTCAAAGGCATCTTCCGGAGAAAGTGTTTCCTCTGTCACTTTCTTATCGGCATATTTTGATTTGTATTTGTGATATACCCGGGCAGCCTCGTATGAGTCCTGTTCCACATTTCTGCCGTCACGGCCGCCGAGGAAATTCCAGCCGTATATATCATCCACATAGCCGTTCTTGTCATCGTCAATACCGTTTCCGGGAATTTCTTTCGTATTTTTCCAGAGGGCCGGCTTCAGGTCTTCATGGAGGGTATCCACACCGGAATCAATTACAGCCACAATGACGGTATTGCTTTTTACTTTTTTTGCCTTTACAAACTCATAGGCTTTGTCAAGGCTGATGCCGTAGTAACCGTTTTTTGTTTTGTCGAGAAGATGCCATCCGTAGGGAACAGTATCCCTTTTCTGGCTAAAGCCGCAGATGGCGAGGAAGGAACTAACAGCTGTCAAACAGGTACGTTTCAGGATATTAACCATGTAAAACTGATTTTTTACTGCAAAGTTGAAAAACTTTTAAAAATACTGATTACCATTCATATATTTTGCATAAAAAGGAAACTTAAAACGGACAAAAACCTGCTTTTGTTGATGCCTGTCAATACAATATGGTTGTCAGCCAGATAATTGTATATTGATTTTTCAGGATTTGTTAAATGTTAAACTGAATTCCCTGTGCCAGGGGGAGAGAAGTGCTGTAATTAATGGTGTTGGTTTGCCTGCGCATATATACTTTCCAGGCATCACTTCCGCTTTCCCGGCCACCGCCGGTTTCTTTTTCACCGCCAAAGGCTCCGCCAATCTCTGCTCCTGATGTGCCTATATTAACATTGGCAATACCACAGTCGCTGCCTGCATGAGAAAGGAATAATTCAGATTCTCTTAAGTTTAATGTCATAATAGACGAAGAAAGTCCCTGCGGCACTTCATTTTGAATTGCAATAGCCTCTTCTATTGCTTTATATTTCAGCAGGTAGAGTATAGGGGCAAATGTTTCATGCTGTACTATTTTAAAACCGGTTTTCGCCTCTGCAATGCAGGGCTTCACATAGCACCCGCTTTCATAGCCTTTGCCGTTCAAAACTCCGCCTTCCACAATAAAGTTACCGCCTTCGGCTTTGCATTTTTCAATTGCCTCCAGGTACATCTTAACGGCATCTTTGTCAATAAGGGGTCCTGCATGATTGGCCGGGTCAAGCGGGTTGCCTATCCGAAGTTGCTGATAAGCCTTCACCAGTCTCGTCTTTACTGAGTCGTAAATATCCTCATGTATAATCAGTCGTCTTGTAGTAGTGCAACGCTGACCGGCAGTGCCGACGGCGCCGAACAATGAACCGGGAATAGCAATATCCAGGTCTGCATCTTTTGAAATAATGATGGCGTTGTTTCCGCCAAGTTCCAGCAAGGCCCTGCCAAGCCTTGCGCCCACAACTGCGCCAACAGCTTTGCCCATTCTTACAGACCCTGTTGCAGAAATTAATGGAATTCTAGTATCAGCTGCAAGCCATTCACCCGCTTCACGACCACCATTTACAATGCAGGAAACGCCTTCCGGAACATTGTTTCTGGCAAATACATCCGCAACAATATGCTGGCAGGCCAGGGAACAAAGGGGTGTTTTTTCTGAAGGCTTCCACACACATACATCACCGCACACCCAGGCCAGCATACAGTTCCAGCTCCACACTGCTACAGGAAAATTGAAGGCAGAAATAATACCTGCTATGCCGAGCGGATGATATTGCTCATACATTCTGTGTCCGGACCTTTCGCTGTGCATTGTAAACCCGTGCAATTGTCTTGACAGGCCCACGGCGAAATCGCAGATATCAATCATTTCCTGCACCTCGCCCAGTCCCTCCTGTAAACTTTTGCCCATTTCAAACGAAACCAGTTTGCCAAGCGGTTCTTTGTTTTGGCGCAGGGCTTCGCCGATTTGTCTTATCACTTCGCCCCGTTTAGGGGCAGGTACCATGCGCCAGTTTTCAAATGCTTCCTGCGCTGTTCTTATTACTGTTTCAAAACTTTCTTTATCAGTGGCTATAACTGAGGCGATCATGCTGCCATCAACAGGAGAGAAGGATTCAATGATCCCTCCTTTGGAACTTATCCATTTTGCTCCTGTACCAACACCTTGATTGGTTGCATCAATGCGAAGAGCCCTCAAAAATTCCATATAATTTTTTTATTGAGGTGCAAAGGTAAGAAGAGAGAGGGACTACAGGCAATGACCCATGCAAACGGGAAACCGGCAAGATGCCTTCAGGCGGATAAAAGAATGGCGGGATTAATACTGTTCTTTTTCATTCGGGAAACTTTTTTCTTTCACATCCCTGATATATTGCTTTACCGCAGCAGAAGACAACTCATGAATATTAAGATATTGACGAAGAAAGCGGGGTTTGAATTCTGTATTGATGCCCAACATATCATGCATTACCAGTACCTGTCCGTCGCAATCGGCGCCGGCTCCAATACCAATAGTCGGGATGGACAGACTCAGTGAAACTTCTTTGGCCAGTGCCGCCGGTATTTTTTCCAAAACAATGGCAAAGCAGCCGGCTTCTTCCAGCAGTTTTGCATCCCTGCGAAGTTTATTGGCTTCGTCTTCTTCTTTGGCTCTTACAGTATAAGTGCCGAATTTATAAATGGATTGTGGCGTTAAACCCAGATGCCCCATTACCGGTATACCGGCAGCTACAATTCTTTTAACTGAATCAAGAATTTCTTCACCTCCTTCCATCTTCACCGAATGGCCCCCTGTCTCTTTCATAATACGAATGGCTGATGCAAGGGCAATATCCGAATTAGACTGGTAGGTTCCGAACGGCATATCTACTACCACCAGGCACCGGTCAATGCCCCGAACCACACACTGAGCATGATAAATTATATTTTCCAGTGTAAACGGTACAGTGGTTTCATGTCCTGCCATGACATTGGAAGCCGAATCACCAACCAGTAATACATCGATGCCCGCCCCGTCAATGATTTTTGCAAAAGAGAAATCATATGCCGTAAGCATGCTGATCTTTTCTCCGGCAGCTTTCATTTTTTGCAGGGTGTTGGTGGTTACTTTTTTGATCTCTTTGTTAATACTCATGGATCAAAGTTAACCGGGAAAATTGAATTCATACTTCAGCCAACTTTTGGGGAAGGAAGTGTTTGCAGTTGCTTCAATTTATCCTCGATGCTTTTAATCAGCCGCAGTACCTTTATCCAGTTGGTCCCCACTTCTATGAGCCCCTGTTGAAAACTGGTAATGGCAGCGGCGGTCATTATCTGGCTGATCGGTTTGTTCTTATCTGCATTTTTATACGTTCCAGGAATTGTCCGAGTTTATTAACGGAAGCGTTAGACGCAGCTATGGTTGATTCGGCTGATCCAATATCGGCCCTCAGGCCGGAATGAATGCTCCCGGCCTCTTCATCCATTCGCTTCATTTCATCTCTTTGATCACTTATTACAGTACTGTTAACTGGTTTTGGCTGCTGTTCCTTTGGGATCTCGGCGGTACAGAGTTCGCTTAATTTATTATATTCCAGTATTGCATACAACCAGGATTGGTAAGCCTCAAACCTTCTTTCTCTCATTTTATTCAACTCTTCATTGATCTGGCCGGTCTCCTGTATGACAACGATCCCTTTTGCATTGAGATTCCCCAGGTCGATCAGCATATCAGCGGTCAAAACAATCCAGACCCCTGTTTCGGCAGCGATCTTGCCGGTACTCTGTGCAAGGTCTTTTACAAGATCAGCCCAGCTTTCAATAGCACCTGCGGGGTCATCGGAATAATTGAAAGTCCCGACCCTTGCTGGCGGCGGTACCACTGTGTTTAGAAATCCCTCCTCTATCTGTGCATCCAGTTCTTCGCCCAGCCGGTCGACTGCTTCCGTTGAACTCTTACTCACGTCATCGCAGGCACTTACCTGGTCTTTAAAACTTTCTGCTTTCCGGTCTACTTCGGCTGCCAGTCTTTCCAGCTCCTTTTTACAATCGGTACGGGTGAGACCGAATGGTTCATCATAATCCATACTGGGTTCCCTGGTGAAATTCACTTCCTTTCCGTCCCTGATCTCATGCATGTACCACTCAATGCGGGCCGTGCCTTTGATGGAAGTTTCCGTGACAGAGCTTACTTTACAGGGGCTGGTCCAGCGGTCCGACAACCCGTCATCCCGCATGGCTTTTTTATGTGTACAACGGAGCATCGTCAGTTCCATTTTATTATTGGGGCCAACGGTACCCTTCAGGTAGTATGCTCCACCGCCTCCCAGAACACAATTATGACCGGTGGGGCAATCTCCCGGGTTGAGGTATTTAACCACGATGGATGATCCGGTATGGGTAATATTCACCAATACATCCTTAGAACTTCTCCAGAGGCCATTAAAATCAATACCGGTTTGCGAGATACCAGGTGTGGTGGAAACGAGCAGGCAAGAAAGCAGGGCATTGTCGAAGTGGACCTTTTCATGTTCAGAAGTTTAGATTGTCATCAAAACATCATTTCATGTATCCATTCCGGGCAGGACGGGCCGGAAAACTATTTCCCGGCGGGTATATCGAAGGTAATGTCTTTTATTCAGACAGCTCTTTTCCTTTCACTTCTTCATACAGGGCGTGGATCAGCCCGTCGGCAAGCCCGATCTTGGGAACATATATTTCCTCTGTGTCGGCCCACCGCATTGCATTAATATAAATAAGCAGGGCGGGAACAATTACATCAGCCCGGTCTTCCCGCAGTTTGTGGAGGCTGATGCGTTGTGCCACGGAAAGATTACTGAACTCCTTGTAATAATCACGGAGCAGATCAAGGGTAAGAGCTTTGCCTTCTTTTCTTTTTGATAAAGAGAATATTTTGTTGATGTTTCCGCCCGATCCAATAGCCGTTACGTGGTGGTAGCCTTTTGTTTTCTGGCGTATAAATTCTTTCATCTCATCCCAGGCGGCTTCTGTCACCTTGTTTTTCAACAGTCGGATGGTTCCGATATTAAACGATTCCTTAAATACCAGTTTATTGTCACTGAAAAAGGTAAGTTCGGTACTGCCGCCGCCCACGTCAATATACAGGTACGATTCATCAGCAGACATATTTTCAGCAATATGGTTTTCGTAAATGAAGGAAGCTTCTTCCCGGCCGCTGATGATCCGGATTTCGATTCCGGTTTCTGTTTTTACTTTTCTTATGATTTCTGCGGCATTTACGGCATCCCGCATAGCGGAGGTGGCACATGCTTTCAGGTGCTTTACTTCATAAACATCCAGCAACAGTTTGTAGGTCTTAACCGTTTGGATGATTTTTTCTGCTTTGGCAGCAGAAATTTCGCCTTTGTCGAACACATCAAAACCCAGACGGAGCGGTACCTTACCAGCACCACTTTTATGAACTCCGGCACATCCTGCAGGCCGGAGATAACATCGGTGATCAATAATCTTGCCGCATTACTGCCAATATCAACGGCTGCCAGTCTCACTCAGAACCTGTGTTTTTTTGTACAGATAATTATAGGTTCCCACCTGTGACCGGATTTTCTTACGGGTTGTTCTTACATATTCATTGCTCAACTGGTTATCGAGCCACCGGGCTTTCACAATTATCCTGGAGCTGAATGTTCAGAATGTCTTTCAGTTCCTGTTTCAGTTCCTCATTCCAAATGGGACAGGTGGCTTCCACCCGGTGTTCAAGGTTTCTCAGCATCCAGTCGGCCGAAGATATATAAACTTTCTCTTTGCCCCGGTTGTGAAAATCCACACCCGGGCATGCTCGAGGTACTCGTCCACAATACTGATGGCCCTTACCGGCACTTCAAACTTTTTATGCTCAGAATACATGCAGAATATGCCACGGATGATAAGTTTTAATTGCACACCGGTCCTTGCCGCTTCGTATAATTTCTGGATCATTTCTTCATCTGAAAGCGAATTCATCTTTAATGTAATGGCTGCAGGTTTCTTTTTGCGGGCCTGCCTTATTTCTTCATCAATCAGCTGCAGCATTTCTTTTTTTACAATATGCGGACTCGGGATGATATATTTACAGTCCTTGAGAAACCCACCGCCGGTTTTCGGCTGTTCCAGGTAACTGAACATCCGGTTTGCATCCGACATTATTTTTTGATTGGAAGTAAGCAGGCAGTGATCGGCATATACTTTTGACGTTTTTTCATTCAGGTTGCCGGTACTGAAAAAGCCATACTGAACAAAATTGTTGTCGTTTGTTCTTTTCCGGATTACATAAATCTTGGAATGCACTTTCATGCCCGGTATCTCAATCAGCACTTTGGCGCCTTCCTCTTCCAGCCATATAAAGAATTTTCAACCAGGAATAAAGTTACTGAACGTAAAAAGAGAAAGATATTAAGATTTTGGGCTAAACCAAATCATTTCTTTTGCATTCGCTGAATAAAGGAGGTAGTGGAGAAGCCTTCCAGCAGGGGATTGATGACCACCCTGCCGCCATAGGCGATTACTTCTTTGGCTCCGGCTATCTGATCAACCGAATAATCTCCGCCCTTAACCAATACATCCGGCTTCAGGCTTTTGATTAGTTCAGCAGGAGTATCTTCTTCAAAGATAACTACCATATCTACTATCGCTAATGAAGAAAGAATCAGGGCCCTTGAATCCTGGCTGTTAACCGGCCGGTTATTTCCCTTTAATCTCTTTACAGATGCATCTGAATTCAATCCCACTATCAAAAAATCTGCTTCGGCCGCCGCCTGTGACAGGGAGTAAATATGGCCCTGGTGCAGGATATCAAAAACGCCGTTTGTAAAAGCAACGGTTTTACTTATTAACCTGAGTTGGGCAACTTTTTGTTTTGCCTGCGTCAATGAAAGAATTTTAGAGAGTATCAGGTCTGACCGTTTCAAGTTTCCTGTTTTTATTGTAATAAGGGATGGCCACAAAGCTAATCAAACCCCCGATGATAATGACTGCGGTGGTTGCCAGCCAAAGAATCCACCCAAAAGCGATGGCTACAGGCTGGCTGAGACCGTACAGGATCATCGTTTTTTCAATCATAAAGGCATAAGCGCCTATGCCGCCGGGAGAAGCTATCATGCCGATGCTGCCGGCCGATAATACCGTAAAAGCCTCCCGTACCCCATATATTTGCGTCTCCTGAAACGCCATGAAACCCACATAACCTCCCATAAAATAGAGTGTCCAGAGGGCAACTGTGAGGAATATAAACTGCCATCTTTTTTTAAGGTGCCGGATGGCACCCACACCTTCGGCAATTCGCAGACCAATTTTTTTCAGGATACGGCCCACATCCCTAAAGGTTTTCTTTTTGACCAGGATCCAGACGAAAAAAAGAAAAACCACAATGCCAATCATAGTCAGTGTAATGAAGGTATAAGATGTTTTCTTTGCCGTTCCTTCATCCCGGGAATTGAAGAATGTGTCAATGATATTGGTGTACAAATCAGGCTGAATGGCCAGCGTAATACCAAAAACAAGGAGGAGGGTTATGGCGTCAATGATCCTTTCAAGAATGATTGTGCCGATCAGTTTTTCCACCGGAATTTTTTCGTAACGGCCCAGCACGGTGCATTTAACTACCTCGCCCAGTCGGGGCACCCCCTGGTTCACCAGGTAACCAATCATCACTGCGAAAAAAGAATTCAGGCGGGATGGTGAGTAACCCAGCGGCTGAATCAGGAGGCGCCAGCGCAAGCCCCTTATATAATGGCTAAGAAAAAGAATGACAAAAACAAGAACAATCAGCCAGTGTCTTGCATTGCTGAAAGCAGTTTTTATTCTTTCCGTGCTTTCCTTATCGAGGTTTTTCAACGACAGCCATGCAAAGAAAATACCCAAGCCAAGAAAAAAAAGGTATTGAAGTATAGTGCGGAGACGCCTGTTCATGAGTACCGAAAATAGGTTAGCCTGGGAAGAAAGTCAAATAAGTCATATAAGTAAAATTTGTTCAACGAAGATTTAGCGTAGTCGGGTGGATCATAGAGTTCATGAATTTTTTATGCGGCATATCTGTTCATGAAATTTCACCAGTTAGCTGTAAGTTATCAATTAGCCTTATATCGTTTAAAAACGCTGCAATCACCGCCACCAGGGGCTGTTTCCCGTTCCACTCATGTACGATGTTCAGGTTTTCTGCATCGGCAATCTCGGCATAATCGGGCCTGAAGCCTGAGTGGATAAGGCGGCTTACTGCTTTTTCCTTAATCTTCTCCAAATTGCCTTTGCTCAGATTCTTTTTTATTTGCAGCAGGCACTGGTAAATGCCGGCAGCGGATTTTCTTTCCTTTTCATTCAGCCGCATATTCCGGCTGCTCATGGCCAGTCCGTCTGCCTCACGAAGGGTGGGGCATATCCTGACTTTTATTTTGCCTTCCTTACCGGTAAGTATTATCATACGGGTAATCACCATACATTGCTGGTAATCTTTTTGTCCGAGGTATATTTTATTGGGGTTTACAATATCAAGAAGCCTGTCAACCACCAAACACACACCCTGAAAATGCCCCGGCCGGTATTTGCCTTCAAGTATGGTTTCAAGGTAACTCAAATCAAAATGCCGGAGGTGCAACAATCCCATTGGGTAGATTTCAGCTACAGAAGGCAGAAAAAGAACATTACAACCCGCCTCCTCCAGCAGGGCAATATCCTGCTCTATAGTAACAGGATATTTTTCAAAATCTCCCGGGTCATTAAACTGGGCAGGATTTACAAATATGCTGCAAACAGTTACATTGTTTTCTGCTTTTGAAGTATGAATGAGTGAAAGATGCCCCGGGTGCAGGGCGCCCATGGTAGGCACAAAACCCACATGCAGCCCTTTTTTTCGCTGAGCATCAAGCCATTTATTAAGGTCATTTATTTTTTTAAATAAAATCACTCCGGTTCGGGTATTTGTATACAAATGATTTCATTATCACAGCAATTCGCTGTAAAAGGTTACCTTTGCTGCCTTTTATCAGCCTGCCCGCTTTGGCCGGCAGGAATTCATCAAAAAGGAGCCCATGTCAGCAAAGAAAAGAATTTTATTCATCGCCAACGAAATGTCGCCCTACCTGGAGCTGACGGAATTTTCAGAGATTGTAAATAAACTGGCCATTAAATCCAATGATAATAATTTTGAAGTACGCTGCATTATGCCCCGGTTCGGGATTATTTATGAACGCCGCCACCGCCTGCATGAGGTGGTAAGGCTTTCCGGGATTAACGTCTCAGTCGATAATGATGATTTACCGCTTCAGATCAAGGTAGCCTCATTGCCAAGCGCCAGGCTGCAGGTGTATTTTCTCGATAATGAAGAGCTTTTCAAAAGGAAATTTGTTTTCCATGATGAAAATGACAAATGGTTTGATGACAACGATCTCCGCACTGTTTTTTATTGCAAAGGCGCCCTTGAGACAGTAAAAAAATTTGGTTGGCCGCCTGACATTATCCATTGCAGCGGGTGGATGACCGGACTGATCCCCGCTTATCTGAAAACTGTGTACAAAAAAGAACCTGTGTTTGCACACAGCAAAATCGTTTTCACTATCGGGCAGAATACCTTTAAAGAAAAACTGGGCAGCGGGTTTATGAAGAAAGCCCTGATTCATGCATCGCTGAAGGAAAAGGACCTGGAGGTTTTTAAAGAAGGAACCAATACGGCTATGTTCCGAGGCGGAGCGACCTTTGCCGATGCCATTACATTTGGGGCTGAAAAAAATGAAAAGAAACTGGCCGACGAATTTTCCAAAGTGCGGGGCAAGAAGACATTGCACTATAATCCCGGGGGAGATTTAACAGACTATTTACAACTGTATAACGACCTTGCGGGCAAATAAAATCACTAACCCTGACTAAAGCTGATTTGTGAAGAAACATTACCCGGTTCTGTCTTTTATAGCCTTCATTTTCACGGTTGTTTTTCTGTTTTCAGCCTGTCGCAAAATCAACGATTTTACTGACCTAGGCGGAGGGCTTATACCACCGGTGGATCACATAAACACCTTCGATACCAGTATATCCGTATTTGCTTTTAATGATACTTTCAGTTTTACAACCGATTCACTCCGTATCAGAAAAGGAGATGAGCAGTTCCTCGGTATAATCAACACCGACCCGATTTTTGGCAGAACAAATGCAGAACTGTATATGGAACTGAAGCCGGACTTTTACGGCTTTTATCCTTTTGCCCGCAGAGACAGTCTTAAGCTCGATTCCGTCGTGCTGATTTTAAGTTATTTGGAAAACTACGGAGACTCCCTTGTTCCGCAAACCATACAGGTGCATGAACTGACACAAGCATTCAAAACTGATACTTTTTATTTGGTGCGTCAGCAGCCACTGCTCTATGGGGCTGTTTTACTAAATGCAGGCGGCACCGGGCAAACCATATTCCCGAACAGACTGGCCGACTCTGTAAAAGTTTTCAGGGACACCACTGCAGGCCAATTGCGCTTAAAGTTAGATACCAGTTTTGCCAGGCGGCTGATGAATTATGACACTTCCAACGCTTACAGATCCGATTCCGCATTCAGGAGTAATTTTAAGGGTTTTGCCATCCGTTCAGTAAGTTCGGGCAAGGCCATCATCGGTCTCAATATGAACGGTCTGAACACCAAACTTGCTTTTTACTACAAGCAACCGAAAAAAAGCGGCACATTCGACTCGTTGAATGTTTCCTACTTTTATTTTCATTCAGGCTGTAATGCAGCCAGCTATGTGAGGCGGGATTATGCTGGCACACCGGTGGCCGCCGCAGCCGGGCAAACCACGCAGGCAAGCGTTGTGTACATTCAGAATGCGCCGGGTACATTCGCCACATTAAAAATTCCTGACCTGCCCGCTATCGGCAACCGGGTGGTTCACCGTGCCGAACTGATAGTGGAACAGTTGTACGATGTAAGCGATACTATTTTTACACCTCCTTCCAGCCTTTATATAGATGCATACGATTCCAGTCTTTCCGGCAGCTACAAATTCCGCACTATTCCTGTTTCGCTTGACTTTTCTCCCAACTCGGGTCTAAACCTTGTTACATTCGGTGTTATACCAGAAACTGCAAAAGACGCTTTTGGCAATACTATCAAAGTGTGGAAGTTCAATCTTACCCGATATGTACAGCATATAGTAAGGGGAACGCAGACCTCATTCGACCTCCGTCTTCATGCACCTTTTACGCTAAAAGGCAAAACAGGTATAGCCGGCGGTGGCTTAGCTGATTTTTCGGATCCTTTTTTTCCCCGCACCTTTGTGAACCCCGCCATCGCCAACGGACGCATTCGGGTTGGCGGCGGCAACCGTCCAACACAGCGGATGCGGCTCCGTATCATTTATTCCAAGCTGTAAGTAGTTATCAAGACATGTTTAAAAGTCCCGCAGCCTGCAGCACTTTGTTCATAGGTACAGCAGGCTTATCTTTGCTGCCTAAAAAATAATTCATGCCGTATTTATTTACTTCAGAATCTGTAAGTGAAGGACACCCGGATAAAGTGGCTGACCAGATTTCTGATGCCCTTATTGATAATTTTCTGGCCTTTGATCCGCAATCAAAAGTAGCCTGCGAAACATTGGTAACTACAGGGCAGGTGGTACTGGCGGGGGAAGTAAAATCGCAGGCTTATCTCGATGTACAGGAGATTGCCCGTAGTGTTATCAGAAGAATCGGATATACCAGGAGTGAATATATGTTTGAAGCCAGCAGTTGCGGTGTGCTTTCCGCTATTCATGAGCAATCAGCCGACATCAACCAGGGTGTTGACAAAAAGAAAAAAGAAGAGCAGGGCGCCGGCGACCAGGGTATGATGTTTGGCTATGCCACCAACGAAACAGAGCATTATATGCCTCTGGCTTTGGACCTGGCACATAACCTGCTGATTGAGCTGGCTGCGATACGCAGGGAAAGGAACTCTAAAATGCCTTACCTGCGTCCGGATGCCAAAAGCCAGGTAACATTGGAGTATAATGATAAGAACAAACCGGTGAGAATAGTGGCAATAGTTATCTCCACACAACATGATGATTTTGATTCTGAAACTAAAATGCTGGCCAAGATCAAGAGTGATGTGATCAACATCCTTATTCCGAGAGTGAAGAACAAGTACAGGAAGTACGCAAAACTTTTCAATACTGATATTAAGTATTATGTGAACCCCACCGGTAAGTTTGTGATTGGCGGCCCGCATGGTGATACCGGGTTAACCGGAAGAAAGATCATTGTTGACACATATGGAGGCAAAGGTGCCCATGGCGGAGGTGCATTCAGCGGAAAAGATCCTTCCAAAGTTGACCGTTCAGCCGCTTATGCCACAAGACATATTGCCAAGAATATGGTAGCAGCCGGTTTGTGTGATGAAGTGCTGGTGCAGGTTTCTTATGCAATCGGTGTGGCACAGCCCACCAGCATAAACCTTAATACCTATGGTACTGCTAAAGTGAATATGACTGACGGGCAGATCGCCAAAATTGTGCAGGGCTTGTTTGATATGCGTCCTTATTTTATTGAGCAAAGACTGAAACTGCGCAATCCGATCTACAGCGAAACAGCAGCGTATGGTCATATGGGACGAAATCCGCAAATAGTAGATAAGACATTTGTTTCGCCGGATGGTAAAGTGGTAAAGAAAAAAGTGGAACTGTTTACCTGGGAAAAACTGGATTATGTGGAGAAGGTGAAAAAAGCTTTTAAGCTTAAATAAACAAGTAACCCTCTCCGCCGAGAGGGTTTTTTGTTTGCCTACATTTGTATTGTGAAAAATTTCAGACAACAGCAAAGGCCGAAGAAGAGTTCATTGGTTATTGGCCGGCAGGCCGTGATGGAAGCATTGCAGACGGGCAGGCAGCTTGACAGGATATTTGTTACAAAAGATGTAAGGGGAATGATGGCCGAAGAGATATTTTCTCTTGCAAAGCAATACAACGTTCCCGTCAACAAAGTGCCGGTGGAGAAACTGAATGGTTTTAATGTAAGTAATCATGAAGGCTGTGTGGCTGTTATTGCAAAGATTCAGTATCAAAACCTGCAGGATATTATCTCACATGTGGTGGAGAAAGGGAAAGCCCTGCTGGTGCTTATTCTTGATGGTATAACTGATATACGAAATATTGGTGGTATTGCCCGTACGGCTTACTGTACCGGAGTGGATGCCATCATCATTCCTGATAAAGGTGTGGGGGCTTTAAACGAAGATGCCATACTGACTTCTGCCGGGGCATTGGAGAAAATAGCTGTTTGCCGTGTTAACAGCTTAATGAAAGCGGTTGATGAACTGCATCTGAACGGTATAAAAGTATTTGCCAGCGAAACGACAGCAGCAAAGAGCATTTCCGAAGTTGATTTTACCGGGCCCTGTGCCATTGTAATGGGCAGTGAGGAAAAAGGAATTTACCCGGCATTATTGAAGATATGTGATGAAAAAATAAAAATCCCGATGGCGGGTGATTTTGAATCACTCAATGTTTCGGTTGCCACCGGGATCATTTTATATGAAGCCATGAAGCAGAGAACGAAATGACTGATGAAAAAAAAATAAAACTGATCGAATGCCCCCGTGATGCCATGCAGGAGCCTCCCCAAACCCTGCCTGTCCGGCAGGCAGGCCCTCCGAAGGAGGGGCTTAAGTATCTCAAAGTAAGTAATATGACCTAAACAATGGAAGCAATAAAATTAATAGAGTGCCCGAGAGATGCCATGCAAGGATGGAAGGTTTTTATTCCAACGGATAAAAAAATTGAATACATTAACTCTTTGCTGAAAGTGGGTTTTGATACCATTGATTTTGGCAGTTTTGTTTCGCCGAAGGCTATTCCGCAGATGGCGGATACGGGTGAAGTAGTTCGGGGTTTGAAGTTGGGAGTTAGCAGTTCTAAGTTGCTGGCCATAATTGCAAATTACCGGGGGGCAGAAGCAGCCTGCGGCTTTGACAAAATAACTTACCTGGGGTTCCCCTTTTCTGTTTCGGAAACTTTTCAGCAGCGCAATACCAATTCATCAATAGGAGAGTCACTCGGTAGGGTTGAAGCAATACAAAACCTCTGTATAAAAACCGGAAAACAGCTGGTTGTTTATATCTCCATGGGATTTGGAAATCCTTATGGTGACGCCTATGATGAAGAGATAGTTTTTGAATGGGTGAACAGATTAGTTGCAATGGATATTGGTATAATTTCTTTAGCCGATACGGTGGGTGTGGCTTCTCCTCAGCAGGTCTATGATATAACCAGCTACCTTGTTGAGTCGTTACCCGGAACAGAAATAGGGGTGCACCTTCACTCCACACCTGAAAACCGGAAAGATAAACTGGAAGCGGCGGTAAAAGCCGGTTGCAAGCGGTTTGACGGTGCGCTGAGAGGAATCGGCGGCTGCCCCATGGCCGATGATGAACTGGTGGGGAATATGAATACCGAAAGAATGATTGATTACTTTGAGGAGCGTGAAATGCTTTCCGGACTGGATAAAGAAGCGCTGGCCGAAAGCTTGCGGATTGCGGGAGAGATATTTAGCCTCACCCCCAACCCCTCTCTGCCCCGCGGAGAGGGGAGTAATTCCCGATAAAATAACCTGAATGGATTTATTACTGAATATTGAACTGAATAAACTACCAGAATCTATTACTTACCGTGACAAAAGCATGCTCGTGGGTTCCTGTTTTACCGAGCACATAGGTAATACACTGGGCGAACTGAAATTTCAAACGCTTCAAAATCCTAACGGGATACTCTTTGGCCCAGATGCTGTTTGCAAGAGCCTGCTTTCACATGTTCAAAACAAACAGTACGCAGAACAGGATTTGTTTTACCTGAACGAAGTCTGGAACAGTTGGGACCATCATTCACGGTTTTCTCATATTCATAAAGATGAATGCCTGAAGGGAATTAATCAATCACAACAAAAAGCCCATGATTTTCTTTATGTGGCGGATTGGTTAATAATAACGCTTGGTTCTTCATTTAGTTATTTCCTCACCCCCCAACCCCCTCTCCACTTGTGGAGAGGGGGGGAGGCTGTGGCCAATTGCCACCGGGCGCCGGCCAATTGGTTTGAGAAAAAAATGCTGGAGGTTGATGAGATAAAAGAAATGCTGGAAAGCTGCCTGAAACAATTAAAACAATTCAATCCCGGTCTGAAGTTCATATTTACTGTGAGTCCTGTACGCCACATCAGAGATGGAGTGGTGGAGAACAACCGAAGCAAGGCAAGGCTGATTGAAGCCGTACATTTCATCTGCTCTAAATTTGAATCAGCCCATTATTTCCCGGCCTATGAACTGGTGATTGATGTGCTGCGGGATTACCGGTTTTATGATATTGACCTGGTGCACCCCAATTATCCTGCTACTGAATTTGTACTTGAAAAGTTTATTGAAACCTGTATTGCTGAAGAAACGCAACAACTGATGAAGGAAATAAAGCAGATTGTGATTGCAAGAAAGCACCGCCCTTTTCAGCCGGATACCAATGCCCACCGGCAGTTTTTGAAATCCTATCTTGAAAAGGTGAAAGATTTACAGCAAAAACACAATTTTCTTGACTTGAAAGAAGAACTGAATTACTTTTCACAGGCATAGGTATATGTGGATTGTTACTGTTGTTTTCCGGCTTCAGGCCTTTGTGGCCCCGGTTAATCTTTTCGGGGCAATCGGTTTTGTCATTGGCCATGAAACATTTTTTTATCTGTTGCTTATTGTTGGTGTTATTACGGGTATAATTGTAGCCGAATATATCCGCAGAAAGACAGGATTGGATACTTTCTTTGGCCGTATTTACGGCTTAAATGAAATGGATGAGAAATTCAAGAGGAAGAATAAGAAATAAGTTTGTAAACGGTCTTCTGATAATAGGCCTCTCCCGGCCTTAAAAAAGTAATTGGAAAAGAAGGAATATTGACAGCATTGGGATGTTTATGCGTTTCAAGGCAGAGGCCCGAGAATGGCCCATACTGAATTTCATTTTTTCCCTCAACCTGAGGGATCCATTTGCCCGAATAAAAATGAACAACCGGCTCGGTTGAATATACCTGCAGGCAGATTCCAAATTCCTTTGTTCTTAATTCAGCTACAAGTTTAGTTGTCTTTACCGGATCCTTCGATGCTTCATAGCTCTTATCGTATTCATCAATTTGCATCAGCCCTTCACCTATTAAGCGAAATTCTCTGAAATCATAAGCGGTGCCGGCTACATCCTCATATTCGCCGGTGGCAACAAGATTTTCTCCCTGCTTCAGTATTTTATCTGCATTTATTTTCAGTTCATGATCATGTATGGCCCCTCTGCCATTATTGAGATTGAAATAGCTATGGTGAGTAAGATTAACCGCGGTTGGTTTATCGGTAACGGCCCTGTAGTGGTAGCTGAGTTCATCATTTTCGCTTAGCTCAAAGCGCATGACAACCTCCAGGTTGCCGGGAAATCCTTCTTCACCATCCGCACTCAGGTATTTTAATTCAAGAAAAAGACAGGGATAATGGCCGAATGAAACGATTTGCCAGACCTTCCTGTCAAACCCCTCATACCCCCCGTGCAATTGGTCGTTGCCACGGTTTGCAGATACATGAATGGTTTTTCCATCCAGAGGAAAGGAAGCGTTTTTTATCCTGTTGGCATACCTGCCCACGGCAGCCCCAAACCAGGGGTGTTGTTTTAAATATTCCGGCGACCAGTAATCTTCAATTTTATCAAAGCCGAGTACAATATCATTGGTGGTTCCGTCTGCTTTGCTTACTTTGAATGCGGTGATGATGGCCCCGTAGTTGGTAATCATTACTTCGGTATTATGCTCATTGCGCAGCGTAAACAGGTAAATGTCATCACCGGAAGAATGGGTGATGCAATATTGCCGGATTATACTGTTCATGCCGATTAAAATTATTCGTTTTAAATGAACCGGGAAGAATTAATGCAGGAATTCAGAAACCGCTTCCATAAAGAACCGGCCAATATCTTCTTTTGTCCCGGCCGTGTCAATCTCATCGGCGAGCATATTGACTATAACGGCGGCCGGGTAATGCCTGTTGCAATATCCATGGGCACCTGGCTGGCGGTATCAAAAAATACAGACGGGATTATCCGTTTTTACAGCCTGAACTTTCCGGAATCTGCTGAGTTGCATTTGCAGTCATCCTATTCCAAAACAGGATCAGCATGGTTTAATTACCCTCTGGGAGTTATCGACCATTTGCTGCAGGACGGGCATACTGCTTCGGGACTTGATATGCTGTTTTACGGAAACCTGCCGGTAGCAGCAGGACTTTCTTCCTCTGCCTCAATAGAAATGCTTACCGCCTTTGCCATGAAGGAATTGTTCGCATTGAATATCTCCCGTAAAGAACTGGCAGTGATGTGCAAAGAAACCGAAAACAGGTTTATCGGGGTAAACTGTGGTATCATGGACCAGTTTGCTGTGGCAATGAGCAAAAAACATCATGCCCTACTGCTGAACTGCGATACACTGGAATATGAATACATTCCCTTTGAAGCGGGTGGTTTTTCTCTGGTGATTATTGATACCTGTAAACAAAGAATGCTGGCTGATTCAAAATACAATGAGCGGTTTGCCGAGTGTGGCGCTGCTCTCAGACTGTTTAAAAAAGAACTGCCACATGTGCAGAACCTCTGTGACATCAGCATGGCAGATTTTGAATTATATAAAGATATTATCAGCAACCCGGTGTTGGAAAAAAGGGCCTTGCATGTCATCAGTGAAAATCAGCGGGTAAAGGATGCAGCCTTAGCGCTGCAGACAGGCGACCTGGCGACATTTGGAAAATTGTTGTATGCTTCGCATGCATCCCTGCGTTACCATTATGAAGTAACGGGCAGGGAACTGGATACTGTTATTGATTTTTGCAGAGGGTATAAAGACTGCCTGGGTGCAAGAATGACAGGAGCCGGTTTCGGCGGATGTGCCATCGCACTGGTAAAGGAACGTACTGCCGGGGATTTCAGTAACAGCCTGGAATCGTATTATGCAAGGGCAATAGGTTATCCGCCCAAAATTAACTTTGCAGAGGCTGATGAAGGAGTACGGGAAATCAGATTTTAAACCGGTAGGATGCAGCAAGGAATTCTTCCAGGCTCTTCAGCAGGGTAAGCTGGTTCAGGGTCCTGTCAAAGTTCTGTTCAGGATAAGCTACCTGGTAATAGGCATCGCCATTCAGGTAATCAGTTAAAAAACGAAGGGCCTGCATATAGATCATCAGCAACCCTGCGCTGTGTATATATTTTCTTTCGGAAGAACTGAGTTGCCCGCCCAGCACATCAAGGTACCCGCCGAGGATGGCTTCATAAAAATCTTTTCTTACAGACAATGTACCCTCAACACTGTTTTCATCCCTGCTGCACACCATAGAGCGGATCATATCCCCAATATCAGAAAAGAAATAACCGGGCATTACGGTATCATAATCAACCAGGCAAACCGGTTTGCCGGTTTTTTGATGAAAAAGGATATTGCTGATTTTGGCATCATGGTGCATCACTCTCCTGGAAAACTCGCCCGATTCTGTTATGATTTCAAAAAAATGTTTGTAACGCTCCCGCTGTTTCAGTTCGCTTACCAGGGTTACCGCTTTAGCCATCCGTTCGCAGAGCTCTGTGTTCAGCGATTCCTCAAATTGCCGGTAGCGCAAACTGAGGCTATGAAAACCGGGAATGATTTCTTTCAGCAAGTTTGTGTTCATGTCTTCAAAGGCCGCTGTAAATTTTGCAAAAGCCCGGGCGGTTGCTTTTGTCTGGGCGGGTTTTAAGGCAACGTTTATTGTTTTACTGTCAGGTATCCATTCAAAGGCCCTCCAGTAACCCCCGGTTTCATCCACATACAAGGTTGCCTGTCCTTCATAATAAACAGGGGCGGGCATACGCAAGCCGGTGAATTCAAATTCAGCATACTGCCAGATATAGATATAATTTTCCTGTACATCATGGGGTTTTGAAAAAACATGGGTATTTATCTTCTGGAGAAAGAAATCCGGTTTTAGTTCACAGGAAACCTTATAAGAACGGTTAATTAACCCGTGACCGATTTTTTCAACCGTTATCTTTCCTGCAGAGTGTGGCGGCAAACCGGGACTGTACGATGTAAATGCCTCCAGCACTTCCTGTGGTACTTCATTACTCATCATAGCTTTCATGGGATGAATATAAGAAGAGTGAGAAAAAAAGACAATGAAAAACACCCCGGCAAAAAGCTGCAGACCCTGAATAACGGTTAATGTATCCGGTCGCCCCTTAGCTCCAGTTTTTGCATTACCCCGGCTTCATACTCCAGCCAGTCTTTCCAGCGGCGGCGCACTTTTTCCTTGTCAACATAAGTTTCGGCCAATCCGATAAAGAGGGTATAATGCCCGGCCTCGCTTTCCATAAAGCGCCGGTAGAAGTTCTTCATATATTCATCATTCAGCCCTTCGCTCAGCCTTTTAAAACGTTCGCAGCTTCTTGCTTCAATCAGCGCCATGGTCAATAACTGGTCAAGCAGGCGTCCTTCAGCATTCCCCCCTTTTTGCTGAAAATCAAGCAGGGCATTCACATACTCATCCTTGCGCTGTTTGCCCAGTTTCAGTTTTCTTTTTTGTAATTCGGTCAATACCAGCCTGAAATGTCCCCATTCCTCCGTTACCACCGGCGCCAGCTCTGTTACAAGTTTTTCTTTGTCGCTGTGTCGCTGGATAATAGAAATGCAGGATGTGGCGGCTTTTTGTTCACAATAGGCATGGTCGGTAAGTATTTCCTGCAAAGAAATACCCGCCAGGTTTACCCAGCGGGGATCAGAGGGAAGCTGCAAACCAAGAATATTCCGGGTATCCTGGGACAAATCCATGGCGCAAATGTAGACTATGTATTAAAAACCAGCAGTGATAAAGTCCTGTGAATCTTAAAAATAGCCATTCAAAGCTATTGCTGTTCACATTATCTGGCTTACCTTTGCCGCCTTAAATATTGGATGAAAAAAATCGGATGAAACTTAAAAATTAAAAAGATGCCCTTAACAAAAGAAAAAAAATCAGAAGTTTTAAAAACTTATGCCGGTTCAGAAAAAAGTACCGGCTCCATCGAAGGACAGATCGCCCTTCTGACGGAAAGGATCGCCCAGATCAGTAATCATTTACAGGACAACAAAAAAGATTTCTCCACGCATCGCGGACTGATGCAGTTAGTAGGTAAACGTAAGAGACTGCTGAACTACATGCAAAAGCACAACCTAACCGGCTACCGCCAGCTGATTGAGAAACTTGGAATAAGAAAGTAAGGTAACAGTCTGCTAAATCCCCCAACGGGGGACTTTTAGTTTCTGCTATACACCGTTTCTTTTTTACTCATTGAATTTTCTGCTTTTGCCCAGTAGCGAACAGAACCCCCGAAGAGTGCGACGCAAGGGACGATGATAGTAGTAATGCAGCTGACCTAATAAAAATTCTTCAGAAGGTTTGGATGTTAACCATAAACAACAAACCATAAACTACAAACTAATTATGTTACAACAACCTATTCGCAAAACATTTGATATAGGCGGAGGCCGCATGGTTACCATAGAAACCGGCAGACTGGCCCGCCAGGCCGACGGCGCTGTTACCGTAAGCCAGGGCAATTGTATGATACTGGCAACAGTATGTGCAACCAATGAACCCCGGGAGGGGCAAAGCTTCTTTCCGCTTTCAGTTGACTACCAGGAAAAATTTGCAGCCGCCGGCCGCATTCCGGGTTCTTTTTTTAAGAGAGAAGCAAAGCTGAACGACTATGAAGTGCTGACCAGCCGCCTGATTGACCGGGCGCTGCGTCCGCTGTTCCCGGAAGATTATTTCTGCGATGTGCAGGTGCTGGTCACATTGATATCCAGCGACCCGGATGTTATGCCCGACTCGCTGGCCTGCCTGGCAGCATCTGCAGCGCTGGCAGTCTCAGATATCCCAATTAAAGAGATCATTTCTGAGGTAAGGGTATCCCGCATAGGCGGAGAGTTTGTGGTAAATCCCACCCGAAGCCAGATGGAAAGTTCAGATATGGATTTCATTATCGCTGCCACCGAAAAGAACCTGATGATGGTGGAAGGGGAGGCCCAGGAATGCAGCGAAGCCGACCTGGTGAAGGCCCTGCAGATAGCCCATGATGCCATTCGTATACAGGTAAAGACACAGGAAGAACTCAGGGAAATGGCCGGGGTGAAAGGCAAAAGGGAGTATACCAAACCTGCTACTGATGAAGCGCTGAAAGCAAAAGTGTATGCCTTTGCACAACCAAAAGTATATGAAGTGGCAAAAGGCAAACTGAGCAAGCATGAAAGAAGCGACCGATTTGAGGCCATTAAAACTGAGCTGGATGAATTCCTGCTGAAAGAATATAATGTGGCGGAGGGTGAAAGCCTGCCTGACCTTACAAAGAAGCTGGCTTCACAATATTTTGGCGACCTGCAATATGATGTTGTAAGGGATATGATACTGGATGAAAGGGTAAGGCTGGATGGCCGTAACCTCGAAACTGTCCGCCCGCTGGATATGGAAGTGGATGTGTTGCCTTCACCCCACGGCGCATCAATTTTTACAAGAGGTGAAACCCAATCACTTACCACGGTTACATTAGGTACTCCTTTAGATGAGTTGTTGATTGAAAGTGCAGCCGTTTCCAGGGATTCCAAGTTCTACCTGCACTATAATTTCCCTCCCTTTTCTACCGGTGAAGTAAAGATGATGAGAGGGCAGAGCCGCAGGGAAGTGGGGCATGGTAACCTGGCACAGCGTTCATTAAAACAAATGATGCCCGGGAACGATTATCCTTATACCGTAAGGGTAGTGAGTGATATCCTGGAGTCCAACGGTTCATCCTCCATGGCTACTGTATGTGCCGGATCACTGGCATTAATGGATGCCGGGATACCCGTACCCAAACATGTAAGCGGTGTGGCGATGGGGCTTATCACCAAAAACGACAAATATGCCGTATTGACCGATATATTGGGCGATGAAGACCACCTCGGGGACATGGATTTCAAAGTAACGGGAACAAGGGAGGGTATTTGCGGTGTACAGATGGATATTAAAGTGGATGGTCTGAAAATGGAAGTAATGCAACAAGCGCTGGAACAGGCAAGAAAAGCCCGTTTGCACATACTGGATGCCATGTACAACTGCATTCCCGAAGCAAGACCCGATGTGAAGCCACATGCCCCCCGAATGGTGAAGCTGTTTATTGACAAAGAATTTATCGGAGCTGTAATCGGCCCCGGTGGCAAGGTGATACAGGAAATACAAAGAGAAACCGGCACTACGATCAACCTTGAAGAAATAAACAACAGGGGTGAGGTTAGCATTTTTGGTTCCAATAAAGAAGGAGTGGATAAGGCGGCATCATGGATCAAAGGCATTGTGGCAGTACCTACCGTTGGCGACACCTATGAGGCGACAGTAAAATCCATCATGCCTTTTGGCGCCTTTGTTGAATTTCTTCCCGGCAAGCAGGGCCTTGTTCATATAAGCGAGGTTAGCTGGAAACGCCTGGAAACGCTGGATGGTGTGGTGAAAGAAGGAGATATGATGAAAGTGAAACTGATAGGTACCGATCCCAAATCAGGCAAGTTTAAGCTATCAAGAAAAGTACTGATACCAAAACCCGAACAGAAACCAAGGGAACAACAGACGCCGCCGGCACAGCCGGGATAATTTATTAAATAACTTTACCCCGGCATCACCGTCGGGGTTTTTTATGTCCAGTCATATTGAGATAAAATTTACTGATCTCCTGCCTGAGCAATTTGAACTTCTTATTGCTCATCTTACTGAAGCAGGGTTTGAGGGTTTTGAAGAAAACGAGACTGAACTGAAGGCATTCATTCCGGAAAAAAATTATGATAAAGCATTACTCCATGAACTGGCCTATAAATATCAGCTTCCCTTTACAGAGAAAATTATTCCTGAACAAACCTGGGATGCAGCCTGGGAGACGGGCTTTCAACCTGTAGTCGTTGACGATTTTGTAACCATCCGGGCAGATTTTCATGAACCTGCAAAGAGTACCAGGCATGAAATCATTATCACTCCCAAAATGAGTTTTGGAACCGGTCACCATGCCACTACCTGTATGATGGTGCAGCATATGAGGACTATTGATTTTACCGGAAAAAAAGTTCTTGATTTTGGCGCCGGTACGGGCATCCTTGCCATCCTTGCTGAAAAACTGGGAGCAGGGGAAATTACAGCCATTGACCATGATGACTGGAGCATCAGCAATGCGGCAGAAAACATAGAAAAAAATCAATGCAGGAAAATAGAATTGCGCAAAGCTGATTCGTTGCCGGAGAGGCAACAGTACGATATTATTCTTGCCAATATCAACAAGAATGTGATCGCCGGAAATTTTGCATCTTTTGCGGCTAATTTAATACCTGGCGGCGTTTTATTGCTGAGCGGACTGCTGGCGGATGATGAAGAGGAAATCAAACGACTGGCGGCTTCATTTAACATGATACTTTCGGCAAAAAAGGAACAAAGCCAGTGGATTTGCTTAAGACTCAGTTGTTAATATCATATTTCCCGGCCATTAAATTACTGTTACCAATCTGTCTTTTTACCTATTTTTGCAGTTCCCTTTGGATGGGTTTCTATGAACGAACTTCTTCTGGTTATTCTGGCATATCTGATAGGAAGCATACCCACTTCTGTATGGGTAAGCCGTCATTTTTTTGATATTGACATCCGGGATTATGGCAGCGGTAATGCCGGCGCCACCAATACTTTCAGGGTACTGGGCCCTAAATGGGGAACTTTTGTGATGCTGACGGACATGCTGAAAGGAATGATTGCGGTTAAACTGGCCCTTCTCTTACCGGAGTATGCCGACAATGAAGTAAATCTGCAAAACCTGCAAACAGGTCTTGGCCTGGCAGCAGTAATCGGTCATATTTTCCCAATCTGGGCCGAGTTCAGGGGCGGAAAAGGCGTGGCTACGCTTTTCGGTCTTGTGCTTGGCATTTCCCCGTGGACGGCGCTGAGCTGTGTGGGTATTTTTATCCTCGCACTTTATCTCACCCGTTTTGTGTCGCTGAGTTCTATTCTTGCCAGTATTGCATTCCCCGTTTTTATTCTTGTTATTTTTAATGTGGAGAATCCGCTGTACCGGATATTTGCCATTACGGTGGCATTGCTGGTGCTGCTTACCCATCAGAAAAATATCGGCCGTCTGCTGAAAGGCAGTGAAAGCAAAGTGCCTATTTTTAAAAACCGTGGAAAGCGGCGCAGACGCAGCGCTGCATAATGTACGAATTGATAAAAATCCATCTTAGTTCCTAAATATTTTTCCTTATTGCCAACCTGGTAGACTCGCTGAACGTCAATGAAAAAACAGAATAATGATACGTAACATCACTTCCGTTTTCGTTTTGGCAGCGTTGCTGATTGCCTGCTCCAAAAACGTTTTGACCGGAAAAAAACAATTTACCTTATTGCCAGAGTCTGAACTTCAGGCAATGACTACAACCGAGTATCAGACTTTTCTTTCAAAAAATAAAGTTGTATCTGCCACCACCAACCGGGATGCTGAAATGGTGAAGAGGGCAGGCAACCGGATAATAAAAGCAGTGGAAGAACACTATGCTGAACTGGGCATCAGCGATAAACTTGCAGGTTTTAAATGGGAAGTGAACCTGGTGGAAGATAAAACGGTAAACGCCTGGTGCATGCCCGGTGGCAAGATTGTAGTGTACACCGGTATTCTCCCCATTACACAAAACGAAGCGGCGCTGGCGGCGGTAATGGGGCATGAGGTTTCTCATGCTTTGCTGCAGCATGGTAACCAGCGTATGAGCCAGGTGCTAATGGCAACAGTAGGGCAGGCGGCTTTGGCAGTAGTCGTGGCCAATAAGCCCCGGGAAACTCAAAATCTTTTTTTAAATGCCTATGGTGTAGGAGCCACTGTTGGTGTTTTGTTGCCTTTTTCCCGCAAGCATGAGCTTGAAGCAGATAAATGGGGATTGATTTTTACAGCCAGGGCGGGCTATAACCCCCAGGAAGCCATCGGGCTTTGGGAAAGAATGGAAAAAGCGGGTGATGGACAAAAGCCCCCTGAATTTCTGAGCACACACCCTTCTGAAGGCCGCCGTATAGAAAAACTGAAACAAATGATGCCTGAAGCCCTGAAGTATTACAAACCAATGGGAACGGGCAAATAAAAAACTTGTTTTCAGGCAAGAATCCCGTCCAGCAAGGGTTTGGACGGGATTTTTTTATCAACTTATATGTGGTATTTACACAGTATTTGTTTACCTTTGCCCTCCCTGCCATGAGAACTCCGTTAACAAACCCGCAAACCGGGTTTTTATGCGGTTAACTCTAAAACAGTTTCCAGGTATGTCACAAACACTGCTTGAAAAGCTACAACTGGCCGACGAAAAGAATCTTTTAATTCAGGGTTTGCCTTCCTCCATCGAAAAACAGTTCAGTAAACTGTCCTTTGCCAAAAACATGACCCCGCTGCTGAAAAGCCGGAAGATTGATTTTGTACTGGTGTTTGCCGTGAACGAAAATCAGCTCAATGGCATTTTGAAAGAAGTGATGCCTTCGCTAAAAGGGGAGTCCAAATTCTGGGTGGCCTATCCTAAAATCACATCCAAAATTGTTACCGACCTGAACCGGGAATGCAGCTGGAACCGCCTCACCTGCGAGGGCTACGAAAGCATTGAGCGGGTTGAGCTGGACCATGTGTGGTCGGCCATGCGGTTTACCCGATGCGATAGCCAGCGGGATGAGGATGTGGTGCACAGCCGTAAAAGACAGGTTGCGGCCATGGCAGAGTAAGAAGCCAGGTTCTTAACTAATCAGAGGTTTGTCATCCGGCAAACCTTTTTTGTTTTGCACCATTTAATCCCGGTCATTAAGGGGAGAAGCAGTATTTTATACATTTACTCCATGACATACCTGAATGTTGAAATAAAGGCCCGCTGCCCCAACCCTGCTTTTGTACGAAATTACCTGCTGGACAATAATGCTGAATTCAAAGGAACGGATGAACAAACCGACACCTATTTCCATGTTCCCAACGGGCGGCTCAAGCTTCGTGAAGGAAAAATTGAAAATAACCTGATATACTATGAAAGGCCCGACCAGCCCGGACCCAAAAACTCACACTTTAAGCTGATAAAAGTGGAAGATGCAGCCGCCCTGAAAGAGGCGCTGAGTAAGTCGCTGGGAGTAAAAACAGTGGTTCAAAAGAAAAGGGAGATATATTACATACGAAATGTGAAATTTCATATTGATGAAGTGCCGGGGCTGGGGTCCTTTGTGGAGATAGAGGCCGGTAATATTCTCGCCGGCCTGTCACAGGAAGAGTTAAGGCAGCAATGTGATTTCTATCTGCAGGCATTCGGCATCAGGGAAGAAGAACTGGCAGAGTTTTCATATAGTGATATGCTCTTGGATAAAATCAGCGGATAAATACGGTTCCTGTTTTGGCAGCAAGCACCATTTCCATACTTTTCAAATGCTCATGGGTCTGCTGCAGCATATGGTATTCTTCAGGGGTATGCATTTTTTCCATATCCAGCTGGTTTTCCAGCAACATCCGTTTTATTTTCCGCAGCTTGAGATAGCTTACTGCCGATTCCACGGCTTCATGGGTACGGTCCTCATCCATTTTCAGGTATTGCATCAATTGCGGCCCGTTGTCCTTTGCCACTGTTTGCATGAAATCCTCATACGATTTTTCAAAAAGCCGGGGCTGGTAGCCGGTTGACTGGCTGAACTCTTTCTTCCAGTGCTCACTTTCCTCGTAAGGAAAATTAAGCAGGGAAACCGTAAACGAGCTGATGCGCTGATCAGGATGGTAAACAAAATAATTAGAACTCACCGCTTCACGGTTGCTGTGAAATATATCCCTGAAAGCCCCGATAAGATGAAGCACCTCTTTATTATCCACCAGGGTTTCATCCACCATCTCTTCAAAAATATAGTCGGCAACCAGCCTGTTATCATCCCATTTTTTGATACCATGCTCCAGTAATATGCGGGCCACTTCTTTTTCCTGCAATTCATCTTTGAACAGCAGGCTGAAGGTGGCATCATCATAATCCGTTGCTGCAGCCTGCCTAGCATTTTCCTTTGCCAGTTTTGCCTCTTCAAAGGGTAACTTCCTTTCCTGTGTTACAATGCGGTCACGGATAAATTTATTGACAAGGCTATGCATGCCGGCCTCATCAATTTTTAGTATTTCAGCACATTGCCGGATATAATCCTGCTGTTTGGTAAAATCTTCCGCTTTGTTGATGCGGGAAATGGTTTCGGCGATCCGGTTCACCACCTCCGATTTTTTTACAGAGTCAGTACCCGCATCATTCAGCCCCACTTGTAGCTGGAAAAGAATAAAGTCTTTCTTATTCCTGTTCACAAACTCCCTGAAAGCCGAAGCGCCGACTTTGTTGACATAGCTGTCGGGATCATCGTTGTCAGGTATCAATACCAGTTTTACATTAAGGCCTTCTTCCAGCGCCAGGTCCAACCCCCGCAGGGCAGCTTTTACACCGGCTTCATCACCATCATAGATAATTGTGAGGTTATTGGTGTATTTCCTGATCAGGCGGAGCTGGTCCAACGTAAGTGAGGTACCACCGCTGGCCACCACATTTTCAATACCGGCCTGGTGCAGGGAAATTACATCGGTATAACCTTCCACCAGCAGGCATTCATCCGATTTATCAATCGCCTGGCGGGCAAAATAAGAACCATACAGGATTTTGCTTTTTACATAAATCTCATTCTCCGGTGTATTGATGTACTTGGGTGCTTTGTCATTGCTCTTTAATATCCGGGCGCCAAAGCCCAGCACCTTGCCGCTGTGATTATGTACGGGAAATATTACCCGTCCCCGGTAATTGTCCGCCAGCTGATCGCCTGCCTGCCGGTCAGGCAGGTTGCGGGTTACTATAAGTCCCGATCGAATCAGTAATTCCCGGTTATATTGCCTGGCGAGGGCTTCCTTTGTAAAAGCATCTCTTTGCTCAGGGGAATAGCCCAACTGGAATTTCCGGATGATGTCTTCCCTGAACCCTCTTTCTTTAAAATAAGACAGGCCAATGTCCCGGCCTTCGTCGGTTTCAAATAATTGCTGTACAAAAAACTGCTGGGCAAACTGGTTGATGATAAAAAGACTGTCGGCCGCCAGCAATTGTTGCCGTTGTTCATCCGACTGAAAAGTTTCTTCGATCTCTATTCCATATTTATTGGCCAGCCATCGCAACGCTTCGGGGTAACTATATTTTTCATGCTCCATGATGAAGCTGACAGCATTGCCGCTGCGGCCGCAGCCAAAACACTTATAAAGCTCTTTGGTGGGGGACACGGTGAAGGAAGGCGTTTTTTCATTGTGAAAAGGACAGAGACCAAGGAAGTTGGTTCCCCTTTTTTTGAGCTTTACAAACCCGCCGATCACATCAATAATATCCAGCCGGCCAAGAATTTGCTGTATGGTATTCTGTGAGATCAAAATATAAAACTTACAGGACTGCGAATATACATCATTGACTGCCGGGTAGCCGGAAAATCACACCCGGGCGTCATTGGTGTTAAAACAGAATGTTTCAATTTTGTTATGTAAATTAAAATTTATCTCAATAAACCATAATCTTGGGAAGGAGTCTCAGAAAAAAAAGATTTTATGAAAAAAATCAGGATACCAACAGGCATACTTGCCTGTTTACTTTTCATTTCATTTTCTGCAGCAGCACAAAACCAGCCGGGGGTTAACTCGACAGGTCTTCCGGGGGATAACTTCAGCCTCCAGGGAGTCCTTCAGATGTTCAAGGATGCTGCTTCCATTGAAGATTTTGAAAAGGCCATCAATACAGATGGGAATCATGTTAATAACCTCGATTTAAACGGGGACGGGGAAACAGACTATGTGAGTGTTATTGAGAAATCAGAAAAAGACGCCCATGTCTTTATACTCAGGGCGCTCGTATCAGAAAAGGAGAGCCAGGATGTGGCCGTAATAGAGCTGGAAAAAACCGGGGCCGAATCAGCCGTTATACAAATTGTGGGGGATGAAGAGATATATGGTGAGCAAACTATTGCAGAGCCTGCCGGCGATGGCGCCTCAGCTTTTTTAACTGACTATCCTGATTACGGCACCATCAGCGCACCGGGTAGTGCATGCTCACCGGGTA
The DNA here is from genome assembly GCA_016868455.1 of Bacteroidota bacterium. Taxonomy (GTDB): domain Bacteria; phylum Bacteroidota; class Bacteroidia; order Chitinophagales; family Chitinophagaceae; genus JJ008. Next base: position 83,939 of record VGGV01000006.1, read on the forward strand.
TATACCCCCCACCGAACCCATTCAGCAACTGTAAGAACCCGTCATTCCGCAGCAGTAGGAAATTTCCGGGTGACCAGGACAAAAACAAGGGTAACAGACCCGGCTGGTAAAACCACGACTGTTAAAAAGACCACTGTTACCGGTCCAAAAGGGGGAAGGCTACAAAAGTGAAAGTCAGGAGACACTGATTACCTCACAACGAATTACGGGCTGCCCTGCAAGGCAGCCTTTTTTATGACCCGGCACATCTGTGCATTACTTTTTATAAATATTCTGACCCGGTATTTGATTTTTCCGAATTTGGCATTAACTTTCTGGTATTCAGAATACCACCTGACCAATCCGCACCCTCCGAAAAGGCAAGAGATCTTTTATTGTTTCACTTTTTAAATTTTAAATGCCATGGTTCAGGTAGACATCTCACAGCTCTCCGGCGAGTGCAATGCCTGGAGAGAGAAACTTCGTCAGTACAAAGAAGAATTTACTTACGATCAGACAAAACTCCAGGAAACCACCCGCCAGTCACTCTCCAAAGATCAGCTACAGGACGTAGAACATCTGCACAACCAGTTTCATATTCAGCTTATCAACATCCACGACTTAAAGCAGGCAATTAAAACACACGACCGCAAAATGCAATTTGAAAGAGTTGCCTTCAATGGCTTTGTAAATGAAGACAGCCTCAGGCGGCATGAAGCCTTGCTGGAAGAATTTCAGTCGTTGGAGCAAACCCTGCTCGGCCTCAGGGAAGAGTTTAACGATTACCTGAAGCAAACGCAGTAATAAGTTAACTGGTTGATTGGCTAATTGGTTGATCAGCCCTGTGCACATACCTTTTGTTAATGTGCTTGTCTTTATACCCCCCATTAAATTCTCCGAAGGAGTCCTTCGGACTGAAGACAAATAAGTTTTTTCATATCTAAAGCGAACGTCATGCCTGAATTTGATACCTCACATGTAAAAAATATTGTCTTGCTGGGCCATGCCGGCTCGGGTAAGACCACCTTAGCGGAATGCATGCTATATGAAGCCGGCATCATTACCCGCCGCGGCAGCATAGCCGAAAGAAATACCACTGGAGATTACCACGAACTGGAACAGGACCGTGGTAATTCTATTTTTAGCAAGCTCCTGCACGCCAAATGGAGGGGTTATAAGATCAATATTATTGACACTCCCGGTTATGATGACTTTGTGGGCGAAGTGATATCTGCATTAAAAGTTGCCAACACCGGGGTGATGATGCTGAATGCCGTAATGGGAGTGGAGGTGGGGACCGATATCATCTGGGATTACACCGAAAGATTTAAGACCCCGATGATATTTGCTGTGAACAAACTGGATGATGACAATGCCGACTTTGATAAAACAGCGAGGGAGGCCAAAGCTCATTTTGGCAGCAAAGTGTCGGTAGTGCAGTACCCCCGCCAGACAGGAGCCGGTTTTCATGAGATCATTGATGTGCTGCGGATGACCATGTACAAATTTAAGGATGGAGGCGGCAAGCCGGAGAAAATGCCCATCCCGGATGATGAAAAAGCAAGGGCGGATGAACTGCACAAGGATCTGATTGAGGCAGTGGCCAGCAATGATGAAACCCTGATGGAAAAATATTTTGACAAGGGCGAACTGGATGAGGATGAAATGAAGAGCGGGTTGAAAAATGCAATGATCAACCACGACCTGTTCCCGTTGTTCTGTCTTTCAGCAGAACGCAATATGGGCAGCGGCCGACTGATGGGTTTTATTGATAATATATGCCCCAGCGCCAACGAAATGCCGCCTCAAAAAACCAAAAGCGGCGAAGCGCTTGCCTGCGACGCAAATGGCCCGGCCTGCGTCTTTATTTATAAAACTATTTCAGAACCGCATGTGGGTGAACTTTCTTTCTTTAAAGTATATTCCGGCACCATTAAAAGCGGGATGGAACTGGAAAATGAAAGTACCGGCGTAACGGAAAAGATCAGCCAGCTCTTCCTGGTGGAAGGCAATAAACGAACCGCCACCAATGAACTGGTGGCCGGTGATATCGGTGCTACGCTGAAACTGAAGAATACTCATACCAATAACACCCTGCATGCAAAAGGTAAGAATTATGAACTGCCGCCTATTGAATTTCCTCCGCCGAATATGACGGTAGCTATTGAACCGCTGAAGAAAGGAGAGGAGGAAAAACTCTCCCAGGCCATGCACCAGCTGAAAGAAGAGGATCCGACACTTATTGTGGAAGTTTCATCCGAACTGAAGCAAACACTGATCCATTGCCAGGGTGATATGCACCTTGCCGTTGCCAAATGGAAGATTGAGCATAATCATAAACTGGAAGTGAAGTTTGTTAAACCCAGAATTGCTTACCGGGAAACCATCCGCAAAATGGCCGATGCCAGCTACCGCCATAAAAAACAAAGCGGCGGCGCCGGTCAGTTTGGCGAAGTGTATATGCGGATAGAACCCTGGTACGAGGGCATGCCCGAACCAACTGACCTGAACGTACGGGGCCGGGATACCCATGACCTCGACTGGGGAGGTAAACTGGTTTTTTACAACTGCATTGTCGGCGGCGCCATTGATGCCCGGTTTCTTCCTTCTATATTAAAAGGGGTGATGGAAAAAATGCACAACGGCCCGCTTACCGGCTCCTATGCACGGGATATCCGGGTATGTGTGTATGACGGCAAGATGCATCCGGTTGACAGTAATGATATCTCTTTTAAAATTGCCGGGTTGCAGGCTTTCCGCCAGGCTTTCCAGCAGGCTGACCCGCAGATACTGGAACCTATTTATAAAGTGGAAGTGCTTTGTCCGGACGACCTTACCGGTTCAGTGATGGGTGACCTGCAGAGCCGCCGCGCCATTGTGGAAGGGATAGACAACGAAGGGCATTTTCAGAAAGTGATAGCCAAGGTGCCGCTGGCGGAAATGGACGGGTATTCTTCCTCACTCCGCTCCATTACACAGGGAAGGGCTAGGTTCACCATGGGTTTTCATGCCTATGAAGCGGTGCCCTTTGAGCTGCAGCGAAAACTGATTGATGAGTATGCCAAACATGCAAAAGAAGAGTACGCATAAAGCCCTGCCTGACGGTTTACCTACCGAAGGTAGGCAGGCAGGCAATACTAACTGCTGCGTTTTAAAAAGGCTGCCGGTTGGCGACCTTTTTGTTTAAGTACATAGCTTCAGTTGTGTGTTAGAAACCCAGATCAACTTTTTTGAACTTGATATCTTTTTATTGTGAGGAAGACTCAGGATGACCGGAGTCTCCTTCGTAACGCAAAAAAAGGAAAAATGGAAGGAAGAACTCCTTGACAACAAAAACGGTCTCATTTAAAAGTATTTCAACAAGGGGTATTAATCAATATTTAGTACCTTGACCGGATGAAGAATCTGCCCAACCTCTCTGACCCTTTCTGGTTTTTTGCAGCCACCCTCATCATCTTTGCCATAGTGGTGGGCCGTTATTTTCTTATTTCTGGGTTATTCTACCTGGCTTTTTATGTTTGGCGCAAAGAGAAATGGGCAAAACGAAAACTCAACCAGCGGGAATATCCCCGCGGGCAGTTTCGTAAAGAAATAACCCGGAGCACCATCACCAGCATCCTGTTTGGCTTATCCGACGCTTTATTGCTGCTGCTATGGCAGCAAGGATATGCCAGAATATATGAAGATGTTCATGACTACCCTTTGTGGTGGATGCCCTTCAGTTTGCTGATTGCACTGGCGCTGCAGGAAACCTATTACTACTGGCTGCACCGCTGGATGCATATCCCCGGAATCTACCGGATCGTACACCAGTGGCATCATGAAAGCCATATAGCCTCACCGTGGACGGCTTTTTCCTTTCATCCCATCGAAGGTTTTATTCAGGCCATATTCCTGCCGCTGGTATTGCTTTTTCTGCCTATGAATGTTTGGGTGCTGGTTTTCATGCTGGTCATTATGTCGTTCAGCAGTGTGATCAATCACCTCGATATTGAAATCTATCCCCGCTGGTTTGCCCGAATTCCCCTGTTACGGACGGTGATCGGGGCCACACATCATTCCCTGCACCACAAGCAATTTAAATACAACTATGGACTATACTTTACCTGGTGGGATACCTGGCTGAAAACTGAAAGCCCGCTATTCAATCAGGTATTTGAAGAAAAAACAGGGCAAAAATAAATCTACCTGTCCCTGTACACAGCGATAGAGGAAGTTTTGTCACTCCATCCCGAAAGATAAAACCGGTTTTTTGATCCGGTGATGGTATAATTTTTACCGCCGAAATTTTCATTTTCATACAGCACTACCCGGTAGCCTGCGGGCACCTGCAGTGAGCTGAGTGCATTGTCCGGAAAACCGAGCATGGCCATATTGCTGTAAGTGCCCGGTAAAACTGCAGCAGATTGCCCTTTGTAATTCTCATCCACATAAATGATAACCTGCTGGTTGCTGCCCGGGGGGATTGTTGCCGTAATTACCTCCGTACCCTTTGTCTTCCACTACCAGGGATCCGATCCGGTCGTTCAGCGAATAGGAGAGGCAATTCTGATTTTCTGTAAGTGTATAGGAAGAGCCGGAAAGGTTTTCATTATTCACAAAAACTTTTACCCGAAGACTGGATGGTATTTCAACCGATGAAATATCATACCTGAAGAGCCCCAGTTTATCGCCCTGGTAATAGCCCGGGACCAGATGAATGCTGTTGCCCCGGAAATTACAGTCAGTATAAAATGCAGCAACTGCATTACCACCTCCGTAATTACCGCCACCATATCCACCACCTGCCTGCCGGTATTCGATGACCAGTGATGTGATTCTGTCATTATAGATACTGCCCAGGCAGTTTTGGCTTTGCTCAAATGTGTAAGAGTATCCTGTTGCATTTTCACTGGCCGTGTACACTTTTACCTGCAGGTTGCCATAAATCATGAAGGAAGAAATATTTTCCCTTAATGAACCTAACTGTGCTGCTGTATAAGTACCGGGCCCCAGGCTGCGGGAATAACCTTTGGAGTAACAGTCGTTGTAGAAAATAACATAATCATTGGGATTATATCCCGGGGGTAAGGTGCTTTCCACCACTATTGAAGAAGCCATATCATTCCACTCATTATCCAGGCAGGTAACAGTAGAGGTAAATGTTTTTGATTTTCCTTTAAAGTCGTCGTGTTCATAAATAGTTATCCGCATACCGTTGGGTACCTAGAAACCGGATAAACGGTCGTTGTCAATTTTCATCTGGTAACCGCGGTAGTTGCCCGGCTCCAGGAAATAGGAGCGGCCCCGGTAATTGCAGTCCTCGTAAAGTGTTACATATTGCTGGGCCGATATGCTGGTAACAAAAAAGAAGATAACTCCGGCGAGAAGCAGTTTCGGTTGCATAAGGCTGATTTTAATGGTTCAGGAATAAAAAAGTTAGGCATTTTATACCGGTTTTCTTAAAACTTTACACATTCATTCAGCTCTTTTTCGGTGTATGACAGGTTATATTGTTTCAGTACTTCATCCGGTACGCCATTCCACTGGTTTGGCTTGTTGCCGTTATAGCCCAGGTCTTTTACACCGATTTCTGATGTATAAAAGCCGGTGGCGGTTAAATCCCGCATCAGGCTGAAAAATTTTACGCCCTGGCTCATGCCCGGTTTTGCTTTTTGAGGATAGGCAATCTGGTCCACCAGTTCAGTTTGCTGTGCAGGGGCACAGTCTTTAAACGGCTTCTCATACTTCTTCAGGCATTGCATATCCAGCCACCGCAGCCCGCCCCGCAGGGGCACCTGGTGCTGGGGCATGTCTTTTACAATGAATTCAATGAACTCCGGCACTTTGGCATCGGAAGCGCTGCCGCTTATTTCATCTTTGGGAATGATGATATCTGCAAGAATGGTAATGGTTGCCATTTCATGTTCCGTAAAGAATTTTTCTTTGGCAAGAATTTCTTTTTCATATTTCAGTTCATCAGGATTGCGGTCGAGATTGAACTTGGGTTCGCTTTTTGCAGCAGTTGTTTTTTTGTCATCGGTTTTACAGCCTGCGACCACTGCAGGAACAGATATTGCTCCTGTTGCTATTAGTTTAAGTGATTCCCTTCTGTCCATTTCCTTTCATTTGCGGGCTAAAGCCCAGTTTTTATTATCAGTATTTTTCTCTCCGCCCTGAAGGGCGGAGTTTTTAAAAATTTTGTTTCTTCATTTCATCAATAATATACTCCGAAGCCCGCATACTCAATGCCAGGATCGTCCAGGTGATATTTTTATCCGCCTGGCTCACAAAAGGTCCTCCGTCCACACAAAAAAGATTTTTGCAGTCATGCGCCTGGCACCATTTATTCAGTGCCGACCGTTTGGGATCATTGCCCATACGCACCGTGCCCGCCTCATGTATAATTTCACCGGGTTTAGATAAGCCCCATTGGTTCTTCTCATCATCATCGCCTCCCCAGGTTATTACAGCGCCCATATTATGCATGATCTCCTTAAAAGTCTCCTTCATGTGCCTGGCCTGTTTTATTTCATGCTCACTCCATTTTACATTGAACTTTAAAACCGGAATGCCATATTTATCAACCGTGTTCGGGTCAATGGTGCAATAATTAGTTTCCAGCGGAATTGCTTCGCCGCGGCCGGCCATGCCCACACCACAACCAAAGAAGTAGCGATAATCCTCTTTTAACGAAGGGCCGTAGCCGCCGGCTTCTTTTTCCTTTCCATGCACTACATATTTCCCATTCAATCCTTCAATGCCCCAGCTAAAGCCATAGGAGGGCTGACTCATGCCGCCCCAGTATTCAATATGGTATCCGCGGGGAAAATCCAGTTTTTTATTATCCAGCCACCAGGGTGAGTAGATGTGCATGCCGCCCACTCCGTCTTCATTGTATCTTTTTCTGTCAAAGAGTTGGGGAAGTATGCCGCCGAGTGCTGCACCCGTTGAGTCATGGAGGTAACGGCCTACCGCATCACTGCTGTTGGCCAAACCATTTGGGTGACGTTGTGATTTTGAATTGAGCAGCAGCCTTGCACTTTCACAGGCGCTGGCCGCCAGGATCACCACTTTTCCTTCCACCTGGTATTCCATCGTATCCTCTTTATCGATGTAAGAAACACCTGTGGCAAGTCCTTCGCTGCTGGTCAGCACTTCTCTTGCCATGGCATTCGCCACTACATCGATATTGCCTGTTTTTATAGCAGGATAGATGAGAACATTCGGAGAAGAAAAGTCGGCTTTGGCCATACTGCAGTTACGGTTACACTGTCCGCAGAAGAAACAGGCTCCCCGGCCTGCATCATTTTCTATGGCTTTGGTGAGAATGGATAAACGGGATGGAATGACTTTAACTCCCGCCTGTACCGCGGCATTTTTGATAAACAGTTCATGAAGCCTGGGTTTGGGTGGAGGAAGAAAATATCCGTCGGGATCATTTTCCAATCCTTCATTGGTGCCAAATACACCAATCAGTTTATCCACCCTGTCATAATATGGTTTGATGTCTTCATAACCTATGGGCCAGTCATCGCCAAGACCGTCAATGCTTCTTCTTTTAAAATCTTTCGGGCCGAAGCGGAGTGAAATTCTTCCCCAGTGATTGGTACGGCCGCCCAGCATACGGGCCCTCCACCACATCCAGTCGGTTCCGGGTTCTTGGGTAAAGGGTTCGCCTTCTACTGACCAGCCGCTGTAGCAGGCGTCAAAATCTCCAAAAGGCCTGATCTTAGTGCTGGCGCCGCGGCGGGGCGAATCCCAGGGGTTTTTTAACTGCGTAACATTTTTTTGCGGGTCATACATGTAACCGGCTTCCAGCAGGCAAACCTGTAACCCTGCTTTGGCAAGAATGTAAGCCGACATACCTCCACCGGCCCCGGAGCCAACTATTACAGCGTCGTATTTCTTTGTTTGTGTTTTTATCTGAACTTCTCCCATAAGTCGCCAGTCATTTAATAATTGCCCGACAATTTACTGGATTGCGATTTTACAACGCTGATTATTCATAGAAATTTCTTCACAATGCCGTTCTGTATCTTTAAGCCGCAAAGTTGACTAACATGAAGAAAGCAATGATGATTTTCAGTTTTATACTGCATTTGTTTTCCGGGAAGGCACAACATGATGAGTTTGCCAAGTACCCGGTGTATGCGGGGAATGACCTTGGAGTTATTTATTCGCCCAGGCAATCCGTTTTCCGGATATGGGCGCCTGATGCCATTGCTGCAAGCCTGCACCTTTATCCGGATGCCCATAGTCCCAATTTTTCAGAAGTGTTCCCGATGACAAAAGATACGAACGGAACCTGGGTGTTTGTGTGACCGGGTGATCACAAGGGGGCGTTATATGCTTTTTCTGTTGTTCATAAAGACCTGAAACAATCCGACCTTGTACCTGACCCCTATGCAAAAGCAGTGACCGTAAATGGTAAAAGGGCTGTGGTAATTGAAATGAAAAGAAACCAACCCGGCAGGATGGCAGGCCGACAAAAACCCGGCATTTGGCAATAAAACGGATGCGGTGATTTATGAACTGCATGTAAGAGATGCCAGCATTGCAGCCGGTTCGGGCATAAAAAATAAAGGGAAGTTTTTGGGACTGACTGAAACAGGAACTAAAAATGCAGCAGGCTTATCAACCGGGCTTGATCATTTAAAAGAGCTCGGGGTAACCCATACCGGATACGATAATTATTGTTTCACTCTTCGTTCTGGCTTTCCACCCTTTTTCCAATAAGATAACCTGCAGCACCGCCTGCCAGTAAACCGATAACAAGCCAAAGCATGCTGCCTGGTGTGGCAAAATAACCAATTGCAAAGCCCAGCACAGCTCCGGAGATGGTGAAGACGGAAGTTGCCCTTCCTTTTCCTTTTGTTGGTGAAACAGAAGTGTCATGGCTTTGCCTGAACTGCCTGACATGTGTTTTATGCTTCTTGCGATGGTGTGACCGGGCCATTTTTTATTTGAAATTACAAAAACAGTGAATTATAAGCACAATGAATATTTTTTATCAAAACCAGTCATAAAATTCACGGAAGGCGCTATAATTTTTTTTAACAGTTACAGGCGGTTACATCTCTTTTTCATGTGGTTACTCATTACCGTAACCAGATTTCTATAACTAATGAACCAGTCATGAAAATCTCCGTATTGTTCGCCGCCCTGGCATTCGTTTCTTTTTCCGCCTGCACCAAATCATCAATAGATGATATTAACAAAAGCGGAACCGTAAATATAGTTTCTGCTGCAGCCGTGCCGGCTGCAACAACTACCGCCTTTTCCAATGACTTCAGCGGGGCAACCGCTATGGAATGGCAAAAGAACAGCAGCAGCAGTTTTACGGTTCAGTTTAACCATAGCAGCCAGCGCCACAGCGCAGGATATGACGATAATGGCCACCGTTCATCTCACTCCGTTATTTGTACAGACGGCCCCGTGCCCCAGGCCGTACTGGATGTATTCCGCCAAAATTTTCCTGGTGATAATGTGTATGAGTGGAAATTGCGCAATGACGGTACCTGGAGGGCGCATATCATGAGGGGAAGCACAAAATATGAAGCCACTTTTTCTGCCACAGGCTCATTACTGAAATTTGAAAGATCGGCATAAGATTTACTTTTGATTTTAACAAAGGCCGCCGTAACAGATGGGCGGCTTTTTGTTTGATATGTATCATGATTCGCTACTCTGCGGACTTCTTATCTTTGCGGCGCTAATTCAAATGCAATATGAAAGAAGTAGTGATTATTTCCGCAGTCCGCACCCCGATGGGCAGTTTCGGCGGCAGTTTAAAGGCATTATCCGCAACACAATTAGGCGCACTGGCCATAAAGGCCGCTGTAGAAAAAGCGGGCATTAAGCCCGGGCAGGTTCAGGATGTATTGATGGGCTGTGTGTTGCAGGCTAACCTGGGACAGGCGCCGGCAAGACAAGCAGCCAAATTTGCAGGCTTGCCCGACGATGTTAATTGCACCACAGTAAATAAAGTTTGCGCCAGTGGTATGAAATCCGTTGCCATGGCTGCTCAGAGCATTATGCTGGGTGATGCAGATATTGTGGTAGCGGGTGGCATGGAGAGCATGAGCAATGTGCCCTATTACAGCCCCCTGCTACGCTGGGGGAATAAATATGGCGATGTAATACTGATTGATGGGCTGGCCAAAGACGGCCTGACAGATGTGTACGATGGCAAAGCCATGGGTAATGCTGCGGAACTTTGTGCAAAAACATGCGGCATCAGCCGGGAAGAGCAGGATGCCTTTGCCATTGAAAGTTATAAGCGCAGCCAGGCAGCATGGGATGATGGCCGGTTTGCCAATGAGGTGGTACCGGTGGAAATACCACAGCGTAAAGGTGACCCGGTTGTTATTTCCAAAGATGAAGAACCTTTCAATGTAATGTTTGATAAAATTCCTTCGCTGAACCCGGCTTTTCAGAAAGACGGAACCGTGACAGCCGCCAATGCCAGCACCATGAATGATGGCGCTGCCGCTCTTGTATTGATGAGTGCTGATAAAGCAAAGGAACTCGGGTTAAAACCCATTGCCGGAATAAAATCTTATGCCGATGCAGAGCAGGCCCCGGAATGGTTTACCACTACTCCTTCTCTCGCAGTTCCCAAAGCCGTAGCCAAAGCAGGTTTGAAAATGGAAGACATTTCTTACTGGGAGCTAAACGAAGCATTTTCTGTTGTAGGCATTGAGAATACAAGAAGGATGAAACTGGATCCTGCCAAAGTGAATGTACATGGCGGCGCAGTCTCACTGGGGCACCCATTGGGCTGCAGCGGCGCCAGAATTATTGTTAGCCTTATCAATGTACTGAAGGCCAACAGCGGCAAGTATGGTGCTGCAGGCATATGTAATGGTGGCGGAGGAGCTTCGGCAATGGTGATAGAGAATGCTGGATGATGAATGTTGAATTGTGGTGTATAGGGCAGAAGCTTTCTTTTTATAGCCAACGCCGTGTTTTCTTTTTGTAATTCCTGTATTCTTCCCCAAACTTTTCTTCAAGATGCGGCTCTTCAATAAAAATAACTACCATTGTAAAAATGACATAAAGGGCAAATGCATACCAAAGTAAATTTGAATATTGAAAATATAATCCCTGTCCTGCTACGGTTGTTATTACACCCACATACATAGGATTTCTTGAATACTTGTATAAACCCGTTGAAATCATTTTTACTGGTTCTTCACCGATAATAAAACCGATAAACTTCGTGAACCAGATAGCTGGGGTACCCTTCCCCCGGATTAAAAAAGAAAGGAAAGTGATCAGATAAATAAGAATACCGATACAGATTACCGGAAGCCCTGTCAGTGAAATTGCTCGATGTTCAGGTCGGGCAAACGGTTTCGCATAAATAAATAAGGAACATAGCCTGCAACCATTCCAGGGACTAATACCGTGAAAAAAATACCTTGTATCCAGAGTAGCATTTGTATCTGTTCGGTGTTAAGTTACTACATGAATGAAAATTAAAAAAACCTCTGCGATCTGAAGGTGGTTTTAAATAATTTGCATCTCTTATTTGGAACACAGTTCAGCCGTGAAAAACTGATGGCTGAAGTGGGCGAAGAGGGCAATATCTTTTTACTGGCTTTTGCAGATGATGAGCCGGCAGGTTATGCCAAACTCAGGGACGGAATAAATCATTCCGAGCTGGCTGGCAGGGCTGCCATTGAAATTGCAAGAATTTATGCTGCCGCCTCTTTCATTGGCAAAGGCGTAGCCAGCGCCCTGATTCAAAAATGTATTGATGCGGCCCAGGAGATGGGAAAAGAAGTTATCTGGCTGGGTGTATGGGAAAAAATCAAAGTGCCATAGACTTTTACATCCGCTGGGGTTTTGAAAAATCCGGCACACATGTTTTCCTGCTTGGCGATGACCCGCAAACCGACTGGCTGATGAAAAAGGGATTATAAAACCGGTTGTTGCATCAATTTTTTTAAATTGCTGTATGATGTTGCCTTTCCGGAAAATCCTTTACCTCCTTTGCTGCTTACTGGCCAGCGCCCTGTATTCGTTTGCCCAGACAAGGGATAAAAACGTAACCATTCGTATTCTACAGGATGAAAATGTTTATACTCCGGATGAAAAGCAGGGCAGCATAACATTACAAAAGAAAACCTTTAAAATACAGGTGCTGCTGCAGAACATTGAGGGTATATATGCTTTTGCAAGCTTTCGGGACTCTTTGTACAATCTTCCTGACAATAAACCGGTTCCGGGATTTGACCTCATGCCTGTAATGACCATGGCTGAAGAAGAGTTTAACAAAGAAAAAGAGCTGATTTTGGATGATGAGGGATGGGCATACTGGTTTTTTAAGCCCGAATTATCCTGGAACTGAAAATTGAATGGAAAGAGGAAGATTAAATATCATGTACCTTTGGCTTTAATTCTTGCAATGAAGCATCCCTACTTTATCCTGGTTCTGGCATTTCTTTTATGCGTTCCGGTTGCGGCATTTTCGCAAAAACAGCAGGTATTGATAAGGATTGTACAGGAAGAATCATCCCTTCTCGGAGAATTTCAGACAAATATTGTGCTGGAAAGAAAACCTTTCAAATTTCAAATTATGCTGAAAAATGTGGAAGGGATTTATGTTTTTGCAAGCATCCGTGATTCGGTGTACAGGTTTACCGAAACCAGCGTTATCCAGGATTTTCCTTATATAAAATTACTTGAACTCAGGGATGAAGATGTATATAATACCAATAAAGAACTTAATATCAGCGAAACCGGCTGGTCGTACTGGTTTTATAAACCGGAACCCGAACTTCATGCATTTAACCGGAAAATAATTCCTTTGGACAGCGGTCGTATCGTATGCAAAGGCTATCCGTCAATTATTTGATTTGTCTGATAACAAAGTGATGAGGCTCCGGGAGGTTAAAAAACCGCTTTATCTTTTCTTTGTGGCAGTATCGGAGTATGATGCTAATGGCAAACCGGTAAAAGAACTTATGCGCCGCAAAATAAGAATTGAGTGGTTCGATGAATTGTAAAGTTACAGGTCCTTATCGTAAAATCCCGGATGCTGAAAAGTAGTTTTCTTTTTTCGTATTTACACTAAATCTCCTGAAGCAGCGTTTTAAATCACCAGCAGTAACCTCCTGCGGGCAGTCGAACCGGGATGCTGTGCCTGCAGGATATGGACTATGCCATATTTATTAAATCTAAAATCCTATTATGAAAGCGAGAATGCTGATGCAAACAGCAGCTTTTTGCTGCGCCGCACTGTTTTTTACTTCCTGTCAAAAAAATGCCGGCGCACCCGATTACCGTTCTGAATCCACAGTTCATGCAGATGATCAGAACCGGTTTTCCGGCGAAGCCGATGCTGTGGCCAATGAAGCCAACCTGTTGCTGGAAGCAACAGCGGGGTTTGCGAGGAAAACGGACAACCTGCAATCACTGATATGTGATGCAACTGTGGCAGTGGATACCGCCAGTAATCCCAGAACAATTACCATTACTTAGAACGGAACAAATTGCCTGGGTAACCGCACCCGTACCGGAGTGATTGTACTTTCCATGGCACAGGGCGTAAGGTGGAGGGATGCCGGGGCGCAGTTAAACATCAGTTTTCAGAATTTTAAAATAACCCGCCTGAGTGATAACAAGAGTATTACCATCAATGGCACGTAACGCATACCAATGTAAGCGGCGGATTGCTCATCAACCTGCCGGTACTGGGCACTATAACCCATACTATTACGAGCGGTAATATGTCTGTTACATTTGACAATAATACACAACGCACCTGGCAGGTGGCCCGCCAGCGGGTGTTTACCTATAATAACGGGATTGTTATCACAATTACCGGGCTGCATTCGCAAAACGGAATTAGTGGGATTGCTGAATGGGGTACAAACCGCTTTGGCAATGCGTTTACCACAGCTATTACCCAGCCCCTTGTGCTGAAGCAAGATTGCAGTTTCAGGCCCGGCAGCGGCAAAGCAGAACATAACACTTCATTTTTTACCGCCACTGTTACATTGGGGCTGGATGCCAATGGCAACCCCACGGGGTGTTCGGGAACAGACCCTTACTATATGAAGGTAGTGTGGACAGGGCCTGCAGGCAATACCCGTTCGGTTTTGTTACCTTATTGACCTTTTCCAACTGTTTTCAATAGAAGCCGTTCTGCATAAGCAGGGCGGCTTTCTTTTTCCTCTGAACTTTTGCAAGTAAATTGCAGGCATGGCTGCCACGGCGATCATCAATATCAAACTGCTTGTTAATACAAGGGGGGAAAACAGGTTGTTGCGGGGAGGCGATCTTGCCAAACTTCCCTGCATTGAAAACGCTTTCCTGGTTATTGAAGACGGCATCATATCTTCTTATGGTAAGATGGATACACCGGGATCACCGGCTGAAACGGCAACTAATATTATTGATGCCTCGGGTCAGTTACTGTTGCCCTGCTGGTGCGACAGCCATACCCACCTTGTATTCGCTGCCAGCCGGGAAGAAGAGTTTGTGGACAAGATCAGGGGGCTGAGTTATGCAGAGCTTGCTGAAAGGGGAGGAGGAATACTGAATTCGGCGGAGAAGCTTCATCAAACAAGCGAATCTGAATTGCTTCGCCAGGCATGGAGAAGACTTCAGGAAGTAATGCTACTGGGCACCGGGGCCATTGAAATCAAAAGCGGATATGGCTTATCGGTGGAAGGAGAACTAAAAATGCTTCGGGTGATAAAAAAGCTCAAAGAAACTTCGCCCATACCGGTTAAAGCCACTTTCCTGGGAGCACATACTTACCCCGTTGCCTATAAAGACAATCACCAGGGCTATATTGATTTGATCATTAACGAAATGCTTCCGGCAATTGCAAAGGAGAAACTGGCTGATTATATTGATGTGTTTTGCGAAACAGGTTTTTTTTCACCTGAAGAAACGGAAACCATCTGCCGGGCCGGAATGAGATATGGCTTAAAGCCGAAGATTCATGCCAATCAGCTAAACCTGTCAGGCGGTGTACAGACGGGTGTAAAGCTGGGGGCGGTATCCGTTGATCATCTTGAAACAATGGATGAAGAAGCTGTGAACACACTGGCACGGTCAACTACCATCGGAACATTATTGCCATCCGCTGCTTTCTTTTTACGTATGCCTTTTCAGCCGGCAAGAAAACTCATAGATGCCGGATGCGCTGTTGCGCTTGCATCGGATTACAATCCCGGCTCATCGCCTTCAGGTAATATGAACCTTGTTGTTTCCATGAGCTGTATTCAGATGAAAATGCTGCCCGAAGAGGCCATTAATGCCGCCACGCTGAACGGGGCCTATGCGATGGAACTGCAGGATGAGCTGGGAAGCATTACGGTTGGCAAAAAAGCAAACCTGATATTGACAAAACCGGTTCCCTCGCTGGCTTATTTACCCTACTCCTTCGGTTCAAACCTGGTTGACAAAGTAATGATAGCGGGAGAATGGGTGTAATCACCCTGTTTTGAATTACCGGCTATTTGCCTCCTGCATAAACAAGCCACAAGTTGTATTTTCGGCGTTCATGATCCGGCTAAGAAAAAAGAAACCAGGTTTTTTTGAACAGATTGTTTCCGGTAATACAATCATTGATGCACATGACAGGCGGGCAGGTCTGAATTTCCTTGTTTCCTTTTTTAACGAGGTGCGGCCGGCATCAGAAAAAAGGAAAGTTGCTGAAAAAAACCTGCTTGCTGCGACAGAGCAATTACAAAAGCATCGCATCATACTGGCCAATATGCAGCATGCCCTGCTTTCGCAGATCAACAATACCGACCTTACAGCTGCCATTACCGAAAGCGGTATTCCGCTTGCAAGGGGTTTCTGGCAGGAACTCTCCAACCGGCTGAAACATAAAATCCTTCCGCCATTAATGGATGAAGATGATTTTCTCTACGTCATCAACCAGGTGTTTTACCGCAAAAGCGATTTCAAATGGGTGGAGGCTGTTTCCCGTCAGGCATGGATGGGTTTTTTTGAAGCAGCGGGGTTTGATTTTGGAATGGCTAATGTTGAGTTTAAAAAGGAATTGCTGCAGGCAATGAAAATACTTTCGTTCCAGGTGGCGCAGCTGGGGCTCGAGAAAATGGTGCTTGACTATTTACCAAAGGAGCAGCAGCACAACGATACACCTTTTGTGATTCAGAATTATAAAGTGCATGACCTGGAAAAACTGCTGCTGGACAACACTACTGAACATGAAGTGAAAGCCGCTTCCTTCCAGCTCAAAAATGATATTGAAAATTGCTACGAACTGATCAGCCACATACGGGAAAGCCATTCAGAAAAAGGGGCCAGCATTCAGCAAACCTATATCCTGCTGATATTATCCAACCGGCTGCAGCGGATGCAGCTGATAACGGATGTGCTGGACACCGACACTACTTTTGATACCGGCCGGTTTGTGGATATTTTCACGATGCTGGTTCGGAATGAAAAGAGGAAAAACTCCATCCGGGAATTTTTATCACAGGGGGTCGGCTATCTTGCTTACCAGATTGCTGAGCATAAAGGCAGTAAGGGCCACAAATATATTACGGAAACAAGAAAGGAATTTTACCGGATGATATACAGCGCCATGTGGGGCGGACTGATCATCAGTTTTGTTGCCATTGTAAAAAACCTGATTGGCAAACTGAAACTGGCCCCTTTTCCTGCCGGTTTTTTATTCAGTGTGAATTACAGCGCCGGTTTTATTTTAATTGAAGAAACAGGGTCAACCCTGGCCACTAAACAACCGGCCTTTACCGCCAGCGCTGTCGCAAGTTCGCTTGATACAAAAAAAAATGAAGGCGAGCCGGACATAGAGGGCCTGGCAGCCATGGTTGCCAAAGTATCCCGCAGCCAGATAGCTTCTTTTTTGGGTAACCTGATCATTGTTTTTCCGCTTACTTTTTTACTGGCATGGGGTTATCATGAATTTTCGGGTACTAAAATTGCAGAAGGAGAAGCTGCCATGCAAATGCTGCGGGACCAGCATCCCTGGCGGAGTGCAGCATTGCTGTATGCCTGTTTTACCGGTTTCTTTTTATTTGCAAGCGGCATCATTGCGGGGTACTGGCAAAATAAAATCCGATATGGGCAAATAAGGGAAAGGATGATAAAACACCCCGTACTAAAAAGATCCTTTTCACCCAAACGGCTGAACGGGATAGCCATTTATGTGGAAAAGCATTTCGGCGCCATTATGGGCAACCTGGCACTGGGTTTTTTTCTGGGTTTTTCCGGGGTAATGGGAAATATTTTCGGGATACCATTTGATATACGTCACATCACTATAGCTGCAGGCAATACGGCTATCGGGGCATACGGTTTCGGGTTGGAGAATATACCGCCTTATTTTATGCTCGCTGTACTTGGAGGTGTGTTGGGTATCGGGTTTTTGAATTTCCTGATCAGTTTTTCGCTGGCTTTTGTGATGGCCGTAAAATCAAGGGGCATTCATCTTTCGCAATATCCCCGGCTGTTCCGTACCATTGGAAACTACTTTTTCATGAATCCGAGGGAGTTTATACTTCCTTCACTTAAAGCTAAAGAGACTGTTTATCGGCCGCTGAAAAGAAATGAAAACTAAATTTCTCTGAACTTAAATTTCTGCCCACCGATGGAAGCCTCATACATCAGCCCGCCTTTTGCTGGTGTGAAGATCATAACCCCGTTTTTATATTTGGCATTGGCTGATGCCCCGGCAGTAACCGCCACAGCAGATGCCTGTGCCGAAAGCTCAAGCCTGTTCTCTTTGAACCGGTCAAGCTCTGCCTTAGTTTCAAAAAATATCACCTCCCTGTAAGCCTGGCCTCCCCATTGAAAACCTACCGTTACCTGCGTCATTTTAGCCATACCAATATGTGAACCTCCCTGAAAAACGGCTCCATTACCGGCAGCTCCTCCAATACCAATTCCGCCCTTACCTACATTGGGCAGTATTGCATATGCATATGCGTTGTTAAACAGGTTGCGCATAAGGCCATCAGCTTTTATAAACTCTTCCCTGGCCTGCCTGGCATCATCCACCATTTTCCGGTCCTTAGAGCTGAGCTGGGCAGAAACCGAAAAAGCAATCAGCAAGAATGAGGCTGATAACAATATACTTTGCATGAATTTCATAAGTCAGATTTTATGCAAGGTGCCGGAGAAAATAAAGAGACGGAATATAAGTTTTGTTAATTACAGGAACATCAATGGTTTTCCAGCCATTTGATAATAGTAAGAATTTTTTCATCTTTCATCAGGTCATCAAAATTATCCGGTTTTTCCATCAAAATATCTACAGGAACATTGAATTGGTAGAAGTTCATCTTCCTGTCGGCAACAAAATGTGTTGCAAAATGAAAAATAAAATCTGGTGCAAACCGGAATTGCCCGTTGGAGGTGGTATAGCCATGGGTGGTGGCCTCACCAAAGAAAGCCGTGCCGGGCCGGTGCTTAAAGGCGATAGCCGTCATACTACCAGAACTTGCAGTGATTGGCCCGGTAAGCACAACTACAGGTGTTCTTTCAAATGCCGGGTTAAATGGCTGCCGCAATGCAGTTAGTTTTTGTCCGTTCATTGTAATATTGCCGTTCTCTATCTTCCATTTTCTTGCAACCACACTGTCAGGGTCAACTTCATATCCCACAACTGAATTACCAAGGATGGGGCTGAGGCCGGCCAGCATAGGGTATAAATTACCGCCCGCATTCAGCCGTAAATCCACTATTATTCCTCTTATTTTTCGTGAAGCGAACTGTGCAATACTGTCATACAAATTTTGGGCTGCGAAGTTTATAGCCACACTGTCTGCTGCTGAAATTCCTGGTACCTGTATGTATAAAAATTCTTTTTTGAGTATTTGAACAGCAAAGCGCCCTTTTTCCTGTTTTGACCTGTTCAGCAAAGGCTGCATTTGTGCAAGGCTGAAACTGTCAACCGGTACAAAATGGTTATAATATTTATTTTTATAAATAAAGTAGGAATGCACATCATTCAGTTTTTCCAGTACAGAAACAAAACACCTGACAGTGTCCTCTTCAGTTTTGGCTGCTTTTATTTGTGACTGATATAAGGAATCATAAGGCTGCCAGCTTCTGACGGTTTTCCGCCACACAGAATTTTGTTTGATGAAAACATAAATACTGTCCGGATGAACGGGAAACTGGGCCCTGGCAGAATGCAGAAAAAAGATGAGGCAAACAAAATTTGCAATTTTTTTCATGGGTGCTTTTTAACCGGCAAATATAAAAAAATATTGCTTGCCGTTTTATTCGGGAAGAAGCGGGCATCCATTGCGGGAGAGTCCAAATTTATTTTCCCGGTACACATTTAAGCGACCCCAGCCCGGTAGACCAGGTTTTGGCTTCAGCGAGCTGCAAGGATCTTCTTTCTTTTAAACCGGTAAACAAAGGCTTACCACTGCCAGGAACAACGGGATGTACTGCAAACCGGTATTCATCAATCAGGGATTCATTCAGAAATGAAGCAACCAGTGATGCCCCTCCAAAAAGGCAGATGTCCCTGCCGGGTTGTTCTTTTATTTGCCATACCTGTTGTTTCCAGTTGCTGTTTATGAGCACTTTTCCTTCTTGTACTTTCTGCAGTGAAGAGGAGAACACATAATAAGTGAGATTGGGAAAACCTGCAGTTGCCGCCTCCCCGATATTCAGTGTAAGCTCATAGGATTTACGGCCCATGAACACACTGTCAATCTGTTTAAAAAAATCACTCATGCCGTAATCCAGGTCGGTAAAGCACCAGTCAAATTCCCCGTTTGGGCCTTCAATATAGCCATCGGGGCTAAGGGTAACATTCAATATTACTTTTCTCATACCGGCTGTTTTGGTTTATTTAAAATTAAGTAATCGAAGCTGACCTGTATCATAATTTCAGTGTGCACTTCAGTCATACATTTACCGGCAAATTTTATGAACCGGCTGCTGTTATATTTTGTACTGGCCTATCTTATTTCATGGGCAATCTGGCTGCCGCTGATTCTTCTAAAATATGGTATAGACACATTACCGGTATTGCCTGAATATCATCATTACCTTGGTTCATTTGGCCCTATGCTGGCCGCATTTATTGTGCGGTTTATTTATGAAGGCAGGGCAGGTGTAAAGGATTTGCTGAAGCGATTAGTACAATGGAAAGTAAACGGGATTTGGTATGTTATTGTTCTTGCGGTCCCTGTTGCATTAACGATTGTTGCAGGGTATACCAGCCAGTTGATAAACGGCGAACCGTTTTCCATGAAAGGGTTTTCTACCAATAATGAATTTCCGCAGTTCGGGCCGCTGGCTTATTTTATGTTTAACTTCCTCACTTTTGGTGTAGGCGAGGAAACCGGCTGGAGGGGATTTGCTTTACCAGCTTTACAAAAAAGATTTTCAGCTCTTGTATCCACGCTGATACTAACCGTATTCTGGGCCTGCTGGCACATCTCTGCATTTACTTACCGCCCATTGTACAGTCAAATGGATGCGGCAGGTATTGCGGGTTTCTTGATGAGCATGCTGATGGGTTCAGTTATACTTACCTGGCTGTATAATTCTGCAAAGGGGAGTTTGCTGATCGTTTCCCTTTTTCATGCTATGATTGAGCTCATTTTCATTTCGGATAATATCACACCCCGGATAACACAGTATGAGGGAATGGCATTTGCTGTCGCCGTTTTGCTTATCGTTTTTATCACTAAGCCTCTGAACCTTTCATTCTTAAAAAGGCAGAAATCGGTTTAGGCATCTGCATGCATTAACACAGGATGCTAACCGCTAAAAGTCTTTTTATTTCACTTTACGGTGCTTTATTTCATGCTAAAATAGATGGATCAGCGGTTGAGAATTATACAGTATATCCCACAAATAGTAACGCATGTTATTAATATCTTCGCAGCATGCAGCAGCTAATTGAATGTGTTCCCAATTTCAGTGAAGGGAATGATTTAAATATTATAAAACAAATCACTGACCAGATTGAGTCGGTGGAAGGGGTCCGTTTATTAAATGTTGACCCCGGCAAAGCCACCAACAGAACCGTGGTAACATTTGTAGGGAACCCTCTGGCAGTTGTTGAAGCAGCTTTCAGGGCTATTAAAAAAGCGGGTGAACTGATTGATATGACCAAACACAAAGGCGAGCATCCCCGCATGGGTGCAACGGATGTATGCCCGCTGATACCGATTGCAAACATAAGCATGGAAGAAACAGCGGAGTATGCACAGCAACTGGCAAAGCGAGTGGGGGAGGGATTGCAAATTCCTGTTTACTTGTATGAAGCAGCACAACCCAATAAAGATCGCAGCAATTTATCAGTGATCAGGGCTGGTGAATACGAAGGCTTCTTCAAAAAAATAAAACAGCCTGAATGGAAACCCGATTTCGGCCCGGCAGAGTTTGATGTAAAGCGTGGTGCTACTGTTATTGGCGCCAGGGATTTTCTTGTAGCCTACAACGTCAACCTGAACACCACATCAACCCGGAGAGCCAATGCCGTTGCTTTTGATGTAAGAGAAGCAGGGAGAAAGATAAAAGATGATAGCGGACAGATGATAACTGTTCCCGGAACTTTGAAGTATGTAAAAGCGATTGGGTGGTATATTGAAGAGTATGGCATAGCACAGATCAGCATCAACCTTACCCATATTAATCTAACACCGGTGCATATTGCCTTTGATGAAGTATGCAGGAGGGCGGAAGCAAGGGGCCTTCGGGTTACAGGAAGTGAATTAGTGGGATTGATACCATTAAAAGCTATGCTCGATGCCGGAAAATATTTTCTGCGAAAGCAACAGCGTTCAGTCGGTGTTTCGGAAAAAGAACTTATAAAGATCGCAGTGAAATCACTCGGGCTGGATGAACTGGGACCATTTAAACCTGAAGAAAAAATCATTGAGTATATGCTGAAAAACAAAGATGACAACCGGCTGGTCAATATGACGCTTTCCGGTTTTGCGGATGAAACAGCCGGTGAAAGCCCCGCACCGGGCGGTGGCTCCGTTTCTGCCTATGTGGGTGCATTGGGTATTTCATTGGGAACGATGGTGGCCAATCTTTCTTCGCACAAAAAAGGATGGAATGAGCGCTGGGAAGAATTCAGCAACTGGGCGGAGAAGGGACAACAGTATAAGGATGAACTGCTCCGGCTGGTAGACGAAGATACCAAAGCATTTAATCAGATTATGACTGCAATGGGCTTACCCAAAGGAACGGAAGAAGAAAAAGTGATAAGGGCAAAAGCGATTCAGGAGGCTACGAAGTACGCAATAGAAATTCCCTTTAAAGTAATGCAGGCGGCTTATGAAAGCATGGAAGTTATAAAGGCAATGGTGGAAACTGGCAATCCTAACTCCATTACCGACGCAGGTGTGGGAGCATTATGCGCCCGCAGCGCTGTCATCGGCGCTTTCATAAATGTCCGGATAAATGCCGGAGGATACGATGATAAAGCTTTTGGGAACGATATAATTGCAAAAGGAAAAGAAATTGAAGGTAAAGCAATAGCTTTAGAAGCCGGAATCATACAATATATCAATGGAAAAATCGGAAACTAAAAGCGCTGGAACAAGGCCTGCCGGCATGCCCCACCTGAAAATTTACAACAAGGCGGATGTGCTTTCGCTTACCAAAGTCCGCCGCTTTGAGACCAAACTGGGCGAAAGGCTGCAGGTGATGCAGGGTGCTGATATGGCAAAGCCGATGGCCTCATCAACGGCTCCCTATGTTCTTTTTGGAATACCGGAAGATCTGGGCGCCAAAGGCAACATGGGAATCGGGGGCACAGACACTCTGTGGATACCTTTCCTGCAATCTTTTCTGAATGTGCAGAGCAACGATTTTTTTGATGGCAGTGAAATATTGCTGCTTGGTCATTTTGATTTCGGCGATATACAATACCTGATTGATACTACTGCGAAAACGGATGATGAAAAGATTGAAGCTTACCGTCATGCTGTAAATACGATTGATGACGAGGTGGAGCACCTGGTGAAAATGATAACGGAGAACAAAAAAATTCCGATAGTCATTGGCGGAGGCCATAATAATTCTTATCCCTTAATAAAAGGCGCAGCCAAAGGCTGGCACAACGCAGGTATTATTCCACTGGCGCAGATTAACTGCATCAACCTGGATGCGCATGCTGATTACCGCCCGATGGAAGGCCGGCACAGCGGTAATGCCTTCCGCTATGCGGAAGAAGATGGTTACCTGCAGAAATACTGCGTTATCGGGCTGCATGAAAATTATATTCCCCAGAACAGCTGGGTGGATATCGTCAACAACCCCTTTATCGACTGTATCACTTTCGAAGACATTTTTGTACATGAGAAGCGCAGCTTTATGCAGGCTGTATCCCATGCCACCGGTTTTACAGAAGATATGCTGACCGGTATTGATATTGACCTGGATGGTATTCAGAATACCCTGAGCAGCGCCATGACGCCGGTAGGTATTTCTCCGGTGCATGCAAGGCAGTATATTTTTTTTGCTGCAGCTGATACCAAACCAGCTTATCTGCATATCTGCGAAGGAGCAACAAGATTAAGTGATGGAAGAACAGATGCCACCAGCGGTAAACTGGCCAGTTACCTGGTGAGTGATTTTGTGAAGGCAAGAAACCCCAGCAGTCACTAAAAAAATCATCGGCAGCTCTCAGCCAGCTTCAGCTTTTTGAAGGCCTGCTTGGCTGAGTTCTCTGTAATTTCCTGGCAATAAACATTATTAATAAATGCACCGCCTTCAAAAGTAATCTGGATAAAATATTTTTTACCGGCCTCAATATTCACCTCAAGTTTTTCAGATTTTTCTTTTGACTTCTTTCCGGCAAACTGGACGGAAAACCGATGTTTGCCTGGTGCAACCAGGTGAGCTGAATAAGTATTATTTGCCAACCGGCAAACAAGTATTTCATCAATAAACATATTAAAAGTTACGGCGCTACCTGTAAAACCGGTTGAACGCATTAAAAAAACAGTTCCATTCTCCTCTTCCGGCGGTATAGTCCCGGTTCAGTTGTGCACGGGTTGCATCAGCCGAATCGGCCGTGTAACGAAGACTCATGGCATCAATCAGTTCTTTTTCCATTGCTGAAATACCGGATACCGGTTCTTTTGCTTTATTAAGTGCAGCAAGCGCCTCCGGCGAAGCCCGGTAACCAAAATCATTGATGTTAAGGCCATAGCCTAATGCCTGAGCCCAGTACAGCATGGCACAGCCGGAATCAAATTTTGCCGCCTTTTTAAAAGAGGCCATGGCTTCGATTATATGAAAGCCATAATAAATATTGATACCCTGGTTAAAGTAAAACTGGGCGCTGTCGCTTGTTGTGGAAATTTTCCACTTATGGCTTCCCGCCCCGGGCATGGGAGGGATGTCTGCTTCTTCCAGCCAGTCTTTCAGCTCGTTCCAGTCAGGCGAACAGCGGATAATTGCTTTTTCCCTGCTGGCGGTATCGTTATTTTCTGAGAAAATGATTTTTCGTTTATCCCCGCTGCGGAAAGCGAGCAACAGGGCAACGGCAAATGCAGCCATTACAAAAAATACTTTTTTCATACAGCAAATGATTTGGCTGAGAAAAGGTACGAAAACTTAAAAAAATGGAAATATCAAGTATCAGGGCAGTTTCTCTTCCAGCTCCATTATTTTAACAAACAACTGCTCATACCGTATGTTCAGGCGGGCAAGTTCTTCTTCAGCTTCTTTGTAAGCAGCCTCTGTTTCCAGAAATTTTGTTTTATCTGAATAAGTGGACGGGTCGGTGAGTAACCTTTCGAGATCGGCCCTTTGTTTGCTCAGTTCAGCAATCTTTTCTTCCAACTGTTGAAATTGCCTTTGGGTTTTCTGTAACTCCTTTTTATACTCTTTATTGATGGCAGGTTGCCGGGTTTTAGCCGGGGCGGTTTCCGGTTCAATTAAATCTTTCTTTTCAGCAGCCTCATCATTCTGACTTCTGTCATCGGACTTCATATTTCGCACCTCCTGCTTCGCCATTCGCTCTTTCCACTGCACCCATTCCTCATAACCGCCCTTGAACACTTTTATTTCCTGGTCAACAATCTCCCATATTTTATTGGCTGTTTTGGAAATAAAATACCGGTCATGGCTTACCAGGATGATGGTGCCTTCATATTTGTTCAGGGCTTCTACCAGCAGGTCGCAGCTGTGCATATCCAGGTGGTTCGTTGGTTCATCCAGCATCAGGAAATTGGCCTTGCTTATAATCACTTTTGCCAGCGCTACCCGGGCTTTTTCGCCGCCACTGAGGATTTTAATTTTTTTATCCGCGTCATCCCCGCTGAAAAGGAAACAACCAAGCAAACTGCGTAATTCCAGTTCGGTCATCTGGCTGCCGCATTCTTTCATTTCAGCAATAACATTATTATTTATGTTCAGCGCTTCCAGCTGGTGCTGGGCATAAAAACTTTCTTCCACATTGTGCCCCCATTTTCTTTCCCCTGTAAAGGGTTCGGTGCCTGCAATAATGCGCAGCAGGGTGGATTTTCCCTTACCGTTGGCGCCGATCAATGCTATTTTGTCGCCCCTGTCAATCTCAGCCGAAGAATTCTTAATAACCATATTATCGCCGAATGCCTTGGTGATGTTCTTCAGTTCCGTGATGATCTTGCCCGGTGTTTTATCTACCCTGAAATTGATGCGGATATTCGGCCGTTCCAGTGTTGCATCTTCTATTCGCTCAAGCTTATCCAGCTTTTTAATCAGGCTTTGCGCCATCGCTGCTTTGCTGGCCTTGGCCCTGAAACGGTCAATCAGCCTTTCCTGCTGCCGGATATAGTCCTGTTGGTTTTCGTAGGCTTTTTGCTGCTGTTCAATTCTCAGCGCTTTTTCCTTTTCATAGAAATCATAATTACCGCTGTAGCTATGCAGTTCCTGCTGGTAGAGTTCAACAATTTTCGTCACCATACGGTTCAGGAAGTACTTGTCATGGCTGACGATCACCACGGCGCCCGGGTAATGCTGCAGGTATTTTTCCAGCCATTCGATGGAAGGCAGGTCCAGGTGATTGGTAGGTTCGTCCAGCAGCAAAAGATCAGGCTGCTGCAAAATCATTTTGGCCAGCAATACCCGCATCCTCCACCCGCCGCTGAATTCTTTATAAGGACGTTGCAGTTCAGCATTTGCAAAACCGAGCCCCTGCAACACTTCTTCTGTCCGGTGATGAATGTTGTAGCCGCCAAGGGTCTCCAGTTCATGCAGCTTATCGGTGTACTCATGCATGATTGTTTCGTCACCCGTTCTTTCGAGTTCTTTTCCCAGGTTCTCAATTTCTTTTTCCAGCTGTAATACTTTTTCAAAAGCGCCGAGTGCCACCTGCTGGATGGAATCACCGGTGTTAAAACTGAGCAGATCCTGGTGCAGGTAACCAATAGTGGTGCTGCGGCTCCTTTCCACTGATCCCCGGGAAGGCTGGTATTCCCCGGCCAGAAGTTTTAAAAGAGTTGACTTACCGGTACCGTTGTACCCGATGAGACCAATACGTTCACCCGGCTGTATATGCCAGGTGGCATCTTTTACAATGTTTCTTGCACCAAATTCAAATGTTATATTTTGTAACCCTGCCAGCATTTAAGTGAATAGTGAGTGGGGAATGGAATTTTTGAATTAGCGTTTGTATATTGCCGATTGCCCGCCTGCCTGCCGGCAACGCAGGTTCATCATTCATCCAAATAGTTTGCAAAAATAACAGAATGTAATCCATCATCCGGCTGCCGGCAACTATCTTTGCAACACTTTTTCAGCTGCCAAACAAAAAAGCCTTCCGCCTGTTTCAGTTATATGCTAAAATTCGCCTCTGTGATGCTGCTGCTGATGTGCTCCTGCCCGGGATTTTCGCAAAACCCCGCTGCACCTGATCGTCTTGACCAGGTTACACTTCGGGTTGATTATCTGAAAAAAGAAAAGGTAGTAGGTTCAGAAACGCTGGTGCTGAATACTATCCCGGCAAGAGGCACCATGAATGTACAGGCTGCAGGTAATAAAAAAGGAAAAACGGTCAATGTATACATCACCGGTATTACCAGCCGGCAACTGCACTTTTGCTATCCTTCCGGAAGCGGAAAGGCAGGCGACCCGTACTACTGTAACTGATTCCATAAAAAACAGGGGCTGTTATTTATTAACAGCCCCATCGTATGTTTAATTGAACTTATTTAACCGGCGGGGTGCAATCTTATTTTTGTTCTGTAGCAGGCTGAGGCTGCGCCATACCCGACATCGTTTTCATAACATCCCTCATTTCACCAAACGACCAGTGTTCAACAGCTTTGCCGTCTTTAAACCTGACCATATCAATTGTATTCATTTCAAAGGGGCCTTTGGGCATTCCCATTGAACCATCGCTGGTTCCTGTAAGCTTATACCATACAGCAGCATAATCATCATC
The DNA here is from genome assembly GCA_016868455.1 of Bacteroidota bacterium. Taxonomy (GTDB): domain Bacteria; phylum Bacteroidota; class Bacteroidia; order Chitinophagales; family Chitinophagaceae; genus JJ008. Next base: position 111,270 of record VGGV01000006.1, read on the forward strand.
AGCAAGTTCTTTTACGGTGTTAAACTTCAGATCGGGCATTGCCTTGTGCATCATTGTGATCATGGCCTTCAGACTGTCACGCCCAATATCACCTCTGTCAGTATGATCAACGAAATCGGCGGCTACCACCTCGTCAATTTTTCCGACATCCCCGGTTTCAAAAGCTTTTGCAACAGCCTGAAGCGACTCAATATTTTTTTTGGCTTTTCCGGAATCGCCATTATCATCTTCCTTGTCAGAACAGGAAATAAAAAACAAGAGCAATCCGGTAATAGCGGAAAACAGGATTTTTTTCATGTTGGGTGTATTTTGGTTAAGAAATAAACGTTGGGCGGATAGTTAAACAGGGGTGGAAAATCCGGAAAAATCAGGGTGAGTGCTGTGCCCCGGCAGGTTTTTCGTAAATAAACCTTACCATGGCATTTTTCTGCTCATCTGAAGTAAGATACAACTGGTATCTTTTATCTCCGGCATTCACGATCATCAGTGCTGTATTGGGTGGAATGGATCCCAGGTTTTCGCCTACCATAATGAGTTCCTGTTCGGTGCGTTTCAGGTCAATCTTAATGGTAATAGAAACGGGTTTGGCTGCTAACCTTCTGTTGGATACCACCGGCATACCGTTTGCGTAAACCGATATGGTATCGCCGTCAATCTGGCCATTATCGTAAAAGTCAATATGGATAATGCCGGTATCCACCTTGATTTCTTTTACCAGTTCAGCCTTTCTTTTAGTTAGGGTGGGGGGTAGTTTAAAATCAGGTTTAAAGGTGGATTTGTCAAAACGGGTTAGTACCAGTGTGCCGGGATCGCAGGCCGTTTTACCGTCGGTGGCTTTGCCGGTCCAGGTGCCGCGGAGCTGTTCTTCCGTTACCACATTGCCGCCGCCCTTGTGATAGCTGAGCAGATATTTTTTTACACAGGGTACACAGTCTTCTTTTATACGAAAAGTAATGATGCCGTTTTCCTGTATCACAATCTGGTTACTGTCTTTTTTAAATATGCCTTCAAAATTTTCTCTTACATAATTCAGGGAATCAGAAAAATGATAAGCTGTACCGGTAATCCGGGTTCCGGCTACCTGAAGCTGCAGTTCGATATTATAAACCGGGAAACATCCGCCCGGCGCCATTACCAGCTTACCCTTCCAGATGCCGTTAATATCCTGAGCCTGTACGGGGGTGCTGTAAAAAAGGAGCAGGTATAGAACGAATTGCCGGTACATTGATGCGGAAAAATAAATGAAAATGCCGAAGCGGTTTTAAAAAAACTTGTCCCGCGGCGGCGGGGTTACAGAAACGGCTGTATTTTATTTTCGTTTCCGGTATTTGAACCGTACAACGGCATTTTTCTGTTCTGTTGACGTAATCCGCACCTCATATCGTTGCTCGCCGGCTTCAACAATCATAAGGGAAGTGTTGGGCGGAATGGAGCCCAGGTTTTCGGCCACCATGGTCAGTTCATGCTCGCTGTCTTCCTCATCCATTTTAATTTTCACCACCAGCGGCGAAGCAGTAAGACGTTTGGATGAAAGCACCAGTTTGTTATCGAGGTAAACAGAAATTGTATCCCCGTCAATCTCTCCGTTATCAAAAAGTTTTACAGTAATTTCCTCTTCGCTTATCATAAATGTTTTTACCAGTTCATTGGTCCTGTTTTTAATGACCCCAGGTGCGGGAACAGTTACTTCCGGCTGCGGCTTTGTATCATTGCCTGCAAACACTTTTCTGGTAGTGTCAGTTTTGGTTACAACCGGCACCGGGTTTTTTGTTATGGGTTTTGTAACAGGGGGCTTTGCCGGATTGGTATTGGTGTTATTCTTTTTAACCGGTGGTTTTGAAACCGGTTTAAGCACCGGTTTGGTAACGGGCGGGGTTTTGGCTGCCGTGTCTTTTTTAGGCGGGGGGGCTTCGTTTACAATTACAGGTCTGGCTTTTACTTTATTTTTCAGAAAGGGTTCCACGTAAAAATCGGTTGTATTTACTTTCCGCAAAAAAACTTTGCCGCCTCCGCAGTCGCCCCAGCGGCCGGTAGCCGTTGCGCTGTAATTCCTGTTTTCATATTTGCCGAGATAACTGCCTTCGAGGAATTCCTCTTTACCCGATTTTGAATAACTAAGATTATAATTCATGATGCAGGTGCCGCCGCCCAGTGTACTTCTTACTTCCACCGTCTTTATTTCCCTTATGCGGAAGGTGGAAGATGATTTGATGAAGTTACCGGTCATCGTGGCTTTACCATAGAACCTCACATCGAGGTAGGAGTAAGAAACACCCGTAGTGGCTGAACTGCCGTTTTGCAATACCTGAAACTCCAGTTTGTAATACTCACCGCTTTCAGTAATAAAGTAACCCTTCCATATCCCTGTAACATCCTGGGCCGAAAGGGTAAGAATGCTGCAGGCAATAAAAAAAACAGATAAACGCAGTTTCCTGGAAACAATCCGCATCATAGCGGCATCAAAGCTAATAAATACAGGCATAAGAAATAAACCCCACCGAAGCAAGAGTTTGTTAATTTTAAATTGCTGATTTTATGCGCTATGCGGTTAAAAAACACCTCGCTGTTGATTATCTGTATCCTGTTTTTCAGCAATGCTGCGCCACAGGTAAGCGATGAAGAAATCCGGTTGCTGCAACAACTGGACTCCACTGCCCGCAGCCCTTCCAAAGCAAGGCATTTTACCCGGTTATATTCCGAAACTACAGCCGAAGCAGTTTTATTTTTCCGGAAGGCGGGGAAAAAAGAAAAAGACTTTATCAGAAGGCTGGAACTGTCCTTCGCAGAATATTTTTTCAGTGCTGTTGAGGCAAATCAGCAGGGCAAGGATATTTCCGCCGTCTGGCAGATGTATTTTTCAGATTCTTCCCTAAAGCCCCTGCAGTATGAGCTTTTAGGTATCAATGCACACATCAATGGCGATATCTGGCAGGCATTGATCACAGAATTTACCCTCGCAGAAATCAGGCAGAACCGCCGCACATATTTACGTTTTCAAAAGGGACTGAATAAAATTTATAACCGGTTTTACAGCAGGGCAAATAATACCAGTCAAACCACCCGGATGTTGGGTGGTGTATTCATCGGGTTCGACAGGTTATATGGAAAGATAATGCTGCTCCGGTGGAGAAAAAGACAATACAGGCTGGCAACAATTTGGTTTACCCGGCCTGATGAGTTCAATAAAAAAATCAGAGAACTGGATCGGAAAATGAACCATATAAACCAGCTTATTCTCCGTCATCTTTAAGCTGATTTTGCTACCTTTGCAATCTCTTAAAAAGGAGGATTTTATTTTCATGATTACAATCACTTTACCGGATGGTGCAAAACGGCAATATGAGGAAGGAACAACTGCTCTTGAGATAGCCAAATCCATTTCAGAGGGACTGGCAAGAAAAGTGCTGGCAGCAGAAATAAATGGCGAAGTATGGGATGCCACCCGGCCAATAAAGGATGACGCCGCACTTAAACTGCTTACCTGGAACGATAAAGACGGGCAAATGACCTTTTGGCATTCCTCTGCCCACCTGATGGCAGAGGCGGTTGAACAAAAATATCCAGGTGTAAAGTTTTGGGTAGGCCCGCCCATAGAGAATCCAAGAGGATTTTATTATGACATTGATCTTGGAGACAGAAAGATCAGCGAAGAAGATCTTGCAGACCTTGAAAAAACGATGAGGGAACTGGCGAAACAGGGAAATGCCTATGTCAGAAAAGAAATGAGCAAAAAAGAAGCAGTCGATTTTTTTTCAGAAAAGGGCGATGAATACAAGCTGGACCTGCTGCAAAAGCTCAGCGATGGTGAAATAACTTTTTACACACAGGGCAATTTTACTGATTTGTGCAGGGGCCCGCACATTCCCGATACCGGATTCATTAAAGCGATCAAGCTTACTAACATAGCCGGCGCTTACTGGAAGGGCGATGAAAAAAACAAACAACTCACCCGTATTTACGGAGTAAGCTTCCCTTCCCAAAAAGAACTGGATGAATACCTGGTCCTGCTGGAAGAGGCCAAAAAAAGAGATCACCGCAAACTGGGCAAAGAACTGGGTATCTACACACTGGATGATGATGTGGGACCGGGTCTTATTATGTGGCTGCCCAATGGTACGGTTATTATTGAGGAACTCGAAAAACTGGCCAAAGAAACAGAACTTGAGGCCGGTTACAAAAGGGTAGTAACACCTCATATTGCCAAAGAGAGCATGTACCTTACAAGCGGCCACCTGCCTTATTATGCCGACAGTATGTACCCGCCCATGGAAATGGAAGGGGAAAAATATTACCTCAGGTCCATGAACTGTCCGCACCATCACAAAATATTTGCAGCAGAGCCGAAAAGCTACCGTGACCTGCCTTACCGTGTAGCCGAATACGGAACTGTGTACCGGTACGAACAAAGCGGTGAACTATTCGGGCTGATGCGGGTGCGCTGCCTGCATATGAATGATGCGCATATTTATTGCACCAAAGAACAGTTCAATGATGAGTTCAGGGCGGTGAATGATATGTACCTGAAATATTTTAAGATCTTCGGTATTGATAAATACGTCATGCGCCTTTCTCTTCATTCGCCTGATAAACTCGGTATTAAGTACGTAAACGAACCGGAACTGTGGAAGGAAACCGAGACCATGGTGAGAAATGTACTGAGAGCATCTGACATTCCTTATGTGGAAGTGCAGGACGAGGCTGCTTTTTACGGACCCAAGATTGATGTGCAGATATACAGTGTGATTGGCCGTGAATTTACCCTTGCCACCAACCAGGTTGATTTCTCACAGGGCAGAAGCTTTAAACTGCAGTATACAACACCCGATAACCAGACTGAAACGCCGCTGATTATTCACCGGGCGCCGCTGGGCACACATGAACGTTTTATCGGGTTTCTGCTGGAGCATTATGCCGGCAAATTGCCGTTGTGGCTGGCTCCGGTACAGGTAAAAGTGCTGCCGATCAGCGATAAGTTTACCGATTATGCAAAAGCGGTTTCGGAAAAATTAAAAAAGGCAGATATTCGCTGTGAGGTGGATGACCGAAACGAAAAGATCGGTAAAAAGATACGGGATACTGAATTAATGAAAGTACCTTACATGCTGATTGTAGGAGAGAAAGAATTGAATGAAAACAAAGTGGCGGTTCGGGTACAGGGCAAAGGTGATGCGGGGGTAAAAGGAGTGGATGAGTTTACAGCTGAAATTACAGTTGAAATAAAAGAAAGAAGAAGCGTTTGATTTTTAGCGGGCAACAGCAATCTTTACTTATTGGCAGGTGATACCCGAAGCCGGCGTGAATATGGTTTGTTGCGTATTGATTTTTGTATAGTAAATTTAGATTCCTCAAACCCTGTCGGGGAATAATACAGAAAATAAATGCCCCCTGCAGGGATGGGGCTCACTAAAACAAGTAAATGGCAGTACCACAAAAACCCGGAGGCGGGTTCAGGCCATCAGGCGGAGGCTTCAGGCCCGGCGGTGGCGGATTCAAAAAAGACGGATTCAGGGGCAGATTTGTCCCCCGCAAAGAAGCAGAACATCGTATCAATCATTTTATCCGGGTGCCGCAGGTAAGGCTGGTGGGCGACAATGTGGAAGTAGGGATCTACGATACACCGGAGGCCCTCAAAAAAGCACAGGAGCAGGGCCTTGACCTCGTGGAAATTTCCCCCAATGTAGACCCCCCTGTTTGTAAAATCATTGACTACAACAAGTTCCTTTACGATAAAAAGAAAAAGGAAAAGGAGATGAAAGCCAAAAGCAAGGTCTCCGAAGTGAAGGAAATCCGTTTTACACCCAATACCGATGACCACGACTTTGATTTCAAAGCCAGGCATGCTGAGAATTTTCTGAAAGAAGGAAACAAAGTAAAAGCTTATGTGCAGTTTAAAGGAAGAGCCATCCAGTTTCAGGACAGGGGGCAGTTGTTATTGCTGAAGTTTGCAGAACGTCTTGCAGAAATAGGGGTGCTGGAAAACTTGCCTAAAATGGAAGGCCGCAGAATGCTTGCTATGTTCGCTCCCAAAGGAAAGAAAAAAGGAGGCTGATATTTTTATTCAAATATTCAAACCACAAAAACCAGCAATTATGAAACAAGTATGCACTGTCCTTCTGCTGATAGCTTTGGCAGTGGGATGTAAATCAAAGGGTAAAAGCGGATGGCCCGAAGCAGAAAAAAAAGCATTTATAGAGAATTGTGAGAAAAACGGAAGCGCCATGGGAGATAAAGCGAAATCTTATTGTGCCTGTATGCTCGACAAAGTGGAAGCAAAATATCCGGACGCTACCAAAGCAGGCGAACTGGATATGAATACCATAATGGATATGGCAAAAGACTGCCTGAAGTAATTCTGAGTTCCGAAATAATTTTACCGGCACAAAGGGTCCTTTGTGCTTTTTTTGTGCCGGCCGGAAATACTCATAAAACAAAAAAGAGCCGCTTGTGTAAAATTAATGCTTATTCAGCGTTTAAACGTTGCTTTACGTATATTGGACGGATTATTATACTGCAAAAACAAGAGTATGCAAAAAACCTTCCTGTCATTTATTATTTTGTCATGTATCACATTCGGTTTGTCGGCACAACGGCCGGATACTGCAAGAAGAGCTCCTGCGAATAACAGCGGCCCCAGACCTTATAAGGAGGTTATTACTTCCAAAGCAGTTTCGGATGCCGGCCTGTTTACTGCACACAGGGTGGAGGACAAATATTATTTCGAAATTCCTGATTCACTCTTTGGCCGTGATATACTGGTAGTGAACCGCATCTCCAAAGCGGCGGCAGGTATGCGTAGCGGGGGTAGTTTCTTTGGTTACGGCGGAGACCAGATCGGCCAGAATGTGGTCCGGTTTGAAAAAGGTCCCAACAACAAAATCTTTCTTCGTAATATTTCTTTTGCTGAGTATGCAAAGGATTCCACTTCCCCGATGTTTACCGCCGTTACCAATTCCAATGTACAGCAGATTGCTGCTTCGTTTGATTTAAAGTCTCTTGGCAAGGATTCATCCGGAGCGGTAATTGATATAACCGATTTTATCAGCGGTGCTAATGAAGTACTTTTTTTTACCGGCGGATTGAAATCATCCCTCCGAATCGGTGAGCTTCAAAATGACAAGTCTTATGTGAGTTTCGTCAAATCATACCCTATTAATGTAGAAATCAGAACGGTGAAAACCTATGGCCGTACTGCCGGAACCCCGGGTGTCACAACTGCCATACCTACTCCTTCCGGCAATCTTACCATGGAACTGAACAGTTCCTTCGTACTGCTGCCCAAGATGCCGATGCAACCGAGATTTTTTGATCCCCGGGTTGGTTATTTTGCAGTAGGGTATACCGATTTTGACGTCAATCCGCAGGGTGTAAAATCCATCAGTCTTGTAAAAAGATGGAGGCTTGAGCCCAAAGAAGGCGACATGGAGAAGTATAAAAGGGGAGAACTGGTTGACCCAAAAAATCCTATCATATTCTATATTGACCCGGCTACACCTAAAAAATGGGTGCCTTATCTGATACAGGGTGTAAATGACTGGCAGATAGCTTTTGAAAAAGCCGGATTTAAAAATGCCATCATGGCCAGAGAAGCGCCTTCGAAGGCAGAAGACAGCACCTGGAGCCTGGATGATGCCCGCAACTCCGCCATCGTTTACAAACCTTCTGACATTCCCAACGCCAGCGGCCCAAGCATCTCAGATCCCCGAAGCGGAGAAATAATGGAGAGCCATATCAACTGGTATCATAATGTAATGGAACTGCTCCGCGACTGGTATTTTGTGCAGGCTTCGCCCATAGATGCCGGTGCAAGAAAAATGATTTTTGATGATGAACTTATGGGGCAGCTTATCCGCTTTGTTTCTGCACATGAAGTAGGCCATACCCTTGGTTTAAGACATAATTTTGGTTCCAGTTCATCTGTACCGGTAGAAAATCTGCGCAACAAGGCCTGGGTAGAGGCCAACGGGCATACACCCTCTATTATGGACTATGCCCGCTTTAACTACGTGGCACAGCCGGAAGATAATATCAGCCGTGCCGGCATTTTTCCCCGCATCGGCGATTATGATAAATGGGCATTAGAGTGGGGATACAGATTATTTCATCAATTCAATTCTCCTGAAGCGGAAACCGGCCATCTGAACAAATGGGTAATTGAAAAACTGAAAGATAAAAGACTCTGGTTTGGCACAGAAACAAATCCCGACGACCCCCGCAGCCAAAGCGAACAGGTAGGAGATGATGCGGTGAAAGGAAGCATGTATGGCATCAAAAACCTTCAGCGCATTGTGCCGAACCTGCTGGAGTGGACCAAACAACCCAATGAAAATTATTCGGGTCTGGGAAAAATATATAGCCAGGTTTCCGGTCAGTTCAGCAGGTACATTGGCCATGTGGCCAAATATGTGGGAGGTATCATGGAAACACCAAAAATGGTTGAGGAATCGGGCCCCGTTTATGAAATTATTCCCGAAACAAAGCAGAAAGAAGCCGTTGATTTCATCAATAAACAACTTTTTACCACTCCCGCCTGGCTCATCAATCAGGATATTTTCAGCCGCACCGGTGAAAGTGGTATGCGGGTCATCGGCAACCTGCAGGATAATGCCCTGAACCGGCTGCTCAGCAACCGCAACCTGAATAAACTGGTTGATGCCGAGGCCATACTTGGAAACAACGCATATCAGGTAACAGAACTGCTGGCCGATCTTAAAAAAGGCATCTGGAGCGAACTGGCTGTCCGTAAGCCTGTTGATATCTACAGGCGAAATCTTCAAAAGTCATACGTTAATACATTAATTGGCCTTATCGCACCGCCTTCAACTACAACTACAGGAACAATTACAATAACCACCAGCGGGATCAGTACTGATAAATCAGATGTAAAAAGTGGGGTAATGGCCCACCTTTCGGCTTTAAGGGCAGAAATTAACAATGCTGCCGTAGCAATTGCCGATCCAATGACTAAGTATCACTTGCAGGATCTATCAAAAAGAATCGATAAAGCCTTGAATCCTAAAGATTAATCAGGATTATTAAAGAATTTATTCATGAAATGAGGGAGGTAGCAAAACCTCCCTTTTTTCTATTTCGGGCTTTGCCGTAATAGAGTTCAGGCCTATCTTTGCAGCCCCAAAACAGGGGTTTCTGTTTTTAGCAGAAGAAGTTCTTAAAAAGCCGGTCATTTACATATTACCGGCAACCAATTGCCTGAAGAGGTTCGAAAAAGGTCCCCCGGTGGGGAATGCCTCAAGGGTGTAATTTTAATAAGGGTAACATGCCTAAAGTAAAAACGAATTCCAGCGCCAAAAAACGCTTTAAAGTAACGGCGACTGGTAAAATCACTCACCAGAAGAGTTTCAAGCGTCACATCCTGACCAAAAAATCAAAGAAAAGAAAAAGAGCACTTCGCAAGGACGGTTCAGTCAGCAAAGCCAATCTGGATTTTGTAAAACGCCTGCTGCGCCTGAAATAAACTCTTTTTACATCCATTATTAATTTTAAACTAATTATGATATGCCCCGTTCAGTAAACGCTGTTGCCAGCAAGGCCCGCCGGAAAAAAATCCTGAAGCAGGCCAAAGGCTTTTACGGCAAACGTAAAAATGTATATACCGTTGCCAAAAACGTAGTAGAAAAAGGAATGACCTACATGTATGTAGGCCGGAAGGTTAAAAAAAGGGAGTACCGCAGTTTGTGGATAGCCCGTATCAATGCTGCTGTTCGTGAAGAAGGAATGACCTATTCTGCCTTTATCAAAAAATTGCAGGACAAAGGCATTGAACTGGACCGTAAAGTACTGGCCGATCTTGCCATGAACAATCCTGAAACTTTCAAAAGCCTGGTGGCTTCGGTAAAATAATCAGCAGGTTGCAGCTGTTTAAAAGCCTCCTTTCCGGGAAAACCCGTTGGAAGAACGCATTAACAATCCTGCCAACCCCAAACATTACTGGTAATACCGCATGCACATCAGCCTGGAAGATCTCATTAAACAAAAAAAATTAATGAAGAACTGAAGAGATATGTGGTAAACAGCGGCAGAGGGTAAAGGATATTGAACTGTGAAATGAAGAAGTAAATACGTCAGCCCTCCGTGTTCCCTGTTCGATAATTTATATTTGCTCTTTAAACTTTACAAATTGAAAGTTTCTTACTGGTCTTACAATTTGAAGTTCCGCCACCCCTTTACCATTTCCAAAGGCACCAAAACCCACCAGCCTACCCTGATAACAGAACTAGAACATTTCGGTATCAAAGGGTATGGCGAGGCTCCTGCCATTGCTTATTATAATATCCCGGTTGAAAAAATGATTGCTGACCTGGTAGCCAAAAAACAGTTTGTTGAGAAATTTGCTTTTACCGAACCAGAGCGGTACTGGCATTACCTGCATCATCTTTTCCCGCAAAATAATTCCCTGGTTTGCGCACTCGATATTGCGGCATGGGATATCTATGGAAAGATGAAGGGAAAACCTTTGTATGAACTTTGGAAAGGCGATATTTCAAAAAATCCCGTTTGCGATTACACCATTGGCATTGACAGCATTGAAAAGATGGTGGCTAAAATGAAGGAAAAACCCTGGCCCATTTATAAAATAAAAGTGGGTACGGCTGATGATATTGCCATTGTTAAGGCGCTGCGGGAGCATACCGATGCCACACTGCGGGTGGATGCCAATGCGGCATGGGATGTACAAACGGCTTTACAACTTATTCCAAAGCTAAAAGAACTGGGAGTGGAGTTTGTAGAACAGCCCCTTGCAAAAGATGACTGGGATGGAATGAAAATCCTGTATCAGGAATCTGAACTGCCATTATATGCAGATGAATCCTGTGTGCTGGAACAAGACGTGGAAAAATGTTCCAATCACTTTCATGGCATCAATATCAAACTCACCAAATGCAGCGGGATCACCCCGGCCAGGCGTATGATTGATAAAGCCCGGCAGATGGGAATGAAAATCATGATCGGCTGTATGAATGAATCCACTATCGGCTCGGCCGCCATTGCGCATCTGTTGCCCTTCATTGACCATGTGGATATGGACGGACCGCTGTTGCTGGAAGAAGACCTGGCAACAGGTATTGAGTATGATTTTGGAAAAATTATTTATTCAGATGCTAAGGGGCTGGGAGTAACCTTTACGGGAATAAGAAATAAGGAATAAAGAATAAAGAATAAGCCCGCCTGACCGGACGGGCAGGGAATGGGAAAGTGACGATCCAATACTTTCTTATTCCTTATTACTTATTTCTTATTCTTTATTTTCATTCTACCAGATCCGCACCCTGATGCTATCGGCCCGGTACATTTTATCACCCTCTTTTACATTGAAGGTGGTAAAAAATTCATCCACATCCACAAAGGGACCATTTACCCTGTACTTGGCAGGGGAGTGAACATCGGTCAGCAAATGGTTTTTCAATTGTTCTTCCCTTGTATGACCAAGCCAGCCCAATGCATAACCCAGGAAATAGCGCTGCATGGGATTCAGACCCGCGATGGGTTTGTTATCCTTGTATTGCTTTGTCTTTTTAAAAGCTTCGATCCCCAATAGTATTCCGCCCAGGTCGGCAATGTTTTCACCGGTAGTGGCCTTGCCATTGATATGATAACCCTTCACCGGCTCATATTCATCAAACTGTTTGATGATCACATCCGCTCTTTTCTTGAATTCTTCTTCATCACCCTTGGTCCACCAGCTCACCAGGTTGCCCTTTGCATCAAACTGCCTGCCCTCATCATCAAAACCATGTGTGATCTCATGCCCGATAGTGGAAGCACCGGCATATCCATACACGGTAGCATCATCCAGTTCCTCATCCCGGTAACCGGGAACGGTGAATATGCCCGCAGGTAACACGATCTCGTTGTTGGAAGGATTGTAATATGCATTATAGGTTTGCGGGAACATATCCCATTCGTCGCGGTCAACCGGTTTACCTAATTTATTTGTATTGTAATTATGCCACCAGAGATTGGAACTGACCATGTTTTGAAAATAACTTTCCCTTCCCATCTGCATCGTGGAAAAATCCTTCCATTTATCGGGGTATCCTACCTTCTTTTTGATCGCAGCCAGTTTTGCATAAGCTTTTTGCTTGGTGCTGTCGCTCATCCATGTCAGTTGCCCGATACGGTCTTTCAACGCGGCACGGATCGCTTCCACCATATCTTCGTAACGTTTCTTAGCTGTTTCGTTGAAAAATTCTTTTACATATAATTTACCCAACAGTTCACCCATTACACCTTCTTCGGCAGAAATGGCCCTTTTCCACCTGGGTCTTCTTTCTTTGGCCCCACTGAATAATTTGCTGAACTCAAAGGCGGCCACGCCGTATTGATCAGGTAAGGTGGCGGCAAAGTCAGTAATGAGATTGAATTTTACATATTGTTTCCAGTCGCTGAGCGGAACTGTTTTTAATGCATTGTCGAGCGCTTTAAAGAATTCCGGCTGACCCACAATTACCGAATCAAGCGACTTGATACCGGTGATACCCAGGAAATTTGTCCAGTCAATATTGGCATTCATTTTACCAAGATCAGCAATCGCCATTTTATTGTAGTTGGCATAAGGGTCCCGCAGGTCTTCCAGTTTGCGGCTGGCCAGGGCCAGTTTTGTTTCCAGTGCTAGAATATTTTTGGCTGAGGTTGCCGATGCAGTGGCATCTTCCCCGGCCATGGTGAGGATTTTGGCGATATACTTTACATATTCATTCCTGATATTAATAGTGGTGCTGTCAGATTTAAAATAATATTCCCTTTCCGGCAAACCGATCCCGCCCTGCCAGAGTTTATACGTCATTGCATCGCTGTTCTTATCATCCTGCGTAATAAAATCAGCAAAGAGAGTGCTCGATCCCATTTTTTTCAGTTCGGCAACGGTTGCAACAAGACCCTTTAGATCGCTAATGGCATTGACTTTATCCAGCCAGGGCTGTAGCGGCTGTAGGCCATCCGCTTCAATTTTAGCGCTGTCCATGGCCATGGTCCAGAAGTCGCCGATCTTTTGTTCCGAGCTACCGGCGCTGGCGCCAGATTTGGCCGCACTTTCAGAGATCTCACGAAGCCTTTTCAGGTTTTCTTCAATAACAAGGTTGCCGATGTCCCAGGAGGATTGCTCATTGGGGATAGGATTTTTATTGATCCAACCGCCATTGGCGTACTGGAAAAAATCTTCGGCCGGTCTCATGCTGGTGTCAAGGTTCACGGCCAGTACATCCGGTTTTGCAGTACTGTCTTTTGAACCGCTTTTGCAGGATGTTACTGAAATAATAAAGGCTGTAGCTAATAAGGGAGAAACTAAACGCATATTTTTTTTATTTAGGTTTTAAAAGTAAGTAAATCGGGTTGGTGGTAAAAAAATAAATGACAGGCGGGAGAGAGAGTCATTAGTCATTAGACGGGAACCAGGATTACTTATCCCACTAACCATTCTCACTTGCCATTTCCTACTCGCCACAAGCTTACCTTTGCAGTAATGGCCTATAAAAATCAACAACAGTTTATCGAAGCGCTGGAAAAAGCCGGGGAACTGGTCCGTATAAAGTCCTACGTAAATCCAAAGCTGGAAATGGCCGAGATCACGGACCGTATGAGCAAAGAACCCGGTGGCGGCAGGGCCATCCTGTTTGAAAACTCAGGCTATGGCATCCCCGTGCTGATGAATGCCTATGGCAGTGAAAAAAGAATGTGCATGGCGCTTGGGGTGAATCACCTTGATGATATAGCCCGTGAAATCGAGGATTTGTTTAAATTATTATCGGCGCCGAAAGAAGGTATTATTGATAAATTAAAATTGCTTCCTCAACTGGGCCGCTTTGCGAGTTGGATGCCCAAAGTAAAAAAGGGCAGGGGAGAATGCCAGGAAATTATTATGACGGTGCCGGATATCACCCAACTGCCCGTGATTACCTGCTGGCCAAAAGACGGTGGGCCATTCGTGACACTTCCCGTTATTCATACAAAAGACCCCAATAACGGCTCCCGTAATGTTGGTATGTACCGGATGCAGGTGTTTGGGCCCGTACTTACAGGAATGCACTGGCATAAACACAAGGTTTCCGCCAAACATTTTGCAGAATATAAAAAACTGAATAAACGAATGCCCGTGGCAGTTGCGCTCGGTGGCGACCCTGTTTATGCCTACGCAGCTACAGCTCCCTTACCGGAAAACGTGGATGAGTACATGCTGGCAGGTTTTCTGCGCAAGAAAAAAGTGGAGCTGGTAAAATGTATTACCCAGCCTGAGGTGGAAGTGCCGGCTGATGCTGATTTTATTATTGAGGGATATGTTGATCCCAATGATGAGTTAATATGGGAAGGTCCGTTTGGGGATCATACCGGTTACTATTCATTACCGGACTGGTACCCCCGGTTTCATATCACCGCAATAACACACAAGAAAAATGCAGTTTACCCGGCTACTATTGTCGGCATACCGCCGCAGGAAGATGCCTGGCTTGGTAAAGCCACTGAACGGATTTTCCTGGCGCCAATTAAGATGACCATGGTGCCAGAGATTGTGGACATGGATATGCCGGTAGAAGGCGTATTTCACAATCTTGTTATCACAAAAATTAAAAAAGATTATGCAGGGCAGGGGCAAAAAGTAATGAATGCTATGTGGGGTGCCGGGCAAATGATGTTTAACAAGATATTGGTACTTACAGCCCCCCCGCCCCCCAAGGGGGGGATAATCGAAGATTCATTTAAAATCAACGATTATTTGCGATTGGCGCAGGATGTTTTTAAAAACCTGAACCCTGCTACCGATATTTATTTTTCTACCGGCCCGATGGATGTGCTGGATCACAGCTGCAGCAAGCTGGGTTTTGGAGGGAAGATGTGTATTGATGGAACTTTCAAGTTTCCTGAAGAATCAGATGAAAATAATAAACAAGCAGTAATCAATGATCACATCTCTGCTGAAAGCATCAAATCATTATTCCCTGAAATAGCTTCTGTTAATCTTTCATTGCTTAAAAAAGAAATTTCATGCATCATTGTTTCTGTCAAAAAAAACAGGCCGGGGCATATTAAGGAATTACATGAGCAGCTTTGTGCTTTACCGGAACTAGCCGGAATTAAAATGATCTTATTCGTTGAACATACCGTAGATGCCAATGATCTGCCAACGGCATTGTGGCGGTTCTGCAACAACCTGGATCCCAAGAGAGACCATCATATTGATAAACGCCCGGCACCCGGCTCACTGTCTCCGGCAAACGACTACACCACCTGCATGGGACTTGATGGCACCCGAAAGACAAAAGAGCTGGATGGCTTTAACCGTGACTGGCCCAACATTATTGTGGCAGATGATGCAACCATTAAAGCCGTAGATGAAAAATGGGATCAACTGGGCATAGGGCCTTTTATTCCTTCGCCATCGCTTAAGTTTAAGGACCAACTTTACGGAGAAGAGGCAGTGGTATCCTGATTTTACATTTTCTGGTCTGCATTTTACATTCTACATTTAAGGGGTGAGCACAGTAAATATTTTAATGACCGGCGCCGGCGCTCCCGGTGCGGCAGGCATTCTGAAATGCCTTGGTCTTGAGCCTGCATTGAATATCACTGCAGCTGATGCAAACAGCAATACGCCCCGGTAAATATTTAGCCAAAGCGTTTGAAACAATACCGCTGGCAACAGATCCTTTATTTACAGAAACGCTGCTTGCTGTTTGTAAAAAAAGGGATATTCATATGGTTTTACCGCTGGTGACAAGAGAATTGATCCCCCTGGCAATGCATAAAAAAGAATTTGAAACAGCCGGCATAAAAATTTCTGTTTCACCGCTTGCATCCCTTGAAATTGCTAATAATAAAAGCCGTTTGTATGAGTTCCTGCAGTAGCGGGGTATGCCGGTACCGGATTTCAGGATTGTTGATGGCCCGGCTCCGCCCGCCATTGAGCAGTTTAAAGAAGCAGTGAAAGAATTGGGTTACCCGGATAAACCGGTTTGCTTTAAACCATCGGTATCCAACGGCAGCCGAGGGTTTCGCATCATCAGCGAACAGATGAATGAACTGGATCTGTTGTTCAACCACAAACCCACTTCCGTTTATATTACCCTGAATGAAGCAATACGTATTCTTTCTTCAGGGAAATTTCCTGAGCTGCTTATTTCCGAATACTTTCCCGGAGAAGAATTTTCTGTGGACTGTCTCGCCAACCACGGTGAAGCAAAGCTGGTAGCGCCCCGACTCCGTAAACGAATGATCAACGGCATCAGTGTGGAAGGAGAGTTTGTAAAAGAAGAAAGTATCATTCCTTATTGTACGCAGATCATCCGGGAGTTGCAGCTTCACGGCAATATTGGCATACAGGTAAAAAAATCAGCCGGCGATCAGTTTTTAGTTCTTGAAATAAACCCCCGTGTGCAGGGGAGTATCTCGGCAGGGTTGGGGGCCGGTATCAATTTGCCCGTTTTGGCTATCAAACAGGAGTTGGGATTACCAATAACACCGACCGAACTCTCCGTTAAATGGGGTACTAAATTTTCCCGCTACTGGGAAGAAGTGTTTTATTAGGCCGCACCCGCCTCACCCGAGCTGCACCTTTTTACAAATGAAGCATACTGTACAACACCTCTCTCCTTAAGGAGAGGGGTGTTGAAAAAACAGTTATTTATGAAACTTAATATTGACGGGGTGAGGCGGGGTGAGGTGAGGCGAGACGGGTGAGGTGGAGATATATTCAGGTATTACCTGCCACTACGTCACAAATTTCCCATTGGAAAGGTTTTTGCAATTTCAAAACCCATTCACAACTGACTACCTGCCTGCCGGCCTTGCTCCGCCGAAGCTTCAGCGAAGGCGATGCAGGCAGGTTCACCATTGACTATTCACTAACTTGCATAAAACGCATCCCCGATGAAAGGACTCAGTGCAATACTGCTGCTTGGCCTGGCCACCCTTACTGCCGCTGCCCAAAAAGACAATAACACCTTGTTCTGGAAGATCAGCGGCAACGGAATTGAAAAACCTTCATACCTGTTTGGCACCATTCACATGCTGTGTAAGGAAGACGCTTTCTTAAGCGAGAACCTGGTAAAGGCTATTAAAAATGCGGACCGGGTGTACCTGGAGCTGGATATGGATAATTTATTTGAGCTGCTCGGCATCATCACTAAAATGAAAATGAAAAATGACACCACACTGGCCGACCTGCTTACACCTGAAGAATACGAAATAACAAAGACCTATTTTGAGAAAAATGGTTCCATGCTGCCGTTTTCAACGCTGGAAACCTACAAACCGCTGGTGGCATCGTCCATGCTTATGGAAGCCAGCATGGTTTGCGATGAGCAGGTGGCGATGGAGCAGCTCATCATGGAAGAAGCGAAAAAATATGGCAAAAGGATTGACGGGCTGGAGACCATGGCCTACCAGATGAGTGTGTTTGACAGTATTCCCTATAAAGTGCAGGCAAAGGAATTGTACAAGGGCATTGCCGGCGCCGGTAAGGGTGAAAATGAAGCGGAGCAGGAATTTAAAAAAATGATGAAGGCCTATAAGGAGCAAAACCTGGAGAAATTGGGGGAGATGATCAGCAAAAACGATGAGGGAATGATGCAATACGAAGATATTTTGCTTTACAACCGCAACCGCAACTGGGTGGAAAAATTAAAAACCCTGCTGAAAGAAAAAGTGCTGTTAGTTGCCGTGGGCGCCGGCCACCTGCCGGGAGAAAAAGGAGTAATTGAGCTGCTGCGTAAAGAAGGATATAAGGTAACCCCGGTGGAGAATAAGGTGGGCGGAGTAAGGGAGATATAAGATTTGAAATTTGCTGGTATCATTTATTATTGATTCTCAATAGTATCCTATACCAGCTATTGCGTATATTACAGAGTTATCGGTCTTGCCAGTTTATGACCCATTAAATTACAAGCCAATTCAATTTCCTGCTGCCCCATTTTTTTAAACGCAATAAAAACAGCGTACTAGTCAGAACTAATATTAACTAGATGAAAAAATGGTGGCAGACCTGTGTTCTGAATAAACGAATTTATTTCATCCCAATTTGGCTGTTCCTTACAATCCCATGTTGTATAATGACACGGATTGCCGCCGCCTAATGAATTTTCATCGGGGGCTTGTACTTGTTGTTTTTCCATTTTTAAATTTTAAAAGTTTAAGAAATGTTTCATTTATTTTTTCAAAGTTTGGAATCTCTCCCGGATTTTCCAGCACCTCTACATATTGAACAATACCATTTTTGTCAATTAAAAAGGCTGAGCGTTTTGAAACGCCTTTCATATCCAGAATCCAATCCTGATAAATGGCATGATAAAGCTCAGATACCTTTTTATTGAAATCGCTAAGCAGTGGAAAATTCAACTGTTGTTCCTCTTTGAATTTAGCCAATGTAAATACAGAGTCTACAGAAATTCCCAACACGGTAGCGTTAACA
>VGGV01000007.1 GCA_016868455.1 Bacteroidota bacterium
ATTCTTTGGTCATTTTTTCAACATTCCATGATACCAGTACTCCTGCTACCAGCACAAAAGACGTCAGCAGTATCATAGCTACTGAAATACCGTCCACGCCAAAATGAAAATTGATATTTGGTGAACTGAACAATTTATAACTCTCTTCAAACAGCATTTGGGCTGTGTTCCCTGCTGCCCTTTCAGCGTTATAAGCAAAGAGCAGAAAAAATGAAATCCCCAGTTGGGCAAAAGAGCCCGCAAGGGAGGTCCATTTCACCTGCTCTTTATTCCGGCAGAGTAAAACTGCCAGTGCGGTCAGTAAAGGGGTTGCTATAAGTAATAAAAGATTCATTTACTATATTATTCCTGAAGTCACATTTTGTGATTTCAAAAAGATTTAAGTTTTTTTAATTTATCATATATATAAACACGGCCGCTATTACAACCACTGCTACCAGGAAATAAATAGCATACTGCTGCACTTTTCCCGATTGCCATTTTTTTATTTTCTCTGAAATTAATTGTGTTATGTTGCCGGAAAAATTCACCAGCCCGTCCACCACATTTCGGTCAAACCAGGCAGCCGGCCTGCCAACCAGGTTGAATAAAACTTTCCTGGTAATGAACAGGTATATTTCGTCTATGTAAAACTTTCTGTATGCTGTCCTGTACAGGCTGCCGAACGAAGCCGCCATTTTCTCCGGAAGGCTGTTTTGTTTTTTATACAACACCCATGCTGTTGCAATGCCAATCAATCCCAGCGCCACAGGTAATATAGAAAAGTTGATATCAAAATGTGGTTTTAGCGGCGCTCCGTCTGAACTTACATATTTTCCGAAGGGAATATATCCTGCACCTGCTGCACCAATTGCCAGTACGATCAGCGGCAGCATCATTACAAACGGCCCTTCTTTACCCGCCGAAGCCCTGACGTAGGCGGGCTCATGATGCAAGGCATGTTTTTCATATGTCTTATTCCAGAAGATGCTGAAATAAAGCCGGAACATATAAAAAGCGGTAAGACCGGAAGTAAATAAAGCAATCCAGTAAATAGCCGGGTTATTATGATAGGCAGCAAGCAGTATCTCTTCTTTGCTGAAGAAGCCAGACAAAAACGGGAAACCTGCAATGGCCAAACAGGCGATTAAGAAAGTAATATGCGTAATGGGCATATATTTTCTCAGACCTCCCATATCCTTTATCTCATTACTGTGTATATAGTGGATGACAGCCCCGGCGCCAAGAAACAGCAGCGCTTTGAACATAGCATGGGTAAACAAGTGGAACATAGAAGCTGTATATCCCAATCCTGCTTCGCCGCCGTACCTGGAAACACCCAGTGAAAACATCATGAACCCGATCTGGCTCATGGTGGAATAAGCCAGTACCCGCTTTATATCGGTTTGGGTACAGGCAATGATGGCAGCAATAATTGCAGAAACTGCTCCAATCCATCCAACGGCTTCCAGCACAACCGGAGTAGTAATGGCGAAAATGGGAAATAACCTTGCCACCAGATAAACACCTGCCACCACCATAGTAGCAGCATGTATCAAGGCAGAGACCGGCGTGGGACCTTCCATTGCATCGGGCAGCCAGATATGCAGCGGAAACATGGCGCTTTTACCGGCACCGCCCATGAACACTAATAGTCCTCCCCATGTTACGGCTGATACTCCCAAAAATGTTGAACTGACCGCGGTCTTTAACTGACTTGATTCAGGTGAAGTGAGTGTGGCAATCATTGTATTAAAATCCAATGTGCCGGACGAATACGATAAAACCAGAATTCCAATAAGAAAACCCAGATCAGCAAACCTCGTAACAATAAAAGCTTTTTTGGATGCCGCTACGGCACTGGGTTTGTCATAATAATATCCGATCAGCAGAAAAGATGAAACTCCCACCAGTTCCCAGAATATATAAATCTGGAAAATGTTGGAAGAAAGAACCAATCCCAGCATGGAAAAAGTAAAAAGCCCGAGATGAGCAAAGTAAGTGGCAAACCTCTCTTCACCTTTCATATAACCTAAACTGTAAATATGCACCATCAGCGAAACAAACGTAACCACCACAATCATCATCATGGAAATGGGGTCAAGATACAGACCCATATCTATGGATAAATTCTCAGAAAATTTTAGCCAGGTGTATTTAATAGCTATTGCATTCGTATAACGTCCGGCTGTATCAGCCGAAAAATATTCATAGGCGGTATACAATGCAACGGCAGTTGATACCAGCAGCAATGCTGTACCGATAATACCGGAGCTTTTGCCAAAATATTTTTTGCCAAACAGTCCCAGCAATACAAAACCTGCCCCTGGCAGTAAAGGAATAAGTGCAATGGTGGCGGCGTTTGGCATATCAGTATTTCAGATCTTCGGCGTTTTCCACATCAATGGAATGATGACTGCGATACAGGTTAATAATAATGGCAATGGCAACGGCTGCTTCAGCAGCAGCAATGGCGATAATAAATACCGTAAAGAACAACCCGTCCATTTTTTCAGGCCACAGGTATTTATTAAAAGCAATAAAATTCAGGTTCACACTGTTCAATATCAGTTCTATGCTCATCAGCATGGTGATAAGGTTCCTTCGTGTAAAGAAACCATATACGCCGATGAAGAACAGCGCTGCGCTGATGAATAAAAGATGATATAGTCCCGGTTGTATCATAATGAATAATGAACATTGAACAAGGAATAACGAACACCGAAGTAAATCTTACTTATCGTCATTATTTTTCCTTTTTTGCTTTTTCTCATCCTCTAAATTTTTCTTTGCAGTTTCCAGGCTTTTGACAAAAATTGAAATCAATTCATTGCTCTCAGCCATAGCTTTATCAACAATTTCCATCTTATCGGTCAGCGGCACTCGCTTTATTATTGTCAAAGCATTTTTAGTTTCCCTCAGTTCTTTTAAAACCACTTTGATTTTATGAATAAAATCTGGTCTTGATTCTGCGCTTTGCGCCTCTCCATAATGCAATGCCGGCGAAGTTCCCGAACGAACAAGCTGTCCTCCTACATGAATACCCGCCCTCGTGTTATGAAGGCTTTCTGTTATCCGGATAATTTGAACTGCAAATTCAATAAGCCGCTCTTCTAAATCATATTTTCGTTTTATCTCCATTCTTTAATTTCTTTATTTCATCATTCAGTGTTCCTTGTTCAATGTTCGTTATTTTTCTTTCCCTTATTGCAATTACAATACATCCCACCATGGCTGCCAGCAATAACATTGATATTACCTCAAACGGCAGTGCATAACCACTTTCTTCCACATTCAGCATTTGCCTGCCAATATCCCGCACAGTTGGCGATGGTGCCTCATGGTTCAGGGTAATGAACTCATGCTGGTACACCTGCACCATTGCCAGGGCAAATCCGGAAAAAACGGCCAATGCCGAAAAAATCTTTCTTTCAGTTTTTTGTTTTGGCATTTTTTCACCTGCCTGATGGGTCAGAAAAATGGAAAAGATGATCAATACTGCTATTCCTCCGGCATACACCACTATCTGCACCGCCGCAATGAACTCATACTGCAGCCAGAAGTAAATACCGGCAACGCCTATAAGAGAAAATAAAAGATAAATAGCAGCACGGAAAATCTGTCTTGTGGTTACAGACAACAGACCACAAACAAGCGTCAGCCCTGCCAATAAATAAAATAGTATTTCTGAACCAATCGTCATTAATGATCTTTCTTCTTTCAAACTCTAAAGTCCCCCTTCACTGGGGATTTAGAGGGTTATTCCACCCCTTCCATGATTTTAGAACCAGGGGTATTCAAAATTTTTATCAGTTTATTCCTGTCAAACACACTATGCTCAAAAGTTTGCGCCATTTTAATGGCATCTGAAGGGCAGGCTTCTATACACAGGTTGCACATTGTACACAGTTCCAGGTGATATACCAGTTTATCAATTGCCTTCTTTTTTTTGCCTTCCGGTGTCATTTCGTTTTTGAAAATAACCTTCAGCGATCCGTTGGGGCAAGCCAGCTCACAGGCCTGGCAACCCGTACAGCGGTGTTCGTTGTTTTCGTTGTGTGGCATCACCACTTCACCTTTGAAACGTTCAGGCAGGTTCAGCTCTTTCCTGTTATCAGGATATTGCTGAGTTATTATTTCTTTGTGATGGGTGAAATAATAACCCGTCCGCTTCATACCTTTCAGCAGCGATTTAAAACCGCTCCAAACATCTGATATATACTTGCCTGCTCCCATTATAAATGCCATTTTAAAATTGCCATTGCTGTTACCAGTAACAGGTTGATCATACTGATCGGTAAAAGGTATTTCCATTCCAGGTTCAGCAATTGGTCGATTCTCAATCTTGGGAATGTCCACCGGAACCACATGATCAGGAATATCAGGAAAAATGTTTTTCCAAAGAACCACACACTTGATGGGATATAATCCATCGCATGGTTAAAACCTTCCCAGCTGCCGATATGCAAGGGTATTGGTCCACCCAGGAACAAAGTAGCGCCGATTGCACAAACAATAAAAACATTCACATATTCTGCCAGAAAGAAAAGAGCGAATTTCATCCCGGAATACTCAGTATGAAATCCGGCTGTCAGTTCACTTTCCGCTTCTGCCATATCAAAGGGCGCCCGGTTGGTTTCTGCTGTAACGGCAATAATGAAAGTGACAAAAGCTATCCATACCGGTAAATGTCCTTTGAATATCCACCAGCCATCTGCCTGTGAACCGACAATATCTGATACCTGTAAACTTCCCGCCAATACCACAATTGCCAAAACAGAAAGCCCGGCTGATAATTCATAACTCACAATCTGGGCGCCGCTGCGCATAGCCCCAAGCAGTGAATATTTATTATTACTGGCCCAGCCCGCCATCAAAACACTAATCACAGACAGGGAAGAGATTGCAGAAACATACAGCACACCAATATTTATATCCCACAACTGGAAGTTTCCTGCAAAAGCAATCGGCGCCAGCAAGAGCATGGTAACGATCATGGCAATGAAAGGCGCCAGATTAAACAAAAATTTATCAGCACCTGCAGGCGTCATTCCTTCTTTTACAATCAGTTTGACTGTATCGGCAAGCGACTGGAAAATTCCTTTCGGGCCCACCCTGTTGGGGCCAAGCCTTATCTGCATCCATGCTGAGACCTTTCTTTCCATGATCACCAGCACCAGCCCGAGTACAGCAAATAACCCAATTACAGCAACACCAGCAAGGACCATTTCTATTATCAAGGTCCAGGTCGGGTTGAAGTTCCCACTCAGCCATTCATGAATACTGTTCGATATGTCTGAAAAACTCCACATTACTACTCCATATTTTAGATTTCAGATTGCAGATTTCAATCTGAAGGCTACAATCGCCAATCTGCAATTTGTTTACCTGTCAATATCGGGAATCACTAAATCCAGTGTCCCCATCATCGCAATCAGGTCACCAATCTTTCCGCCTCTGGCTATTTTATCTAAAACAGAAAGGTTGGAAAAACCCGGTGAACGAAATTTGATCCTGTAAGGAGTCGTTCCTCCTTCACTTACAATATAAACTCCCAGTTCACCTCTGGCCGTTTCCACTCTTGTATAAAATTCTCCTTTGGGTAATTTCAATACGGCTTTTGTCTTTGCCTGGAAATCACCTGTGGGTATATTATCTATCAGTTGTTCAATAATTCTTATTGACTGGTTCATCTCCCGTATTCTAATGAGATAACGGGCAAAAGAATCGCAGCCGGTTTCCAATATTTCATCAAATTCCAGCTTATCATAGATCTCATAAGGGTAAACTTTTCGTACATCACAACTTACGGCGCTGCCTCTTGCCACGGGACCTGTGCAACCATAAGAAATAGCATCCTCTGCGCTCAGGATGCCCACACCTTTCATCCGGTTTTGAAATATCACATTGCCGGTTACCAGTTCATCATATTCATGAATCTTTCTTTTATAAAGCTGCAGGAAATCTTTTACCCTTTTTTGAAAATTGGGATGAATATCCTGCATCACACCGCCCGGTACCATATAATTCATCGTAAGGCGGGCGCCACAGGTTTCTTCCATAATGTCATTGATCGTTTCTCTTTCCCTGAAGGCATGAAAGAAAGGAGTGAATGCGCCGAGGTCCATTGCCATAGCGCCCCACCAGAGTTCATGAGATGCAATACGGGTCAGTTCATCCATCAGTACCCTGATCACTTTTGCCCTTTCAGGTATTTCAACCTGTAAACCTTTCTCAACACATAAAGCACAGGCATGATTATTTATGTGTGCTGATAAATAATCCATCCGGCTGGTAACATAAATAAATTGCCGGTAGCTCAGGCTCTCACACATTTTTTCAATAGAACGGTGAATATAGCCGAGATGCGGCTCTACTTTTTTGATTGTTTCACCATTCAGCGTAATCACAAGATGAAGAACACCATGGGTGGCAGGGTGCTGCGGTCCGACGTTGATGATCATATCACCGCCTTCGCCGGTAGCTGTAAAATCTTTTACTATTTCTGTTTCTCTGTACATTTTTTGAATATTGAACACAGAACAAGGAATGAAGAATGATGAAGTGCTGCATGTTTTACTTCGGAGTTCATTATTCCTTGTTCATTATTCAGAGTTTAATCATATTAACCGGGTCTTCAAAATCCTTCCGCAACGGGTTCTTCCCTTCCCATCCGTCCGGCAGTATCAGCAACCGCAGATCAGGATGGTTCAGAAAATTCACCCCAAACATTTCATAGACTTCCCTTTCATGAAACTCTGCTGTACGCCATATATGTGAAACCGTTTCTATTTCCGGGTTACCTCTGTCCAGTTTTACTTTCACTACCATATTATGCCTGTATTGTGTAGATGTAAGGTGATACACCATGGTAAGATGTGTTTTCCAGTCAAGACAAGTAAGGCAAAAGAGATAATCAAAAAACAGAGATGAGTCCTTACGCAACTGCTGCATGAAAGAAAGTAAATCGGCCGCTCCCACATTTATATTAATAAACTCGCCGCCTTCTTCATAAGTAACAGAAGGTTGTAATTCAGTTAGTTTTATTTTTAATTCTTCAATTGTCATTAGTACTCTTATTTCTTTGAGTTTCTAAAGCCCCTCCTTGGGGGGGGTGGGGAGGCTTTCCCTTCAGGTTAGGGGAGGCCTTTGTTCTTTTGTGAGCCCGGCCTTAATTTTTTCCTGTAATGTTATCAGCGCATGCAACAAAGCTTCCGGCCTTGGCGGACAGCCTGCAACATACACATCCACCGGTATCACATGGTCTGCACCTTTTACAACAGAATAAGTATTATAGAAAAAGGGTCCGCCGCTGATGGCGCAGGCTCCCATGGCAATAACATATTTGGGATCCGCCATCTGGTCGTAGAGTCTTTTTAAAACCGGGGCCATTTTATTAACAATAGTACCAGCTATAATAATTACATCTGCCTGCCGGGGAGTTGCTCTTGCCACTTCAAAACCAAACCTGGAGAAATCATATTTCGCTGAAGCGGTAGCCATCATTTCAATACCGCAGCAACTGGTGGCAAACGTAAGCGGCCAGAGTGAGTTGGCTCTTGCCCAGTTGATCAGGTCATCCAGCTTGCTCAGCACCACTTCACCGCCTGCCAGGTTATGCACCTCTCCCGGAAAAGTATCTTCCAGTTTTTCCGGCATCTGGGGCATTATCATTTTACTGTCTGCTATTTTTATTTCTTCGGTCATAAGCCCATCCTAGCCTTCCGAGAGGGAAGGAACTAAGTCGTTTATTAATTTAGTTACACTTTTCAAAATAAAAATTAAAATCAAATTTACTTTTCAAATACGCTGGCCTTGTGTGTTGATGGCCTCCCCCTGCAGGGGGAGGTCGGGAGGGGATTACATCCATTTCAACGCTCCTTTTTTATGTGCATACAGAAATCCTAAAAACAAAATGAAAAAGAAAATCACTATTTCAATCAATGCTATCCACCCCAAACTCTTTGCCACAACAGCCCAGGGGTAAAGAAACACCAGCTCCACATCGAAAATCAAAAAGATAAGCGCAAAAAGATAATAGCCCACATTCAGCTGCATCCATGTTTTTCCTTTGGTGGGGATGCCGCATTCATAAGGCTCGCCTTTTTGTTTAGTCACGGTGGGCTTTACTATAAACCTGGAAATAAGAATGGCAATGCCGGAAAAGGCAACAGCCGCAATGATCAGTACAATGAGTGATGATGCACTCATAAACCAGCCGATTTTAGCGAATATAGTAAGTATGGCTTAAAACGTAGAATGAGAATTATCAACGGCGTTGATGTAAAATATCATGCAAAAAAACCAGTTAGCCGTATAGCTCCTGGTGGATGGCTTTTTTGTCGTAGCCCATTTCCACAATTCTTTTTTTGCCCTCATCAATCATATTTTTCCAGCCGCATAAAAAGAATTGTGCTCCCGGTTTGTTTTTACACAGGTTTTCATAAACCGGGTGAACATAACCATGATGACCTTCCCATTCTTCACGGCTCAGGGTGGGGTGATAGTGAAATCCGGGAAGCAGCCGTTCCAGTTCTTTCAGCTCATTATAATATAACAGGTCGGTTTTCCTGCGGCATCCGAATATCAGGTAAATTTCATGGAATAGAATTTTATGCAGCATAATATGGTAGATCATGCTTCTGAATGGGGCAATACCTGTTCCTGTGCAAATGAAAAAAATCTCCTTGTCAAGTTTTTCCGGCAGGGTAAAAACACCCTGCGGGCCCCGGAAACTGAGTTCACTTCCAACACTTACTTCATGAAAAAGATAATGAGTGCCCAGACCATGCGGCTCCAGTACCACCAGCAGTTCAAATTCATTGGTGCCAACAGGCCATGAAGCGATTGAGTAACTGCGCCAGCGTTTATTGGGTTTTTCATGAATGGGCAGGTCAAATGTTACAAACTGGCCGGGAATGAAATCGAAACTTTGTACATCCGGCACCTGTATCCAAAAACGTTTGGTGTTGTGGGTGTAATCTTCAATTCGTACAACTTTTCCTTTTCGCCAGGGCTGCAGGGCCATTTTTCTGATTTGGGGCAATTTACGAAGCAGTTCCCTGCCGCACTAAAATTATATTTACCCGGTGCGGAATTTTACAAAGCATGCATGGGCTCCAGTTCGGTTATTTTTTTTACCGGGATATACCAGGTCTTGCTTTTCCAGGTGTATGCAAGAATGAGTTTCGAATTGCTCATCATTTTCTTTAAAGCGGCAAATGATTTTTGCGGAGCAATCAGGCTGTCGCCCTGCTGCACCTGCACTACTTTTTGCCTGGTTGCGGGAACAAGTGTTTTAACCACGGGCTGATCTGTTATTACAGGGGTTGTAACAGCAGCGGTTGTCCTGATCTTATACCATTGACCTTTTATCCATATTCTGCTGAACTGCACTGCGGCGATCCGGCTAAGCGAAGCATAGATATAATAAGAAATGACGGCAGCAGGTTTTTTTACGGGTGCGGCCCCATCCTCCGCCGGTATATCCCGCTGGGGAACTATACCGGGAGTATCAACCTGTGAATAAGCATACAGTTTTATAACAGGCTGTGCCGCAATGGAGCCTGCACTGAGTAATGCGGATATTATCAGGAAATTTTTCATGATAATAATACGTTTATAATACAGATGAACAGAAATACAATATTGTTGCCAACGATTTCACAAAAAAACCGGCAGAAATTGCCCCGAACTTAACTATGTTAAATAACTTACAGCAGTAAAATTTCAATTCTTCCTATGATACGCATTACCCCATGGCTGCTCATTTTACTTATGCCGGTATTTTTTCTTTCCTGCCGGGATCAAGCATCACCCGCTGAAAAACAACCGCAATCAGACGGTCTTGAACAGGCCATGCTGCAGGAGTTCAGGATGACCCGTGACCCGCAACTGCATCTTATTCCCCGGGAACGGCTTTATGAAGCGAAAGCTTATATGGAACGGATCTATGTGTCCGGCGGGCCGACAGGACGGCTTACTGCACTTGCCTGGCAGGAGCGGGGTCCCAATAATGTGGGTGGCCGCACCCGTACCATTTTGCTGGATAGAAGAGATGCCACCGGCAATACTGTATTTGCAGGATCAGTGAGCGGCGGCATATTTAAAACAACCAATTTTACCAGCGCCACACCAACCTGGACGATCATCAACGATTTTTTACCCAACCTTTCCATTTCCGCACTGGTGCAGGATCCCGTTAACCTCAATGAAATGTATGCCGCTACCGGCGAGGGCTGGTTTAATATTGATGCAGTGCGGGGCGGAGGCATTTACAGAAGCACCGATGGAGGCACTACCTGGAGCCTGCTGCCTTCCACCACCGGGTTTGAGTATGTACAGGATTTTGTGATTGACAATAACGGTAATTTTTTTGCTTCGCTCCGCAACCTCATTTCCAGCAACCGCGGGGTGTTGCGTTCAACAGACAGGGGAACCACCTGGACTCAGGTGCTGGGCCTGCCGCTCAGCGGCTTTAATACCGGTAGGGCGGCCGATCTTGAAGTGGCTTCCAACGGCGATGTATATGCCAGCCTCGGTGTTATATCCAGATCCGAAGTTTACCAATCATCTTTCACAACCCATGGGCCCAATACCGGAGCGGTTGGCACATGGAGCAATATTACCCCGGTTACATCCACCGTAACCCAGCGTACGGAGATCATATTGGCGCCTTCGGACCCGCAGCGGGTTTACCTGCTGATGCAGGACAGCGCCACCTCGCAGGTGCTGAATGTGTACCGATCCACCAACGGCGGCGCCAACTGGACCACTTTACCGGCTCCGGCCGCTTTAAACAACGGCGCCAGTTCTCAAACCTGGTTCAATCTGATTGGTGCTGTGGATCCCGCTAATGCTGATATTGTAATTGTTGGCGGCCTTAACCTGGCCCGCTCCACAGATGGCGGAAACAACTGGACCAGTATTTCCAGCAGCGGCACCGTGCATGTAGATCAGCATGCACTGGTTTTCGATGGCTCATCCAGGCTGCTGAACGGGAATGACGGCGGTGTGTACTACTCAGCAAATATAAATGCCGGCTCGCCTGTATTTGTACCGAAAAATAATGGCTATAATGTCACCCAGTATTATGCCTGCGATATCCATCCCAATGCCAGCGTAAATTATTTTTTAGCCGGCGCCCAGGACAATGGCACGCAGAAATTTGTACAGCCGGGTATCAACACCACCACCAATGCCACCGGAAACGACGGCGGTTTTTGTCATATCAATCAAACAGACGGACAACTGCAGATTACTTCCTCGACCGGCAACAATTATAACCGCTCCACTAACGGCGGCGCCAGTTTTTCTTCACTGGGCGGCTCCATCAATAATGACAGGGGCCAGTTTATTAATCCTACCGACCTCGATGATGCACAAAATATTCTTTATGCAGGTGATGACCCCGGCAGGTATTATTGTATTTCCGGCCTTACCGGCACTCCTTCAGCTATTACCGTTACGGTTGGTACCATAGGTAACCAGGAAGTAACAGCGGTGAACGCAGATCCTTTTACTGCCAACACGATCTGGCTGGGTGCATCGTTCGGCACACCCGGGGCTGTGCCGAAAGTGTACAAGCTCTCCAACGCAAATACAGCTTCACCAACTGTTGTTACAGCAGCCAATATCGGAGGTATCACCAATGCAGCTATTTCATCCATTGATATTGACCCGGCCAATGCCAATCACATTTTAGTTACTTTATCCAATTTCGGCGTAACAAGTGTATGGGAAAGCACCAATGGAGGAACCAGTTTTTTAAGCATCGAAGGAAACCTTCCCGATATGCCGGTGCGCTGGGGCATGTTTGCACCGGCCCATGCAGAACTGAACGGTCCGGGCGGCGGCACCGGCGGTATCCTGCTGGCCACGGAACTGGGTGTATGGACTACTTCACAAATCAACGGCGCTTCCACCCAGTGGATACCTAATAATACGGGGTTGGCCAATGTACGTACCGACATGCTGAAATACCGCAGTTCAGA
Source organism: Bacteroidota bacterium (assembly GCA_016868455.1). Taxonomy (GTDB): domain Bacteria; phylum Bacteroidota; class Bacteroidia; order Chitinophagales; family Chitinophagaceae; genus JJ008. Next base: position 11,973 of record VGGV01000007.1, read on the forward strand.
CAACACACTCATTGCCGCCACTCACGGCAGGGGATTGTTCAGCACCAATATCCCCGGTGTGGTAACAGGTATCGGCGGCCCGCCCGATAATACAAAGGATTTTATCAGGTACATTCATTCACAAAACAACAATCTGCTGATTGTTACCGGTACTCTTCAAACCCGGACAATGACCATTCAGTTGTTTGACATGGCGGGTAAAAAACTTTATGAATCGGCAGGGGCTTACCGCAACACCAGCATAAATACCGCTTTATTGCCGCGGGGCATTTATGCATTGCGTTGCCTTGGCAACAATAAAGAAATATACCTCCGGAAATTTGTGAAGTAACAGAAAGAAAAGGCAACGCTTCTGAATCACCGGATCATAAGTTATCTTTGCACCCTTCATGGGTGTAAAGGAGTTGCTGGAACGGTATCAAAACTCCCCCCGCCTTTTTCAGCTGGCGGACAGGCTTTCTTTTGCCTGCACCGGCCATTCCGGAATCGATCCCCAAAAAATTTACCTGGAAAACCTTCAAGGCAGTTCATCGCAGTTTATTGTGGCAGCCGCTTTCAGTCATCCGGCACTGGCACAGCAAAATCACCTGATCATTTTGAATGATGCCGAAGAAGCAGCCTACTTTCATAATACCCTGGAAAACCTGACCGGGGCCCTGGATATTTTTTATTTCCCTTCTTCTTTCAAAAGCAGGAAAAATTTTCAGCTGCTCAACTCCTCGCATGTCATGCTGCGAACCGAGGCACTTACAAAGATTGCTGCAGGAGGAAACCGGAAAATTATTGTGACTTACCCGGAAGCCCTGTTTGAGAAAGTGGTATTGCCCGGTACGCTTTCTGCCAACATCATACATATCAAAACCGGCGACACACTTCATACCAGTCAACTGCTTCTTCAATTGTCGGATTACGGTTTTGAACGAACTGATTTTGTATATGAGCCGGGGCAGTTTGCCATCCGCGGCGGCATATTGGATATTTATTCATTCGGAAATGAAAAACCTTACCGGATTGAGTTGTTCGGTAATGAAGTGGATTCCATCCGGATTGTGGACCCCGAAACACAGCTCAGCGAACGAAAACTATTACAGGTAAGTATCATTCCGAATGTGGACACATTCCCGAAAGCTTTCGGGATCAAAAGTGAAGAACGTATTTCACTGTTTGACTTCCTGCCGGAAAATACCATTACCTGGATTCAGGATTATGAACTCTGCAGGGAACATCTTGCAGACAGCGAAGAGGAATTAGCTGCATTTATACAATATAAAAATCAGGTAACCGCCGAAGAGAAATCAAATAAGACACAAGGATCAAGGCACAGGGCGCAGGAAGAACCGGAAGACAAGTTGCTGAAAAAAGAAATATCGGAAACTGATTTTATCTCAGTCAGTGAATTTGAAGAAAAAATGTATCAGCGCCATGTAGTAAACTTCGGACATAGTTCATCTATTCACCATTCACTATTCACTATTCACCACAACACCAAAGAACAGCCCGCCTTTAACCGGCAGTTTGATTTGCTGATAAAGGATTTAAAAGGCCGGGAAGACACAGGGTACCAATTATACCTTTTTGCCGAAAATCCAAAACAGCTGGAAAGATTACAGAGCATTTTTGATGAGCTGAAAGCGGAAATCGTTTTCAACCCGGTTACTGTATCCATTCATGAAGGATTTATTGATGATGACCTGAAGATGGTTTGCTACACCGATCACCAGATTTTCCAGCGCTATCATAAGTATAAAGTAAAACAGGCTTATAATAAAAACAAGGCTTTAACGCTGCGTACGCTGCGGGAACTGCAGCCCGGAGATTTTGTAACACATATTGACCATGGTGTGGGTGTTTACAGCGGTTTGCAGAAAATAGAGGTAAACGGAAAACTCCAGGAAGCCGTGCGGATGATTTATAAGGATCGTGATATTTTATATGTCAATATCAACAGCCTGCACAAAATTGCGAAGTACACCGGTAAAGAAGGCTCCGTACCTAAGATCAATAAACTGGGAAGCGATGCATGGAACCGGCTGAAGGAAAAGACCAAATCAAAGGTTAAGGAAATTGCCTTTGATCTTATAAAACTGTACGCCAAACGAAAAGCACAACAGGGCTTCACCCACACACCCGATAACTATTTGCAAACCGAACTGGAGGCTTCTTTTATTTATGAGGATACACCTGACCAAAGCAAAGCAACTGCCGATGTAAAAAAAGACATGGAATCAGCCTCGCCTATGGACAGGCTCATTTGCGGCGACGTAGGATTTGGAAAAACCGAAGTGGCCATCCGGGCCGCTTTCAAAACCTGTGTGGAAGGAAAACAGGCAGCGATACTGGTGCCCACCACCATTCTGGCATTTCAGCATTATAAAACTTTCAGCGACCGGCTGAAAGATTTTCCCGTTACGGTGGATTATATCAACCGCTTTAAATCATCCAAAGAAAAAAAAGAAACGCTGAAAAAATTAGCCGAAGGCAAAATTGAAATCATCATCGGCACTCATGCTTTATTGGGAAAAGAAGTGAAGTTCAAGGACCTTGGGCTGCTGGTTGTTGATGAAGAACAGAAATTCGGTGTAGGCCACAAAGAAAAAATAAAAGCGCTGAGAACAACAGTGGATTGCCTCACACTCACAGCTACTCCCATTCCAAGAACATTGCAGTTCTCCCTGATGGGGGCAAGGGACCTGAGTATCATCAATACCCCGCCGCCCAACCGGCAGCCGATACAAACAGAAGTAATGGTATATAACGAAGATGCCATACGGGATGCAATCTATTTTGAAACAGAAAGGGGAGGGCAGGTGTTCTTTATTTATAACCGCATTGCCGGGCTGGCTGAAATGTCCACCATCATCCAGGCGCTTTGTCCCGATTTAAATATTGGGTATGCCCATGGGCAAATGGAAGGCCATCACCTGGAAGAACGGATACTTGATTTTATTGATAAAAAATATGATGTACTGGTTTGCACCAATATCGTGGAGAGCGGGGTGGATATTCCGAATGTAAATACCATTATTGTAAACAATGCTCACCAGTTTGGGTTAAGCGACCTGCATCAATTACGTGGAAGGGTGGGCAGAAGCAACAAAAAAGCATTCTGTTATTTACTGGCACCGCCAATGAGTACTCTTCCCAATGATTCAAGAAGAAGGTTGCAGACACTGGAACAGCACAGCGACCTTGGCAGCGGTTTCCAGATAGCGATGAGGGATTTGGATATACGGGGAGCAGGAAATGTACTGGGCGGCGAACAAAGCGGTTTTATGGCTGAGATCGGTTTTGAGATGTACCAGAAAATCCTGGATGAGGCCATCCGTGAACTGAAACGTTCTGACTTTAAAGAATTGTTTAAAGAAGAAATAGCCCGGCAGGATGCTTTTGTACAGGACTGCACCATTGACACCGACCTGGAGATACTGATACCCGATGAATATGTAGAGAGTATTACCGAAAGATTATCATTGTACCAGCGGCTCGATAACTGCGAAACGGAAAAAGAACTGGAAGAAATGAAAAAAGAATTGGCCGACAGGTTCGGCCCCGTTCCGCAACAGGTGGAAGACCTCTTTATTACTGTTCGCTGCCGCAAGCTGGCTGTTGACCTGGGCTTTGAAAAAATGAGTTTGAAAGACAGCATCCTCCGATGCTTCTTCATCAACCGGCCGGATTCCCCTTATTTTGAATCATCCACTTTCCAAAAGATCATCGGTTTTTTGCAGACGGAAACCAACCAGGCCAAACTGAAACAAACCGGCAGGCTGTTTATGCTTATTGGTGAAAACATGAAAACGATGGAGGAAGTGCATGGTTTCCTGAAGCAGATGCATGAATATGTTTTTGCGGGAAGTGCTGTTTCAGCATTATAACTAAACGGGTTCCCATTTAAATTATTTTTTAGCCTACTTGTGATAGTATCATTTGATACTATCAGTCATGAAGCCCCCTTATACCATTATTGCTGAAATAGTAAGCCTGATTGCGGAAGTTTCGCAAAAGACCGGGGAGGTAAACGCCTCTTTCCTGGTAAAGCAATCACCGGCATTAAGAAAAAAAACCGGGTAAAAACCATCCAGGCTTCGCTGGCAGTTGAAGGCAACACATTATCAACTGAACAAATTACTGCCATCATTGAAAACAAAAGAGTGTTCGGCCCGCCTAAGGATATTAAAGAGGTTACCAATGCAATAAAAGTTTATGAGCAACTGAATAAATTTAACCCGCATAGCGTAAAATCTTTTCAGGATGCCCACAAAATGCTGATGCAGGGGCTTATTCCCAATGCCGGCAGGTACCGCAGCACCGGCGCCGGGATTGTGCAAGGCAGACAACTTGCACATGTTGCCCCGCCTGCACATAATGTACCCACACTCATGAAAGAGCTTTTCAGCTACCTGAAAAGAAGTAATGAGTTGCCGCTCATTAAAAGTTGTGTTTTCCATTATGAAATGGAGTTTATACATCCTTTTCCTGATGGCAATGGCAGGATGGGGCGCTTATGGCAATCAGTTTTACTAAAGCAGTACAGTCCCGTATTTGAATATTTACCATTCGAAACCTTAATCAGCAGGAACCAGAAAAACTATTACCGGGCCCTTTCAGTATGCGATAAACAAGGTGCTTCAACTGTTTTTATAATATTCATGCTCAAAATTCTAAGCCAGTCTTTAGATGAGTTACTTGAACATCGCAGCGGCCCCATATTAAATACTGACAGGATTCACTCTTTCCTCGCAAGCGGCATAAAGGAATTTACCCGTAAAGATTATATGAAGCATTTCAAAACAATTTCTTCTGCTACGGCCAGCCGGGATATAAAGCTGGCTGTAGCGAAGAAACTCGTAAAAAAACCGGTAACAAAAACAAAACGACTTATAAAGTAATCGCAGTTGAAAAATAAAAAATTCCGTCTGTTACGGCGGGATTTTTACTTCGAGTTAATGGCGGGTATTATTTGTTTTTTGTTTCTTTTTTTTGCCGGTAATAAACCACATTTGCAACAATTTCTTTTGTTGTGGCAAGTAACCCCTGCATCAGATCGGGCCGGAAAATATCCGGCTTGTTATCCTTTAACCTGCATATCCGCGGATCGGCAAAACTGTAAGTGTAAAAACTGTTCAGTATTATTTTATCCATCGGCATAATGCTATCATACATCACTACCGTGGTAATGATCAGGTCGCGCCATTCAGTCTGAGCAGGACTGGCAGCAGCTTTTACAAAAAACCCGGGACGATGCGGAACTGTTTGCTTCATTGGTTGAGAAAATTCCGGATGAGCGGCTCGGGGAAAACTTCGCCGACCCCAAATATGGAAGCTGGTACCGTAATCTGCACGGGGTTATTGAGCATTCCCATTATCACCTCGGGCAGGTGGTGATCTTAAAAAAATACTGGCGGAGACCGCTAAAGGCAAAAGTTAAAACTGTTTTTTTCAGCACAACAGGACAAACCTGTCACCATCAAACAGCCCCTTATCACTCAGCTTCAGGTGCGGTATTACCAGCAGGGCCATAAAAGAAAGTGTCATAAACGGAGAACCAAGAGTTGACCCGGCATCTTTTACGGCTTTATCAATCAATGAATATTGTTGGGCAATTTTATAACCGTCTTCATTGCTCATCAGACCGGCTACCGGTAAAGGAACAATCATTTCAAGATCTTCTTCACAAAAACTTACTCCTCCTTTATGTTCAATCACCAGATTCACGGCTTTGCAAATACTTTCATCATCCACACCTACTGCAACAATATTGTGGCTGTCATGCGCCACGGATGAAGCAAGGGCGCCTTTCTTTAACCCGAAATTTTTAATAAATGATCTGACAACCGGCGCATCGTGGTAACGGCTCACCACCACAATCTTCAGCATATCTCTTTCCGGGTCACTAATGATTTTTCCGTTCACCGCTTTTGGCTCAAAAAAAAGTTTGTTGGTGATGAGCTGGCCATCCAGCGCTTCAATAACCGGGATTTCTTTTTCGCCTTTCCATTTTAATGCAAAATCGGAAACCTCTTTTTTGCCGCAGGAAAAGTTATTAATGATTTTTGACTTTTGACTCATGACTAACGACTTTCCTCCCGCCGCCACCAGTTCGCCGTTAATAAAAGTTTTCAGCACTTCAAAGTTTTTCAAATCTTTCACCACGATAAAATCAGCCGGATCACCTTCTCGCAGCAGACCCGCATCTAATTTGTAATGCAGCACCGGGTTAACACAGGCTACTTTTAAAACTTTAAATAAATCAATTCCTTTTGCTACTGCCCTTGCACAAAGCTGATTGATATGGCCAAGCACCAAACTGTCCGGATGTTTGTCATCGCTGCAGAACATCATCCGGTCCGGCCAGTCGTTCAGCAAATCAATTAACGCTTCAAAATTTTTAGCTGCGCTTCCTTCACGGATGATGATCTTCATGCCGTTCTGCAACTTATCAAGCGCCTCTTCTTTTGTGAAGCATTCATGGTCCGTATAGATGCCGGCATCAATGTAATGTTTGGCTTTTTCTCCCCTGAGTCCCGGCGCATGCCCATCCACAGGTTTATTTAATTTATGTGCTGCCGCAATTTTCTTCATCACTTCTTCATCCTTGTTCAGCACACCCGGAAAATTCATCATTTCACTCAGGTATTTTATATCATCCCGCTGCAGTAATTTTTCAACATCGTTGGCATCAAGCGAAGCACCGGCTGTTTCAAATGTAGTGGCCGGCACACAGCTTGGAGCGCCAAAATTGAATTTGAAAGGAACCGTTTTACCGTTTGCAATCATATATTCTACACCGGCCATACCGCATACATTGGCAATTTCATGCGGGTCGCTTACCGTGGCTACGGTGCCATGCACCACAGCCAGCCGGGCAAATTCAGAGGGCACCAGCATGGAGCTTTCAATATGTACATGGCTGTCGATAAAACCGGGCTGCAAAAACCCTCCGGTGCCTGCCGGTAACTGCTGAAGAGGGGTGATACGGTCAATTTTGCCCCCTGATACAACCACTTTAGCCGGGTAAACCGTCTGCTGGTGCACATCGGCCAGGTAACCGGCTATGGTAAGCAAACCATTCATCTGTTTATTTTGTCAGTTTACGTTAAAAATACTCATTTGATCAGCCGGTCCTTTAATTTTATGGCCTCAATTTTAAATAAAAACCTCAACGAATGAAACGGATTCTTTTTGCTTTCTTATTCATTGCAGCTGCTACTGCCGTTTTTGGACAAACTGCTGATGAAATTATCAATAAACACATTGAAGCAATTGGCGGTGCAGAAGCCTGGAAAAAAGTGAACTCTGTAAAAATGGAAGGTACCATCCAGGTACAGGGCGCTGAACTGGCCGTAACCATAACAGTGCTGAACGGGAAAGGTGCCCGCCAGGATTTAAGCATTATGGGAATGACAGGCTACCAGATTGTAACACCCGCTGAGGGATGGAACTACATGCCTTTCCAGGGACAAACAACACCCGAAGCCATGACGGCAGAGGATTTGGCCGAATCACAGGACGATCTGGATGCACAGGGCAACCTTATTGATTATGCAGCCAAGGGCCATACGGTGGAATTGCTGGGCAAAGATGATGTGGAGGGAACAGAATGTTATAAACTGAAAATAACCAAGAAGGGCGGCAAATCAGAAACCATTTACGTTGACCCTAAAAGCCATCTTATCCTGCGCAGTGTTGAAATAAGGAAAGCCAACGGACAGGAAATAGAAGTGGCTACCAATTACAGCAATTATGAAAAACTGCCCGAAGGCATTATAGTTCCCAAATCCATGACGCTTCCTTTTGGAGAACTGATCCTATCCAAAATAACCATTAACGGCGATGTGGATGAAACGGCTTTTAAAAAGTAGAAACAAAAACCAAGACATAAAACCCCGGAAAACCAACGGAGTTTTTTAATACCTTTTTTTTATAAACTGAGTGTATGAAATCTTTTATCTCTTCATTGCTTATTTTTTTTACCTGCGTTTCTTATTCCCAAACAACCATCAACAGCAGCACCTTTGGCATGATGGAGGCCCGCTGGCTTGGCCCGGGTACCATGAGCGGCCGCATTACGGCCATTGAGGGTGTGGCTCAGGATGGTAAAACCCTTTATGTGGGTACAGCCGGCGGCGGTATCTGGAAAAGCACCAACGCCGGCGCTTCCTTCAAACCCATATTTGATAAATATTGCCAGAGTATCGGAGCCATTGCCATTGATCCCCAAAACCCCAAAGTGATTTATGCAGGAACGGGTGAAAGTAATATGCGAAACACGGTTTCAATCGGCGATGGTTTGTATAAATCCAATGACGCAGGTGATAACTGGGTAAAGCTGGGCCTGGAAAAAACCGAGCACATTGCAAAAATTGTTATCAACCCGGTTAACACCAATATCATTTATGTGGCTGCCCCGGGTCCGCTATGGAACAGCAGCAAAGAGAGGGGATTATATAAGTCAACCGACAGCGGAAAGACATTTGAAAAGATCCTGTTTGTCAGCGAGGACGCCGGTTGTGCCGATGTGTCGGTTGACCCCAATCATCCCGACACGGTATATGCATCCTCCTGGGAATTCAGGCGCAAACCTTATTCATTTAATTCCGGAGGTAATGGCAGCGGTTTCTGGAAAAGCACCGACGGGGGCAAAACATGGAAAGAAATTAAAAATGGGTTACCCGTAAAACCTTTTGGCCGCATTGCATTCGCTGTGGCGCCCAGTGCACCGCAAAACGTAGTAGCTGTTGTAGAAGCAGCAGAAACCGGGTTATATATTTCCGCCGATGGCGGGGAAAACTGGAAAAAGCAAAGCGCCACTTTTAATGTGGTATCAAGACCTTTTTACTTTGCCACTATTGTAATAGATCCGAAAGACCCCAAACGGGTTTACCGGCCTGCTTTATCATTTTCTTACTCCAATGACGGGGGTTATTCATTTGCTGATGCCACCAACGATGGAGGCTGGGTGCACAGCGATCATCATGCATTATGGATCAACCCAAACAATACCAACCAGCTTTACCTGGGAACTGACGGAGGCGTCTATATCAGTCTTGACCGCGGCGCCACCTGGAACTTTGTTCCCTGCCTGCCTGTAGGGCAATTTTATCATGTTGCATTAGATGATAGAAAACCATATAATATATATGGCGGGTTGCAGGACAACGGAAGCTGGACGGGCCCCTCTGCCGCTGCCGGAGGCGTAACCAACGGAATGTGGAAGGCCATCAATGGCGGTGACGGTTTTTGGGTACAGCCAGATCCCAATGATATTTATACAGCTTATGCCGAATCGCAGGGAGGTAACATCAACCGCATTAATCTGGTCAACAATAAGGCAGTGGTCATTAAACCTCAGCAGGCGCCCGGCGAAGAAAAACTGAGATGGAACTGGAATACACCCCTTGTTTTCGGAGCTGCCAATAAAAAAAACCTGTATGCAGGCAGCCAGTACCTGTATAAATCAACCGACCAGGGCCGCAACTGGCTGCGCATTGCACCCGATCTTACCACAAACGATAAAAAGAAACAGGAGCAGGAAAACAGCGGAGGCCTCAGCGCAGATAATACTTCGGCCGAAAACCATTGTACCATATTTACCATTGCTGAATCACCCCTGGATGAAAAAATGATCTGGGCCGGTACGGATGACGGCAACCTGCAATATACAGCCGATGGCGGAAAAACATGGGTGAATGTTTCAGCCAATTATGCCAGGGCCGGTATTCCTGCACAAACATGGGTCAGCAGCATTGAACCTTCCCGCTTCGATAAAAAAAGAGTGTATGCCACTTTTGATAACCATATGTACGGCGATCATAAAACCTACCTGGGCCGTTCAGATGATATGGGAAAAACCTGGACGCTTATCAGCAGCGCTGAGTTTACTGGCTTTGCCCATAAGATAAAAGAAGATCTGGTTAATAAAGACCTTTTATTTCTCGGAACAGAAATGGGTTTGTTTGCAACGCTTGATGGTGGCAGAAACTGGTTCCGCATGAAAAACAAGATACCCGAATATGCACTGGTGAGGGATATTCAAATTCATCCCCGCACCCACGACCTGGTGATTGCCACCCATGGGCGGGGTATTTTGATTGTGGATGATATTTCGCCCATCCGCCGGCTTACAAAAGAAATGGCAGAAAAGAATGTTGTGCTTTTTCCCAACGAACCCATTACGCTTACCACCGGTCAGTTTGGCAATGGCGGTTTTCCGGTTACGGGCGGCTGGGTGGCTCCTAATCCGCCATCCATTTCCCCCATTAAATATTACCTGAAGGAGAGGGCAAGTATGGGAGAAGTAAAAGTGGATATTTATGATCCGGAAGGCAGGCTGGTGCAATCCATTCCCGGCGGCAAACGAAAAGGGGTGAATATGGTGGAATGGAACCTGTGTATGAAACCTCCTAAAGTGGCCAGTGGCGGAACTAAAATTGATTTCTCGGGTTTCCTGGCACCCATGGTGCTGCCCGGTGAGTATACGGTAAAACTGAAAGTGGGGGATTCGGTATATACTTCCAGACTGAAACTGGTGCATGATGCCGCTGACAAAAACTTTACTCTTGAAGACCGTAAAAAACAATACAAAACCGCCACCGATCTGTACAAATTGCATGAACAGCTTGCTGATGTGGTGGATACCATCAATGCCCGGCAAAAACTGATTAAAGAGAACCTTACCAAAGTGCAGGACTCCGTTCTTAAAAAGAAAATGGAGCAATACCATGATGAACTGGAAAAACTCAGGGGCGAATGCCTGGCCACCAAACAAAAATCTGTGTTTGCAGACGAAAAAAAGTTGCGGGAGGAAATAACGGAAGTGTATGGAGGGGTTACCGGGCAGGAAGCAGCCCCCTCAAACCTGCAGGTTCAGCGTACTACTGTGCTGCAGCAGGAAGTAAAGAAGAAAGAAGAAGCCCAAAAACAGGTATTAAAAAAATACGACGGGGAAGTAATGACCGGTCTGCGAAAAGAGGGGCTGGTAAAGCCGCCACCGGGAGAGAAAAAGGGATTCTGATAACTCAAGCAAAAAACTCCACAGCCGGTTACCGAACCGGCTGTCATTTTTAAGGGCATAAAGCAATACACTTGTGTATTTTATGTACATTTCCTTTTTAATTTTTACGATATGCCAAAACTGATTTTTTGTATCTGCCTGCTTGTATCTGTTACCATCGCAGCTCAAAAACCTAAAACGGCAATTGCTGCTGCAACGGATAATACCGAGGAAGTTTTATTCAAAAAACTCAAATACCGGCTCATCGGGCCTTTCCGCGGCGGAAGGAGCGCTGCTGTGGCCGGCAGCTATAAAAACCGCACTACATTTTATTTTGGCGGCACCGGCGGCGGTGTTTGGAAAACTGCCGATGGCGGAAGTAACTGGACGAATATCTCCGACAAATATTTTGGCGGCTCCATGGGTGCGGTGGCAGTGGCCCCGTCAGATGAAACAATACTATATGCCGGTGAAGGCGAAAACACCATGCGGGGCAACGTAAGCGAGGGGCTGGGCGGTATGTGGCGCAGCGATGACGGCGGCAGAACCTGGCGGAATATCGGGCTGAAGGACGGCCGGCATATTATCCGCATTATCATTCATCCCAAAAACCCGGACATTGTGTGGGCGGCAATAATGGGTCATTTGTTTGGTCCCAATGAAGAAAGAGGTATTTATAAAACCACAGACGGAGGTAAAACCTGGAAGCGAACACTATTTGTCAATAATCAAACCGGCTGCAGCGACCTCATAATGGAACCGGGCAACCCTTCTGTTTTTTATGCCGGCACCTGGAGGCTGATAAGAACACCTTACTCACTGGAAAGCGGAGGCGAAGGCAGCGGCCTTTGGAAAAGTATGGACGGAGGAGAAACCTGGACTAACATTTCTTCCAAAAAAGGGTTACCAAAAAATACCTGGGGTATAGTGGGGGTGGCCGTGGCACCTTCCAATACAGATAAAGTGTATGCCATTATCGAAAATAAAGACGGCGGTTTGTACATGAGCGCCGATGCCGGCGAAACCTGGACATTGCAAAGCAATGATAACAATATACGGCAAAGGGCCTGGTACTATACTAAAGTTTATGTTGACCCGAAGAATGAAAATAAAGTGTATTGTCCCAATGTGGGATTTATGGTGAGTACAGACGGCGGGAAAACATTCCGCAGTATTTCCACACCGCACGGCGATCATCATGACTTATGGATTGATCCCGAAGACGGAAACCGGATGATTGTGGCCGATGATGGCGGCGCACAGGTAACCTTTGACGGAGGCAATAACTGGAGCACTTATTTGAATCAGCCCACGGCACAGGTGTACAGGGTAAGCGCCGACAATGCATTTCCTTACCGGATACTTGGGGGACAACAGGATAACAGTGCATTCCGCATCCGCAGCCGTACCTATGGCGCTGCAATTACCGCTGCTGATATGGAAAATGCAGCAGGGAGTGAAAGCGGTTATGTAGTGGCCGATCCTTTGAACCCTGATATTACCTATGGGGGCAATTACATGGGAATGTTGCAGCGGCTGGATCACCGGACAGGCGAAAGCCGGCTGATCAATGTTTGGCCGGTTGATAACATGGGTGCAGGCGCTGAAGCAGCCAAATACCGGTTTCAATGGAACTATCCGATCTTTTTCTCTCCGCACAATCCTAAAAGATTCTTTGCAGCGGGTAATCATTTGTTCGTTACCGAGAATGAAGGTAAAAGCTGGGAACAGATTTCACCTGATCTTACCACCAACGATAAAACCAAACAGGCTGCAAGCGGCGGGCCTGTAACCAAGGATAACACATCCGTGGAATATTACTGCACCATCTTTACAGCAGCAGAATCGCCGAATGAAAAAGACCTGTTGTGGGCAGGCAGTGATGATGGCCTGATACATGTAAGCAAAGACGGTGGAAAGAATTGGGAGAACGTAACACCCAAAGATTGCCCCAAATGGATGATGTGGAACTGCGTGGAAGCCGATCCCCATAAAAAAGGCGCTGCTTATTTTGCCGGCACAAGGTATAAGTCAGATGATTTTAAACCGTATATCTATAAAACAGAAGATTACGGAAAAACATGGAAGCTGATAGTAAATGGAATTAGTCCGGTGCATTTTACCAGGGCAATAAGGGCTGACAGAAAAAAACAGGGATTGCTCTATTCCGGTACTGAATACGGCATGTATATATCATATGATGATGGCGCCAGTTGGAAATCATTTCAGATGAATCTTCCCGTTGTGCCCATTACAGACCTTGCTATTAAAAACAATGATCTTATTGTGGGATCACAGGGAAGAAGCATTTACATACTGGATGATTTAACAGTGGTACAGCAGCGCAATGAAAGTATTCTTAACAAAAACTTGCATGTATTTGCAGTGAACCCCGCATACCGTATGCCGGGGGGTGGCCGCCGCCGCGGGGGTGGAGCAGCAACGGGCAATGTGCAAAATGCAGGAATGAACCCATCCAATGGAGTTGTATTTAACTATTACATGAAGAATGTGAATGACTCTTCCAAACTTTCCATTGATATCATGGATAAAAACAAAAAGAAAATAAAATCATTCTCCACATCCTCAAAAGAAGACAAAATAGATATTAATGAGGGTTTGAACCAGTTTGAGTGGGACATGAACCATCCCCCTGCTGAGAGGGTGGAAGGGCTTATCCTATGGAACGGTTTTGTAAGCGGTCCCAAGGCAGCCCCGGGAGAATATTTTGCCGGGTTTAAGTCAGGTACTGACTCCGTCATCATACCGTTTACGATCCTCGCCGATCCAAATTATCAAACCACCGCCGCTGAGTACGAAGAACAGGTGAATTTCCTGCTTACCGCAAGGGATAAATTTTCTGATGTAATGAGAGCGCTGAGAAATATAAAGGAAGTGCGTCAGCAGATGAATGATTTTAAAGACAGAAACGGAAACGATCTTCCCAAAGAAATCAAACAGCAGGTGGATACAATCAACAACCAAATGACGGTGGTGGAAGAAGCCCTGCACCAGACGAAAGCCAAAAGCGGGCAGGATGTACTGAATTTCCCGATAAAGCTGGATGATAAACTGGCCAGTATTTATAATGCTGCTGCCGCAGGCAATTCAGCCCCGTCAAAGCAGGCGAAAGAAGCCTATGCAGAACTGGCTGTACAAATCGATGAACAACTCGGCAGGCTCAGGAAAATATGGAATGAAGATGTAGGCAGGCTGAATCAGCTCATTCATGTGAAAACCCTGCCGGTGATCGGGGTGAAGAAAGAAGAAAAGAAAGAGTAAGCAGGTATTGTCCCGCTATGCGGTTGGCTTATATTTCCGGGTACGTTCCTTCATCAGCGCTATAACTTCTGCTTCGCTAGAAAACATGTTGTTGACATTCACCACATTTTTGGCCAGTTTGTCATAGCGTTTGGTCATCAGCCAAAGGAAGATGTGGAGGTAATGAATACCGTCGAATGTCAGGATTTTATCTTTAGCAAACTCATCTTTATTCTTTAAAAACTCAGTGGGGATGTCTGTATAGTGCAGCGCCGGACGGATATGATGCATGGCATGGTAACCGTCGTTCCAGCACATCTTGTTGTATTTGGTATTGATGCAATTGATAGTATTATCATCCAGCTTTTCCAGGTTGACAAAAGCATGCTGCGCCCAGTTACCCAGCATCATGACCAGTCTGGCAAACAGGAATGGGATAATGAAAATAAAAAGAGTGGTCTTGAAATTGACGAAACTCATGCCTGTACAGAAAACAAAGAATGCCATTTCCCCGGCTGTAAGGCGGATGTAAAACTTTTTTCTTTTACGGCTGAAGAAGTACATAAATGTATCCCGGAATCCAAGGAACAGGAAGCGGAGATAGTATTTCAGAAAACCCCGCAGGCTGTCCCGTTGGTAAGGCAGGGTACTGCTGGCATCATCCAGCCTATTATTCTCTACATGGTGCATACCCATATGATGGGCGAAGTAAGTTTCAGGTGTATGGCCAAAGAAAGGACAAACAAACCAGATGATATAATCAAATATCCAGTTATATTTTTTCTTGAAAGGTTTGCGATGACAAATACAATGAAGCATTAGCCCGAAACGGCCTTTAAAATACATCTGCGAAACATAAAAATGAGGAATGTACAGCAACCACCAGTACCAGCCTGTAAGCAACGGGGTATATAAAATAACAGCTGCCGGGATAACCAGTATATGAATAGCAGTCAGCAGGTGTATAAAAGGGAGGTCTCTTTTATCATTCATATACTTCAGCCAGAATTTTTCGTACCAACTGAATCGTTGGGGTTCATTATAAACGGGGTCTGTTATTGTCGTCAGAGCCTTCATGCATATTTTAAAGGTGACTGTAATCATTCCACTGATATTCAGCAGAACATGGGTTTGGTGAAGGGCTAAAATTAAGGCTTTTATTCCAAATGCTGCTAACTTAATGTAAGCAGCCTTTTATTTTGAAGGAACAAATTTCCGGGTTCTTTGTTTTAAATTGATAATCGCTTCTTCTTCACTGGAATATATACTATTCAGATTGACCAGGTTTTTAGCCATTTTATCATAGCGTTTTGTCATCAGCCATCGAAAAATATGCAGATAGTGCACTCCGTCAAAAATGGGGGTTTTTTGACGGGCAAATAAATCTTTGTTTTTAAGCAACTCAGCAGGCAGCTCGGTATAATGGACCGCCGGGCGGATATGATGTACCGCATGATAGCCATCATTCCAACATATTTTATTGTATTGGGTATTGATACAGTTGATCGAATTATCTTCCAAGTTATTGAGGTCTACAAAAGCATGCTGTGTCCAGTTGCCGAGCATCATTACAATTCTTGCAAATACAAAAGGTATAATGAAAATAAAAAGAGTGGCATGAAAATTTACAAAACACATTCCCACGCAGAAAATGTAAAAAGAGAATTCACCGGCTGCAAGCCGTATATAAAACTTTTTTCTTTTATTTTTAAAGAAGTACATAAAAGTGTCCCTGAAGCCAAGAATAAGAAACCGGCCTACATAAGACAGAAATCCCCTGACGCTGTCCCGCTGATAAGGCAATGTGCTGCTGGCATCATCCAGCATATTATTGGCCACATGGTGCATGCCCATATGATGTGCAAAATAGGTTTCCGGAGTATGACCAAAAAAGGGACATATAGCCCAGATAACCCAATGATATATCCACATATATCTTTTTTTGAACAGCTTCCGGTGAACAATACAGTGAAGCATTAATCCGAAACGGCCTTTAAAGTACAGTTGTGATACATAGAAATACGGAACATAAAGCAACCACCAGTGCCAGCCTTGCAGTAAAGGAGTATATAAGACGACTGCTGCTGGAATTATCAGTATATGAATGGCAGTTAGCAAATGAATGAATGGCAAATCTCTTTTATCGTTAAGGTATTTCAGCCAGAATTTTTCATAACTGCTGAATTCTTTTGGTTCGGTATACACCGGATCGGTAATGATGTTCAGAGCCTTCATATTTGGAATTGAGTGATTAAAAAATTATAAACTGATACATTCTGTACTATTTCTTTCTTTCATACATCATCGCTTTCACTTTTTCTTTGTCTTCTATTTCGTTTTTGAGATCAAACATAGTACCGAAGACATGATCCCATAATGTGGAACTGACACCAAAACCCATGTGTTCGTTTTTATAATGGTGCAAATGGTGATTGCGCCAATGAGGTTTCATCCATTTGAAAGGAGGATTCCAGGCATGAATAGCAAAGTGGATAGTTCCATAAAGCAAGTATCCAAGCAGAAATCCAGGAAAAAAAACAAAAGCATCAAACCTTAGTATCAAATACATTATCCCAAACACAGATCCGGAAATGAGTATACTTGGCAAAGGCGGCATGAATAAACGGGTAGTATCTCTTGGATACTGGTGATGACAACCATGAAAGGTGTAAACAATTTTTTGGGCCCTTTTCCCTTTCGGCTCCCAGTGAAAAAGAAACCGGTGGGCAAAATATTCAAACAGGCTCCAGAAAAACATTCCCCCCAAAAACAATAACATAATCTTCAAAGCAGGGTAATTCAATATTACTGCACTTTGGTACAGAAAATAAAGAATTACAGGAAGATACATGCCCCAGATAACGAGGGGATGAGCTTTGGTCAGCGCTTCCAGAAAATTGCTTTTAAAAAGCCGGGCCTGGCCTTTATTGTAAATTTTTTCAAATTCCATAGCGGCAAAGTAATAAATGCCGCCTATGAGCCGCCTGATTTTAATCATGTAGCCGATCTCTACATTTTCAGGTCAGGTTTTATATCCCGCACTTTGGTGCTGGCGCCTCCATCCAGCGATAGACTGACTGGTCTATTTGTTTTCCATGCTCCACGGGTAAAATCCGGGATGTCCATCGTTTTTGACTTTTTTGCAACAGAACGCTGGCTCAGCGGAAAAAGGCAGCTCCATGCTGCAGCATCATATACATCCTGGTCAAGCGGGAGGCCGTTTCGTAAACAATCAATCAGCCGCCAGTCCATTATAAAATCCATACCGCCGTGGCCGCCCACTTCTTTGGCAATAGCGCCGATATGTTTTACAATCGGTGGCGAATATTTTTCTTCCAGTTGTTTGAATTCATCCTGTTTTACCCAACTGTGACCAAATGCTATCCGTGCAGGGCCAGGCCATTTTTGGGCTACGCCTTTTGTACCGCTTACAAGGTGTATCCTTGAATAAGGGCGGATGGTTGAAACATCATGTTGAACCATCACGGTTTTTCCTTTATTCGTTCTTATCAGGGTGGTGTTCATGTTTCCGCGAAAAGGACGGTCAACATATTCTTTAAAGAAATCATCCTTAGCTGCTAATTCTTTAACCATTCTGTTCATCGTAAAATCGCCGGTTGACATACTAACAAGATGGTCAAACTTATCTCCCCGGTTGATATTCATGCACTGGGCAATGGGGCCAAGTCCATGAGTAGGGTAGAGGTTTCCATTTTGCCCGATATTTTCTTTTAGCCGCCACATATCGGCATAGGCTTTTTTATTGAAGAGCCAGTCTTTGGTCAGGTCATGAATATAGGCGCCCTCAGTATGCACAATTTCTCCAAACATTCCCTGGCGGGCCATATTCAGGGTAAGCAGTTCAAAAAAATCATAACAGCAGTTTTCCAGCATCATGCAATGCTTCTTTGTTTTTTCGGAGGTTTCCACCAGTTCCCACAGTTCATCCATTGTTTTTCCTGCAGGCACTTCCGTGGCGGCATGTTTTCCGTTTTTCATGGCATGCACGGCAATGGGTGTGTGCAGGTGCCAGGGAGTAGGGGTGTATACAAGATCAATATCATTGCTTTCACATAAAGCTTTCCATCCTTCTTCACCGCTGTACTCTTTGGCTTTGGGCCGTTTCATTTTTTCCAGTGTCTTCTGTGATGCGGTTACACGATCGGGGTATTTATCGCAAAGGGCAGTTATTTCAAGCCCGTCAATATAGCTCAGCCTTTCCACAGCATCTGAACCCCGCATACCCAAACCCGCAACTCCCACTCTTACTGTTTCGATTTTTGGAGCGGCATAACCGCACATATTGAAACGCTGTCCCTGCTTTTCAAACAGGGATGAATGTTCCATTTGCTCATCTGAGGTTCCGGTAATGCTGGCAATAGAAGGTAATCCGGCAGCTAGCGCACCTGTTCCGATTGCCATGCGACGGAGAAATTTTCTGCGATTGTTATTCATGCGGAGTGTTTTAATTACTGCAAGTAACTGAATTATTAAATAAGAAAGGCGGAAACAGAAAATTTGGGCAAACGTTTGAACCAGGATTACATATTAAGCCAATAATTCAGTTTAAACACCAGCGCCCTGTTTTTGTTTTTAAACAGCGGGTCAGAAAAATAATTGTCTGTGTAAACCAGGAAAAAATCACTGGCTGGTTTGTACCGCCATTGAAAGCGGCTATTAATATTGATATTATTGGACTGTGTGTTGTATTGAAGAAATGTCGTCCAGAACATGGAATTGGAAAAACTGTATTCAATTCTTGAGGAAAGAAGGAAAAGATTTTCTTTTCCATAAGAGCCAGGAAAATTGAGACGGTTATACTCACAATTCAGTTCTATCGTAAATTTGGGCTGATTGCGGTAAATAAGGCTGGAGTTAAGCTGAATGATGTTTCCATTGTAGAATCCGCCAATTCTTCCACCACCTGTAGCTGATATTTCCTTTCTGCTGTCCGACCTTAACCTTACCCATACCTGGGTATAATGATAGGTTGAAGCCGGTAAAGGATCTCCGTCAGTAAATGAGGAAGGAAACAAAAGTTTTGTTTTGTTATAATCAAGCCCGAAATCAATAGTGCTGGTATTTCTTGAATCAAAAGCAAAGCTTGGCCCAATAGAAAATTCGTTGAAACTGTTGTCGGGGTTCAGCACCAGAAAACTCTCCAGGTTAAATTCAATCTGGTTAAGCTTTCCGTTTTTCGGCAAAATTTTGTACTGATTTTCACAGAAATATGACTTGTAGCCAAGCCGGATAACGGTGTCTTTGACCGCATCATAGTTTTCAATCCGTTGCACAAATCCCATATCAGCATAATAGTTGGTACCAAGGTTATCATAATTGATAAATGAAAAAAACTGTCGTCCGAAATAACCGGCCCCGAGATTGATATATACATTTTTATCATCAATATTTTTTTTCATGGAATGATGATAACCTGACCATGCCTGCACATTGCCTTTTTCATTGGTAAAACTGAATTCGCCGCCGGCATTTCTTCCGTATTTATCAAGTGGATCATTAATCGGATTCTTGTCTGTTTCAATACCGGACCTGTTAAAAAAATATGCCCTGACAGATGAACGTTTGAGCACCTGCTGGTTCATCGAAACAGCCGAATAATTCTGTGCAGCAAAATCTCCTTTTGCTTTTGTCTGCATATTCATTAATCCGATTCTTGTTTTAGGTGTGATGTTACCGGTGAGCCTTGCACCCGCTATTATGGGAATAGTGCTGCCTTCATTGTCAAGCCCTATTCTGCGGGAATAAAAAGGGCGGATGGGCGGGATGCCATAAGAGGAAAACAAATCGCTGTTTTCCAGAAAAAAATTTCTTCTTTCCGGGAAAAAGATGCTGAACCTGGTTATGTTGGTAACCTGCCTGTCCACTTCCACTTGTGAAAAATCAGGATTGACAGTAAAGTCAAGGTTAAGCGATGAGTTTAGTGCAATCTTGGCGTCAAAGCCAGCGTTAAAGTCACCGCTCAGTTCTTCTTTTCCTTCTTTGTTCTCCCTTATGCCGCCAGTAATGTAAGGGATGACTGAAATATTAGTGCCCGGCGGCGGCGGAGCTGCATCCCATACCAAAGCGCCGGTATAACCAAGATCTGGACCGGGAAAATTTACCGGCACCCTTGTCCATGTATGAAACTGGTTTTTCTTTCTTTCACTGCGGATGAAGTTGATGCCCCATTGTGTATTGCTTTTGTCGTAACGGAGTGTTTTAAATGGTATGGCAACTTCAATAACATAATGGTCATTTTCAATTTTTGTTTTAGAATACCATTTATTGTCCCAGCTGAAATTGATGTCACCTTCCTGCCCGGCTGTTAGAAGATCATCTGCCTGTACATTGTATGCAGTTACAGAAAAATAAAACCCGTTTGTTTTTTTGTTCATCGGATCAACCACAATGCCGATACCATCGCTTTCCCTGATTCTTGATTCCCGTTTCAATGATTGCGCAACCAGTGGCAGGGAATCATAGCAAACAGCGCCGATGTACAGGAAGTTGTTATCGTAGGTAACTTTTACTTCAGTTCTTGTTGGCGTTTTTTCATCATCCCTGGGGAATTTCAGCCAGAAATCCCTTGCCATTTCGGCGTTCTTCCATGCTTCTTCATTCAGTTCCCCATCTACTTTTATTTTATCATTTGTTTTGCGGATATGCAACCGGTACTGTTCCTTATATTTTGAAACTTCAATATCTTGTGCAGGCGAAAGCCGGCACAAGATCAAAAAGAAAAAAAATAGGCTAATTTTTCTCAAGTGATGATTTTTATCTCAGGGGTACAAGATCATTTTTTTAACCCGTTTAAAACAGCAAAAATAGGCAGACTGAAAATAGCAGGGATAAGCGGCGTCAATCTCTGAAAATGAAGGCTTATTCATCTCCATCCAGCATATCAGGCCTTTTTTCTTTTGTCCGCAGAACGGACTGCTCATGCCTCCATTCTTCAATCTTCTTATGGTCACCGCTCATTAAAATGTCAGGCACTTTCCATCCCCGGAAATTTTCGGGTCTTGTATAAACAGGCGGGGCAAGCAAATTATCCTGGAACGAATCGGTGAGGGCAGAGGTTTCATCATTCAGCACACCGGGAAGTAAACGTCCAACTGCATCCACCAGCACTGCAGCCGGCAACTCGCCTCCGCTGAGCACATAATCGCCGATTGAAATTTCTTTGGTGACAAAATGTTCCCTTATTCTTTCATCAATGCCTTTGTAATGACCGCAAATAAATAAAAGATTTTCCTTCAGCGAAAGGGTATTGGCAGTTTTTTGGTTCAGGGTTTCCCCATCCGGGGTCAGGTAAATGATTTCATCAAATTTTCTTCCTGCAGAAAGTTCTTCAATCGCTTTCACCAGAGGCTCACACATCATTACCATACCGGCACCGCCGCCATACTGGTAATCATCCACCTGTCCGTATTCGTTCACCGCCCATTTGCGAAGATGGTGAACCTGCACAGTAAGCAGGCCTTTTTCCTGCGCCCTTTTCATCATGCTGTGCTGCAACGGGCTTTCCAGCAGCTCAGGCAATACGGTCAGAATATCAATATGCATGCGGCAAAGATAGCGGCTGAAAAATGAAACCCCCGGGGAACCGGGGGTTGTACAGAAACAAAAACCAACAATAACCCTTTCGGGCTTATTTGTGCATATTTTCAGGTCAAATGTAGTTGTTCGACTGCTGTCAAATACTGATATTGGTCAGTGATCATAGTGAGAAATATCAAGCTTCATTCAGGGTTGATGGCAATTTACAGAGCTGCCGGGGGATTGCGGCAATTCAGGACTGATAAACGGTATTCCAAGATTAAGCCCCCGGAGAATTAGCAGCACCCCCATCAGTGAAACAAAAACCGGGACCATTTTCCTGAAGACAATTCTTAATTCCGGCCTGATCACAGCTCCTGCATACCCGGCAAACAGCATAACAGGCAATGTGCCTGCGCCAAACATGGCCATAAAAACCACACTTTCGCCTGTTTCGGCAAAGGATAAAGAAGATGCCAGGGCAATATAAACCATGCCGCAGGGCAGCAGTCCGTTGGCCATGCCCAGCAGTAAAAAACTCAGCAGACTGACTGAGGATTTTAATATGCGGATAATAATATTTTGTACATGCAGGTAAAACCGGTCTAAAAAAACCAGGCGAAGATTTTTTTTGTGTATAAAATACAGCAATGCCATTAGCAAAAACACCACACCCAGGCTAATGGAAAGCCACTGCTGGTAGCCTGAAATATAAATCCCTCTTCCGGCCAGGCCAAACAGCAAACCGATAGCGGAGTAAGTAATTATCCGTCCCAACTGATAAAGCAGCAGGGCTACCAATTTGCCCGTTTTTGAAAAATGCTGAACCGGTAAAACAAGGCTCAGCGGTCCGCACATGCCTATGCAATGCAGGCTCCCGGCTGCACCAAGTGTAAACCCTGCTATGATAACTGATAATGGCATCAAAAAACGGTTAACGGCTTTTCGGCGTAATAATTTTTTCCCCCGGCGGTCCAGTTAATCTTAACGGTATAATTTCCAGGTGAAATAATATTCTGTTGAAATTCCTGCAGGCCATCTGCCGTGACTTTTAATTCAATTTTTTTATCCTTTTTTTCATCATAGGCGCAATAGAACCAGATTTCTCCTGTCACTGTTTTATTTTTCATTTCCGGTGGCAGCTTCAGCCGGATGACATTTTCATGTTTTGAAAACTCTGCTGTTGAAGTCAGCGCATTGGCCCTTTTTGTTCCATCAATGATCTCCTGATAGCCTATTTCTTTTTTGTAATAATCTTTTTCCACCAGATCAAAATTGGTTTGCATGGACCGTATCACCAGAAAAGTCATCCCGGTTCCAAATACGATGAATGCTATTAAAATTTTATTTCCCCAGTTCATAATATATATTTTAAAAACTGCTGAAAGGCCCGGTAAAATTGGTTTTCAGTTCAGATATTTTTTTATCTCCTTCGTACAGCCCCACTTTCAACGGAGTCTTTCTGGATGTAACTGTTTTCCTTGGCAGAACAATAAAAAAGGAACCGGCTCCCTGCCCCTCACTTTTCACTTTAATGCCGGAAGCGCCTACCAGTTCAATTTTTCCTTCTTTACCATATTCTCCTTCTAACCGCAATTGAACGGGTATCTCTTTAAGAGTTTTGTTTTGAATTTTTATATTATACAAATTGGACAGGCTGTCGGTTCCCCTTTCCTGGTACAAAATACCGGTAGCCCTAATGATGGTTCCGTCAACATCTTTCAGGGTGATTAATAAGAAAGTAAGAAGACCCGTCAGCAGAACAAGCAACACCGAATAAAATTTCATTCTGCCGGTATAATGCAAACGGTCGCCATTGGCAATGCCGTTTTCAGATGCGTAGCGGACGAGCCCTCTTGGTTTCCTGACTGCATCCATTATTTTATCGCAGGCATCAATACAGGCGGTACAACCCACACATTCCATCTGTGTGCCGTTGCGGATATCAATACCTGTGGGGCAAACTTTTACACACTGAAAGCAATCAATACAATCTCCCGTTTCAACTGCTCCAGCTTTTCCTTTTTTATACTTTCTCCTTGGCTCCCCTCTTTTGTAATCATAAGCAACAATCATGGAATTCCTGTCGAGCAATACACTTTGCAGCCGGCCATAGGGACAAACCACTGTGCAAACCTGTTCCCTGAACCAGATATAAACAAAATAAAAAACCCCGGAAAAAATAAGGATTGCAATAAAGCCACCTAAATTTTCACTGACAGGTTCGCTGATGATTTTTTTCAACTCATCCACACCGATGATATAGGCAAGAAAAAAATTGGCAATGATAAACGACAGCAAAAAGAATGCGATGTGTTTTATTGTCCGCTTCCGGATTTTTTTTGTCGTCCAGGGACTTTTGTCAAGCAGTCTTTGTCTGGCAGCGCTGCCCTCAATGAGATATTCCACTTTTCGGAACAGCATTTCCATAAAAATGGTTTGGGGGCAAACCCATCCGCAAAACAAGCGGCCAAAGGCCGCGGTAAAAAGAACGATGAAAACAATAAATGCCAGCATCAGCATGCCGAAGATGAAAAAATCCTGCGGCCAGAATACTTTTCCGAAAATGATGAACTCCGCTTCAGGAATATTCAGCATCACCAGCGGGCGGCCATTCATTTTAATAAAAGGGATGGAAAAAAACAATGCGAAAAACCCCCAACTAACCCAGGTGCGTATATTGTAAAGCCTGCCCACCGGCTTCTGTGCATACACCCAGTTCCTTTTTCCTTTTGCATCCACCGTAGCCAGCCTGTCACGAAAGGATGCGTCAACTTCAGCCTGCCTGATGTTTTCGTTGGTCATTGTTTTGTGTTAACGTCATTCTCACTTTTCCTTACCCCGGGTTTTTTGCTTTGCCAGAATCAGCAGCGGGCTGAGCAGGCGGTGGCGCATCTTCTTTGTACAATGGGCCATCAGGGGCTTTTTTCTGAGGGGGATTAGTACCCTGCAGCGATTTAACAAAGCTTGCAATTTGCGCCAGTTCTTTTGGCGAAAATTTGCTTCCCCATTCCTGCATTCCTTTTCCGCTAACTCCGTATTTTATCACTTTAAAAATGTCTTTGATGCTTCCGCCGTGAATCCAGTAATCATCTGTGAGGTTGGGACCTACGCCCGGTACTCCATTTACTATACCGCTGCCATCATTTCCATGACAAACACCGCAAAGGCCCGGCCTTGTAAAAATGGCTTTGCCGGCTTCAAGGTCTTTGGCATCCGTAAGCAATTGTATGCTTGACTCATCAAATACTTCTCCTTTTACTTTTAAATAAGCATTCACCTTTGCATCAGCAATTTTTACGGAACGTTCATATTCCTGTGCACTGAGCGGCGCTGTGTGCGACACATGATAGCGCCATAGGTAAATAGCCGCAAATACAATCGTTACATAAAATCCATATAACCACCAGGGTGGAAGTTTGTTATTCAGCTCACGGATGCCGTCATAATCATGTCCAAGATCCAGTTCTGCTTCTTGCTCCACCGGCCTCAGTTTATTGAAACGGTCCCACCAGCTTAAAGATGAGACTGGCATTGCCAGTAAATCAGGCTGAGCCAGTAAAACCGCTTGCTCTTCCTTTGTTCTTCTCATTGACCTGAGATTGAAAAACAATACGAAAGCAATAAGCAGCTCAATCAAAATGGCCGCCAGCAGTATATAAAATGCAGAAGGCGCCAAACCCCCGATTGTATTGGCAGCAGTAGCCACGGCATTTTTATCCGGGGCTTTTTCCTGCGCAAAAACAAGGGATGACAAAAGCAAGAATAGAACTGTTAGTAAAGCGCCAGCACTTCCTTTGGCCCTCAGGTGTTGTTTGATTTTACTTTTTATCCCTGCGTTTTTTATCAGCTTCATTGCCAATAAGGTAATCATTACAAGCAACAGCATCATAATGGCCAGCATGATTAAGGCCAGCGGATTACTGAATACGGAGGGCTCTTTCGGACCGGCTGCAGAAGCAGTCAGGGTTCCAATGAGTAAACATCCTGCAAACAGGCTGATGATATATTTTGCTTTATTGTTCATAGTAAGAAATTGTTTTTGGTTCTTAATTATCAAGCGGAATGCGGCTGGCTTCTTCAAACTGCTTTTTATTGGTTTTAAAAACCCAGGCTAGCATTATTATAAAAAACAAACCGAAACAAACCAGTGACATGGTGCCATAAACATCCACACTGTTTACCTTCTCCATATAATGAATGAATTTCATAATTGTAGTTTTATTTGTTTTCTGCCAGTTGCTGCTGCGGTTCTGATTTAATATCCCTTCCCAGCCGTTGCAGGTAAGCTATCAGTGCGATGATTTCTGTATTGGGCGGCGATTCTATTTTGTCTTTTTTCAGGTTGGCAACAATTCTTTGAGCCTGTTTCATCAGATCCCGGTTGGCTACTTTATCAAAACCATCCGGATAGGGCACTCCTAACTTTTTCATAGCCCTGATTTTTGCCGGGGTGGATGAAGTATCCAGCTTCCTGTCAAGCAGCCATGGATACCTGGGCATGATGGATCCCGGCGACATGGTCCGGGGATCATACATATGAGTATATTGCCAGGAGTCGGTTTGTCTTCCTCCTTCTCTTGCCAAATCGGGTCCGGTTCGTTTGCTTCCCCACTGGAAGGGATGGTCATAAACAAATTCACCAGCTTTGGAATAACCACCGTCGCCCGGGTTAGGAGCATATCTTGCCACTTCATCCCGGAAAGGACGAATCATTTGCGAATGGCATGTATAACAACCTTCCCGTACATAAATATCCCTTCCCTGCAGTTCAAGCGGAGTGTAAGGCTTTACACTGGCAATGGTGGGAATGTTTGACTTGACAAGAAATGTGGGGATAATCTGCACCAAACCGCCAATGGCAACCAGTATCAAACTATAAATGAGCATCCGCACCGGTTTTCTTTCAAGCACCCGGTGCCAGTATTCCTTTTTAGGAGAAACTTCTTTTATCAGGGGTGCAGCTTCAGCAGCTTCATTGGCAATGAATTTACCCTGCTTGATTGTTTTGTAAATATTGTAAGCCATGATGAGGGCGCCTGTGAGGTATAAGGCACCGCCGATGCTTCTGAGTACATACAATGGTTTGATGTTCGTAACTGTTTCAAGGAACTGGAATTTCAACTGACCTTCCGGCGTAAATGATTTCCACATCAGGCTTTGTTCAAATCCCGCCCAGTACATCGGCACTGCATAAATGATGATGCCGATAGTGCCCAGCCAGAAATGGTTGGAGGCTAATTTTTTTGAATAAAGAGTAGTCCCCCACATTTTCGGAATCATGTAATAGAGGATGGCAAATGCCAGAAACCCGTTCCATCCCAGCCCGCCGATATGCACATGGGCAATCGTCCAGTCAGTAAAATGAGAAATGGCATTTACGTTTTTCAGGCTCAGCATCGGGCCTTCAAATGTGGCCATGCCATAGCAGGTAATGGCCACCACCATAAACTTCAGTACCGGATCCTCCCTAACCTTGTCCCATGCCCCACGGAGAGTGAACAAGCCATTTAGCATACCCCCCCAGCTCGGCGCTATGAGCATAATGGAAAAAACAACTCCGAGTGACTGGGCCCAGTCGGGCAAGGAAGTATAAAGCAGGTGGTGCGGCCCCGCCCATATATAAATAAATATCAGTGCCCAGAAGTGAATAATGGAAAGCCGGTAAGAATAAACAGGCCTGTTAGCAGCTTTGGGCAAAAAATAATACATCAAACCCAGCACAGGCGTAGTAAGGAAAAATGCAACGGCATTATGACCGTACCACCATTGTACCAGTGCATCCTGCACGCCGGCAAACCAACTGTAGCTACCCGTAGCTGAATAAGGGATTTCAATAGAACGGACGATATGCAGCATAGCCACCGTTACCCATGTGGCGATGTAAAACCAGATGGCTACATAGAGATGCCGCTCCCTTCTTTTAATAATAGTGGCAAACATGTTGATGCCAAAAATGACCCAAACCAGGGCTATGGCAATATCAATGGGCCAAATCAGTTCGGCATACTCTGCTCCGTTGGTGAGGCCCAGCGGGAGGGTGATGGCCGCAGCAACAATTATGAACTGCCATCCCCAGAAATGGATCCAGCTGAGGCGGTCGCTCCACATTCTTGTTTTGCAGAGCCGTTGCAGCGAATAATAAATTCCTGCAAAAGAGGCATTGCCCACAAAAGCAAAGATGATAGCGTTGGTATGCAGCGGGCGCAACCGCCCGAATGTGGTGGCGGCAAGATTCAGGCTGGACTCCGGGTAGTAAATCTGGATGGCCACCCAAAGACCCACCAGCATACCTACAATGCCGAACAGGATGGTGGCATAGCCAAACGCTTTTACAATCTTGTTGTCGTAATAAAACTTTTCTACTTGCATAAGCCGGGTTGGTTTTTATTATGGTGTTGTTTTATTTTTCAGAAGAAACAGCAGATGGAGGTTTGTCGTCAAAAAGAATCCTGGAGCCCGGGGAAATATCATCTTCAAATTGACCTGTTTTAACACCCCACAGAAACGCAACCAGGAAGAATGCGGCTACACTTATACTTACAAAGAGAAGAAGAATAATCACACTCATTACGGGGGAAAATTGAAATATTATGAAAGCGTAAAAATATCCGGGCCGAGCTCTGAATGAGGTAATAATGGTCAGCGGGGGGGCTGATTTTTATCATTTTTATTTTACAGAACCCCTGAAATGGAACTACTTAAGCAGCTTCATTTGCCTGGCTAGCAGGCTGCTGCTGCCAAAAGTTATCAGCAGAATGCTGAGCGAACTGGCTGGCATCAGGATGGCGGCAATAAGCGGGGACAGGCTCCCCTGTACAGCAAAGAACAGCCCGATGATATTATACACTATTGACAACACAAAGCTGGCGATAATGATGTTGCGGTTAGCCTTGCACAGGTATATAAATCTGGAAAGTAAAGGCAGTTCTTTGGCCTTGATAATGGCATCACTGGCAGGAGTAAAATTGTTGGTCTGCTCCGTCACCGCCACACCCACATTGCTTTCCATGAGGGCACCGGCATCATTCAGGCCGTCTCCAATCATCATTACTTTTTCACCCCGGTGCTGAAGCTGCTTTATGTAATGCAGTTTGTCTTCGGGCCTTTGGTTAAACAAAACAGTGGCTTTGCGGCCAATCAGTTGTTGCAGGTTCTGTTTTTCAGCATCATTATCGCCTGATAAAACTGAAATGCGGTAGTTTTTTTTCAGTTCAGAAAGCAGGGGGTTAATATCTTCCCTGTAATGATTACTGAACCTGAAAAATCCGGATACCTTGTTTTCGAAGCTCGCAAACACTTCTGTAGCGGGCCCGTTGTTTTTATTGCCTGTTACAAATTCATAGGAACCCAGCTTTACAAGAGTGTCATTCACCCACCCTTCAATACCCATGCCGGTGGTTTCTTTAAACCCTTGTGGTAATATTCTTCGTACATTTTTTTCATCCAGGCGACGGACCAACGCCTTGCTCAGCGGATGGGAAGAACAGGCTGCCAGTGAAATAATGTATTGCAACTGCTGACCGGATAAAGAGGCGCCCTCATACTTTATCTCCGGCACTTCAGTAGTAGTAAGCGTTCCCGTTTTATCAAATACTATATGATTGACATGAGCGATGTCTTCAATAGTCTGCGCATTACGGAGGTAAAAATTATTGCGCCCAAGTATCCGTAAAATATTCCCGTTGGTAAATGTGTTGGAGAGAAGTAAAGCACAGGGGCAGGCAATAATAAAAATAGCAGTTACCGCCGGCCATATTTTTGAAGGGTCGTTAAATTTCCAGTAAAAGGCAGTAATCAGTGCAATTGTAAAAACGATATAAGTAAAATAACGGCTTAGCAGATGAACGAATGAAACGCTTTTTGGCTGAAGTTGTTTCTTTTTTTCGTCTTTATCCCAAAGACGGGTAAGGTAACTTTGTGCCACTTCTTTTACTACCAGCATTTCAACATTGCCTTCTGTTTGTTTGCCACCGGCATATACAATTTCACCCACTTCCTTCAGTACCGGAAGCGATTCGCCGGTTACAAAACTGTAATCAATAAAAGCTTTTCCTTTTGTCAATATCCCGTCGGCAGGTATCAGTTCTTCATGATGGATCAGCAGGGTATCGCCGGGTTTGATATCCGGAAGGGCGGTAGGAATTTCTTTTTCTTCTCTAAGTACCGATACCGCAACCGGGAAATAGGATGTATAGTCCCTTTCAAAAGAAAGCTGGCGATAGGTTTTATTCTGCAGAATTCGGCCTGCCAGCATAAAAAATACAATGCCTGTCATAGAATCAAAATACCCGCCGCCGCTTCCGCTCAGCACTTCATAAGCACTGCGGATGAAAGTAATGATGATGGCCAGTGCGATGGGCGCATCAATATTCAGGAATTTATGTTTTAAACTGCTCCAGGATGACTGATAAAAAGGAAGTGAAGAATATAACAGCACCGGGATGGCAAGGCCAAAATTTATCCAGCGGAATACACCACGCAGTGCCGTATCGCTGGCATCAATGCCTAAATATTCAGGAAAACTCATCAGCATGATATTGCCAAAACAAAAACCTGCAACTCCTATCTGGTATATCATACTTTTATCAATAACGGGTCTTTTTTCTTTTAAATCGTTCAGGCTGATATAGGGCTCATAACCGATACTGGTTAGTGTTTCTGCCACTTTGCGGAGGGATGTTTTCCCGGGAGAAAAAACTATGTCCGCTTCCTTACGGGCAAAATTCACTTTGGCAGAAATAATGCCGCCGATAATCCGGTGCAGGTTTTCCAGCAGGTAAAGGCAGGAACTGCAATGCATCTGCGGCAGGTAAAGATTTATATGCACCTGCTCTTCATTACGGAAACTGATAAGATGCTGCTGAATTTTTTCATCATCCAGAAAAGCAAATTTGTCCTTTCTTACTTTGATGCGCTGGCTGATCCCGGGATTTTCGTTCAGGTTGTAGTATTCGCAGAGGCCGCTCCGGTTCAGTATCTGGTACACCATTTTGCAGCCTTCACAGCAAAATATTTTGTCTTCTGAACGGAATTTGTCATTCAGGCAAATATCTCCGCAATGGTAACAGCTGGTTTTGTTCTCTGTAAGGGGGTGTGCGGACATATTTTGCCAGATAAAGCGTCTAAAGTAGAGGCAGGGTAAAAACTTGCAGATGAGAAAATTCAGAACCCCGGCTGATTTTTATCAGCGTCGCCTGTTTTTGAGCCGGATAATATTTTAACGGCGGCATATACCAGCATAAACAGGCCAATTAAAACAACAGCCCCGCTGTAAGTAAACGCCTGGAACCAGGGCTTGCTTTTTTGCATCATAAGGGCAAACACCTCATTATTCAGTTTGCTGCTGATTTTTACAAGGCCCATGCCCAGCAATGCAATCCAGAAAATAAGCAATGAAATATTGGTAATGATAATGCCTTTGCCAATCAGCGGTTTTCGTTTTTCCAGTAACCCGGCTTTTTCATTTTTACAGATATAAAAAACAGAAGCCATCAGCAGCCATGTATTGATGCCGATTGTTGCGCCCATTGCATGAGCGACTGTTATATGAGTTCCGTGAGTGTAATAATTCCAGGCTGGTACTGATATTGCAATAGCAAGGGTAAGGTTTAATATTATCCAGATATCCGCATACGAAAGAAGGCGATATGAAATAAGATGGTAATTTTTTTTTGCACCCTGCATTGTTTTTTTCCATTGAATTATCAGGTGGGCAAGAATTAACAGTTCCGTCATGCTGATAACATAAGCCACGGTTTTCACCCATGGAGCAGCCGGAACGATATAGGTGTGATGGCCCCAGTTAAACATCAGGTTGGTCAACCCCAAAAAATAAAAGAAGAAAGCAAGCGGTGATCGGGCAGTTTTGTCATCACCACTGGTTTTTTCCATAACATACATTCCTGTTCCGTACACCAGCATGTTCCAGCTTCCCACCATGGAGCCGAGGGCTTTCCATTGTACGGTAATGTCCCGTACAATATTTTCCCTGAAATGTTCAAACAGCCATAAATAAGATTCTGCTACTGTGATATAAAAAAATAAAATACCGGTTGACCACATCCAAATATAAAGCGGAGCAGTTTTATAGTTGGATTTTAATGTAAAGAAAAAATTAATGACGAATGGTAACCAGGATAATAAAATAAATACTCCGAGCAGGGGAGGGAACTCTAAATACTCCCTTCCGCCGAAATAGCCAAGAAAAAAACAGGTGATGATAAATACCGACACCCCCAACTGCATGATGAAATGCAGCCAAGCACCGGCAGGCCAGTACAAAGGCCGGTTTGAAATGCGGGGCAGGTAATAATAGATGCCGGCCTGGGCTGCAGTGAATATCCAGGTGATGACAAGGTACACATGCAGCGGCCTTGTTTGCTGAAAAGATAATTGATCTTTTAAAAAGGGGGGAAGCAGGTATTGAAAACCACTGATAACGCCAAGTAATAAGCCGAACAACAGATAGGACATTGCGAGGATCAAAAATGATCTGGCGGCTTTATCCGTTGCAGTGTGGTTTTGTAAGCCGGCTTGAGTAATCATTTCATTCCGGATTTTTGTAAGTAACAGCCGTGGCATCCACATATTTCAGGTAGCTGATAATCGCATCCACTTCATCATCTTTAAAATGAAAATTGGGCATCCGCTGTCCTCCTGCTTTAAGAAATGCTTTCATATATAATTCACCGCGGTTTTTATCACTGTAAACAGTGGTCAGTTCGGGACCAAGATAACCACCCAGTCCGTACAACTGGTGACAGGCAATGCAATTATTCTTTTGAAACAATTCTTTTCCTTTACTGATCTTTGATTGTTCCGGTACAGATAAGGCCACAGCATTTTCCGTTCCCTTTGTATAAATAAGGATGCTGTATAAAGAATATAAAATAAACAAGCCGGCGAAAATGACAACTTTAACCATGCAGCCCCTAATTTAATGAATACTGGCCGGGTATTCCAAACAATTGGAGTGCTTTTGGAAACAGGATGTTGTTTTCAAGGTGAATATGCCGGTGCAGGTCGGTTTCAAAAGCCTGCAGGGCTGCAAAACTGAGCCGGTAAGTGGTGCAGGCATCGGCAGGGGGAGTAAAGCCGCCGGTAAGCCTGTTAATTTCTTTCATCATATCACCGGCATGGTCATGCTCCTGTTCCATTATATTGACTGGCGCCTGAATGTAATTTTGATTGATGCGTATTTCAGCGCCTTCGTCAGCCATTCTTTCAATTTCTTTTATCCGCGGAAACAGTATCATTTCCTCCTTTTGCATGTGCATTTCCATTTCTTCTTTTACGGCAGCAAACAGCTCAAACACTTTCAGCATTTCCGGGTGCCGTTCACCATGTTTGGCCGCTAGTTTTTGCATGTAAGAAAGGATGAGGGGCAATTCTTTTTTTACATAAGAATGGTGTTTTTCAACGATGTAATCAGCTGTTTGTTTTAATGTCATTTTTTCGAAATCAGCTGTAACTGAATTATTGTGTGGAGAAGTTCTTTGTGAGAGTTCATTCAGCACTTCATTTACATCAAGATTTTTTTCGTCGCATGCCTGTTGCAGGGTTCTTTTTCCCCTGCAGCAGAAATCGAGTTGATATTTTTCGAATACCGCCGCGGCCTGCTGATGTTGGATAACAATATGGGCCAGGCTTTTAGTTTTCAGATCAATCATAAAAGGTATATTTAATTCTTTGAAAAAATTACAGGTCTTTTCTTTTAAACTTTCTTACAGCAAGCCAGAACGGAACAATGATCCATACCAGCATGATACCTGCAGTAAAGAGGATGCCGGTGTTACTGCCAAAAAAATCCTTGTACAAGGCGCCGGTATATCCCATCAAGGTACTTACATCCATTTTCAGCATAATAAATATCCGGCCAAGATCAACCGGGTTAAGGGCAGAAAGCAGCAGGGTTAGCTTTTCAAGGGGATAATCACTGAATGAGAAGAGGATGAGCAAAACAAGTCCGTCATAAATTAATGCAAAATAGAACCAGAGAAGCAGGGCCAAACCTATGCCCCTTGCTTTATCCCTGGCAATAACTGATGCAAGAAAGGCAATGGATGTAAATACAAGGGTCAGGCAAATGCCGGTAAATAAAAGGGCATATCCCGTAGCATCAGCGGCAAACAGCATGACCGGAAGGCCCACACCGGCTAAAAATGCGCTGAGCAATGAAATGCTCACACCTGCATATTCGCTCATCAAAATACGGGTGCGGCTCATCGGTTGTGATGACATCAGCTCTATAAACTCATAGGAGTTGTAATAATGAATAGTGGTAAACACCAGGCTTACCAGCGGCAAAACAATCAGCACAATATTCAGCAGGCTGAGCATGGCCTTGCTGCTGTTTTCTTCCATCTGAAACATGCTTACAGACACAATCAGTAAAAACAGCGTGTAAGCCAGAATGATTTTGCTTCTTACAATATCATACAGCACATATTTTGACAGTTTCATCATAACGGTGCATTAATAGATTCTTTCATTATCTTTTACTTCCAGCATTTTGTCAATCCACTCACTGGTGAATTTTTCCCCTTTCATGATACGGGCTATGGCTTTGCCGAGACGCAGTTCACCGGTTTCTTCCTGCAGTGTTTCCATGTTCTTAAAGAACTGCATCTTTCCTTCCTGCAGGTACATGATGTGGGTGGTCAGTTCATCAATATCGCTCAGTATATGGGAGGTTATAAGTATAAGCTTACCTTTTTTCTTTTCCGCCAGAATTTTTGCTTTCAGTATTTCAGAGGCAAGGGGGTCAAGTCCGGCAGTAGGCTCATCCAGGATGAGGAGGGCCGGGTTAAAAAAGAAAGCAAGGGTTGCACTTACTTTCTGGCGGGTGCCGCCGCTAAGCGTACGCATGGGTTTGCCTGCAATTTTTTCCAGCTCAAACTGCTGAAACAGGTCCCTGTCAGTTTTTTCATCAGGAATATTGCGGATGTTTTGCAGCATCCGGAAAAGCTGCCCCACTTTCATGTTATCCGGGTAGCGTCCGATTTGCGGCATATAGCCTATTTGCTCCCGGTAGGAGGGATGGCCATTGATCAGCTGCCCGTTCACCAGTATTTTTCCGCTATCAGGCTTCACCATTCCGAGCATGCATTTTATCAGCGTTGTTTTGCCAGAGCCATTTGGCCCGATGAGGGAGACCACCTGCTCTTTTTCAAATGAGGCTGTGATATTATCCAGCACCTGCAGTTTTCGGAAGCGTTTGGAAATATTTTCAATTCGAATCATAGCTTAAGGGGTTTCATTATTGGTTTGTTGTCTGCTAAGTTTTCTGGTGTAATCCCCGGAATGGCTTTTTCAGCTTTGTCAAGCAGTTGCATGGTAAAGCTCCTGAATAACATAAGGGTATAGGGGTTTTCTTCAACGATCATGGAATAAAGGCTTACCGGGTGGTAAGGTACATCGCCAATGCCGTCTTTACTGATGTCATAGCCTTCATATTTATCCCAGTAATTGTTGTCAAATTTATTCAGTACCATAGTACCGTTAGTTGCCACGTCAAAACTGTTTCCGGTAAAATTATTATGGTAAAAATTATTGTCTTCGCAACTGGCCTGTATCTTCACAGCCCAGCCGTTGCTGCGGAATATATTTTTTTCAATGTTCATCCGGCTTGTTCCCTCCAGGTGGATAGCAACTGTATTTTTAAAAAAAGTATTATGGCCGATATAACTGTCGGAAATATCTTTTAGTAATATTCCATAGGCCGTGGGGCCCCAGTTCAGCTCAAAATGATTTTGCACCATCGTCACTTTTTTGGAATACATCACGGCCACACCGGCGCCGTTATTCCGGAAAATATTCTGCCGGTACTGGTCATTATTGGAAAACATGAAATGCAGCCCGTAGCGGATATTTTTTTCGCTCAGGTTGTTGCGGATGACAGATGAGGTAACAAATTCAAAATAAATCCCGTCACGGTGACCCTGCACATGATTGCTTTCGATGAGGGCATTATTGCATTTCCAGAGATGGATGCCGTTGCCCGTGAGCTGTTCGGTTTTGGGTTTTCCTGTTATCTTATTATTACGGATCGTCACATAAGATGAATTGGATACATGAACAGCGAAGTAGGAATTCAGTATCTGGTTGCCTTCGAGGAGCAGCGACAAGGCATCAATGATTTTTATGGCTGCAAAATCGTTCAGGGCAGAATAACCGGCATTCTGAAACTGCAGGTTTTTGATGGTGATATGATACCCGCTTAATATGAGAATTTCGTATTTGTTTTCTCCGTCAAGCACTGCGCCCGGCTCTCCGATAAGCGTAATGGATTTGGTGATGGTGACAGTTCCTTCCTTGTACACACCGGGCTTAAACAGCAGGGTATCCCCGTTTTGTGACAAAGCGATTGTTTTTTTCAATGCGCCGGGATAAACCCGGATCGTTCGGGCCGGGGCAGCAAGAGATAATGCAAGAAGTAATATGATCAGCTGCGAGTGCATTTTATTTTACTTTTTCCAGCACCTGCTGCCAGTTAATAACAGATGCCTGTTGTTTACCCTTTGCAAAATTTTCAGCTCCAGGTTTATTACTGAAAGCAGCAATATTGCTCGCCATCGGACTTTTGATATCCGGGCTCACCGCAAAGAAAGCCTTATTGACATCCAGAAATTTATTTGGCATTTCAAACAAAACAGTGAGTGTTTGGGAAATATTGGATTGCTCTTCGCCACCGGCGTTTAAAAAATTTGCAAGACAGCTTATGTCATCAAACTTAAACACCTTACCCTTTTTGGTGATCAGTTCACCGCCAAAACGGGTATCAGTAATGCCCATTTTGCAGAAGTGGCAGTTGTCTTTTCCCACTTCAAACGGCTGTGACTTGGTTCTGCAGGAAAACGAAAGCAGGGTAAAAGATGCAAGTGCGGCGATCGCAATCTTTTTTCTTTTAAAAAATCCGCCCGGTTGCCGGTTACGATACCACTCAACAAACCATACAACAAAAGCCAGGGTGCCGGCGGCAATTACCACCCATCCGCCTACATCAGGCAGGGAATAGGTATCAAAATTCAGCAGTCTTTTATGACCGATAAGCGGTGGCTGGTAAGTAAGGCCCGGAACCTGGATCGGGGCTGTGGGATCAAGATTGCTGCCATAATTTTTTTCCCATTTCCAGAAATCATATAATGCAAGTGTACCGCCAATACCCGTCAGTACCAGGTAGACGAATAAGAATTTTCGTTTTCCGGTTACAGCTACAATCATTCCAAGCAACATAAAAAAGCCGACTAAATAGGGTAAAAATTTGAATTCAGGAAACATGTTTTCATGAATAGGTTTCATTCCTATATAATGGTTCAGCCCGTTAATTATATCCACATCGCCTGATAGCCCGTTGATCCAGATATTCATGGTAAGACCTTCTGGGTATTGGGGTGCAAACAAATCAATGCGCCAGGCAGGTAAAAAGAAAACAACTATCAGAGCGCCGGATGCAAAAGCCACTAAGATCCTCGATGTTACGCTTAATTCATGTTTCATCATCATGCTATTATAATAGCTTCCGGGGCAGGGCGCCCCGGAAGCAGTGATCATTAAAACCTCTCAACAAAAGAACTATCATTTAGCCGGGGCAACAATACGGCATCAATAACATGCACCATTCCATTGGATGCAGGTACAGATGCAACAATAGTGGCAGTGCCGTTCAGCATTATTTTTCCGTCTTTTACACTTACCGTTACGTTTCCGCCATTGACCATGCCGATATTCATTCCGTCAGTAAAAAATTCAGCTTTTAATGCTGAAGTGGTTACATGGTATTGAAGAATATCCTGCAAGTCTGGTTTTTTGTCGTCTTTCATCAGGCCGTCAACCGTTCCGGCCGGAAGTTTATCAAATGCAGCATTAGTAGGTGCAAATACTGTAAAAGGGCCTGCATTGGATAAAGCAGTAACCAGTTCTGCCTGTTTTACAGCAGCTACAAGCGTAGTATGATCAGGTGAGCCGATAGCTACTTTCACCACATCTTTTTGCGATACATCGTCTTTCACATTTTCCTGCCCGCCGGCAGTAACCGTTACATCAGCATTATTTGAATCAGACGATTGTTTTTTTTCGTTGTTGCAGCCGGAGATAAATAATACCAGCGCTATGATCGGAAGGTTGAAATATTTTTTCATAACATTAAAGTTTTTGTATGAAAAACCTAAAGAGAATAACGGGCAATCGGATGACTGCCCGTTATCATATTATTTCGGCTTTGCCGTGTCTTTCTTTTCAGCAGAACCGGGTGCAGGTGCCGTTTTACCGGTGCTGAAAGTAAGCGGCACGTTGGCTCCGGCAGGACTTACCCGTACATATCCCTGCATTTCCTGGTGCAGTGCTGAACAAAAGTCGGTACAATACATCGGGAACACACCTACCCGGTCAGGTTTCCAGGCAAGTGTCTGGGTTTCACCGGGCATGATAAGCAGTTCAGCGTTATTGGCGCCTTTGATGGCAAAACCATGCGGTACATCCCAGTCTTGTTCCAGGTTGGTTACATGGAAATACACCACATCACCCAGTTTTACTCCTTCAATATTATCAGGGGTAAAGTGAGAACGGATGGAAGTCATGTAAACATGCACTTCATTGCCTTTGCGTTCAACTCTTGCATTGTTGTCGCCCAGCGCTGCCCAGGGATTTTTGTTTTCTTCAATTTTGTAAATTTTGGTTGAGTTCTTCATAACCAGATCAGCGGGGATAGCTTCGGCATAATGTGGCTCACCGATAGTGGGGAAGTCCAGTATCAGCTTCATTTTATCTCCGTCAATGGTATAAAGCTGGGCGCTTTGGGTGAGTTCGGGACCGGTAGGCAGGTAGCGGTCTTTGGTGATTTTGTTGTAAGCGATCACATATTTGCCATGCGGCTTTTTGGTAGGCCCGCCGGGTACACACAGGTGACCAATGGAATAGTAGGTAGGAACACGGTCAAGCACTTTCAGGTCTTTTACATTCCATTTTACAATTTCAGATGACACAAAGAAGGATGTGTAAGCATTGCCGTTTGCATCAAACTCAGTGTGCAGGGGGCCCAGACCGGGTTTCTGTACTTCACCATGAAGAACGGCTTCATATTTAAGAACAGGGATGCCTTCATAATTGCCATCATAATTTTTTGCAGCAATAGCTTCCTGAATTTTGGTAAAAGAGAATACAGGAATAACTGCAGCCAGTTTGCCGCTGCCTACAATGTATTCACCGGTGGGATCAGTATCGCAGCCATGCGGAGATTTGGGGCAGGGCATGTAATACACCATATCGGGGCAGTCTTTCGGGTCAAGCATAAGTACTTCATTCTCGATTGTGGAAGTAGCCATGTGCTTGCTTTCATCATATACATTGTGGGCATACTTCACAGATTTTTTAACCCCTTTCCCTGCCTTTACATATTCTTCTGCCTTTTTCCAGTTAACGGCCATAATGAAGTCTTTATCTTTTTGCGAAGCATTTACTTCAAGCAGGGTGTTGGCCTGTTCGGAGTTATAGCAGCTAAAGAACATCCAGCCATGAGATTTTCCTTTGCCGGCACGGGCCAGGTCATAGTTTACACCGGGTGTCTGGATCTGAAAGGCGATTTTCATCCCTCCGTTATTCGGATCGACACTAATAAAACTAACGGTGCCTTTAAAATTTTCTTTGTAAGTGGATATTGGCACATCCACTTTGTCTCCCATAGGTACACTGAAGCGGGTACCGGCCACTACATATTCTGAGTTTTCAGTGATGAAAGGCGAAGAGTGGTTGCCGCCGCTGTTGGGAATTTCGATGATCTCAGCCGTACGGAACGTTTTAAGGTCAATACGGGCAATGCGGGGCGTATTGTTGGCATTGCCGAATGCCCAGCGGCCATCATGTTCGCCGTTGGTAACAGACAGGGCAGGATGGTGAAGATCGTCCCACGGAACAAAACCGTGTGAAGTGTTCAGCATGGCCTTGGTTTCTTCGCTGTAGCCGTATCCTTTTTCAGGATCAACGGAAAAAACAGGAATAACACGGAACAACCGGCCTGACGGAATACCATACACCGACATCTGTCCGCTGAAGCCACCGGATACGAAGTTGTAAAACTCGTCGTATTTGCCCGGAGCCACATAGGCTTTGGAGGCATCTCCGCCAGCAACGGAACCGGCCCCCCTGGGTTTGCATCCCTGCAACAACAGCAAACCAATCACCGCTACACCTGTTAACAGTACTGATTTGTGACTTGGAAGTTTCATATATATAATATTTAGCAGTTAAGAAAAAAAGAACCTGTAATGGTGGTTGGTTTTTGTGTTCTGTAAATTATTTTTCACCGTCATTGCTACGCATAAACTCAATCACCTCCCGGGCCTGGTCTTTGTTGATATTCTGATTGGGCATTCTTACCATACATTGTTCCAGCAGCTTTTGCGCTTCAGGGTCAGTTTCAAGCATCATATCTACATTGGTGATCATGTTCATGATCCAGACGGGCTGCCTTTTTTTGGTAACATCCTTCCATCCCGGACCAACTAATTTTTCTTCTGTAAGCCTGTGGCAGCTCTGGCATTTTAATTCATAAGTTGCCTTTCCGGATGTAACCAAAGCCTGGTCAAGGGGGGTCCCCAGGTTTATATCGCCTTCTTTGATCTCAGTGCCGTGTGTTTCAGGCTGGTTTTTTGTAAGTTCCGTAACATCAACAGGTGGAGGATCTTTTTTGGCGCCTTCCTTGCAGGAAACAAATAATGCTGCACCTATAAACAGTGATGCAGAAATTGTAAGTAGCTTCATTGTAAGAGGTTTTAAGTTAGAAATCACAAAAATATAAAAGATGCGAACGTCTTTTATGGAGCCCAAAAGTATTTGCGGCCTGCCTGGTCAGGTATGATAAGCATCAAAAAAACAGGTGATATTAATCAACCTTGCCCGAACAGGCTGCTGGTAGATTTGTTCGCATGTTTTTATCGAAATCTTTTGGCTATGCCCTGCGCAGTATTCTGTATCTGGTGCTGGCCCATGACGAGAACAAGCGGATACAGCTGAGCGAAATTGCCGGGAAACTGAACATTCCAAGGCATTTTTTGGGAAAAGTAATGAAGCGTCTCGCAAAAGAGGGGGTATTGTTATCACAAAAAGGCCCAATGGGAGGTTTTATTATTAATGGACAAACCCTTCAAACCCCACTGATAAAAATTGCAATGATAACCGGTGAGTCGGCTCATTTTGATTCCTGTGTTCTGAGGCTAAAAAAATGTAACTCGCAGCAGCCCTGCCCCCTCCATCAGCAGGCACTGCAAATAAGAGATAAATGGCTGGATCTGCTTTCCTCTGTTACTGTTAGCGATTTATATAAAAAAGATCAGGCAGATTTCATCAAGAGCATTGCCAATATCTGATTATCAGTTTGCAGCCTGATATAAATCATCCTTTTTCTTTTTCCCTGGAATTTAATTTGCTGTTTAATGATTTGTTTTTAAACGAACCACTCAGCATGTTTTTTCCGAAGAATAAAATAGACCGCACCCAAACTGTGGCCGAAATTATGAGTAATGACTACAGGACTGCTGATGTATTCCGGAAATACAATATTGAATATTGCTGCGGGGGTAAACAGCCGCTTTATATAGCATGTAATATGAACGACGCCGATGAGAATCAGGTACTCAGAGAACTGGAAGAGGCAGTGAGGGATGTGAATACTTCCAATACCCTGAATTTTAATGAATGGCATATTGATTTCCTCACTGATTATATCGTTAATGTTCACCATCACTATCTCCGCAAGGCATTACCCCGCCTACAGGAGTATGTGGAACGCTTTGCCGAGGGGCACCGGAAAAAATTTACTTACGTGGATGAACTGCAGCGGGTCGTGACTCAGCTGAACAGAACCCTTATTCCGCACCTTGCACAGGAAGAAGAAATTATTTTTCCTTATATCCGCCAGATAGACCACGCCTACTACAGCCGGGAATCGTATGCAAGTTTACTGGTACGGACCCTCCGCAAACCGGTAGAAGACATTATGGCGCATGAACATGATACTACCGGCCGTATCATCCACCATATGCGGGAACTGACCAATCATTATTCGCCACCGGAAAATGCCTGCCTGAGCCATAAGGTAACCTTTTTGAAGCTGAAAGAAATGGATAGTGACCTTACCCAGCACCTGCACCTGGAGAATAACATCCTTTTTCCCAAGGCCATCGCTATGGAAAAAGAACTGCTTCTGCACAGGGATTAGGCTCAGCCCAACTCCCAGTTGGAATGTTTTTGCTAATTTGAACCGCAGTTACCCGGTTAATATATATTCATGCTTACCAATACAGCTCACCTTGCTTCCCTTTTTGAGAACGCTACCGAGGGTATTATTCTTACCAACGCTTCAGGCCATATAGTGCTGGTGAACCCGGCAGTCGAAAACATGCTTGGATATAAAGGCGCTGAACTGATTGACAAGCCTGTTGAACTGCTGATACCTGACCGCTTCCGGCACCACCATCATGAAATGAGAGAAGGTTTTTACCGCCACCCTTCCAACAGGGAGATGGGGCAAAACAGGGACCTGTACGGGAAAAAAAGGGATGGCACGGATGTGCCGCTGGAGGTCAGTTTAAGCCATTACCGCCATGATGACGAATTGTTTGTTATCGCCTTCCTGGTGGATATTACCCGCCGAAAGGGAATTGAGGCGAGTATGATAAAACAACAGAAAGAGCTGGAAAAAATAAGCAGCGAAATCAGAAAATTGAATGCGGAACTGGAGGCCAAAGTAGAAGAAAGAACCATTATTCTGAAAGAGGCGCTGCAACGGCTCGAACAATCGCAAATGGAATTGAGCGATGCCCTGGATAAGGAAAAACAGCTGAGTGAAATCAAAAGCCGGTTTGTTTCCATGGCCTCGCATGAATTCCGCACCCCGCTCAGCACTGTTTTGTCTTCCGCCTCCCTGCTGGCAAAATACACCGGGGCCGATGAGCAGGAAAAAAGAAACCGTCATATTGAAAAAATAAAAAACTCGGTAAAACACCTGAACGATATACTGGAAGATTTCCTCAGCCTTGGTAAACTGGATGAAGACAAGGTCGAAACCCGCTACTCCGGTTTTGACCTGAAGGACTTCATGGAAGAAACCGCCGAAGAGGTAAAAGGGCTGCTGAAACCGGGGCAACAGGTGCAGTACGCCCATGAAGGGCCTTCTGATGTTGTAACAGATAAAAAGCTGGTCAAAAACATCCTCTTTAATCTTATTTCAAACGCCACTAAATTTTCAGCGGAAGGTGCTGTAATCGGGTTGAAGAGTGAAGTAAAACCCGGTAGTTTCAGTATTGGGGTAAAAGACGAGGGTATTGGTATTTCTGAAAAGGATCAGGAACATCTATTTTCCAGTTTTTTCCGCGCTGCCAATGCGCTTAATATACAAGGTACCGGTCTCGGCCTGCACCTGGTAAAGAGATATGTTGATTTGCTGGGCGGTACCATAAATTTGCACAGCGAATTAAATAAGGGCACTTTGGTTACTATCTTTATACCTGTAAATCATCAAGCATGAAGACGGTTCTGGTAATTGACGATAATCCTGATATCAGAGAAAATACTTCAGAAATACTTGACCTGGCCGGTTACAAAACTTTTACCGCTGAAAACGGCAAAAGGGGTGTGGATGTGGCATTAAAGGAAAAGCCGGATGTAATCGTTTGCGATATCATGATGCCGGATCTGGACGGATACGGGGTACTGCACCTGCTCCGCAAAAATGAAACCACCCAGCATACTCCCTTTATTTTTCTGACAGCCAAAACCGAACGCAGTGATTTCCGCAAAGGAATGGAAATGGGGGCTGATGACTACATCACCAAGCCTTTTGAGGATGTGGAACTGCTCAATGCCATTGAAACCCGGCTTAAAAAAGCTGCGGTACTTGAAAATAAATACGCATTCTCCGCCCAGGGAGTCAGCCAGTTTATAAAAGATGTAAAAGACTCCGGCCTGCTGAACCAGCTGGCCGACCAGTATGAAGTGCTTACGCTGGGTAAAAAACAGCACCTGTACCAGGAAGGCAAGCGGCCCCGGTATTTGTACTATCTCACCAAAGGCAAGATCAAGGGGCTTAAGGTGCATGAAGATGGCAAGGAATATATTACTGACCTCTACAGCGAAGGTGATTTTATCGGTTACCCGGCCCTGATTGAAGACAAGAATTATGACGACAGTACCGTTGTACTGAAAGAGGCGGAAGTACTGCAGATACCCAAGGAGGATTTTACACATATGATATACGGTGATATATCCATTGCGGCCAAATTCATCCGCATTATTACCCAGAATGTAAAGGAGAAGGAAGAAAGGTTGATGAGCCTGGCCTACAGCTCTTTGCGTAAGAGGGTGGCCAAGGCGCTGGTGGATATACACGGAAAATTTAATACCAACGGGCAAAACAAACCCATTGAAATATCAAGGGAAGATATTGCCCACTACGTAGGAACAGCCACCGAATCGCTTATCCGCACTTTAAGCGACTTTAAGGCGGAAAAACTGATTGAGATAAAAGACGGGAAAATCAATATCAGTAATATGGAGAAACTGAAAAACCTGCTTTTCTGACCTGCCTGGTATTTAATAAACAAACACATCAACCGGCAATTTATCTTCACTGCATCTTCCTTTAGGGATATGAATTTCCAGTTCACCGTTTTTATACACAGCGGCGGTCATTACTGTATCCGCATCATCAGGTAAAGTAAATGTTTCTTTCCATGTTGGATGAGCCTGCTCATCGCTTAAGGAAAAACAATGCAGCGCCTCATTTTTTGCAGCCGATACTATCAGGCGCCTTTTATCAATCCTGACGGCAAAATCTTTACGCTCCATTCCCGGAACAGCCACATATACAATGTATTCCTGAGCGGTGTTATTTACATTGATAGCCGATTTAATATTACCGGT
Source organism: Bacteroidota bacterium (assembly GCA_016868455.1). Classification (GTDB taxonomy): domain Bacteria; phylum Bacteroidota; class Bacteroidia; order Chitinophagales; family Chitinophagaceae; genus JJ008. The sequence goes on from VGGV01000007.1 coordinate 56,680, forward strand.
TGTCTTTTTTTCAGGAGTGAGGCTTAGCAGCTTATGGCGGGAGGATTTGAATGCCCTGCTATGGTTTGTTGTTTTTGTCATGTTAAACAAATTTCGGGGTTTCTGAAATTCAGGTAAAAGCCCCCGCCTTTCAGCTACCGGCGGGGGCCGCCCTTCCGGGCACATCCCGTTAATTCACAGTAATGCTTTTTACTTTTTTCACTTCTTTTACCTCCAGTTTGGGAATGATGATCTTCAATTCCCCGTTTACATAGTTGGCCTCAATCTTACCTGCATCACAGTTTTCCGGAAGGGTAAAACTGCGGCTCCAGCTGTTGTAATTGTACTCACGGCGGTTGTAGCGGCCATTTTTTTCTTCCTTCTCTTCCTTTTCATGCTCGGCGCTGATAGTCAGCATTTCATCATAAGCATCTACCTTAAAGTCTTTTTTCTCCATTCCTGGGGCTGCTACACTCAACCTGAATTCCTTATCCGTTTCTGATACATTTACAGCCGGTACGTTCATTACTTTCCCCATGTTGAAGAATTCGTCCAGCGGGGCGTTGAAGAATTTTTCCATCCAGCCGCTGTCAAACAGAGTAGACCAGGAGGTTCTGGGTTTGTCAACAGCTTTGTTTTCCATATACCGCATTTTAAATGGTGAATAATTCAATAATCTCCGGCGCTAATGTAGCATGGCTCCGTTACATTAACAATGATTGCCATAAGCGGAGGTGTTGATTTTTATCAATCATCAAGGAAACTGTCAAGGTCCCGCCGCACTTTTTTAGTGGGGCGTCCGATCCTGCTGCGCCGCTTGCCGGTGTGGAAGCTGGCTGCCTGGTATTGTATGCGCTGCATTTCTTCTTCCGGAGTGATATCCAGATAATATTTGATGGCTTCGTTGTAGGCCACCCGGCTGTGAAGCAGGCCAATTACTTTGATGCGCCATCTTTTTGCTTCTGTTTTTACTTCGTATTCATCGCCGATAGATACATGTTTAGAAGCTTTTGCCTGTGAACCTGCGAGTTTTACCTTACCTGTATCGCAGGCATCGGCAGCCAATGCCCGGGTTTTAAATAGTCGGATGGACCAGAGGTATTTATCGAGACGGGGTTTTTCAGACATAGTGAATGGTGAATAATCAACAGTCAATAGTGAATTTTAAACTTTGATGAATTGACTTTCCAATAGCTACCGGGACAGCATTAACTATTCACTTTTTTAAAGTTCTGAGAAATATTTATGGAAATAAGGAATCGTTTCAATGCCTTTATAGTAATTCTCAATATTATATTTTTCATTTGGACTGTGCAGGTTATCATTATCAAGGCCGAAGCCCATGAAAACGATTTTTATTCCCAATTCTCTTTCCAATATTGAACAAATGGGAATACTGCCGCCGCAACGCACAGGTATTGGTTGCTTGCCGAAGGTTGTCTTTACCGCCTTCTCTGCTGCCAGATAGCCTTTACTGTCAATCGGTGTCATATACGGCTCGCCGCCATGATGTTCCCATGCTTTTACAGTTACACTTTTTGGCGCTATGGATTTAAAGTAGGCCAGCAGCTTCTTGGTTATTTTTTTAGAGGATTGATTGGGTACAAGACGGGCCGAAATTTTTGCTGTTGCTTTTGATGGTAGTACTGTTTTTGCCCCTTCACCGGTATAGCCGCCCCAGATACCATTTACTTCTATCGTCGGACGGATGCCGGTTCTTTCATAAGTCGTATAGCCTTTTTCTCCCCAGAGTTCTTTCGCCCCAAGATCTTTTTTATAAGCTGATTCGCTGTATGGGGCTTTATTGATCAATGCCCTTGCTTTAGGGCCGGCTTTTACCACATCATCATAAAAACCGGGGATAGTGATGTGATTGTTTTTATCATGACAGCTGGCAATCATTTTTGCGAGGATAGTTATGGGATTGGCTACCGCACCGCCGTATGTACCGCTGTGCAAATCTCTGTTGGCTCCTGTCACTTCCACTTCAATATAACTCAGGCCCCGTACGCCTGTATCCAGCGAAGGATTTTTCATGCTCAGCATAGAACTGTCGCTGATGAGGATTACATCGGCTTTCAGTAATTGCTTATTGGCCGCAACAAATTTTCCCAGATTGGGTGAACCAACTTCCTCTTCGCCTTCGATCAGGAATTTGATGTTGGTGGACATACTGTTTGTTTTAGTCAGTATCTCCAATGCTTTTACATGCATGTAAAACTGTCCCTTGTCATCGGCGCTGCCGCGGGCAAACACTTTTCCGTCAACTATGGTGGGTTCAAAGGGCGGGTTGGTCCAGAGTTCCAGCGGCTCGGGCGGCTGCACATCATAGTGGCCGTACACTAAAACTGTCGGCCAGACGGGGTTTATAATTTTCTCTCCATATACTGCCGGGTGGCCGCCGGTTGGCATCACTTCTGCCTTATCACAACCGGCAGTTAATAAACTTTGTTTAACGGCCGCTGCGCATTTTTCCATATCAGCCTTGTGTTCGCTTTTGGCGCTGATGGATGGAATGCGGAGCAGGTCCAGCATTTCATTTAAAAAACGGTCTTTGTTTTTTTCCTGGTAATCTTTCCAAACCTGTGACATGGTATTTTGCTTAAATAGGTGATTCGTTAATTAGTAATCGGGGCTGCTAAGATAGGAAGGTTGGGTTTATTCGTCTTCACCCGTTTTGGGTTTTGAAACAACAGCTTTTGTCACCAGTTTTGCACCAAACCTGTCTTTAATATCGTCAACAGCTTTGTAGAGGTTCAGTTTCTCCACATTGTTTTCAAACAAACTCATCTGAATAGTTTGCGGTATCATCTGGCTGAAACGGACACCCAGCAGCCGGACCGGCCTTCCCATTTGATATGATTTATTAAAAAGGTCTTTCACTTTTGCAATCAGCACATCATCCAGCGCTGTATAGTCAACTGTTTCCTGTCTTGATGTGGTTTCAAAATCAGAATAACGGATCTTCACCGTCACACAGCCCGTCATCTTCTCATCTTCCCGCAGTGAGTAAGCGGTTTTCTCGGTAAGCCTCACCAGTTCCTTGTGCAGGAATTCAATATCATTGTAGTCTTTGTCAAATGTGTTTTCATGGCTCATGCTTTTCTGCTCCCAGTCGGCGGCAATTTCCACACTGCCGCGGCCATGAGCCTTATGCCATAATACCTCGCCCCACTTGCCTGCAATTTTTTCAAGATGTTCAACAGGCGTTTTAGCAATGTCTTCAATGGTATAAATGCCAAAGCTTTTCAGAAGCTGTTCTGTTTGTTTGCCAACCCCGTTTATTTTTTCAATACCCAATGGCCAGAGAAATTCAATTTCTTTTCCAGGGGGCACTTCCAGAAAACCATTAGGCTTGGCTTCATTCGTAGCCATCTTGCTGATGAACCTTGCAGAAGATAACCCTCCTGAAATAGGCAGGCCGGTTTCATCTGTAACTAATTTGCGCAACTCTTGAGCAAATTTGGCGGCCCCGAAGTATTTATCCATTCCTGATAAGTCAACATAAAATTCATCCACACTGGCTTTTTCGAACAACGGCGCTTTGGAAGCAATAATTTCGGTAACCCAGCGGGAATACTTACTGTACTGTCCGCTGCTGGCATGGGTTACAATGGCATGCGGACATAATTGTAACGCCTTCTTCATCGGCATAGCAGAATGAACTCCAAATTTGCGGGCTTCGTAGCTGCAGGTAGAAACTACTCCTCTTTCGTAACCTCCGATAAGTACCGGCTTTCCTTTTAATGATGGATTATTCAATATCTCTACCGATACAAAAAAAGAATCAAGATCGAAATGAGCGATATGATATTTTGTATCTGTCATTAGTTTACAAATGGATAAAACCTAATGCAAATAAATTTCCAGCAAGCCATCCGGTAGTTCCACCACTATTTGTTTTTTGGAGTGATTTACTTTTTGCAATAACTCCTCATGCAGAGGTACCAGCACTTCCTTTCCTTTTATTTCCAGCCGGCAAAGCAGCTGATGCGGCTGCTCTATTACTTCTAATATTTCACCAACAGGTTTGCCTTTATCAATGATGGAATAGCCCAGCAAAGAGGCAGGGGCTGATTTGGCAGTAAACTTTTTAAAATCGGCTTCCTTCACCCACACCTTTTTTTGGATCAGTTTCATCGCCGTTTCTCTGGTATTGATTCCTTCCAGTTTCAGGTAAATTTCTTCCGCTGATTTTACTTTGGCGCCTTCAATAAACCAGGGCAGAAAGGAATCTTTTTTGTCTTCAATGAAAAGGACCTGCAAACCCTTTAGGGAAGTTTTCTTCCCCAGCTCATGCACCAGCAGCAACTCACCTTTCAGTCCACGAACAGCGACAAGTTTCCCTATATTGAAATATTCAGCCATCGTAGTTCAAAGAAAAATATTCTGCCCGACTTCAGCCAAAAAAATCCCGGTATTAAAACCGGGATTCATGAACTTTCAGGATGACGGACCTTGTTTATCCTTCACCACCGCTGTTGCCTTCGGCTTTCTTCTCGGACCTGCGGCCCGGGGCTGCACGCCTGGCTCTTTTCTAGCGGTGAGCTTCTTCCTGGCGTTTTTTCACCTGTACGTCATGCTCAGCACTCCATTTGGTGAATTTTTCCATCGCGGTGGCTTCATCAAACAGGCCCAGCCCCATACCGCGGAGCAGGTGCTTGAGGTATAATACACCCTTAAAGCTCAAAATGCGGCGAACAGTGTCAGTTGGTGTGGCACCTTTGTTCAGCCATTCAAGAGCTTTCTGGCGGTCAAGCTGGATAGTAGCCGGAACGGTCAGCGGGTTATAAGTACCTAATTTCTGGATGAATTTCCCGTCGCGGGGGCTGCGGGAATCTGCAACTACAATGAAGTAGAAGGGTCTTTTCTTGGACCCATGTCTTTGAAGACGGATTTTGGCTGCCATTTTAAATAGACATTTAAAGGCGTTAAACAATAATTGAAATCCCGATACCTATCGGAACCGGTGGAAACCGGAACGGCGAAGATAAGTCCGAAAGGGGAGAAAGCCAAGAGAAAGTCTGCAGTCGATAGTCATGAGTCAGTAGTCTTGGAGGCTTTTCTTCATCAGTCTTGTTTTTCTGGTTAGAAAGCACCTTTTGGGGCAATAGGCTAACAGCTATTGAATCCCGGCTCCCAACTCCGACCTACTTCTTCATTCCAGGCATCCTACGTCCGAAGGCGCCCATTTTATTCATGTTCTTCATCATGCCCCGCATTTGCTCAAACTGCTTCATGAAATTGTTCACTTCCTGTATGTCCTTTCCGCAGCCTCTGGCAATACGTTTTTTCCGGCTGCTGTCTATCAGGTCGGGGTCGGCCTTTTCTTCCGGGGTCATGGAATTGATCATGGCTTCAATCCCTTTAAAGGAGTCGTCATTAATATCTGTGTCTTTGATCTTGCTGCCCATCCCCGGTAGCATGCCCAGCATATCTTTCATATTTCCCATCTTTTTGATCTGCTCAAGCTGCATCTTGAAATCAGCAAAATCAAATTTATTCTTGCGAATCTTGGCCTCCAGTTTTTTGGCCTGTTCTTCATCAAACTGGGTCTGGGCCTTTTCTACAAGGGTGGTGATGTCACCCATGCCCAGGATCCGCTGCGCCATCCTTTCCGGATAAAACACATCAAGGGTATCCATCTTTTCACCGCTGCTGATGAACTTGATGGGTTTGTTGACGGTGTATTTGATGGAGAGGGCGGCGCCGCCTCTTGTATCGCCATCCAGTTTGGTCAGCACCACACCGGAGAAATCAAGCCGGTCATTAAATACTTTGGCCGTATTCACTGCATCCTGTCCGGTCATACTGTCCACCACGAACAATATCTCCTGCGGGTGCACTGCATTTTTTATATTGGCCACTTCCGTCATCATGGCCTCATCAACAGCCAGGCGGCCGGCGGTATCTATTATTACAACATTTTTATTCTTACTGCGGGCCTCCTTCACCGCATTTTTGGCAATCTCAACTGCGTCTTTGTTCTCCGGATCAATATATACATCAATTCCAATTTGCTCACCCAATACTCTTAACTGCTCCATCGCAGCGGGCCTGTAAATGTCTGCGGCAACAAGGAGCGGAGAAAAGGCTTTTTTTGTTTTCAGGTAGTTGGCCAGTTTGCCGCTGAAAGTGGTTTTACCGCTGCCTTGTAAACCGGCAATAAGGATGACGGCGGGGTTGCCTTTGGCATTAAAGACGGCTTCCTGACCGCCCATCAGCTCCGCCAGCTCATCTTTTACAATCTTGGTCATCAGCTGACCGGGTGAGATGGCATTGATCACTTTTTCGCCAATAGCCTTGTCCTTTACTTTATCGGTAAATTCTTTTGCAATCTTGTAGTTTACATCCGCATCCACCAGGGCACGGCGGATTTCTTTAATAGTAGATGCAATATTGAGCTCTGTTATCCTGGCCTGGCCCTTGAGGTTCTTAAAGGCTGATTCTAATTTTTCCTGCAGTGAGTTAAACATCATTCACTATAATTTTCACTTTCACAAAAAATAAAAAAAGTGAACATCAAATAATGTTCACTTTTTACGGAGTTGCAAAGTTAAAATGTAAAATTCTATTACAGGTATAAATCTTTAAATGATGAATCAGGTTCCGAGATAAGTTCTCAGCAACTGGCAGCGGTTGGAAGCCTTGAGCTTGGTGATGGCCTTGTCTTTGATCTGCCGCACCCTCTCACGGGTAAGGCTGAATTTTTCACCGATATTTTCCAGGCTCATGGGATGATCAACCCCGATACCAAAGAAAAAGCAAATCACTTCTTTTTGCCGTTCGGTCAGCATTTTGAGGCTGCGGTCAATTTCCGTTTTCAGCGATTCTTTGTGTATAAGCTCACCATCTGTTTTTTCAGCGTTCGGGTTTTCCAGTACATCAATCAGGGTATTTTCTTCACCCTCAGCCAGCGGTGAGTCCATGCTTACATGCCGGGCATTGATGCCGAGGGTAAAAGCCACCTCATCAAGATCCATTTCCAGCACTTCGGCCAGTTCTTCTGCCGATGGTTCTCTTTCATACTGCTGCTCCAGCTGCGAATAGGCTTTTTGTATACGTTTGGTAAGCCCCACTTTGTTAAGCGGCAACCTGACGATCCGGGATTGTTCAGCCAGCGCCTGCAGTATGCTTTGGCGGATCCACCAAACGGCATAAGAGATAAATTTGAACCCCCGGGTTTCATCAAAGCGCTGGGCGGCTTTAATCAGCCCCACATTTCCCTCATTGATCAGGTCAGGAAGGGAAAGACCCTGGTTTTGATACTGTTTGGCCACAGATACTACAAAACGAAGGTTGGCCTTGGTCAGCCGGTCCAATGCCCGTTGATCGCCCTGCTTGATGCGGGTCGCCAGTTTTACTTCTTCCTCAGGGGAAATGAGTTCGACCTTGCCGATTTCCTGCAGGTACTTCTCTAAGCTCTGGGATTCACGGTTGGTGATTGACTTGGTGATCTTGAGTTGCCTCATGCTCATAGGTATGGGTTTAAATGGTGTATTTTAAGGGTTTAAGAATCTGTTTTGGTCACTTAACGACTCAAAAAATACCCACCACCATGTCTTTAGTTGTTCAGAAAGTATTGAACTTCAAGGCAATTTAAGTAAATAGCCCATTGTTGCCAAATATATTTTGACAACTTCTTAACGATTAGCGGACCGATTTATTTTAAAGCCTTTTGCACCCTTTGTAAGGGGAAAAATAAAAGGGAAAATATTCCGGTGCAATCATTAATTCTTTATTATTGCAGCAGTCGCTGCTTATTTGGGACCCTGCAGAATGAGTAAACAATTATACACTTTAGAATTTCCGGTTCGCTGTTCGCCTTCAATTCTTTATGAATTTTTATCAACTCCTGTCGGCCTGGCAGAATGGTTTGCTGATAAAGTGGATGAAAGGGATAATATTTTTTATTTCGGGTGGAACAGTTCCTTTGAAAAAGCGGAAGTGGTGGAACAGGAGCAGGATAAATTTATCCGTTTTCACTGGCTGACTGCCCCGGAAGAAGAATATTTTGAGTTTCGGATAGAAAAATCTGAGATTACCAATCAGACGATCCTTATCATTAAAGATTTTGCAGAAAAGCAAGACATCAAAGACCAGAGTATGCTATGGGACTACCAGGTAAAAGACCTGTTTCACCGCCTTGGCAATTAATCTGCAAGTATTGCTGTCATCTTTTTAAAATAGTCCGGCATCAAACCGGAAACCTCATCCCATTGCTCAACCGGCATTTTTGCAGCTAGTTTTATAAACGGGTGTTCTTTAATCCTCCCGGCAAATTGTTCTGCTCTCATTTCGGCTACAGGCACATAATTATTGCTTTCAAAATGGTGCTGCCACGGAGTATTGTTTACACAGATAAAATAACCCCCGGCAGCAAACTGCGGGAATGAAAGAATCACTTTGTTTTCATACTGACTTTTATAACAGCCGGCCACATGAAGTGTAATACTGAAGAAATGTCCCCACCAAAACATGGTTCTAATGGCAAAAACATCCTGCTGGCCAAAACACCTTGGATAATCCAGCACCACCCAGGGCAGACCCTGGTAGTTTTCTCCTCTTGAAATTTTAGGCGATGAAACCAGCACCTCCCGGGACAATAATGAATGCTCCTGTACATGGCGCCGGTAGTTCAACTGTAATTCGCCCAGTAACCGCTTTACTTTTTCAAGTATCCCGTTCTTTGTTAAAATCCAGCCGGCTTTGGTCAGCAGTTCCCTCTCCGCATCTGAAAGCCTTATTTTTGCTTCATCCATAAGCTAAAGATAAGTGTTCAAAAAACTGGATCGCCTCATCATAAAGGCTTTTGTGGGGCCTTTTGTTGCCACCTTTTTCATCACCCTGCTGGTTTTGATCATGCAGTTTTTCTGGTTGTACATTGATGACTTTGTTGGCAAAGGGCTTGATACCGGCATTATACTGGAATTCATACTTTATCTCACAGCAACCTTAGTACCCCTGGCATTGCCCCTTGCTATACTGCTTTCTTCATTAATGACATTTGGCAACCTGGGGGAAAGCTTTGAACTGGTGGCGATCAAATCAGCCGGTATATCCCTGCTTCGGTTTATGCGTCCGCTTTTCTTTGTAACCATTGTTCTGTCAGGAGTAGCTTTTGTTTTTTCCAATTACGTCATCCCGGTAGCCAATCTGAAACAGCGGACATTGCTTGCCGATATCGTTTATGCCAAGCCGGCTTTTGATTTGAAGGAAGGTGTGTTTTATGACAAGATCAACGGTTTTGCCATTAAAATAGGCAAGAAGGAGACCGACAGCATCATCCGGGATGTAATTATCTATGAACAGGGCAACCAGCTGCAGGATAACTTTATTATTGCCCGCAGCGGAATAATGCGGGTTACCCCCAACCGCCGCTTCCTGGAGTTTAACCTGAAAGATGGCTGGCGTTACCAGGAAAGAGGAAATTTATATGACAGAAGCAGTTCTGAATACATACGCATCGGCTTTAAGGAGTTTAAAAAGCAATTTGACCTAAGTTCTCTTGGCTTTACCCACCGCACGGCCGATAGTGTGAACAAGAACAATGAAAAAATGCTGAACATGCGGCAACTGGAAAAAGTGATTGACTCTATGGAAAAGGAATACCGCAGAACAGCGGAACAAACCCGGAAAGACCTGCTCCGGCCCCTGCGTTTTATTACCCTGCTTGATTCTACCTGGGATAGTATAAGAAGCAATGTGACCTCTGGATTGAAGGATTTTGACCGCTATCTCCCTGATTCTGCCCGGAGCAGTGTAAATGAAAATGTTCAAAATACAGCCCGGTCTGTTAATATAGGACTTGAATCACTCTCCACTACTTCCGCTTATAAAGCAAGAGAACTTCGTAAACACAAAATTGAATGGCACCGGAAAATTGTGCTTTCACTTACCTGCCTGGTACTTTTCCTGATCGGGGCGCCGCTTGGCGCCATCATCCGGAAAGGAGGGCTGGGTACTCCGCTAATATTCGCCATTGGTTTCTTTATGCTTTTTTATTTTTCCAGTACCACCGGGGAAAAATTTGCCAAAGAAGACAGCCTGACACCGTTTACCGGCATGTGGCTGGCCACATTCTTCCTGCTTCCCATTGGCCTTTTTCTGACTTATAAGGCCATGCGGGACTCCCATCTTTTCAATAAGGAGTTTTATTTCCGGTTACTCAGGCAGGTTCAGGCCTTTCTTGCCAGGAAAAAAAGGTAAAAATCACCCTTTTGTGGTATAGGCTGTTAGCTCAGGAATTGCAAATTTTACTATACAAAAGCCGTTTGCTCAAAGGGCCTGCCCGTTTACTAAATAGAGGGTCCTCCGGGGCTTATGACCTATTGCTTTACTTCAACGGGTTTACCGGGCTCAGTGATAACAGTTTTGGAATATTGAGAAGGTCAAACAATTCTTCGAACGCTGCAGAATGGGTGGTACCGCCGGGCAGTGGTTTACCGGCCAATAATCAGCCGGGACGTATTGTCTCATCAGGCCATGCCCGCCGGAATAATATCAATGGCTTCAGCCAGTTTGGAATCGGCATGCTCTCAACTCCCTTGCCGGTTACGCTGATGGGATTTGATGCCCGAAGGCTTACAAAAATTAAAGTACAGGTAACCTGGCAAACCGTAATGGAACAAAACAACTACGGTTTTGATATTGAAAGAAGACTGGATGGCGAGCCGGTTTTTGTAAACATCGGCTTTGCACCAACAAAAGCGCCGGGCGGAAACAGTAATGACAGGTTAGATTATAGTTTTACTGATGCAAATGGCTTTTCCGGAGTAAGCTATTACCGGCTTAAACAAATTGATATAGGCAACCAGTTTACTTATACACACATTAAGGCGGTAAAGGGGATGGGGAACACACAGGTTAGTGTAATGCTTTATCCCAATCCTAACCAGGGCCAGTTTACCATACGGCTTGATGGGGTGAACAAAACATATGATGCAGTAGTTACAGATATGGGTGGCAAGGTGGTACGTCAATTACGGCTAAGTAATAGTAACAATGTAAATATCAGCGGCCTGAATGCCGGAACATATATCATACGGATACCGGATGTATTTGGGGAGGGCGAAGGCTTTACAGAAAAAGTAATGGTAATAAAATAGTTCACAGCCAGCCTTAACCCTGAGGCCCCGGTCAATCATCTCCGGGGCCGTTTTATTTCTGTATTTTCGAAACCCAAAACCAAAATGCTATGAGGTTTGTAAGCCTTTACCTGTTTGCAGCACTGTTGCTGGCCTGCAATGCTTCCGGCGAAAAGGACCCCAATAAAGCAAAAGATGATACAGCCCGGATGGACAATCCTCCTCCCCTGGCACAAGCAATTGAGCCGGTAAAAGCAACAGTTGCTGACCTGCCGGCAACGATAAAAATAAAAGGAGCTATCCGGGAAATATGGAAATGGACCGATGACCTGGGCGATAACCTGCTTATCACTTCTGTAGTTGCCCCATTTGATGATAAGGAAAAGAATGAGTATGGGGAAGAAGGCCAGACGGCAGAATTGTATGCTTTTCACTATGCAAAAAAAGACGGAGATTATTAACAGATCTGGATGTTGGGTGACAAGGAAAAAACCTGCCCCTTTGATATTACCTGCGAATTCATCAAAGATGCAGTTAGCATTACTGACCTGGATGCAAATAGGCTGGCAGAAACAACCATACTATACCGGTTGGCCTGCCGCAGCGATGTGTCGCCATCCGCCATGAAGCTGATAATGCATGAAGGTGAGAAAAAGTATGTCCTGCGCGGGCTTACCTGGTATGGTATGGGCGATGCAAAATTTGAGGTAACAGAAAATAACGCCAACCTGGAAAAACTGCCCGGTTATAAAGAAACAGAGGATGAGTTCATGAAAACCTTTGGCCGTTATGAATCTGAAAAAGATTTTGAAGGGGCGCCGGCTGAGTTTATTTCTTATGCCCGCAGCAGGTGGGTACGCTTTGTAAAAGAAAGTACTGAATAATTATTCTGTTTGGATACGGCAAAACAAAACCTCAGAATTCAAAAAGCGGTGGCAGTTGTATCTGTGCTGCTGCTGGCTGCTAAATTTTTTGCCTATTACCTTACCCGTTCAGTGTCTATTCTTACCGACGCCCTTGAAAGTATAGTAAATGTAACCGCCGGGCTTATTGGCCTGTACAGCCTATATATATCCGCCAAGCCCAGGGATAAGGATCATCCGTATGGTCATGGGAAAGCTGAATTCATTTCGGCTGCCATTGAAGGAACCATGATCGGGGCGGCCGGAACCATTATTTTGTATAAGGCTGTTCAGCACCTGATTAATCCCGTAGAATTAAAAAGTATTGACTATGGAATTATCCTGGTGGCAGCTACAGCCGTTGTGAATTATATAATGGGTTATTTATGTCTTCGCACCGGAAAAAAAAATAACTCAGCAGCATTAGTTGCCAGCGGTCAACACCTGCAAACGGATACTTTTTCCACAGTGGGCATAATTGCAGGCCTTGCGCTTTTGTATTTTACAAACTACTGGTGGATAGACAGCGCCGTGGCGATTCTTTTCGGAGCCTATATTGTATATAACGGTTACCGCATCATCCGCTCTTCTATTGCCGGCATTATGGATGAGGCGGATATAAAATTGCTGAACCGAATGGTACAGGCGCTGAACAAAAACCGGGGGGAAAACTGGGTTGACCTTCACAACTTCAGGGTAATTAAATATGGCAGCGTACTGCATGTCGACTGTCATTTCACAGTTCCCTGGTATTTGAATGTACATGAAGCCCACCGTGAAATTGACGCACTGACAGAGCTGATACGAAAGGAATTCGGCGAGGCGATAGAGCTGTTTGTTCATTCAGACGGTTGCCTGCCTTTTTCCTGCAGGATATGCGATAAAAAAAACTGTGCCGAAAGAAAAAATAATTTTGAGCAGCGTATCAACTGGACATTGGAAAATATTTCAAGGAATAAAAAACATGAACTGACATAATATGACTACAACAATTACCAAATGGAAGAAAGGGCATGAGTTCACAAGCTATCTCGATCATAACTCCATTGAAATAGACGGGGACCGCAAAAACGGTTTTGGGCCCAAAGCATTGCTGCTCTCGGCCGTGGCGGCATGCTCAGCAATAGATATCGTGGAAATACTGGGTAAAATGCGGGTTGGGTTTTCAGATTTTGAAATCGAGATCAGCGCCGGACAAACAGAGGAACACCCACGGGTATTTACCGATATTTTTATTCATTACAGGATGAAAAGCAAACAGGCCAATGAAGAAAAAATCAGAAAAGCAATTGACCTGTCACTGGAAAAGTATTGCGGGGTTTCAGCCATGCTGCGGAAAAATTCGCCCATACACTATCAGCTTGAGCTGCACTGAAGGGTTTGTTAACGAAGCTCGACAATGTGTTTAAGGCAACCATCTGCTTCGGTAAAAAACCGTCTTCCCAAAAGCTGTTTCCAGCCCTGTGTAAGTATTTATTTTTATGGATATGGTGCGCAAACGATGAAAAATCCTGCCTTTATACCGGGCCAGGTAAAATTTAGAATGTCAGAAGGCAAATTTGACAAACAGTCTCAATAATAGGCGATGAGTCGTAACTTAACAGTCATTTTCTGCCGGCTCATTTCAGGATTGGCCATGAATGAAAAGCCTGCTGAGCCTGCAGCGTAATGATCAAAATTTATTTTTTCACTTTTAAAACCAGCATTATGTCACTTCGTCTCGGGGATATTGCACTCAACTTCAAAGCAATGACCACAGAAGGTGAAATAGACTTCTATGAATACCTGGGCAATGGCTGGGGTATTCTTTTTTCGCACCCTGCTGATTATACACCGGTATGCACCACGGAACTTGGAAAGACAGCCCTGCTGAAAGATGAATTCGCCAGACGTAATACCAAAGTGCTGGCCGTAAGCGTTGATCCGCTGGACAAACATCTTGGCTGGAGGAATGATATTAATGAAACACAGCATTGCACCGTTGACTTTCCGATTATTGCCGATGAGAGCCGGGAAGTTTCTTTGCTCTATGATATGATTCACCCGAATGTTTCAGAAACGGTCACCGTTCGCTCCCTGTTTATCATTGGACCGGATAAAAAAATCAAACTGATGATTACTTACCCGCAAACTACCGGCCGCAATTTCCATGAAGTATTAAGGGTGCTTGAATCATTACAGCTGACGGCCGGTTATAGTGTGGCCATTCCGGCTGACTGGAAGCAAGGAGAAGATGTAATAGTGGCTTTATCAGTATCCACGGAGGATGCACAAAAAAAATTCCAGAAGAGTGTAAAAATTGTAAAGCCTTACCTGAGGTACACACCGCAGCCAAACCTGTAGAATTACAACCGGATTAAAAGGTAGCGGATGCTGCTCACCGGCTGAAACAGTACCGTAACATCGGTACTGTTTCCTGGCAGCTACACGATGCTTTGATATTTTCTGCGCAGCCGGACGTTAATTCTGTTAATGATGAAGAAAGCCACAAACGAAACTATACAGCTCCCGGATAAATACGTATCGTGTTACCTGTTTTTCCTTTTGTTCAGTTGCTGCAGGGTGGCCCTTATATCTTTTGGCAGCGGAGCTTCCAGTTCAACTTTTTGTCCATCCTTATCATTAAATGAAAGCTGAAATGAATGAAGCGCCAGCCGGTTCAGAATAGGTCTTTCTTCTTCTATATGCCTGGAGAGTTTGAATTTTGGCTTCAGCGACGAAACTAAAACCGGTTTTCCGTCTCCATATATTGCATCACTTACAACCGGGTGGCCGGTATCCTTCATGTGTACTCTTATCTGATGAGTGCGGCCGGTATGAATCCGGAATTGAACAAAAGAGTAAATGCCAAAATCATTCAGCACTTCATAATCTGTCAGTGACTCCTTCCCCTTCCGGTGTATAATCATGGTTCCGTTTTGCGCCGGATGTTCCGCTATGGGAGCATTAATACTTCCTTTGGTTTGCAGGAGAGAGCCGGTCACCAGCCCCTGGTATATTTTGCGGATTTGTCTTGCTTCAAATTGCAGCGAAAGATGTTTATGCGCCGCTTCATTCTTTGCAAATACAATCAGCCCGCTGGTATCCCTGTCAAGCCGGTGCACCGTATAGATGTCATTATACTTTTCCCTCAACAAAGATTTCAGTGAAACTTCTTTTCCTTCCCTGTCTGGGACAGAGAGAAGGCCGGATGGTTTATTTACAGCTATCCAGTCATTTGTTTCAGTCAATATCCAGTTTGCCTGAAGTCTGGTATAAATCATCGGTATTATTTATATCATTCAAATCAGCGTTTCCCTTTTCCAAAATGCTTCAAATCCCTTACTTCCTTTTCTGTGAGAAAACGCCATTTGCCCCTTTCCACATTCTTTTTGGTGAGCCCGGCAAAAACCACCCGGTCAAGATGTTTGACATCATAGCCCAGGTGTTCAAATATGCGGCGGACAATACGGTTGCGGCCGCTGTGTATCTCCACGCCAATTTGTGTTTTGTCTTTTATATCTGCATAGGCCAGTACATCCACCGAAGCAGGGCCGTCTTCCAGCACAACGCTTTTTAGTATGTTTTCAAAATCATTTTTCTCCAGGGGTTTGTTTAGTGTAACATGGTATACTTTTTTTACCTCATTACTGGGATGAGTGAGTTTTTGCGCCAATTCACCGTCATTGGTAAGCAGCAGCACCCCGGAGGTATTCCTGTCAAGCCTGCCCACCGGATAAACCCTTTCCCGGGTGGCGGTTTTGATAATATCCAGCACGGTTTTTCTTCCCTGCGGGTCATCAGTGGTAGTGATATAATCTTTGGGTTTATTGAGCAGGATATAAACGAGATTTTTGGCAAGAAATATTTTTTTACCATTCACCCGGATATCATCTTTTCCGGATACTTTATGTCCCGGTTCTGTTATCAGCTGGCCATTTACTTTTACGAGTCCTTTCTTAACCATTTCTGCAGCTTCCCGCCTTGCTGCTACTCCTGCATGGGCAATGAACTTATTAAGCGGCATGAGACCGGAAGTAGGTGGTCTGAGGTCTGAGGCCGGAGCGGAGATATTAAATTTAGGCTTTCCTTTGTGGCTTCCATCCCGAAAACTTTCGAAATCAGACATCCGGCTTCTTTTCTTTTCAAAAAACTCCTCCCTTTCTTTCTTCCACTTCCTTTTTTCCTGCCTGAATTGCTCCTTAATGGCTGCGTTACTTTTTTTACGGGTAAACTGACTGAACTGATGGGATGATTTCTTTTTCATGTGAGGCATTTGCTGTTTTACAACAGGAATAAACGACAAAGGTAATAAAAGAAAAGCCCCGATGCGACATGCAGCAGGGCCGGTAATTTTTTTATAGCCGGATAAGTTAAATGACTTCCTTTTTCGTTTCGGGCTTTTTGCCGCCTTTATGCGGGCCATGGTGCATGGATTCTTTCATTTTCTTCAGTTGCTCTTCCGTCAGTACTGACTTCATGTTTTCTTTTTGTTTTTTCATCAGCTCTTTTATTTCTTCCCTTTTCTTTTCATCGCTCAGTGATTTATTTTCACGGATAGCCTTCATTTTTTCCATCATTTCTTTTCTGTTACTTTCTATTTTGGCGGCCTGTTCATTACTGAGTCCCAAACGGATCTTCATTTTTTCAAGCCGGGCTTTTGTTTCCACTTCGTGAAGAGCCTTTCTTTCGGTTTTCATCTTTTCCAATTTGGCCTTCTGCTCGCCGGTAAGTACATTTTCCATTTTTGATTTTTGATCCTTCCGCAGGTTTTCCATCCGGGTTCTCCATTTTTTTACTGTGATCTTGTCATTCTTTTTCAATTCTTCCATCTGTTTCCGGAAAGCTTCCCGCTGGGTTTTCATCTGTTCCTTCTGAGCATCGGTAAGGTTCAGTTCTTTCAATTCCATACCACCGGGTCGGCGATGATGCATTTTACCGGGGCCGCCATGCGGTTTATAGCCATCGTGTTTACGTTCGGGTATTTCCTGAGCTTTTACAGCAAAAGCTACTGAGAGAGCAAGGGCGGAAGTGATTATTTTTTTCATGGTTAATCTTTTTAAGTTGGACGCTGCAAGTTTTGCAAACTTTCGGCATCGCTAATGTAAAAAAATGTTGAACGGAGATAAAGACCTTCCCTTAGAAAGCAGGTTTAATCCAAAGTATGAAATTCTTCGTAAAAGGCCGCAAAAGCTGATTATCGGCTGTCTTTGTTTGCCAATTGCCCGCAGGCTGCATCAATATCCTTTCCCCGTGAACGGCGTAACCTGACATTCACACGGTGTTTTTCCAGGTATGCTGTAAAAGCCTGTACTTTAGCGTCTTCAGGTTTTTCAAACCGGGCAAAGTCAATAGGATTATATTCAATAATATTAATAAGATCGGCCGGAACCTGTCTGTATATTTTAATAAGATCATCAGCATCCTTCAGGCTGTCATTAAAATCTTTAAAAAGAATATACTCAAAAGTAATCTCATTGCCGGTTTGCTTATAAAAATAGTTCAGGGCATCTACAAGGGATTTAATATTGTTACTGTCATTAATTGGCATGATTTCATGCCGCTTTACGTCAGTTGCTGCGTGGAGTGAAAGAGCCAGTTTAAATTTAACCTTGTCATCGCCCAACTGCCGGATGGCTTTTGCCACACCAGCAGTGGAAACTGTTATCCTCCTTGGGCTCATACCCATCCCGTCAGGTGAAGTAATGCGTTCAACAGACTTCAATACATTTTTATAATTCAACAGGGGCTCGCCCATGCCCATAAAGACAATATTGCTTAATTTTTTCCCATAGGTCTTTTCG
This sequence comes from Bacteroidota bacterium, assembly GCA_016868455.1. Classification (GTDB taxonomy): domain Bacteria; phylum Bacteroidota; class Bacteroidia; order Chitinophagales; family Chitinophagaceae; genus JJ008. Next base: position 74,431 of record VGGV01000007.1, read on the forward strand.
CATTGCCGGTTGAGGAGCACCACTTCGTCATAAATCTCATCGAAATCAAGATTTCTTTTGCGGTCAATATACCCGGTGGCGCAAAACTTACAACTGAGGGAACAGCCAATTTGGGAGGAGACACAGGCGGTATAGCGGGTAGTTGTTGGGATCAGCACCCCTTCCACCAGGTGACCATCATGAGTTTTAAAACGGGATTTAACCGTGCCATCGGCTGAGTATTGTGTGGTATCAATAGTAAGCGCAGGCAGGGTAAAGTTTTCCCCCAGTTTTTGCCGGAGTTCCTTGCTCAGGTTGGTCATGTCTGCAAAGCTCATGGCATGTTTCTGCCAAAGCCATTCATATACCTGTTTTGCCCTGAATTTTTTCTCGCCCAAGTCCTCAAAGTACCGCTCCAGTTCCTGCAGGCTGAGATGCCGTATGTTTGGCGTTTTTTTCATGTGGTGCAAAGATAAACCCGGCTAAAGGGATTCAGCTGATTTCACAGATATTTGCTTTCAAACCTGGAAAATGAAAGCAGTTTATGTTATCGATGCTGTTCGTACACCTGTAGGAAAATATGGCGGCATACTCTCACAAATCAGGCCTGATGATCTTTTGGCTTATGTGATAAGTACTTTGATTAAACGAAATGAGAGTGTGGATGTGAACGCTATTGAAGATATTATTGCCGGCGCAGCCAACCAGGCCGGTGAAGACAACCGCAATGTGGCAAGAATGGCTGCGCTGCTGGCGGGATTGCCGGTAACCGTAGCAGGCAGTACCGTGAACCGTTTATGTGCATCAGGATTGCAGGCCGTGATGGACGCATCCCGGCAAATTCTGTGCGGTGATGCAGAACTGGTAATTGCCTGCGGGGTAGAGAGTATGACCCGTGCCCCATTTGTTGTCGGAAAAAGTACGGAGGCCTTCGGCCGTTCTGCTGAAATGTTTGATACCACAATGGGCTGGCGGTTTATCAACAGGAAACTTGCTGCTTTGCACCATCCTTATACCATGGGAGAAACGGCAGAGAATGTGGCGAAACAATGGAATATCCCAAGGCAGGAGCAGGATGAATTTGCACTGGCTTCACAGCAAAAATACTTTGCGGCCAAAGCAGCAGATAAGTGGGCGGATGAGATGGCACCGGTAGAACTTAATAATAAGGGCCTTGTAAGCTGGATTGTTCATGATGAACACCCCAGGGAAACTTCAATGGAAAAACTGGCAGCTTTGCAACCCGCCTTTGTAAAGAACGGAACGGTAACGGCAGGAAATTCTTCAGGCATTAATGATGGGGCAGCTGCTATGTTACTGGCTGATGAGGCAGCGGTAAAAAAATATAAACTGAAACCCTTGGCCAGAGTTGTATCGATGGCGGTGGCGGGAGTTGACCCGGCCATTATGGGCATAGGGCCTGTGCCTGCCACGCAAAAAGCACTGAAAAGATCAGGACTAAAACTCAGTGATATTGGCCTGGTGGAACTGAATGAAGCCTTTGCCTCGCAGTCCATTGCCTGTATCCGTGACTTAGAGCTGAATACGAATAAAGTAAATGTGAATGGCGGGGCCATCGCAATCGGGCATCCCCTGGGTTGCAGCGGAGTCCGCATTTCAGCCACCTTACTGCATGAAATGAGGCGACGCAGTACAAAATATGGCCTGGCCACCATGTGTGTAGGGGTGGGGCAGGGAGCTGCCATTATTTATGAAGGGATGTAGAAGTTTGTAACCTTTTGCCGTAAATTCCGTTTTAAAACAAAAACCACATACTCATGAAGAAATTACTTTTCTCCGCCCTGTTCTTTTTTGTTGCCGTACTGGCAGGCGCTTAAACGGATTCATTAGATCAGTATACCGGCAAATACAAATTTCCCGACGGAAGCCCGGTAGCAGAAGTAGGAGTGGTGCTGGAAAATGGCACTCTGACAACCACTTCAGTAATGGGTAATTCTGAACTCAGGAAACAGATTCCAAAAAGGTATTTGAAATAGTAGCTTATGCCGGTACTGCTACTTTCAGAAGAGACGGCGATGGCAAAGTGGTTGGTTTGCGGATCCAGGTGCAGGATGTGGATATGGAAGGCACCAGGGAATCAGGCTGGGCTATTACCGGCTACAGGCATCTGTTGCTGAGCCGGTAAAGCAACTAACCTAGCAGTTTACTTTTCCCCGAAATTATAATTGAGTAAGGCGGAGAAAGGAATGATTTCCTGCTTGCCGGTGGCCAGCGTTTTGATATTGCAGGTTTGACTTTGCATTTCTTTTTCACCAATAATTACAACAAAAGGGATATTCTTGTTTTCGGCATATTTGAACTGTTTGTCAAATTTCACTGCTTCATGATACAGTTCACAGCGGATACCGTTGTGCCTCAGCTGCTGCATCAGCTCAAATGCTTTTTTGCTTTCTTTTTCACCAAGGTTGAAAAATAATACCTGGGTGCTGAATTGCAGATTTGCAGGAAAAAGATTCAGCTCTTCCATTACATCATAAATTCGGTCAACACCAAAAGAAATTCCAACGCCGGGGATATTGGGCACACCAAACAAACCGGTCAGGTCATCATAGCGGCCGCCTCCTCCGATGCTTCCCATCTTTACTGCTGCAGGCGGTTTAACTTCGAAGATGATACCGGTGTAGTAATTGAGGCCGCGGGCAAGGGTAGGGTCAATGGTGAGTGGTAAGTAGTGAGCGGTGAGTAATGAGTCTTTCAGCCATTCCAGTTCCTCAATTCCTTTATGTGCTGTTTCATTATCGCCAAACAGTTTTTTTAATGCGCTTATCTTGTCTTCATTACCTCCTGAAATATTCAGATAGCTTTCAACTATGCTGATCCGTTTTGAGTCTAATCCTTTTCCGCTTAGTTCTTCTTTTACTTTTTCCAAACCAACCTTGTCTAATTTATCAATGGCGATGGCGATGTCATTCATCTTTTCAGCGCCGCCGCATAGTTCGGCCAGCGCTGTCACCAGTTTGCGGTGATTGATTTTAATTTCAAATCCTTTCAGGCCTAACCGTGTAAAAACTTCAGCATAGATATTTGCCAGTTCCAGTTCATTCAGCAATGAATTGCTTCCCACCACATCAGCATCACACTGGTAAAACTCACGGTACCTCCCTTTCTGCGGCCGGTCGGCCCGCCATACGGGTTGTATCTGATAACGCTTAAACGGGAATGTCAGTGTATTATGATTCATGGCCACAAAGCGGGCCAAAGGGATGGTAAGGTCGTATTTTAGTGCTCTTTCAGTTATGCCTTTTACATTTTTACCTTGTAATACTTTTTCAAAATCTTCCTTTATTTGTTTTTCCTTTTCTTTATTATCAAGGCCGTTGTTCAGTATTTTAAAAATCAATTTATCCCCTTCTTCCCCATATTTACCCATCAGCGTATCTAAGTTTTCCATCGCCGGTGTTTCCAGCGGCTGAAAGCCGTAGAGTTCAAAAACATTTTTAATCGTATTAAGAATATAGTTTCTCTTTCGCACAACCTCCGGTCCGAAGTCTCTTGTTCCTTGTGGTAATGTTGGTTTGGTCATCTTTCGTACTCTTTAAACTTTAGGGTTCTAAAGCCCCTCATCCGGAGGGCCTGCCTGCCGGACAGGCAGGGTTTGGGGAGGCCTCGCTTCCGTACAACTTCCGGACCGAAGTCTCTTGTTTCCTGTGGCAGTGTTGGTTTAGTCATATTAGTTAATGAGTAGTCTTCTTTATTGGCTCATTGTATATTGAGAGTTGAGGATTGAATATTTTGAGATTATGGCTTCACAGGCTTTATCAATGAGCTTAAAAGCTTCATGGTATCCCGCCTCCGGCCCGTACCAGGGATCGGGTACATTCATATTGGTCCCGGGGTATAATTCGTTCAGCAGCAAATCAACTTTGCCTGCATCAAACCTTTTCCCGGCAATCCGTTTTATTTCATCCACCACATCCACCGCAAGGGCATAAATTTTATCATATACATCAAAATCACCGGCAGTAAACCGCCGGGCCCTTTGCCGGCTGATGTCAATACCATTCAGCCTGGCCACTTTTTGTGAAAGCGGATGCGGCGGTTCGCCGGTATGATAGCTGTTGGTGCCGGCACTTTCGATGCTCCACGTTAAACCTGCCTTAAAAGCTTTTTGCAGTAGTATGCCTTCGGCCAAAGGACTGCGGCAAATATTACCCAGGCAAACCATTAAAATCCTCATGCCGGCAAAAGTAAAGTAAAAGGTACAAGGTGCAAGGTACTGGACGCAAGTTGTTGCGGGTTAGTTCAATGTTAAACCAGGTTTGTTGAATTGGCAGTCATGTGGATTTCTTTTTTACCTGCATCTGATTACTGCGTACTAAGGCATTTATGAGCGCAGTAGTATCTAATATGCATTAGCAATCTGTACGATTACCCGGGCCAATATTGTAAAATTTCAATAATTTGCTCCGCACCCCGTCGTCCCTGGCAAATTGAATTTTGCCGGGGACAAATTTTCAGCAGGGAGGCTGAAGTGAGGAAAAACGTTTGACGATGTTTGAAGAATACGAAAAAAAGAAAAGGAAGCAGGTGGCGCAGATGAAATCGCTGATGGATTATGGTATGGGGCTGCTCATACTGCTGGTAGGATTTTTTTTTCTTTTTCGGGCCAGGCTGGGAACTATTCCTTTAAATGAAAAGCTGGGTGAGCCGGATACCCTTGAAAAAATTTTTGGGGGCCTTTGCCTTTTCTACGGCGCCTGGCGGATTTACAGGGGCTATAAAAAAAAATATTTCAGATGAACAGCGCTGGCTATACTGCGGGAGACCGGCTGCCGTGGCTGGCCTGTTTTCTTTTGCTCCTGTCTGCCTGTAAGTCTTATGATAAGCAGCGGGATGAACTGCCGGATAATAAATACAAAGGAACCATCCGGGTAAGTGCCGATGAATCTTTCAAGCCTATTATTGATGAACATATAAAGATTTACGAATCTCAGCACTCCGGTGCCAGCATCCGGGTGGAGTATAAACCGGAGGCCGACTGCCTGAGGGATTTGCCCAATGATTCAGTAAGGATGGTGATTGCAACAAGGCCTGCCAGCGAAGAAGAAAAAGAATATATTTCAGACAGCCTGAAAAAGAACCTGCGCAGCATGACGGTTGCCAATGATGCGATAGCAGTAATCGTTCACCCGTCATCACCGGATTCCCTGTTTACCATGCAGGAGCTGAGGGAGATATTGACAGGAAAGTTTAAGAAAAATTTAATTCCGGTGTTTGACGGGGTGAAAGCAACCAGTACAGTACGTTTTATCATCGATTCAGTATTGCGGGGCGATTCGCTAACGCCAAAGGCAATGGCAGCCCGAAGCAGCGAAGGGGTTATTGATTATGTCTCTAAAAATCCGAATGTAATTGGTTTTATTGGGATTAGCTGGATTGGCAACCCGGAAGACACAGCCCAGATGAGTTTTTTGAAAAAAGTAAGAATGGCAGCCCTGGAGAGTTCAGATAAACCAGGCGCTTATGTAAAAGCTTACCAGGCAAATATTTACCTAAAACGGTACCCTATGGTACGGGATTTGGTTTACATACTTAAGGAAAATTACAGAGGACTTGGAACGGCTTTTGCAAACTTTATGAGCGGAGAAACAGGGCAGATTATTTTCAGAAGGGCTTACCTGGTACCTACTAAAAAAAAATTCGGTATCAGGCCGGTTAAGCTGAAGGAGTAAAGAAAGGGGCTGGTTATATTTACAAACTCTAAAAGAAGAAGTAAAATGAAGAAAACCACTATCACATTTTTAATGTCCGGGCTGCTGATCATGTCCGGTGTTAAAGCGCAGACTATTCAGGAAGGTATGAATCACCTATATGCCCAGCGCTACATTAATGCCATTGGTGTTTTTGATAAACTGCTGGCAGTTAACCCCAATAGTATAGAAGCTATTTACTGGAAAGGACAGGCAATTTTGGAAAATGAAGAAATTAAATCTGCACGGCTTGCTGAGGTCCGCAACCTCTACGAAAAAGCATTGCAGACTACCAATGGCGACCCGCTTATTAAAGTAGGTATGGGCCATGTGGAGCTTCTGGCAGGCAATAATGATATTGCCCGGCAGCACTTTGAAACAGCACTGACCATGACCCGCGGTAAAAAAGGTGATGACCCTGTTATTGAAACTGCAATTGGCCGTGCCATTACTGATGCCAAGGGTGCAGATTATAAGTATGCAGTAAAGTTATTGGAAGATGCAGCAACCAAAGACCCTAAGAACACAGAAACCCTTCTGCAACTCGGCAATGCACACCGCAAAGCCGGGGAAGGCAGCGGAGGCGGTCCGGCATTTCAGGCCTATAAAAAAGCCCTGGAGGTCAACCCTTCTTTCGCCGTAGCCAGTTTACGCCTGGCCCAGTTATTTGAATCACAAAAAAACTGGGAATTTGTGCTTCAGTATCTGAATGAAGCAATTGCCAAGGACTCAAAATTTACTGCTGCATACTATGAGTTATTTTACTATTATTTCTACAGTACCAAATACGATGAGGCGACAACATACCTGCAAAAATTTATTGAGAGCAAACTGCCAGAGTCTGACATCCAGGACCAATATTTATACGGGCAGTTGTGCTGGGCCCGCAAAAATTTTGATTGCGCCATAACCAAAGCCGAAGGGGTGGTGGCGGCCATGGGCATTAATACCAAACCCAAAGTGTACCGGCTGCTGGCCGACGCTTATTTTCAAAAAGGTGATGTTGTTAATGCCAAAAAATTCAGTGATGAATTTTTTGCCAAAAAGAACCCCGATGATTACAATTCATATGATTATAAGCTGAGGGCTGATATAATGTCAAAACTGGGTGGCTCGCCCGATGAAATCCTTGTAAACTACATACAGGGGGCTGATTTGGATACGACATTAACCGGTAAAGTTGATTTTCTTAAAAAAGGGGTTGTTTACTTTAAAGAAAAAAAAATAAGGGACAGGGAAGCGATTTTGTTACTGAAAATCATTGAGCTGAAACCCAAACCCACCATTAATGATTATTTTGATTTAACAGTGGCTCATTATTTCAGCCAGAACTATACAAAGTCAAGAGACGCAGCCCTGAAAATGCAGGAGCTTTTCCCTGACCAGGTTTATGGTTATGAATGGGCGTTTAATCCTTCCAGAGTTGTTGATACGGTGAAAAAAGACAGCATTGCTGTTCCCGATGCCCTGAAACTTTTTGATTTTGCGGCCAAGGACACAGCAAAATTTAAAAAGCAATACATCACTGCTGCCAGTTTTCTGGCAATCTACTACGCCAATGATGCAAAGGATACAGAAAAAGCCATTGATTACCTGAAAAAATGGCAAATGGTTGATGTGGCCAATGCAGAAAACATTCAAAAAAATATTGATTTGCTGATGCAAGCCCCGGCAACCCGGCCGCCTGCACCACCGGCAAAAAGTACAGGTAAGTCACAACTTCCGGCTGCCAAAAAAACGACAACAAAATCAAAAACCGGCGCTGCTGCAAAAACAGCGGTGGCAAAACGGTCATAACTCGGTTTTCTTCTTTTAAGATGAAAGTCCCCTTGTCTGCGTGAAAGTGCGACGGGGGATTTTTCATTTTACCTTCTGATCGTAGCCGACCTGATTTTACTGAATGGGTAACCCGGCAGCTCCTTTTTAATAAGGTAATATCAGCCCACAGCCTTATTTTTGCCGCAGTAAAAGTGTATGATTTACTTGCTTCAAACAGATGTTCTGGCCGATCATGCATACTCCTACCTGCCGGTTGGTTTACAGGTGCTTATTGCAGTAGGGCTTGTCGCCTTCCTTATGGTTGTTACACACTTGCTTGGCCCTAAAAGAAAGACTTCCGATAAACTGCAAACTTTTACCAGCGGTATAGAAAGTCACGGCGATGCAAGACAGCCGATGGCGATAAAATATTTTCTCACTGCCATTTTGTTTGTACTGTTTGATGTGGAGGTTATTTTCTTTTATCCCTATGCGATGAATTTCAGAGGCCTGGGCTGGGATGGTTTTTGGGCAGTGCTTATGTTCGTTGGATTTTTCCTTTGTGGGTTTATATATATCATTAAAAAGGGTGCGTTGAAGTGGGAAGATTAGGCCCCTCCAAACCTCCCCGAAGGGGAGGTTTATAAAGGGTGTAAACGATGAGAAGCAATTATATTAATAACAGACTTAAAAAAAGTCCCTCGGAAGGAGGGATTTTGGGAGGCCTTTATGTCTCGTCCGGTATCATATAATTTAATTAATAAGCCGCTGGAGGCAGACATCAGCATAGTTAATATGCCGGATGGACACCAGGGAGAAGGTTTTTTTGCCACAACACTTAACAGTGTTATTGGCTTGGCAAGAAAAAATTCCATCTGGCCGCTGCCTTTTGCCACCTCCTGTTGTGGCATTGAATTCATGGCTACAATGGGTTCTCATTATGATTTGGCAAGATTTGGTAGTGAAAGGGTAGGCTTTAGTCCCCGCCAGTGCGATTTGCTGATGGTAATGGGAACCATTGCCAAGAAAATGGGCCCGGTGGTAAAGCAGGTTTATCTGCAGATGGCGGAACCCCGCTGGGTAATGGCTGTAGGCGCCTGCGCCAGTAGTGGAGGCATATTTGATACATACAGCGTATTGCAGGGCATTGACCAGGTGATACCGGTGGATGTATATGTGCCCGGTTGCCCGCCCAGGCCGGAGGCCATTATTGATGGGGTAATGCGAATCCAGGATTTAGTTGGAAAAGAAAGTTTGCGCAGAAGAAATGGAGAACAGTATAAAGCATTATTAGAAAGCTACGGAATACAATAAGAATGGCTTTGACCAACGATATTATAAAACAGCGGTTGATAGAAAAATTCGGAGAACAGCTTTCCAATTTCAGCGAGCCATATGGCATTCTCACTTTTGAAGCGCCAAAGGAGTTGAATCTGAAGGTGCTGAATTTTTTATATGATGATGAGGAGTTGAAGTTTCGTTTTATGACAGACCTTACTGGTGTGCATTATCCATCTGAAGCCGGAAGGGAACTAGCGGTTGTTTATCATTTGCACAATATGGTTGATAATATTCGTATCCGCTTTAAAGTGTTTACAGATATTAACAAACTGGATGTTTATACAGCTACAGGATTGTTTTCTGCAGCCAACTGGATGGAAAGGGAGACCTATGATTTCTTCGGGATCAAATTTGTAGGCCACCCGAACCTGAAGCGGATATTGAATGTGGAGGAGATGGATTATTTCCCATTGAGGAAAGAATTTCCGCTGGAAGACCAAACCCGGATTGATAAGGATGATGAGATGTTTGGAAGATAAGGCCTCCCTGCCCTCCGAAGGAGGGTTCCTGGTTTTGGATAGTTTGAAAAGTTCTTATTTATTACGGAAAAATGTTTGAAAGATATTTTACAGCCCCGGAGGGGCTGAATGTAAATAGCCCCCGGTGTAATCGGGGGAATTCATAATGATGATTTTTTCTAGAACCCCGTAGGGGTTCAATAAACATAGTACGAACATGGAAAAGCAGCATAGTAAACGGAGTAGTTGAAAATGCTGAATAGACCCGATAGCTATCGGGTTACAGAACGATGAAGTGAGTGACACAATCCCGAATGCTTTCGGGAATGATAGTAGTAATGCAGATGATTAAATAAAAAACATTTATTTCCCTTTAGGGGACAGGGTTATGTCAGAACATCACATAAAACTGCCGGAAGGCTCTATTGAGAAAACCACCACCACGCTGAACCTGGGGCCAACGCACCCGGCCACACACGGTGTATTTCAGAACATACTGGAACTGGACGGTGAAAGAATTGTTTCGGCTGAACAAACCGTCGGCTATATACACCGGGCTTTTGAAAAGCTGGCTGAAAGAAGGCCGCTTGCTCAAATCACTACACTGACCGACAGGCTCAACTATTGTTCATCGCCCATCAACAATGTGGGCTGGCATCTTACCTGTGAAAAATTATTAGGTGTGAAAACGCCCAAGCGGGTGGATTATCTGCGTGTCATCATCATGGAACTTTCAAGAATTTCAGATCACCTGATTTGTAATTCCATTGTGGGTGTGGATGCCGGAGCTTATACGGGATTCCTTTATGTGATGCAGTACCGGGAACTGATCTATGAAATCTATGAAGAGGTTTGCGGCGCCAGGCTTACCACCAATATCGGCCGCATCGGCGGGTTTGAAAGAAATTTCAATGACATCGCTTTTCAGAAATTAGAAAAGTTTTTGAGCGAATACCCCAGAGTGTTGAAAGAATTTGAAAACCTGTTTCAGCGCAACCGTATTTTCATGGAGCGTACGATGGGCACCGGCGCCATCAGTGCGGAAAGAGCATTGAACTATGGTCTTACAGGTCCTAATCTTAGGGCGGCCGGTGTTGACTATGATGTAAGGGTGCATACGCCATACAGTTCTTATGAAGATTTTCAGTTCAATATACCTGTTGGTACCACAGGCGACAATTATGACCGCTGGCTGGTAAGGGAAAAAGAAATGTGGGAGAGCCTGAGCATTATTGAACAGGCTTATCAGAAAGTACAGGAGTTTAAAGGCGCTGAAGCAGAGATTTATCATGCCGATGTGCCTGAATATTATTTGCCGCCCAAAGAGGATGTTTACACCAAAATGGAAGCGCTGATATGGCATTTCAAGATCATTATGGGTGAAACAGAAATTCCGGCGGGGGAAGTGTATAATTGTGTGGAAGGCGCCAATGGCGAATTAGGTTTTTACCTGATCAGCGACGGCGGACGGTCACCTTATCGTCTGCATTTCCGCAGGCCCTGTTTTATTTATTATCAGGCTTACGAGGAACTTACGAAAGGGGGCATGCTGAGTGATGCGATTATTACAATGAGTTCATTAAACCTGATTGCAGGAGAATTAGATGCTTAAAGAATAAAAATGAGTGTTCAGTTTTCAGATCAGGCGATGCAGGAAGTAAAACGGATAATTAATTTTTATCCTGAAGGCAAGCAGAAAAGCGCTGTCATTCCTGTTTTACATCTGGCACAGCAGGAATTTGGCGGCTGGCTGAGTGTGGAAACGATGGATTGTGTGGCATCCATACTTAACCTGAAGCCAATTGAAGTATATGAAGTGGCTACTTTCTACAGTATGTACTACCTGAAACCGGTTGGCAAATATATATTCGAAGTATGTCAGACAGGGCCCTGCATGCTGAACGGAAGTGATGATATTATTAAGTACATCTATGAAAAACTGGGTATCAAACCTGGTGGAACGACGGCAGATGGTATGTTTACTTTAAAAACAGTGGAATGCCTCGGCGCCTGCGGTTATGCGCCCATAATGCAGTTGGGAAAAAACTACCGGGAACACCTGACAAAGGAAAAAGTGGATGCAATCATTGAAGAGTGCAGGAGGAGCCAGGCACAAAACAATTAAGATGAAAAGCCGCCTGGTAATATTTTTCCTTGCCTGTTGTTCAGTGTCGGCAGGGCAATCGAAGAAAACCGTAAAAGTGCTGGCGCATTCGAAACTGCTGGTGAAAACGATTTTTGAAACCAAAGACAGCGCTGTGCTGGAAGCTCTTTTTGCGCCGGGAATGAGGCACATGACCGGCAGCGGAAAGACAGAATCACGGGAAGAAGCTATCCGGAATATTACCGGCAATAAATCGGTGTTTGAGCAGGCAAATATGCGGATAGGATACGGGGTGACTGAAGAAAAGGATTTATCGGTGGTGAGGTATTTTTTTAAAGGAAGGGAGAATAAGCCTGACGGCACATCAGTGCCATACACCGTTAACCTGGTAATGGTATGGGTAAAAGAAAAAAAGGATGTGAAGTTGCTGCGGCTTGAAACAATATGGGTGGATTAACATGAGGCTGGTTTTATTGATAGGATTGCTGGTGGCACAGTTGCCGGTTTTTTCTCAGACTGATGAGGAAAAGCTGACGATTACACTGAAAGAATTTCACCAGGCGCTGGTAAACGCAAATACGGTTTCCATCAACCAGCAAACCGATAAAGCGCTGACCTACGGCCATAGCAATGGCTGGGTGGAAACAAAAAATGAACTGATTAAAAACCTGGAGACAGGTTATATTGACTATTTCAGTTACAAAGAAGACAGTCTGCAGGTGGTGGTAAACGGAACAATGGCTCATGCAAGGTTTGTGGCTGATATTAATGTGACGCTGAATGGAAACAATGGCACTTATCACTTAAAAGTGCTGGAAGTTTGGGTGAAGAAGGGAAAGAGGTGGATATTGTTTGCGAGGCAGGCGGTGAAAACCCCCGGCCCCTAAAGGGGAGGTTGGAAGTTTCAGAGTAAACAAAGTCTTGATTGGATAAAAGGAAAATTTAAACAAAAGAAAACTAAAAGCCTCTATTGTTAGTTAGTTTCACAATCTGAGGTAACCTTGAGAGTCATAAAAGAAATATTTTATAATCGGAATATAAAATCCCCCTTTAGGGGTTAGGGGCATGGGAAGAAAATTATTATTAGACAAAGTAAATGTTCCAGGCATCCGGGAGTATGAAGTGTACCGCCGTGAAGGAGGCTACCGTAGTGTGGAGAAGGCATTGAAGACAATGAGCCCTGATGCGGTAACGGAAGAAGTGAAAAAGAGCGGACTGAGAGGAAGAGGCGGCGCCGGTTTCCCTACAGGAATGAAATGGGGCTTACTTGCAAAACCCGAGGGAGTGCCCCGCTACTTAGTGGTGAATGCCGATGAGAGTGAACCGGGTACATTTAAGGACAGGTACCTGATGGAATATATTCCTCATTTGCTGATTGAGGGAATCATCACTTCTTCTTACGCAATCGGCTCCAACCGCTCCTATATTTATATAAGAGGTGAATTTGCCTGGATTGTGGATATATTGGAACAGGCCATCACCGAAGCAAAGAACAATGGCTGGCTGGGTAAAAATATTTTGGGCAGCGGATTTGATTGTGAAATATATGTGCAGCGTGGCGCCGGCGCTTATATCTGCGGAGAGGAAACAGCATTGCTGGAATCATTGGAAGGCAAAAGGGGTAACCCGAGAATAAAACCTCCTTTCCCGGCTGTAAAAGGTTTGTGGGACTGCCCGACAGTGGTAAATAATGTGGAGACAATTGCTGCGGTTGTTCCGATTATCAACGATGGGGGCGAGGAATATGCAAAGATGGGTATCGGTAAATCAACCGGCACCAAACTGATTTCCGCCTGTGGCAATATCAAAAAGCCGGGTGTGTATGAAATTGACATGACGATATCTGTAGAAGAATTTATTTACAGCGATGAATACTGCGGAGGTATCGCCAACGGAAGAAAATTGAAAGCATGCATCCCCGGTGGTTCATCCGTTCCTGTTTTGCCTGCCAATTTATTGCTCACTACTGCAAAAGGTGAAAAAAGAATGATGACTTATGAAAGTTTGGCTGATGGGGGCTTTGCAACCGGCACTATGATGGGTTCGGGCGGTTTTATCGTATTGGATGATACGCAGTGTGTGGTGAAGCATACTTATACCCTGGCAAGGTTTTACCGTCATGAGAGCTGTGGTCAATGCTCCCCCTGCCGCGAAGGAACCGGCTGGATGGAAAAAATATTACTGAACATAGAGAACGGGAAAGGAAAGATGAGTGATATAGATTTGCTCTGGGATATACAAAGGAAGGTAGAGGGAAATACGATTTGCCCGTTGGGTGATGCAGCAGCCTGGCCGGTAGCAGCAGCTATCAGGCATTTCAGGGATGAGTTTGAATGGCATGTAAATAACCCGGAAGATTGTTTGAGAAGAAATTATGGGTTGGCAGGATATGCTGATCCGGTACCCCCAACCCCTAAAGGGGAATTGGCGGGAGCTTAGAATAATATTTGAAAATGAAAACAATAAAATTCCCCTTTAGGGGATAGGGGTATGTCTGAAGAAAAAAAATTATTCAAACCCGATAGCTATCGGGTAACCATTGACAACATTACTATAGATGTTGAACCAGGTACTACTATACTAAATGCTGCACGGCAAATTGGCGGCGACGTAACACCACCTGCCATGTGCTATTACAGTAAACTGCAGGGCAGCGGCGGTAAATGCAGGACATGTTTGGTAGAAGTAGCAGCGGGTTCTGCTGCTGATCCAAGACCAATACCAAAACTGGTTGCCAGCTGCCGTACCAATGTAATGGATGGTATGGTGGTAAAAAATATTACCAGTGAAAGAGTACTGGATGCAAGGGCCGGTGTGGTGGAATTTTTACTGATCAACCATCCGCTGGATTGCCCCATTTGTGACCAGGCCGGCGAATGCCACCTGCAGGACCTCAGCTATGAACATGGCAAGGAAGGCACCCGCTATGAATTTAAAAGAAGAACATTTGAGAAAGAAGATATCGGGCCTTACATACAACTGCACATGACAAGGTGCATACTTTGTTACCGCTGTACCTATGTGGCCGATCAGTTAACCGACAACAGGGCGCATGGTATTCTGGACAGGGGTGATCATGCAGAAATTTCCACTTACATTTCCAAAGCAATTGATAATGATTTCAGCGGAAATATGATTGATGTTTGCCCTGTTGGAGCATTAACAGATAAGACATTCCGGTTTAAGAACCGGGTGTGGTTTACCAAACCGGTGGATGCACACCGTGACTGTGACAAATGTTGTGGTAAAGTAACCTTGTGGCAGAGAGGCGATGATGTGCTGAGGGTAACAGCCCGTAAAGACGAATGGGGCGAAGTGCAGAGCTATGCTCGTCCCGACGACAAAGGAGGAGGGAACCAGCCTGGCTGGATATGCAATGATTGTCGTTTTCATAAAAAGAAAACAAGCGACTGGGTAATTGATGGGTTAACCAATATAAATCGTCATTCTGTAATATCCCAGGGAAAGTATCCGGGACTGGTGATGCCGAATGAAACCATTGCAGAAGTAATGAGTGGCCGTGACCCGAAGCTGCTGATGGATATACATAGTGTAAGTGATGTGAACAGCGTTGAGCTTGGGTCGTTGCCGGGGGCGGCTACCAGCAACATATTTGAAAAGAAAGATCAATAATAGCTGAATATGTATTTTTTGTCCATAGACTGGTGGTTAATCTTAGAAAAAGCATTGCTGATCTTCGGCATTGTCGGCCTTTCTTTCTTTATTGCTATGTACACCACCTATGCGGAAAGAAAAGTGGCGGCATGGCTGCAGGACCGCAGAGGCCCCAACAGGGCAGGGCCTTTTGGAATTTTTCAGCCGCTGGCTGATGGTGGTAAACTCTTTTTCAAGGAGGAAATCATTCCTCTTGCTTCCAATAAAGCGCTTTTTATTCTGGGCCCGGCATTGGCAATGATTACTGCCCTGCTCACCAGTACAGTTATTCCCTGGGCGGCGCCATTTCATACAAAAAGCGGCGGCGTCATTCCCATGCAGGTGGCCGATGTAGACATGGGTATTCTGCTGGTGTTTGGTATTGTCAGCGTCGGTGTATATGGAATAATGATCGGTGGTTGGGCATCCAACAACAAGTTTTCACTAATGGCGGCTATCCGCGGCGCTTCACAAATGGTTTCTTATGAATTGCCGATGGGGCTTGCATTAATTGCGGTACTTTTTATGACTGGCTCACTAAAGATGAGTGTGATTGTCCAGCATCAGATAGAACACGGATGGAACATCATGTATCAACTCCTTGGGTTCATCATCTTCTTTGTGTGTGCATTAGCTGAGTGTAACCGTACACCGTTTGATTTACCGGAAGCAGAAAACGAACTGAATTTTGGCTATCACCAGGAATATTCATCCATGAAACTGGGTTTTTATCTTTTTGCTGAATACATCAATATGTTCATCAGCAGTGCGGTAATGGCTACGGTGTATTTTGGGGGGTATGATATTCCATTTGTGAACGAGGCTTCGTGGGGATTAAGTTCTTTCTGGATGACATTTATCAGCTTTAGTGTACTGATGGCGAAAACATGTTTCTTCCTCTTTGTGTTTTTATGGATACGGTGGACGATACCCCGGTTCCGGTACGACCAGCTGATGAACCTGGGATGGAAGAAACTGATCCCATTGGCCTTGCTGAATATGATAATAACGGCGGCAGTGATGCTCTGGTTGAAAAAGTGAGTGGTGAGTAGTGAAAGATTACCGCCCCGTAGGGGCGGCATGTTGGTAGCCCCCGATGCAATCGAGGGAATAATGATAACGAAGAATGTTTGGGAACCCCATAGGGGTTCAATATGAAATAATTTCGGTTAGAAGAAAATTAGGAAAGAAAACGGAGTCGTTGCAAATGCTCAGTAGCGAACTGAACGATGATCCCGATAGCTATCGGGAGTGCGACGCAACGAAGCTGATAGCAGTAATACAGTTGACAGCATAAATATATATTTGCAAACCTTTGAAATGAGTGTACGATTAACAAACCGGTCAGTGGAAGTAAACAGGAAGCCGATGACTTTCCTGGAAAGCATCTATCTCTGGAATATCCTGAAGGGAATGGGCATTACCATTAGTCACCTGTTTAAAAAGAAAGCAACGATCAACTACCCGGAGCAAAAAAGAAGTTTTTCCAAAGTATTCCGCGGCCTGCATGTATTGAACCGGGATGCTGAAGGCCGGGAAAATTGCACAGCCTGCGGCCTGTGCGCTGTAGCCTGTCCGGCAGAAGCCATTACCATGGAGGCTGCTGAAAGGTTGCCGGGTGAAGAACATTTATACCGTGAAGAGAAGTATGCAGCCAAATATGAGATCAACATGCTGCGCTGCATTTTCTGCGGTTTGTGTGAGGAGGCCTGTCCGAAAGATGCTATTTATCTTTCACAGACCTTTGCACCTGCCAATTACGGAAGAAAAGGATTTATATATAAGAAAGAAGATTTGCTGATACCCCATCCGGTTAACGAGAAAGAGGCGTACGAAAAGGCTTTGGGAAATAAAGCGGCAAAGAATTCATATACTAAAACTAACAATTCCCCATTTGGGGATAGGGTATGGGAGTGACTCAGATACTTTTTTGGTTTCTTTCGGTGATGGCGGTATTCAGCGCCCTCATGGTGATCACCAGTAAGAACCCGGTATACAGTGTGCTGTGGCTCATCGCCACTTTCTTTGCCATTTCCGGTCATTATATATTATTTAATGCCCAGTTCCTGGCTATTGTAAACATCATAGTATATGCCGGGGCCATCATGGTATTGTTCCTGTTTGTGATCATGCTGATGAACCTGAACAGGGAAACAGAGCCACAGAAAAACCGCTGGCTGAAGATGGCCGGTGCAGCAGCAGGTGGTTGTTTATTGCTGGTGCTGGTGGCGGCATTGAAAGATACAGATATGAAGCAGCAGCAGGCGTTGATCAATAAAGGAAACATCGGGCTAATTAAGATATTGGGGAAGGAACTGTTCACTACTTATGTTGTGCCGTTTGAAATAAGCAGTGTATTGTTCCTGAGCGCTATGATTGGCGCCGTTGTAATTGGGAAAAAAGAATAACAGGTTTGCAAAATGCCGGTAAACTATTACATATTTCTTGCCATCGCCCTGTTCAGTATTGGTATTGTAGGGGTGCTTACCCGCCGCAATGCCATTATCATTTTTATGTGTATTGAATTGATGCTGAATGCAGTGAACCTGATGCTGGTGGCGTTTTCCAAAATGCATCATGCAAAAGCATTAGCTGCTGATGCAGCAACAACGGTGGGTACAGACGGGCAGTTATTTGTATTTTTTATCATGGTGGTGGCGGCGGCAGAAGTAAGTGTTGGGCTGGCGATTATTGTGATGATGTACCGGAATATTCATTCGGTGGATGTGAATTTTTTAAACAGATTGAAACATTGATGACGGAGATCTGATGCCGTAAGTCAGATTTACCCGGAAGATTGTAATATGAAAAATACGCTGGACATAGTTTATTTGATCCCCCTTCTTCCATTATTGGGGTTTCTGATTAATGGTTTGGGGAGAAAGCATTTATCCAAATCACTTATAGGAATAATCGGTTCAGGCGTTATCCTGGCTTCGTTTGCGCTCAGCATCTGGGTCTTTATGCAGGTAAAAGGCGGTAATATCCCGCCTGATGTTCATTATTTTGATTTTATTAATATTGGGGCCTTAAAAATCCCCTTTGCATTTAAGATAGACCAGCTTTCCACGTTGTTCCTGCTGGTAATAACAGGAGTTGGATTTTTAATTCATGTGTACTCAGTGTCCTATATGCATGAAGAAAAAGCAGAACATTTCGGGAGATATTTTTCATACCTGAACCTGTTTGTTTTCTCTATGCTGCTCTTGGTGATGGGCGCCAATTTTGTCATCATGTTTATTGGCTGGGAAGGTGTGGGCCTCTGTTCTTACCTGCTGATCGGCTATTGGTTCAAGAACCAGGAGTATAATAAAGCTGCTAACAAGGCCTTTATTATGAACCGCATCGGCGACTTGGCTTTTCTGATTGCTATTTTTTGGCTTATTAATAAACTGGGTACTGTTTCGTTCAGCGAAGTTTTTAGCCCGGCTAATCTTTCAAAGCTCAGCCCAACCGATATAACAGTTATCACATTACTGCTTTTCATTGGCGCCACCGGTAAAAGCGCCCAGATACCACTTTATACCTGGTTGCCCGATGCAATGGCAGGTCCCACACCTGTATCCGCCCTTATCCATGCAGCTACGATGGTAACCGCCGGTATTTATATGATAGCACGGTGCCATGTGCTTTACTCCATGTCACACCTGACGATGGATATTGTGACTTATATTGGATTAGCTACCGCCCTGCTTGCTGCTACCATCGCCCTGAAGCAAAACGATATTAAAAAAGTGCTGGCTTACTCCACCGTCAGCCAACTGGGCTTTATGTTCCTGGCATTGGGCTGCGGCGCTTATGCAGCTGCTGTATTTCATGTAATGACGCATGCCTTCTTCAAAGCGCTGCTGTTTCTTGGAAGCGGCAGTGTAATACATGCTATGGGCGGTGAACAGGACATCCGAAATATGGGCGGCCTGAACAAGAAAATGAGAATTACTTTCATTACATTCCTGATCGGGTGCATTGCTATAGCCGGCATTCCGCCTTTCAGCGGATTTTTTTCCAAAGATGCCATCTTGTTAAGCGCCTTTGTTCAAAGTCCGTTGCTGTATAGTATCGTTTTGTTTGCGGCATTGCTGACTGCTTTCTATATGTTCCGCTTGTTCTTTATCGTTTTTACCGGCAGCTTCCGCGGCACACATGAACAGGAGCATCATTTGCATGAAAGCCCGGCCGCTATTACAATTCCTTTAATCATTCTTGCAATACTTTCTGTCATCGGCGGTTTTGTTGGAATACCTGAAGTATTTGCGGATGGCGGTGATAAGATCAGTTCATTTTTGTCACCGGTAATTGCAGCACATGGGGAGCATACAGTTTCTCATTCAGCAGAGTACATGCTGATGGGGTTATCAACTGCACTTGTAGTTATCATGATAATTTTTGCATGGATCAAATTCAGAAACTATCAGCGAACGGGTGCAGAAGGCGGTTTTGGAAAAGTGTTGGAAAATAAATGGTATGTGGATGAATTGTATGATAAAGTGTTTGTAAACCCCCTGCACCGGTTTGGCGGTTTTTTAAAATCAGTAATTGAAAACAAAGTGGTGGATGGGCTGGTGAATGGTGTTGGACGGGCTGTAAACTACGGGAGCAGGCAGCTGCGCCTGTTACAGAGCGGCCAGACAGGCAGCTATGTTTTATTGATGGTGCTGAGTATGGTGCTGATTTTTGCAGTTCAATTCTTTTTGAGAAAATAATGTATGGTTCCTGTTTTACTGATATTGATTCCTTTGGTGACCGGGTTGGTAACTTTCTTCTTTAAAGATGGAAGAACAGCAAAATCATGGGCATTGTTTTCAGCACTTGCAACGCTGGTTGTTTCTGTGCTGGGGCTTACTGTTTTGAAAGAAACGAAATACCTGCAGTTTAACCGGGAATGGCTTTCGGCGCTCAACAGCAGTTTTGCCGTACAACTTGACGGGATGGGGCAGTTGCTTTGCCTGCTGAATGCTGTTGCTTACCCGCTTGTCATTCTTTCAGCATGGAAAAATGATTATAAAAATCAGAATAACTTTTATGCACTTATGTTACTGGCGCAGGCCGGAATGATGGGAGTGTTTCTTGCAACAGATGCATTATTATTTTATTTCTGCTGGGAACTTGCTTTAATCCCGATGTATTTTCTCTGTTCACAATGGGGCGGCGAAAAAAGGATCCCGGTTACCTTCAAATTTTTTATTTACACTTTTGTTGGCTCGCTCCTGATGCTGATCGGTATATTATACCTGCAGGCCCATACAAAAGACCATTCTTTCTCCTGGCAATCTTTTATTGACTTACGGCTGCCTGCCAATAAACAGCAGTGGATTTTCTGGCTGTTTTTCGTAGCCTTTGCTATTAAAATGCCGGTGTTTCCTCTTCACACATGGCAGCCGGATACCTATGAGCAGGCGCCCACAGCCACTACCATGATCTTAAGCGGTGTAATGGTGAAGATGGGATTGTTTGGTATACTTCGCTGGCTGTTTCCGGTAATGCCTTTTGCATCCTTTCAATGGGCCGATTTTATAACTCCGCTTTCCCTGTGCGGCGCCATTTATGCATCGCTGATAGCTATCCGGCAGGATGACCTGAAAAGGCTGGTAGCCTATTCCTCCATTGCACATATCGGTTTGATGTGTGCTGCGGCATTTGCACAGAATGAAAGTGGTTTTCAGGGTTTAATGATACAAATGTTTAACCACGGTATCAATATCATCGGTTTGTGGATAGTGGTTGAGATTACAGAAAGGCAGTTTGGTACAAGAAAGATTTCGGAGCTGGGAGGAATTGCGCAAAAGGCGCCGGTACTCGCCGCCTTTCTGGTAATCATTGCCCTGGCCAATATCGCCTTACCGCTTACCAATGCTTTTCCGGGAGAGTTCCTGATGTTCAATGGCATCTTTAGTTCAGTAACTGTTTATCATGTATGGTTTACGGTAATGGCAGGACTCAGTATCATCTTTGGCGCAATATATACTTTGAATATGATAAGGAAGGTGTTTTATGGAGAAACCATTGAATTAACCCGGGCGGCAAATGATATTTCAATGAGTGAGAAGCTGGCCCTTGGGGTCATAGTGCTGATCATATTTGTATTGGGGGTTTACCCGCAACTGATGCTGAATGAAACGGCAGCGACAGCATCGGCAGTTAATGAAAAATTTGATTTTGTGCGTCAAACGCTGCTGGAACAAAAGAAGTAACCTGTAGATATGAACACTTTACTTATATCGGCTGTGCTGGGTGTACTCATGATGTTCAGCGGGGTATTGCTGAAAAGCAGGCAGGTAATACGCAACCTTGCCATTGCAGGCATGGCCGGTTTGCTGCTGGTAAACATTCTTGAATTAGGCGGTACCACTTTCTTTCAGATCAATACCCGTGATATGATGGCTTTTGACCGTTTCAGCCTGCTGTTTATCACGGTTGCAATTTTTTCCACTTTACTGTACCTGGTTCTTTCAGCAAAGGACATGGAAAAAGTGGGCATCAATTATGCTGAGTATTTCGCCCTCCTGTTCTTTATTGTTTGCGGTATTGTCCTGGTATCTTCTTTTAAATCACTGCTTATTCTTTTTCTCGGCGTTGAAATTATTTCCATACCGCTTTATATCCTTACTGGGAGTGATAAAAGAAACCTGAAAAGCAATGAAGCCTCGCTGAAATATTTTTTGCTGGGCGCTTTTTCAACCGGGCTGATGCTGATGGGTATTGCATTGCTCTATGGTTCCACCGGAACATTCAGCACTTCCTTCCGGCTGGGACCTGATGTAAAGCCTTCAGCGCTGATGATTGCCGGCATGCTGTTATTGTTCTTTTCGATGTCATTTAAAGTTTCACTGGCGCCCTTTCATTTCTGGACACCGGATGTATACGACGGGGCACCCACGGTATTTACATCGTTCATGGCTACCATTGTTAAGGCTGCTGTATTCATCGGGTTCATTCGTCTTTTCAATAATGCCTTCGGGCTGATGCATGGCCAGTGGCAGCTGATTGCCGCCATCATAACGGCCGCCACACTATTTATCGGTAATATCACTGCCGTGTTCCAGCAAAGTGTGAAAAGGATGCTGGCTTATTCCAGTATTGCCCAGGCGGGATTTATGATGTTATCCTTATACGCTTTAAGCGCCGAAGCCTATGAAGGCTTGTTATTGTATACTGTGGCATACAGCCTTGCCACTATTGGCATATTTGCTGTACTCATAAAGATGAACGATTACACTTTCAGCGGCTTTAACGGTTTTGCCCGTTATCACCCACTGCTGGCTGCCACCACCACGGTTTTCCTGCTTTCACTGGCGGGTATCCCCCTTACATCGGGCTTTCTGTCAAAATTCTATATGCTGAAAATAACCCTTGCCTCAGGTAAAGGCATGTGGCTGGCCGTGTTTGCCGTTTTTATGGCAGCCGTAAGTGTGTATTATTATTTCAGGGTGATACAGGCCATGTATTTCAAAGAAGGAGACGATCCCAAAATACAGGTAACAACAACTTTTAAATGGACCCTGGTGGTTCTGGCCGCACTGGTCATCCTGCTGGGGGTGTTTCCCAACCTGTTGCTTTACTGGGTTTATTTTTAAACAAGGCATTTCATTTGTTTTTCCGACCGCCTTGCCTGTTTTGTTAACTTTGGAAAACAGGTATGAATTTTCGAGACATTTTTTCCCTTGCTTTCCGCACTGTCCGCAGTAATAAACTAAGAACAGGGCTTACAGTGTCCATCATCGCATTTGGCATCATGGCGCTGATCGGTATCATCACCGCCATTAAAGCCATGAACCAGAAATTCACCGAAAGTTTTTCCACAATGGGGGCCAATGCCTTCACTGTTCGCTATAAGGAAAGAAATATCCGTTTCGGAGGCGATAACAATCAACAGGTGAAACTTTCCAGGAAAGGAAAACGAAAAGAAAAAAAATCCAGTTTGGGAAAAATCATAACAAAAAACGAGGCAGAGTTCTTTGTGCAGCGGTATACATTCCCGGCGCTGAAAAGTATTTCCATATTTGGAAACAGGAATAACATCGTGGCTCATGAAACAAGGAAAACCAGTCCTAATGTACTGTTGTTTGGCGGAGATGAAAGTTACCTGCAGCTGAACGGCTTTACCCTGCTTTACGGCCGAAACCTGAACCGGCAGGATGTGCTCTCGGGCCGTAATGTGTGCCTGCTGGGATATGATGTGGCCAAAAAACTTTTTAAAGAAGGAGTGGAACGGGCTGTTAATGCGGTAGTACGCCTGAACAATGTGCCGTACCGGGTGCTGGGGGTGCTGGACAGCCGGGGCTCATCCTTTGGCTTCAGCCGAGATAATGTGATTATTTCCACCTACACCAATGTTGACAGAAACTTTCCTTCCGGCTTTTCATTTGTTATCGGGGTTATGACCAGCGATTTGCTGAAAGTAACCGAGGCAATGGGAGAGGCCGAAGGCATTTTCAGGGCGGTTCGGAAACTGAATATAACAGAGGATAACAATTTTGTTATTGACCGCAGCGACAGCGTAGCGGAAAAGGCCATGAATAGCCTGCGGTTCCTTACAGTGTCGGCTACGGTTATAGGCCTCATTACTTTAATCGGGGCAGCCATCGGATTAATGAATATCATGCTGGTTGCCGTATCGGAACGAACCCGTGAAGTAGGGCTGGTAAAGGCCATCGGGGGAAAGAAAAAAATGGTGAGCAGGCAGTTTTTATTCGAAGCAATCATTATCAGTGTGATGGGAGCCCTTTTTGGGATTGTGCTGGGGGTAATGGTGGGCAATCTTTTTTCAGTCGTTCTTAATACCGGGTTTGTAGTGCCATGGAACTGGGTAATTTATGGCGTTGTTATTTGCACACTGGTGGGGCTGCTGGCCGGGCTTTATCCCGCTTTAAAGGCAGGTAAACTAAACCCGATTGACGCCTTGCGATACGAATAAAAGGGACGAAACCGTTTGCGGTTAAGATCACTTTACCCCGCTCACTGTTTTCTTATCAAATTATGAATCAGGAGCTTGTTTCGTATGAAAAAATCCCTAACTTGACACCCCCTTCTGACGGTCAACTGCAAAACCGCCATGCGGAGCAGTAGAAAATGAAGGATGGGTGATTTTGTATAGTGTTTTTTCTTAGCATTGTACAACTAACGGTATTTACATCATCTAACATTTCAAAAACTAAAAATTAAGATCATGGCAGAGATTAAACCAACTGCATCAGTTAAGGCTACATCTGTTCAACCCAAAAAAACCAGCAATGCCATTTCCTGGATTGCCCCTACCGTATGTATCGTGGCAGGGTATTGCATCTGGCGTTTTATTCTGGGCGACCCCAGCGGATTTAAAGAACCGGCAGGCGGGGGTTTCTGGCCCCACCACAAGGGTCCCAAAGACGCCCTTCACCGGATTTATGAAGGCGGTATCATCGTTCCGCTACTGATTGGAATGCTGCTGATGGTGATTGTGTTTTCCATTGAACGCTACCTTACCATCCGCAAAGCGCTGGGCAGCGGTTCCATCTCTGATTTTATACGCAAGGTACAGTATCACCTGGCCAACCGTAATGTGGATGCCGCACTGTCTGAATGCGATAAACAAAAGGGCTCTGTGGGTAATGTAATGAAAGCAGGTTTGCGCCGTTACAAAGAAATGATCAATGAAGGCGGGCTTACCACCGACCAAAAAGTGCTGGCAATACAAAAAGAAGTGGAAGAAGCTACTGCCCTGGAACTGCCGATGCTGCAAAAAAACCTTGTGTTTCTTTCCACCATCACATCAGTTGGTACCCTGGTGGCTCTGTTGGGTACGGTATTGGGTATGATCCGTTCATTTGCCGCCCTAGGTGAAGAAGGTGGCGCCGGAGCCGCCAGTGATCTGGCCGTGGGTATCTCTGAGGCCCTATACAATACGGCTCTCGGTATCGGTACATCGGCCATCGCTTTGATCATGTATAACGTATTTACAACCAAGATAGACTCTATTACTTATGGCATAGATGAATCAGGCTTCACCCTGACCCAGAGCTTCGCTTCCCTGTATAAATAATCAGGGGCGGAAGGGTATGGAAATGAATAAAAAATTCATCTAAAACGTAAACAAGAAACATTATGCCAAGTGTAAAGATGCCGAGGCACAGTACGGATACGGATATGACCCCTTTTGTGGACATAGCCTTCCTGATACTTTCGTTTTTCATTATGGCTACCAAATTTAAACCACCTGAGCCGGTGGAAATTGAAACACCGGCTTCGGTACTGGCTCAAAAGCTCCCTGAAAACAATGCTGTTTTAATTACCATTGATTCTGCCAACAGGGTTTTTTTCTCGATTATGTCTGAAAAGGATAAAACCAAGTTCGATGATCTCATTAATGAAATCAATACCTCTCAAAATCTTGGTTTAACCCCTGCTGAGATAAACAACTTCCGGCTAACTTACGCCGTAGGTGTTCCGTTTGGAGGATTAAAGCAACTGCTTGGCACCCATCCAAAAGAACAAGCCGGTCTGAAACAAACAGGCATACCGGTGCTTGATTCAACCAATAACCAGTTGATTTGGTGGATCAGCGCTGCCAAAAAAGCATTTGCAGGCCAAAAAGGATTTAAATACCTGATAAAGGGTGATGGCGGTTCCAAATACCCCACATTTGAAGCAGTTATTTCAGCCCTGAAAAAAAATGAAGAGTTCAAGTATAACCTGGTAACAGCACTGGATGATGTGCCGTCCGGGACTGAATTTGAAAAAACCAGATATTTTAAGCCCAAAGACAAATAAATTATTTTAAAAAAAATCATTTAAATTATGGCAAGTATTGATACCGGCGGTGGCGACAGCGGCCATAAAAAAGGCCCGGGAGTGAAGAAGGCCAAAAAGCTTTCAACCCGTGTGGATATGACCCCCATGGTGGACCTTGGCTTCCTGCTGATTACCTTTTTCGTATTTACAGCTACCATGAGCGAACCCACCACCCTTGACCTGAATATGCCAAAAGACGTGGATGATCCCACTAAGAAAACAGAGGTTAAGGAATCAGCCGTATTAACCATCCTGCTGGGCAAGGAAAACCATGTTTATTATTATGAAGGCCCGCTGGAAGTAAGCGCCGAAAAAAATAATTTCAAAAGCTCCACTTTTAAGGAAATCCGGCAAAAAATAATAGACAAAAAAAATGAGGTTAAGAAAAGCTTTAACCCGGCCAGGCTTACTTCCAAAGCATGCGAGGAGGAAAGAGCTGCTGCCGATAAGAGAGGCGACCCCAACTGGGAAAAAGCCTGCGAGGATATTGATTTTATGGTAATCATAAAACCAACACCCAATGCTACCTACAAAAACACGGTGGATATTCTGGATGAAATGACGATTAACCAGGTAAAACGCTATGCGATGGTAAAGGTTTTAAAAGAAGAAATGAACCTTGTTATTGCAACCGAAGGCCAATAAGCGGCGTTAAAAATTATGTTACTTTGTGAAAAAAGCTTTGAAACGCATCTAATAAAAAAACTAAATAATGGAAGCCAACAATATTTTATCAGCTGATATTCTTGACCTTGTGTTTGAAGGAAGGAATAAGGACTACGGGGCTTATGAGTTGAGGAAAACCTACAATAAACGCATCACCCGTGCCCTTATCATCACCGCTTCGCTGGCAGCGCTGGCTTTGCTGGGCTCAATATTATCCAGCGCCATGAAAGGAAAGGATGATAAAAAGCTGAAGATAAATGAAATGACCATACAGGATGTGAGGCAGGATGAAAAGAAAGAGACTCCTCCGCCTCCTCCGCCCCCGCCCCCCAAACAGGAACCGCCCAAAGTGGAGATGAAGCAGTTTACACCTCCTGTGATTAAAAAGGATGAAGAAGTAGAGCAACCACCTCCGCCTCAGGAAGAACTGAAAGAAGTGAAAATTGCTGAAATCAGCCAGGAAGGTGTAAAAGATGAAGGTATCGTGGCTCCTACAGTAATTGATGAAGGCAAACAGATTGTGGAAGTAAAGAAAGAGGAAGACGAGAATCATATATTCGAAAAAGTGGAAATTGATGCCAGTTTTCCCGGCGGTGATTCCAGGTGGCGTCGCTTTCTTGAAACAAACTGTAATGGTCAGGTAGCTTCTGATAACGGTGCGCCGGAAGGAACATTCACTACCGTCATCCAGTTCGTGGTGGATAAGGAGGGTAATATCAGTGATGTGAGGTCCCTCACCAATCATGGCTATGGTATGGAGGAAGAAGCCATGCGGGTTATTAAGAAAGGTCCCAAATGGATACCGGCCATTCAAAACGGCCGCCAGGTAAAAGCCTATCGCAGGCAGCCCATTACTTTCCTGGTAACCGGAGAATAAAGAAGAAAACTGTTTATACAAAGCCCCTTCAAAAACGGAGGGGCTTTTTCATTTCAAGTACTTTTGACGGTATGAACAAACTTTCAGGATGGGAGGATACCATTGTGGCGCTGGCTACCCCGCCGGGTGTGGGCGCCATTGGCGTTATCCGCTTAAGCGGCAGCCGGGTATTTGATATCATGAACCCCCTGTTCCCTTCCAAAGACCTTGCAAATCAGCCATCGCATACGCTGCATGTCGGGTTCATAAAAAATGGAGACGAGGTAATGGACGAAGTGGTGATAGGAGTTTTTAAAAGGCCTCATTCCTATACGGGTGAAGATGTGGTGGAAATAAGCACCCATGGTTCTCCTTTTATACAGCAGCAAATCATTCAGGCCTGCTTAAAACAGGGGGCCCGGCCGGCCCGGCCCGGCGAATTCACCCAACGGGCCTTTTTGAACGGTAAAATGGATCTGGCACAGGCTGAGGCAGTGGCCGATCTGATTGCATCCAACACCCGGGCTTCGCATGAAACGGCGCTGCATACTATGCGGGGAGGTTTTTCCAGGGAACTGAAGATCCTGCGGGAGCAACTGATACAATTTTCAGCATTGATTGAACTGGAACTTGATTTCAGCCAGGAAGATGTGGAGTTTGCCGACCGCAAAGACCTGTATGAACTGATCAGTCAACTAAGCAGATCAACCAACCAATTGATTGATTCGTTCCAATTGGGAAATGTTATTAAGAACGGTGTAAGTGTAGCGATTGTAGGCAAGCCGAATGCCGGCAAATCAACCCTGTTGAATGCATTGCTGAATGAGAACCGAGCCATTGTAAGTGAGATAGCCGGCACCACCCGTGATACCATTGAAGAAGTGATCAATATTGACGGCATACTTTTCCGCCTGATAGATACGGCCGGCATACGGCAGCATACCAGCGATGTGATTGAAAGCATTGGAATGGAAAGAAGCCTGGAAAAGATGAAACAGGCCGGTTTGGTAGTCTATTTATTTGATGCCAGAGAAGAGCCAGCAGAAATCAGCCGGCTGAAAACGGAACTCAGCCATCAGCAGCTGAACTACCTGCTGGTGGCCAACAAAATTGATGCAACGGGAGCAGCGGCGGCAAAAGAAAAATTCAGTGATACGGAAGGCATCATCTTTATATCGGCCAAACAAAATCTGCACACCGAAGTGCTGAAAGAGCGGATGGTGGATGCTGTGCTGGGCGGGCAGGTAAACACCGAACACAGCGTGGTTACAAATGCCCGTCATTACCATGCACTAAAAGAAGTACAGAAATCACTCAATGATATCAGGTCTGGACTTGACCAAAAATTATCCGGCGACCTGCTGGCACTGGATATCCACCGGTGCCTGCATTATCTTGGTGAAATAACAGGTGACATCACCAATGAAGATTTGCTTGATTATGTGTTCTCGAAATTCTGTATCGGAAAGTAAAAGCAAAAGAACAGTATTTACAACCGTATTGCTTCCCAAAAGCAGGTAAATTATCTCATACTTTTTACGACTGGATTTTACTGTGTAAAAAAAATCCGGTTGTACTTCAGCCTGTTTTTTCATGTAAATCATTGCTGGCACTTGCTTTGAAATATTATCAGCAAACCAATGTATATGAAAAACATTACATTGTTCCTGCTTTTGGCAGGGTTCTGTTTATTATCATTTGTTGTCTCTGCACAGCCCCGGCCGGCTATCAAAGCCGGGTTGAATTATGGAGGTTTGAGTGGTTACGACGGAGGCAAGAAAACCGGTATTCATGCAGGGTTTTCCATGCAATGGACTGTTAACAAGAAATGGACTGTACAGCCGGAACTGCTTTACTCATCAACCGGGCAGCAGTATTCGGCCGAAGAAGCGGAGGTATTGGTTACAAAAACCCTTCCTGTAAGCTATGCTGGTTTGCCTGTAATGGTTCAGTATCATTCCGGATCTAAATTTTACCTGGAAGCAGGTCCGCAACTTTCCTTTCTGCTTACAGCAAAAGATAAAGGCAGTGCGGCAGATAAGGCCGATGTGCGCCGTAACCTCAGCAATACACAATTCGGACTGAACTTAGGAACCGGGATGCAGATCAGTTCCCGTACCGGTTTTTATGTCCGTTACAGCTTCGGGCCGCTTAGTACAGGCCGGATTTTTATTTCGACTGAAGTAGAATCAGGATTTTATGAATAGTGAATAATCCGGTTGCAGGTTTTAAAAAGACTGTTGTGCAAAAACTGATGCCATGGATCAATACTGTTATCTATTCATGAACCATGCTTTTTTCACGGCCGGCAGCAGATGACGGTATCAGCTTAAGTACCCTGTTTAGATTTTTTAGCGTAACAACCATGATAAGCATCGACACCAATAACACCATTAATACCAGTTCAGGTTTCAGCCACCTGAGCAGCTACATTTCTGTGAGCACAAAGCCATGCAAAAAGCAAATCAGCCTGGCGGCAAAACCATGGCTGAAGCCCTGGTTGGTGAGCAGATGATGGATATGAGTTTTCTCCGCTTCAAAAGGTGATTTTCCTTTCCATATTCGTATTGTAAATACCCGGATGGTATCAAACACCGGTATCAGCACTATGCCCAGAACAAACACAGGTGCGTGGGGCCATACTGGGGCCGCAGTATAATGGCTGACCTGCATCAGGCGGATGCACAGCACAGCGGCAACAAAGCCCAGCAGCAGCGAACCGGTGTCACCCATAAAAATTTTAGCAGGGTTCAGATTAAAATAAAGGAATGCGAGTATACCACCAGCCAGTGCAAAGGCAATCAGCGCCGTATTGGCATCTCCGCTCATGGTGAGAAAAATACCGAGGGTCATCAGGCTCATAAAACCAATACCGCCGGCCAGGCCGTCAATACCATCAATCAGGTTAAAAGCATTGGTGATGCCAACTATAACAGTAATGGTAACGGTATATTGTGCCGGTAGCGGAAGCTCCTGTATGCCAAACAATCCTTCAAATGATATGATGCGGATACCCGAAAGCGCAATTAATGCTGCCAGACCGAGCTGAATCATAAACTTGTAACGGGCAGGCAGGTCTTTCAGGTCATCAAGAATGCCCAGCCCAAACAGCACCGCCACAGAAAAGAAAAAACACACCTGCGCAGGCTGGCTGCTGAAGGGAAACCACAGTAACAAACCGGCCATCATACCAGCAGTGATGGCAATACCACCCATGGTGGGTATGGGTGATGCATGCAGCTTGCGGGCATTGGGTAAATCATACAGGCGGAAACGCCTGATAAAACTGATGATGGGGG
The DNA here is from genome assembly GCA_016868455.1 of Bacteroidota bacterium. Classification (GTDB taxonomy): domain Bacteria; phylum Bacteroidota; class Bacteroidia; order Chitinophagales; family Chitinophagaceae; genus JJ008. The sequence continues at coordinate 105,024 of VGGV01000007.1, forward strand.
GAATAGACACCAGGGTAACCACAAAGGCGCTGATAAAACAAAACAGGGCAAACTTGTAGTCGTTAAATAACAAATCAAGCTGTAAGAAGTGAATATGGCTTTTCATGGAACCCTGCTGGTTTAGTTAGTCGGGTATTGGATTGCATTTCTAAGGTAGAAAGCATCCGTAAAAATGACAAGAGCCTGCTGGTATAAATCGCTCAAATGAGCAGGAATACCCCAAAATCGGGGACTTTCCGGTCTCTGTTTTCGGAAATTTCCTGCCAGCTCACCGTATTTTTCACATCTGTTTTATTGCTTCAACAACCAATCCAGGGTCCCTGACTGTATTTTTGCTGAAAGCCTTTCTTATCACTTCACAGCCGGCAATATTATCCAGCCCCATTGAGTATTTAAAAGGCGTTGGTCCGCAACGGGCCGATTTGCTGAAAAAGGAGCTGAATATTTTCACCTTCGGCGATTTACTGCAGCATTTTCCTTTCCGGCATATTGACAGGACGAGCATTACAAATATTAACGAACTGACTCCCGCAACAGAATATGCACAGGTGGCGGGTGTGCTCCTGCACTATGAACAGCTTGGTCAAAAATCAGGCAGGCGGCTGGTAGCCGAGTTAAAGGACAAAACAGGAATAATGGAGCTTACCTGGTTTCAGGGTTTAAGCTGGGTGCAGAAAATGCTGGAAACTGGACAGTCCTATCTTGTATTTGGCCGGGTTACATTTTATAACGGCCGGCCTCAGATCATTCACCCGGAGCTGGAATTATTGAAGACAGTCGGGCAGGGAGCTAAAAATTATCTTGAACCGGTATACTCCACTACGGAAAAACTAAAGTCAAAAGGACTGGGGGGGCGGCAAATAGGAAAGCTCACACAACTGCTCATGGGAATGGTGAAGGAAAAGGATATTCCCGAAATCCTCCCGGGAAAAATTATTAAAGAATTCAAACTGATTGACCGGTATAAAGCTTTCCGGCAGGTTCATTTTCCTCAAACCGCGGATGAATATGTTGAGGCAGTAAAGCGGTTAAAGTTGGAGGAACTGTTTTTAGCACAATTGAGAATGGCGCTGATCCGCTCGGGCCGGCACCGCTATTCAAAAGGAGTGGTGTTTGATAGGGTAGGCGACCTTTTTAATAGATTCTACAGGAATTTTCTCCCTTTTCAGCTTACTACTGCGCAAAAAAGGGTTATTAAAGAAATCAGGGCTGATACGGCCCGTGGCCGGCAAATGAACCGGCTGCTGCAGGGCGATGTGGGAAGCGGAAAAACTATCGTGGCAGTATTGATTATGCTGCTGGCAGCAGACAATGGCTTTCAGTCATGCCTGATGGCGCCAACAGAAATACTGGCACAGCAGCATTATAATACCATTTCCGCCCTGCTGCAAAAAATGAATATCCGGGTCAGCCTGCTTACAGGTTCTGCTAAACCGGCAGAGCGGAAAAAATTATTGCAGGAACTGGAAGAAGGGCAACTGGCAATCCTCATTGGCACCCATGCCGTAATTGAGGATGTGGTGCAGTTTCATAAACTGGGTCTTGTAATCATTGATGAGCAGCACCGGTTTGGGGTGGCGCAAAGGGCCCGGCTCTGGCAAAAAGCAACGGTACCCCCGCATGTACTTGTTATGACGGCCACACCCATTCCCCGCACTTTGGCCATGACGGCTTATGGCGATTTGGATTACAGTGTGATTGATGAGTTACCGCCGGGACGGCAACCCATTACTACTGTTCACCGTTATGAATCGCAGCGCAGCAAGGTGATGGATTTTTTGCGAAGTGAAATAGACAAAGGCAGGCAGGCATATATCATTTTTCCGCTGATTGAAGAGAGTGACAAGCTGGATTATGAAAACCTGATGAAAGGCTATGAAAATGTAAAAGCATACTTCCCGGAGCCCCGTTACCGGATCAGTATGGTACATGGCCGGCAACCCGCTGAGCAGAAAGAACAAAACATGAAACGGTTTGTTGAACATGACACACGGATCATGGTATCCACCACGGTAATTGAAGTGGGTGTGGATGTGCCCAATGCCTCGGTAATGGTTATTGAAAGTGCGGAAAAATTCGGGTTGTCCCAGCTTCACCAGCTAAGGGGCAGGGTGGGGCGGGGTGCCGAAAAGAGCTATTGTATATTAATAACCGGTCCCAAACTGGGTAATGATGCCCGGGAACGCATCAGGGTTTTGGTATCCACCGGCAATGGGTTTGAAATTGCAGAAAAAGACCTGGAATTGAGGGGGCCCGGAGAAATTGAGGGCACCAGGCAAAGCGGGGCCTTAAACTTTAAACTGGCCCATATAGTCCAAGACCGGTCGCTGCTGGAAATAGCGAAAAATATTTCCGCCCGGCTGATTGAAAACGATCCGGAGCTTAATTCGGCAGAAAATTTGCCGCTGAAAAACTTCCTCCGGATGCAAAAAGGAGCAGTGTTGTGGCGTAAAATTTCATAGTATGATGGGAAAGACCGGCTGGGGTTTACAGCATATTTGACAGAGATATTACAATTGAACTCAATTTGTTAACAGAAGTTTTCAATCCGTTTCTGATGAAAATTGGTTATTTTAATAGTGTAAAGACAACTACCCTGAAACAATTTCTTACTTTTTTAATCGCCTCCTCCTTTTTTACAGCTGCTTTTCCGCAGGGCAGTATTGAATTTGTGGAAAACAAAGGTCAGTGGGACAGCCGTGTCCGTTATGCCGGCAGGGTAAGCAACGGTGATTTTTTTATAAGGGATAACGGCGTTACCATTGTACAATATAACCCGGTTGATCTGGCCAATGTAATGAAACTGCTGCATGAAAGACCGGCCGGAGTTGACCCTGAAAAGTACATGGTTCGCACCCATGCCTGGCATGTGGATTTTGTTGGCTCATCCCCGGCTTCCAATGCAGTGCCGGAAAAAAAGATTCAGACCTACAATAACTATTTTACGGGCAATGATCCTTCCCGCTGGGCTGAAGGTTGCCGGATATACCAGGCTGTTACCTTAAAAGATGTTTATCCCAATGTTGACTTCCGTTATTATACGGATAATGGTTTTCTGAAGTATGACATAATGGTAAAACCGGGGGGTGATGTTTCTAAAATTGCCCTTAAGTACAACGGAGTTGACGGATTGCAGGTAAAAAATAAAGCGCTGGCTATTGCCACCTCAATAGGCGAACTGAAAGAATCATATCCTTATACCTATCAGGCCGGTTTAACGGGACGGGAAGAAGTAGGGTGCCGTTATATTGTAAAAGATAATGTAGTAAGGTTTGATGTAAAGAACTATAACCGCAACGCCTCGCTTATCATTGACCCGCAGGTTGTCTTCTGTTCTTTTGCTGGTAGTTCTATTGATATGTGGGGTTTTACCGCAACGTATGGCCCCGATGGCAGTATGTATGGAGGCGGAATAGTGCATGGCACAGGGTTGCCTGTTTCAACCGGGGCGTTTCAAACCAGTTTTCAGGGAGGTGAATTTGATATTGGCATTATTAAACTTTCACCGGGCGGCAGCGCCAGGATATATGCTACGTATATTGGAGGTACAAGAGAAGAACAGCCGCATAGTCTTATTGTAGATAACCAGGGCAACCTGGTTTTGGCCGGAAGAACCAACTCACCCCTAACCGGCCCCGGCTCTTACCCGGTAACTGGCGGAGCTGCCGGTATAGTAGGTAGTTGTGGCGATTATGATATTATTATTACCAAACTGAACGCTGCCGGTACCGCCCTTATCGGGTCAAAAAGAATCGGCGGTACTGCCCGGGATGGTGTAAATATTACTTACCCCAGAAGCCGTGTATCATTGCAACAAAATTATGGCGATGATGGCCGCAGTGAAGTGATACTGGACACATCCGGCAATGTGCTGGTGGCATCCAGCACACAGTCTGCCGATTTTCCGATACGGGGTACCGTTTTTCAGCCAACGTATGGTGGCAGCCAGGACGGTGCATTGATAAAACTGTCACCCGATCTTGGTACGGTTATTTTTTCCAGTTATCTCGGAGGCGTGTCAAATGATGCTGCCTATGTATTAACTGTTGCGCCAAACGGCACTATTTATGTTGCAGGGGGTACCGAAAGCGATGCCAGCACCTTTCCCGGTACTAAAACCGGAACGATCGGGCCGGTGAGCAATGGAAATATTGAAGGCTATGTGGCTGTTATCAGCAGCAATGGGGCTTCTATCATTCGTTCTACCTTTATTGGAACACCGGGCAGTGACCAGGTATACGGAATACAATTTGACAACAGGGGGTTTCCCTATATATGCGGCCAAACAACGGGCAACTGGCAGGTGGTAAATAATCTTCCCGGTTCGCCACCCATATTTAGCCAGGCGGGCGGAAAACAGTTTATTGCCAAACTGCAGCCTGATTTGTCAAGTTATATTTATTCCACCATGTTTGGCTCCGGGGCACCCACTCCCAATATTTCCATTACTGCTTTCCTGGTTGACCGGTGTGAAAATGTTTATGTTTCCGGGTGGGGCGGATTTTTTTCTAGCAGTAACAGTTTTAACAGCGCCGGAACCGTGGGGCTTTCTACCACACCTGATGCTATTAAATCATCCACAGACGGTAAGGATTTTTACTTCTTTGTTTTGAAAAGAGATGCTTCACAGCAACTGTTTGGCAGTTTCTTTGGAGAAACCAACCCGCCAGGAGGCGGATCTGATCATGTGGACGGAGGCACCAGCCGTTTTGACCGGAACGGAATTATATACCAGGCGATATGCGCCAACTGTAATATTGGTACCGGCGGCAGGCCGCTTTTCCCAACAACAGCAGGAGCTTGGGCTACTACTAATTCAGCATCAGGTGTCGGCTGCAACCTGGCCATGTTCAAATTTGATTTGCAGCTTTCTGGAGTTAACGGTGAAGTAAGGGCCCTGATTGATGCTGTAAGTGATACGGCCGGTTGCGTACCGCTTAAGGTGGATTTTATTGACTCAGTAGCAAACGCTGTCAGCTATGAATGGCATTTTAATTATGTTCCCGGTACCCCCCCTGACCTTATAACAACTATTCCAACAGCAACCTTTACTTATAACGCTGTTGGCATTTACCGGGTAATGCTTGTAGCGGTTGACCTCAACTCCTGCAACCTCAGGGATTCATCTTTCATTAATATCCGGGTGGGAGATGTACGAGCCACATTGCTTCCTGCCTGGCAAGCCGTTGGGCCTGGCTGCCCCAAGTTTAATTACCAGTTTACCAATAACTCCGTCAGCAGCGACCCCACCAAACCCTTCCAGGACACTTCTTTTGTCTGGGATTTTGGCGATGGAAGCCCGCGGGTGCCGGCACTTATCGGAGCCGCCAATGCAGTTACTCATACCTATCCTGCTACCGGTACTTACCAGGCAAAACTGATTTTAAAGGATACCACTTACTGTAACAATCCAGACGACAGTATAATCAATATCAGCATCGCTGATAACGTAAGAGCCATTATTGAAACCCCGCCCAATGGCTGTGCACCTTATAACGCAGCTTTCAGCAGCAAATCGCAAAATGGCGTAACATTTTTATGGGATTTTGGCGATCCCGGTTCGCCGGCTAATACATCAATACTGGAAAACCCGACACATCTTTACATCAACCCGGGAACATATACGATCCGTCTCACAGCTTTCAATCCCGGCACCTGTAATGTATCGCATGATACCACATTCACCATTACGGTATATGCAGACCCGGTACCGGCATTTAACGCTACGCCTGATCCGCCGGTAGTGAATACACCCACAGTGTTCAATAATTTCTCATCAGCAGATGCCGTAAGGTTTATATGGGTGTTTGGTGACGGCGACAGCCTGTTTACCATCAGCCGGGGGCCCGTTACCCACCAGTACAATGCAACAGGTACGTTTACAGCCTGTCTAACGGCTTATAATGCTGTTGGGTGTGACAGTACGGTGTGCCTGCCGGTAAGGGCCCTTATTAATCCGCTGGTGGATGTGCCCAATGCTTTTACACCGCTTAGCGGCGATGAAAACAGCGTGGTGCTGGTAAGGGGATTTGGTATGGGTAAAATGACTTTCACCATCTGGAACCGCTGGGGCCAGAAAGTTTTTGAAACCAATAACCGCTTCCAGGGCTGGGATGGTAAAGTAAAAGGATTGGTGCAGCCCATGGATGTGTATGCCTATACACTGAGTGTGGAGTTTACCGATGGCACCAAAACAAATAAAAAGGGAGATCTGACGTTAATAAGGTAAATCGGAATGGTTATCCCGATAGCTATCGGGAAGTTAAAAGGGAATTTATTTGATGGTAAAGAAGTTAACGATATGGGGCTTTGGAATTTGTAATTTGGTTTTTGGGGTTTCCCTGAAAGCACAGGATTTGCATTTTTCACAGTTCTTCAACTCACCGTTGCTTACAAACCCCGCCAATACCGGTTTTATTCCAGATGGTGATTACAGACTGGGCGTTAATTACCGCAATCAATGGGCTTCGGTAACTGCATTTCCTTACAAAACCATGAGCGCCTTTGGCGACTGGCAGGTTATGCCAAACAATGATTATACCGGCTGGCTGGGAGTGGGCGGAGTAATTTTAAAGGATGTTGCCGGTACCAGTGTGCTTTCATCTACTAAAATTTATGGGTCTGTTGCCTACCACCAGATGATCAATGCGGGCAGCCTCATCAGCCTTGGTTTTAATGCCGGCTGGGCCAATAAGCGCATCAATACCACCAATCTTACTTTCCCCAGCCAGTGGAACGGAAAGTTCTTCGATGTGCACCAGTCATCCGTAGCGCCCAAACTAAATGCGGATAATATCAATTACCTCGACATGCAGGTAGGAATGAACTATGCGTATTTTCCAACCAATAATATTTATGTAAATGCCGGTTTTTCTGCCATGCATGTGAACCGGCCAAAGGAATCTTTTTTTTCAGAACAGCCGGGTGTCAATAACAGGATACCGGTTCGTTATACAGCATTTTTGAACGGCAGTTTTAAATTAAACGACCGGGTGATAGTAAACCCCAATATCTACGGGTCATTGCAGGCCAACGCCTACGAGATCGTCGGGGGAGTGAATGCACATTACAATGCTTCCGGCGACGGCGAAAAGGTGCTGATAGCCGGAGTGTATTACCGCTATCAAGATGCCGTAATACCCATGGTTGGACTGAGTTTTAAAGACCTCACCTTTACTTTCAGCTACGACGTTACCACTTCATCACTCAGCAATTTTAATAATGGAAGGGGCGGTATCGAGTTTTCGCTGATCAAACAGGGAGTGGTAGACAGGTATATGGGCAACCGCAAGCAGTCCATGTGTCCTTCGTTTAAAACTTATTAAGCCGCTTTTTTGCATATCCCCGATTCTTCCGATTTTTACAACCTTCATTTCTAAAATTGTCATTCATGGAAACAGCTGCCACGGGTACAGTTTCGGCACAGCATATTGAAAGTTTCAGGAAAATAGCCGGTGATGCCAATGTGAGTATGGATGAAGAAACCCTGCGGCATTATGCCCATGATGAAACAGAGAACCTCGCCTTTCCCCCAGAAGTGGTCATCAAACCCCGCACCGCAGAAGAAATAAGTGAGATACTAAAGATTTGTAATGAGTATAAAATACCGGTAACGCCAAGGGGGGCCGGTACCGGCCTTAGCGGCGGTGCGTTGCCGCATCTTGGCGGTGTTTTATTATCAACTGAGCGGATGAACAGCATACGGGAGATTGATGAACGAAACCTGCAGGTAACTACCGAGCCCGGAGTAATTACGGAAGTCCTGCAGGATGCAGTCAAAGAAAAAGGATTGTTTTATCCGCCGGATCCTGCCAGCCGCGGCTCCTGTTTTATCGGCGGAAATATTTCAGAAAACAGCGGCGGGCCCAAGGCAGTGAAGTACGGTGTGGTGAAAGATTATGTACTGAACCTTGAAGTGGTTTTGCCAACCGGCGAAATGATCTGGACAGGGGCCAATGTGCTGAAAAACTCCACCGGGTATAATCTTACGCAATTGGTTGTCGGCAGCGAAGGCACACTGGGCATCGTTACCAAAATTGTATTGCGATTAATCCCGCATCCCAAATACGATTTGCTGATGCTGGTTCCTTTTAAAAGCCTGGAGCAGGCAGGGGAGGCGGTCAGCGCCATTTTCAGGGAGGGCTTTACGCCGAGCGCCATGGAGCTGGTTGAAATTAATGCTCTGAAAATAGTAAGCCGGATGGTGGAAAGCAGCGCTGTGCCGGTTACGGATGATACAGAAGCCCATCTTATTATTGAAGTTGACGGAAATGATATAGATGTACTGATGAAGGAAATGGAAGCCATCAGCTCATTGCTGGCAGGATATGACATCGGTGAAATATATTTTGCTGATGATGCGCAGCAAAAGGCAGAACTCTGGAAACTGCGCCGCAAAGTGGCTGAGGCAGTAAAACTGGAAGGTTACACCATTGAAGAAGACACGGTGGTACCAAGGGCAGCATTGCCCGGTCTGATAAAGGCGGTAAAAGAACTGGGAAAGAAACATGATTTTGATGTGGTTTGTTATGGCCATGCCGGGGACGGCAACCTGCACATTCGCATAAAAAAGGAAGGCATACCCAACAGCCATGGCAACCCCGTAATGACAGCCGCCCTGCGGGAACTTTTTGAACTGGTTAAAAAAATGGGCGGTACCATCAGCGGCGAGCACGGCATCGGGCTGATACAAAAACCTTATATGGACATCGTTTTCAAAGACACGCAACTGCGCCTGATGAGGGACATCAAAAAAAGCTTTGACCCTAATAATATCTTAAATGCCGGAAAAATATTCCCTGCTGAATAAACCAATGTACTGTAAAAAAGGTCTTGAACGTTAAATGCCCATGAATATGAAAAAACTAATTCTGTCATTGCTTCTTATTTCTGCAACAGCCATGGTATTATGCGCACAGGATGATGATGAAGAGAAAGGCGGCTGGAAACCTGATCACCTCTTCATAGGCTCAGGCATTAACCTGGGATTTTCCAACGGGTTCATTATTGGCCTGAACCCCGAAGTGGGTTACAGTATAAATAAATTCCTTGATGCCGGTATTGCCACCAACCTTACTTACGTTACCCAGCGCAGCCAGTTTGCCAATACTTCTATCCGTTATCTTGCCTTGGGCGGCGGCCCTTTTCTCAGAATATGGCCGGTACGGATGATCTTTATCGGCGGCCAGTATGAATATAATTCCATTACTATAAAGGAAGTAACCAGTGGGGTTACCGCCTACAAAGAAAAAGCAAATGCAGGCAGCTTACTGGTTGGCCTTGGATATGGCAGCCGTGTAATCGGGGAATCTCAGTTTTATACCAGCATCATGATTGATGCTTTGAATGATGTCAACTCGCCTTACCGTGACCAGTTCGGACGGGTGCTGCCGGTTTTCCGCACCGGGTTTATTCTTTATTTCGGAGGAGGCCGTAAAAGGGAATAAGTGCTGTTTCTTCCGTGTAAAGATATTCCCGTTACTCATTCAGAAAGGGAATTAATTCATCCGGTTGGGAGATAATGGTAATTCTCTTCATCGCTTCCTCATACAAAAAACCTTCCTGTTTCATCCGTTCAATATGCTGCACCAAGTGGTCATAAAACCCCGCAGAGTTGAGTATATAAATATGCTTGTCATGAATGGTCAGCTGGTTCCAGGTTACTATTTCAAATAGTTCATCCAGGGTACCAAAACCGCCCGGCAATATCACAGCGGCATCGCCGATGCTGTATATCCTTTTTTTTCGTTCATGCATATCATCACATATAATGAGTTCAGTAATGCCCCGGTGCTGCACTTCCCATTCCAGCAGCAGCCTGGGAATAAAACCGGTCACCAGGCCGCCATGCTCCATGGCGCTGTCGGCCACTACGCCCATCAGCCCGGCGCTGCCCCCGCCATAGATGAGTTTTACCTTATGAACAGCAAGTAACCTGCCCAGTTCCGATGCATGACTGGAGAAAACCGGATTGGTTCCGTTTTTAGAACCACAGAAAACAGCTACAGATTGTATTGACATGATTGTATAAATTGTGGCAAAGGGAGAATAAATTTTGCTACCTTCAAAATTCTTTATTAATAGGTTTGTACCAGTTTGGAATCACAATATTCAGAGTCTTGTCATGCCGAGGAACGAGGCATCTCTGAGAATTGGACAGATTACTCGTGGAAGTCTTTGAGACTCCTCCTTCGTCGGAGTGACAAAACTCTGATTGGATAATCAGGCATTTTGGTTCCGACTGAACTACTACCACTCAACAGAAACACTACCGTATGTCGCCAACCGTTCTCTTTTGTTTTGTTATCGGGTATTTTGTTTTATTGCTGGCAGTGGCCTGGTACACTTCCCGCAATGCGGATAATGAATCTTTTTTTATCGGTAACCGCAGCAGCAACTGGATGCTGGTGGCTTTTGGAATGATCGGCACATCCTTGTCGGGGGTAACGTTTGTGAGTGTGCCGGGTGCAGTCGGCAGCAGTAATTTTTACTATTACCAGGTGGTGCTGGGTTATTTGCTGGGTTACCTCGTCATTGCATTTGTACTGCTTCCGCTGTATTACCGCATGAACCTGACCAGCATCTATACCTACCTGGAAAAAAGGTTTGGCATCAATGCACACAAGGCAGGGGCCTTCTTTTTTATTTTATCAAGAACAGTGGGCGCCACGGCAAGGCTTTTCCTTGTTATCAGTGTGCTGCAGATCTTTATCTTCAATAAAATGGGGATACCTTTTGAAGCAACGGCACTGGTCATCTTAATTCTTATCCTGCTTTACACATTTGAAGGAGGTGTAAAAACAATTATTTATACCGATACATTGCAGACAACTGGTATGCTAACCGGGCTGGTTGTATGTATTATCGTTATTGTAAAAGCTTTGGGTACTGATTTTGGCGGCGCCATGAACATGATGGCTGACAAAGGCTATACACAGATATTTAACTGGGATGTCAAAGCCGGTTCATTTGCCTTTAAGCATATTATCGGCGGCATGTTCATCGCCATTGCCATGACGGGGCTTGACCAGGAGATGATGCAGAAAAACATCAGTGTAAAAACACTGAAGGATTCGCAAAAGAACATGATGACCTTTACCGGCATCCTGATGATTGTGAACTTTCTTTTCCTGGTGCTGGGCGGGGTGCTGTATTTGTATGCTTCTGAAAAAGGGATTACCGTACCGCCCGACGATCTGTTTCCAACCATTGCCCTCAGCGATGCTTTCAGCGGTACCATCGGCATCATTTTCATAATCGCATTGATCTCGGCACTGTTCCCCAGTGTGGACGGGGCCATCACTTCACTCACTTCCTGTTTCTGTATTGATATTCTCGGCCTCAAGAAAAGCGAGGCTTCAGAAAAAGAGAAGAAAAGAACAAGGCTGAAAGTGCATTTTACTTTCGCAGCCGTTTTTTTCATTATGGTATGGCTGTTTTATAAAATGAACGATAAGCTGATCATTGATTTTATACTGAAGTTTGCCGGCGTTACCTACGGGCCGCTGCTGGGGCTGTTTGCTTTTGGCATTCTTACAAAACGAAATCTGGATGATAAAAAGATATGGACTGTTTGCATCATTGCACCCTTACTGGCACTGGGGCTTGATATGCTCAGTAACCCCGCCTGGTACGAAGCAAAACTTCCTATGAAACTGGGATTACAGGATATTTCCAACAGTATTTTCAGCGACTACAAAATCGGCAATGAACTTATCCTTATAAACGGATTGATCACTTTTGCGGGGTTGTGGATGATATCGAAGAAAAACAGTACCCGGACTGCTGAACTAAAAGCAGTGTAGGAATTTTATCTTTGCAAAAATTTCCACTTGGATTTAATCAATCCCCTTGTTCAGCATTACGCCGAAAAATTTTCTTCAGCCCCTGATGATTTGCTGAATGAAATACATGAATATACCACGCAGCACCATCCCGAAGCTATCATGCTCAGCGGCCACCTGCAGGGCAAACTGCTGGAGATGATAAGCTGTATGATCCGCCCCCGGCATATTCTTGAAATCGGCACTTTTACGGGTTACAGCGCTTTATGCCTTGCCAAAGGCCTTACTGATGAAGGGCAGCTTCATACCATCGAAATAAGAGAGGCCGATGCACAAAAAGCCCGGTCATTTTTTGACCGCTCTGCCCGGTCTGCGCAGATAATTTTGCATACCGGAAATGCGTTAGATATTATCCCGAAACTGCAGGAAAACTGGGATTTGGTATTTATTGATGCTGATAAACCAGCTTATATTCAATATTTTAACCTCGTTTTCCCCCAATTGCGGAAAAACGGCTTTATTTTAGCAGATAATATCTTCTTTCACGGCCAGGTGCTGGAAGAAAAAGTAACCGGAAAAAGCGCCAAAGGCATCCGGGAGTTTAATGAGTACATCCGTAAAAGAACAGATATTGAAAAACTGGTACTCACCGTTCGGGACGGGCTGTACCTGATCCGGAAACTGTAACAAATACCTATGCAAAGATTCAGGAACATTCTGCTGATCTGTTTTCTGGCGCCTGCTTTCGCTTCTTCAGCCCAGCAATCAGAACTCGTAAATAATTATATCAGCCAATATAGGGACCAGGCCATAGCTGAAATGCAGCGTACCGGTGTACCCGCTGCCATAAAACTGGCCCAGGGTATCAACGAAACCATGGCCGGCACCAGTAACCTGGTATTGCGTTCAAACAATCATTTTGGCATTAAATGCAAATCCACCTGGACAGGCGAATCGGTAAAACATAATGATGATGCAAGGGGAGAATGTTTCCGCAAATACGCTTCATCTGAAGATTCTTACCGGGACCATTCAGATTTTTTGCGTGGCAGCCAGCGTTATGCTTTTTTATTTGCACTTGACCCCACTGATTATTCCGGCTGGGCATGGGGATTAAAAAAAGCCGGATACGCCACTAATCCACGTTACGCCACGGCACTTATAAAAACCATTGAAGATTATGGGTTGCAGTACTACACTTTCATTGCGCTGGGAAAGATACCTGATAAAGCAAATGATCCCGATAGCTATCGGGACGTGGTGACAGAAAATCCTGACGGTGATAATACAAATAGTGTGATCAGCAATGCAATCAAAATTGTAGAAAAACAACAGGAAACTTCTGCAGTAAAAAAACCTGATTACCCTAGAGGCGAATTCAGGATAAACGAAACAAGAGTGGTATATGTGCCCCAAGGCACTTCCTATCTTGCCATAGCAAAGGAATATAATGTTGATCTCGCAAAGATTTTTGAATTCAACGATATGCCCCGTGCCGAAGAAACAGATAAAGACAGGCTGGTGTACCTGCAGCGCAAACGTAAAACGGGTAACAATGAATTTCACATCGTTCAGCCGGGGGAAACGCTTCATGATATTGCCCAGCAGGAAGCCATAAGATTTGAGAGCCTGCTGGAGCTGAACTGGCTGAAAGAAGGTGATATGCCTGCTCTCGGGGAGCAGCTGCATCTCCATAAAAAAGCATCCGCCACACCGAAGCAGGCATTAAATACCAATTTTTTGCTTACACCGGGCCGGCCGCTTAAAGCCACCAATTAAAGATGACTGTTTATGGGCACCGTAAAAGTGCATGACAAAACATTTGAAATTTACATTACAGAAGCTGAAATTCAGCAGCGGGTTAAAGAAATAGCGGAGCAAATCAATAAGGATTATGCCGGAAAACGACCCTTGTTCATTGCTATCCTGAATGGTTCTTTCATGTTTGCCGCCGACCTGTTTAAACACTTGCGCATTGAAGCAGAGCTTTGTTTTATAAAGCTGGCTTCTTACAAGGGAATGAAGTCATCAGGAAAAGTGGTGACTTCCATCGGGCTGGAAGAAGACCTGTTTGGAAAAGAAGTGATTATTGTAGAGGATATTGTGGATACGGGAAAAACGCTTCACAACTTTCTTCCCAAGCTGATGCACCAGCAGCCAAAATCCATGAAGATTACCGCATTGCTGCACAAATCAGCCGCCACCGAATACCCGCTGACTCTTGACTATGTGGGTTTTGACATTCCCAACAAGTTTGTTGTAGGTTACGGTCTTGATTACGACGGGCTCGGCCGAAACCTGAAGGAGATTTACCAGGTGATATAAGCCGGCCGCAGCAATGGCTTTTTTTTCGTACCTTATCCTGTTTAAAATATCCGTTTGAAGGCCGCTTGTCATATATTGTTCTGTATCTTGTTTAGTTCGTCCTTATGCTCCCAGCAGTATTACCTGCGGGGCGAAGTAAAGGATGAAGCAGGTAATATTTTACAAAATGTAGCTATCCTGCAACACCGCAGCGGTTACGTTTTCCGTAGCGGTACCCAGGGCACTTTTGGCATCCTATGCCATTACCAGGTGGATACATTCAGCTTTTCGCTGGAAGGCTATTGTCCGCAGAAACTGGTACTGAACACAGATAATTATGCCAGCGTAAAAATGAAACTGTTTTCGGCCGGTGCATCCATTATACGCCGCAGCAAATTATCCTCGCTTATAAAAGACCTTGATAAAGACGAACAGAAAACCTGGTACACCGGCGATGAAACGTATGCCAGCCTGCTGGAAAATCATTTTGTGAATACCAGAAAGTTTCCAAATACCGGCATGTCGCTGAATGTGGACAGGGCCTCATACAGTAATATCCGGCGTTTTATTACATTAAACTCCCTGGTACCACCGGATGCAGTGAGGATTGAGGAAATGCTGAATTACTTTAACCTGAATTATCATGAACCAAAGGGTAACGATTTGTTTCATATAAAAACAATGCTCAGTTCATGCCCGTGGAATAATAATAATCAGCTTTTTTTTGTCAATCTTTCCTCCAAAAAAATTAACCTGGACTCATTACCGCCATGCAACCTGGTATTTCTGATAGATGTATCAGGTTCTATGGATATGCCCAACAGGCTGCCCTTACTGAAATCAGCCTTTCGCCTGCTCGTCAATAACCTGCGGAACAAAGATTCTGTGGCTATAGTAACCTATGGTGGTGTAACAGGCGTTATGCTGAATACCACCCGTGGCGGAGAAAAGGAAAAAATTCTGAAAGCAATTGATGAGCTCGAGCCTGGTGGCGCTACCCCGGGAGAATCAGGCATCAGGCTGGCTTACAGTGTTGCCCGGAATCATTTTATTAAGGATGGGAATAACCGGATAATACTGGCTACCGACGGCGATTTTAATGTTGGTATGAAAACCGAACAGGACCTGGATGAACTGATTTCGAAACAAAAAGAATCCGGAATTTATCTTACCTGTCTGGGGGTTGGGATGGGCAATTATAAGGACTCCAAAATACAAACACTGGCCAAGAAGGGAAACGGAAACTTTGCTTACCTGGATAATTTCAAAGAAGCTGAAAAAGTACTGCTGAAAGAGTTTACACAAACACTTTATTCAGTTGCCGATAACGTTTATATGGATATTGAATTTAACCCGGAGCTGGTAAAAGAGTACCGCCTTATTGGTTTTGAC
The DNA here is from genome assembly GCA_016868455.1 of Bacteroidota bacterium. Classification (GTDB taxonomy): domain Bacteria; phylum Bacteroidota; class Bacteroidia; order Chitinophagales; family Chitinophagaceae; genus JJ008. Next base: position 120,503 of record VGGV01000007.1, read on the forward strand.
AACAAAGTTGGGGTGCTGCGGGATTCTCTGTCGGTGCTGGAAGGGGGTGAAATTGGTTCGGGCTATTCCATGATTGCTTTATTTGAAATTGTACCTGACGAAGCCAACAACAAGGCAGTGCAGAAAGATATAATGACGGGAAAGTTTGCTGAAATAATACTAAGGTACCAGCAGGTAAACGATGTGCGGCAGCAGTATTATAAACACACAGCCCGGTTTGACTTTCATGATTTTGAGGAAATTGACAAATGCTACCGGTTTTCTGCCGCTGTGGCATTGTTTGGTTCCTTGCTTCGAAACTCCCCGTTTGTGAAGAGCAGTAACTGGAATGATGTTATTGCAATGGCACAATCAGCTTCCGGCGCTGATGATTTGCTTCAAAAAGAGTTTATAACCATTGCCCAGCAAACAAAAACGCTTTATTCCAAAATAAAGAAGAAAAAAGGCGGCAGCGCCCAGGCGTTTTAATTATTCATCGCATCTTTTCCAGTTCCCTGGCAAAAAAAAGATTCCACTTCTGCTGTTGCTCCCTGTTATGGAAATACCCGGTTTCTTTATCATATTGCAGTTCCACTTTCCTGTATTTCTCCAATTCTTCATTAAATATTTGTGTAATCCGGGACTCGTAAGTATGCCGGAAAAGAACAGCCGTGTTGACTCTTTTTTGAAATGCAGCGGTAAAAAAGCCGGCCTGTATTGAAATGCCCCTGTTCATGTTCAAGCAATGAATCCGATACCTTATCTGCTTTCTTCCATGATCTTCTTTCTAGCTCCGGGCTTACTTCCACCTTTAATTTGGCCGTGTCACCTTTGAATTGAAAGGGTGCCCATTGGTACGATACGTACCAATATGTATAAGCATATAGGTTGGTGCTATAATCCGGGGTGCCGGTAAAATCATCCCAACGGAGGGGCCGATCGGTCTGTTCTCCGTTAATAATGATTGTTTGTGCAGACAGGGAGAGGCTGAGCAAAATCAGGATGGATAGCAGTGTGTTTTTCATTCAAAACGCTGTCGGCTTAAGTTAGGAAAACATCTCTTTTATTTTATCAAAGAAATTTTTACTTCCTTTTTCCGGCTGCGGTTTAAAATTGGGGGAGTGGCTGAGTTTTTCCAGAAGCGCTTTTTCCTCTGCTGACAAATGCTGAGGTGTCCATACATTCACCTGGATAAGCTGGTCGCCTTTTTGATAAAAGTTGACTGCAGGAAACCCTTTTCCTTTCAGTCTGAATATCTTGCCGCTTTGCGTACCCGGAGGTATTTTTATTTTGGCCCTTCCGTCGATAGTGGGTACTTCTATTTGCGTTCCGAAAACGGCATCTGTAAAGGAAAGATGGAGTTCATAAGCCACATTCAGCCCCTCCCGGTGCAGTTCTTTGTGTGGTTCTTCTTCAATTAATACTATCAGATCGCCGGGCATTCCGCCTCTTTCCCCGGCATTGCCACGGCCGCTTACATTCATCTGCATACTTTCCTGCACACCGGCAGGTATATCAATAGTTACGGTTTCTTCACCATATATTCTTCCTTCGCCTTTACAGTTGCTGCACTTGGCTGTTACAGTTGTGCCTTCGCCGTTACAAGAGGGGCAGGTTGTTACTGTCTGCATCTGTCCCAGAAATGTATTCTGCACTTTTCGCACTTGGCCGCTGCCTCCGCAAGTGCCGCAGGTTTGAACACTGCCTTTATCCTTAGCGCCACTGCCGCCACAGGTATTGCAGCTAACATACTTTTTTACCTTGATGTTTTTGGTAACACCCCTGGCTATTTCTTCATAAGTAAGCCTGATTTTTACCCGAAGATTGCTGCCCCTTATCCCGCGGCTTCGCTGTCCGCCCCCCCGGCGCTGGCCACCGCCAAAAAAGCTTCCAAAAAGGTCATCGCCAAAAATATCGCCAAACTGGCTGAAGATATCTTCCATGTTCATCCCGCTTCCGCCTCTTCCGTTTCCGCTTACTCCGGCATGACCATACCGGTCATACTGCGCTTTTTTATCGGCATCGCTCAGCACTTCATAGGCCTCTGCCGCTTCTTTAAATTTTTCTTCGGCGGTTTTATCCCCGGGGTTACGGTCCGGGTGATACTGCATTGCCACCTTACGGTATGCTTTTTTTATTTCATCCGCAGAGGCACCTTTAGTAACTCCCAGTATTTCGTAATAGTCTCTTTTAGACATTCTGATTAACCAATTAACGAATTAACCAATCACTCATTTACCTACCACCACTTTCGCATGGCGGATAATCTTATCATTCAGGTAGTAGCCCTTCATTACCTCATCCAGTATCCTGCCTTTCATATCTTCCGAAGGTGCAGGTATCTCGGTTACAGCTTCATGCAAATCCGGGTTAAAGTCCTGGTGAATGGTTTCCATGGCTTTAACGCCTCTTGCCTGCAATGTGTTACGAAGTTTGGTAAAAACCAGCATTACACCTTCTTTTGCCGCATCACTGCTCTGGCTGTTTTCCAACTGTTTTTGAGCCCGGTCACAATCATCCAAAACCTCCAGCAGATCTGCAATCACTTCCCGCCCCGCTGTCTGTATCAGTTCTACCCGCTCTTTGGCGTTCCGGCGTTTAAAATTTTCAAACTCGGCTATCTTGCGGAGGTATTTGTCTTTTGACTCCCCCAACTCTGCCCGAACTTTTTCCAGTTCTGATTCTTCGGCTACCGGCTCGTTGAGATGTGTGGTGCCGCTCAGGCTCTCATCGGTGTTAATGTCAATGCCAGTGTTGCTTTCCGGGGCTCCGTTTTCTTTCTCTTTCATTTCTTTTTCTGCCATTTTTTCCAAAATTGACTGCAAAGGTACAACGGTCAATAATACTGCCAACTATCGTATTGAGACAAATTGGCTTTGTTTAGATGCCTGATTCTGACGGAACTGTACTAATCACCCCGTTTACAGTACCTTGCCGCTATGAACCGGGTTTATTTGAAAAAAAAAATATCTCCACGGGTGTTTAACGGCCATCCATGGATTTTTAACAATGAAGTGGAGAAAACAGATGCTGCAATGATACCCGGTGAGATAGCAGAAGTATTTACACAGGATAAAAAATTTGTAGGCAGAGGATACGTAAACCCCAAATCACAAATACAGGTAAGGCTGCTTACAAGGAATAAAGAAGATGAGATAAATGAACACTTTTTTCTTGAAAGGATAAAGCGATGCTGGACATACCGGCAAAAAATCGGTTATAAAGAAAATTGCCGTTTAGTATTTGGCGAAGCTGACGAATTGCCACAACTGATCATTGACAAGTTTAATGATTATTTCGTACTGCAAACCCTTGCTCTGGGCATTGACGTATGGAAGCCCGCCATTGTAAAAGCTCTTGAAACAATATTTGATCCCAAAGGGATTTATGAACGCAATGATGTTCCTGTAAGGGAACTGGAAGGATTGCCGCAACAAAAAGGATTTTTGTCATCTCCGTTCGATACTAAGATTGTTCTCAGCGAAAACGGCTTAAAGTTTCATGTGGATATTGAAAACGGGCAAAAAACAGGTTATTTTCTGGATCAGCAGGATAACCGGAGAGCTATTCAGCATATCGTGAAAGGGGCTGATGTTCTGGGCGCCTTTACCTATACCGGTACATTTGAGATTCATGCGGCTCATTACGGCGCTGCATCTGTGCTGGGGCTGGATATTTCTGCTGCAGCTGTGGAGCAGGCAACTGCCAATGCAAAACTCAACGGGCTGGAAAATACCTGCCGTTTCGAAACTGCCAATGCCTTTGATACGCTGAAACAATGGACAAAGGAAGGCAGACAATATGATGTGGTAATGCTGGATCCCCCCGCATTTACTAAAAGCAGGGAAACTATTCAAAAAGCGATAACAGGGTATAAAGAAATAAACCTGAGAGGGATGAAACTGGTAAGGCCCGGGGGATTTTTGGTCACTTCTTCCTGTACCAATCTTGTAAACCCAGATATGTTTTTACAGATCATTGATATGGCAGCCAAAGACGCAAAAAGAAAGTTAAGGCAGGTTATATTTCAGCGGCAGGCCTCAGATCATCCCATTGTAAGGGGGTTGGAGAATACAGAATACCTTAAATTCCTGATAGTACAGGTAATATAACTCCATTACCGGTTTATTGCAATCTGCTGGTTATCGGAATGGAAAATTATCGATTACCCAGTTAATTTAAAATATATTTACGATTATGGGTTTCGAATATTTATTAAAAAGGGCAACAACGGTAGTGATTACAATGCTTATTGCAAGTCTAGTGTTTTTTATAAACATTGTCATAACCAATTTGCCTGCAATGTTGGAAGGGTATTAGAATTGCAAGATGTAAATAGTGGTAATTGTGGCTTCGCACCAATTTTAGATTATTCACAATGGTTAAAAACAACAAGTAGATGGAATGGCAGATCTTATGCGAATTTAACAGGGGTGGATATTCGTAATTTTCAAACAGAATTAACGATTAATAGATCAAATGTAGGAGAATGGAATACGGCCGAAGTTTATTTGTAATAGCGCTGCTCGAGGGATTGACTTTTTTTTAAAAGCTCTGTCTTGAACTCCAGTTCAATCTGCTGCTTGGCAACAATGTTCTTCAATACCCTGATTTGTTCCTCTAAGGCTTCCATCTCAGGGTTGCGTT
>VGGV01000008.1 GCA_016868455.1 Bacteroidota bacterium
CAGGTGCAATGCTGAGTAGCTATGTACGGACAGGATAAACGCTGAAAGCATCTAAGCGTGAAACCTTCCTCAAGATGAGTTTACTTTTAAGGGCCGTCAAAGACTATGACGTTGATAGGCTACAGGTGTAAAGGTGGTAACATCAAAGCTGAGTAGTACTAATTGCCCGTACGCTTTAATTTTTTTACTCTGCCTTAAAAGGCTGAGCAAAACAAGAAAGATACTCTCTAACATTTTCCAATATGTAATTTTATTACCTCACCTAACCTCTCCTGAAGGAGAGGGAAATGAGAAACGTCTTATGGTGGTTTTGCCGAGGGTGTTCACCTCTTCCCATACCGAACAGAGAAGTTAAGCCCCTCATGGCCGATGGTACTGCACCACAATGCGGGAGAGTAGGTAGCTGCCATATTTATTAAGAGCCCTGACAATCTTGTCGGGGCTTTTTTATTACCGGAAACTTTTTACCTTCAACTCATGTCGAGGAAAGAAAAAATAATTATTACTCTTCTTGCTTCATTGAATTTTACCCATATCCTTGACTTTATGATCATGATGCCATTGGGAAATTACCTGATGCCACATTTTAATTATTTCTCCCAAAGAATTCAGCCTGCTCGTTGCATCCTATCCCATTAGCGCCTGCTGTTCGGGTATTTTAATCTCACTTTTTGCGGACAGGTTTGAAAGGAAGAGGTTATTGCTTGTTACATACGCCGGATTTATTATCGGGACTGCTGCCTGCGGTTTTGCCAATTCGTATTATTTTCTGCTTTTTTCAAGGATCGTTGCCGGGATTTTCGGCGGAATCATTGGCGGGCAGATTTTATCTATTATTGGCGATCTGTTTGTTTATGAAAGAAGGGGTGCAGCGATGGGTGCAGTCATGAGTGCCTTTGCTATTGCATCATCAGTAGGCGTTACCTTCTCTCTATACCTTGTTGATATTTTTAAAGATGACTGGCATGTTCCTTTCTTACTTGTAGCGGGCATTGCACTGGCACTTTTACCTCTTTGCCTTACTTATCTTCCAGCTGTAAAGGGACATCTTAATAATAACCATGCAGAGAAAAAGCTGAAACAACTACAGGCAACAGTTACAGACAGACAAACCGGTCTTGCATTGCTTTTTCGGGCCTGATAATGATGGGCCATTTTCTGATTATCCCTTTTATCAATCCCTACATGGAATTTAATAAGGGATATTCAAGATCAGTAATACCACTTGTTTACCTAGTTGGGGGCATAGCCTCCTTTGCAGCGGCAGTTTTTCTGGGAAGGCTTTCTGACAGGGTGGGTAAACTGACGGTATTCAGTTATTGCGTACCGCTTTCTTTCATAATGGTCATACTTCTTACTAATCTGCCTGCCCTTCCGTTTTCAGTAGTGCTTGCCTTTTTTGCTATCTGGTTTATTCTGGCTACAGGGCGGGCTGTGAGCTCTCAAATCATGGTGAGCAATGTGGTGGATTCTGATAAGCGGGGAAGCTTTATGAGCCTTAACAGCAGTGTACAGCATCTTGAAACAGGCGCTGCTTCTTTACTGGCAGGCTATATTATTTCAGAAGAGAAAAATGGCAAGCTGGTACGATATGAATGGGTGGGTTATATTTCGGTGCTTGTGTTACTGGCTGGTTTTTTTCTTGGGCGGTATTTATTTAATGCAACAGAAAGCCGCAAAGTAACTACAACCTGATTATTTCACCCTGTAAACAGGATAACGCATATAAGCCGGCTCAAACCAGGGGGAATTCTGGTAAACAAAATTCAATTGCGCCCTTCCGTTTTTTGCAAAAGCTGAGTCAGCCGCTTTTTGTTTTTCCAATTTCTCTTTCTGGGCAGGATTCTTTTTTAGATAATCTGCTGCAATATCCTCAAAGGCATACGCTGAGTAACCTTCTTTTTGTCCCAGGATGGCGTCAAAATAATTCCAGGCAAAGTAAGAATCTTCAGCCTGAGGCTCCAGTGTCTCTATAAGAAACCGGTTTGCAACTTGGTTCATCGGAATATACCAGTCGCCTTTTCTGAAATTGATTGATTTAACACCGGCGCTGACCTTTACATCACTGTTAAGATGATGCATTTCATATTGCCGGGGCATAGTTTTGTAATCTTCAATTTTGTACACTTCTACTTCAATGGTCGTGTCTCTCTTCAGTTGTATCATTTGAACTTTATTTAGACGCAGCAGTTCAATTATTTTCCACCAGCCCTGCGGTATGATATAACCTTTTGGCCTGCTGACGAACTCTTTCGCCGGGTAATAATTAAATATTTTTACAGGCTTTTCATAAGGTTTGTTTCTGTCGTAATACAATCTTGATAATCCGGACACTTCACTGGGTTTGTTTCCGGAGGCATAACCTTTATAGATCACCTCCTTAAATTTTGACTTATCAAGCGTCCATTTAACGGGGAATTGCGCCTGTGTTATTACTTCGAGTTTTGTTTGCTCCCGGAGTTGTTTTATTCTCTCACTGTTACGGGCTGTAAATTCAACAAAAGACTGCATTAATGCATAAGAAGCTTTTACCCTTTGATCATAGGGCTTCAGCATATGTGATTCAGGGACAAATGAAAACGTATGCCATAAAGCGGCGTAACCGCTGGCATAGCGGGGGCTGTCCCAGTATTCAGGCCAGCCATTGTCAGGCGAATCGCCCCATACATTTACATAAGGAACAAGATCAAATCCTTTTTCAGTCGTCAGATTAAAAAGCGCCGGCTCGAATTCATTTTTAAGGTATTCTCCCATTACTCCACCCAATTTTGTGTTTTGGGTGGTGAGTAAGGTTATCACATGCTGGTAATCGGCCCCGTTGCTGACGTGGTTATCTACAAATACATCGGGGTCGAGCAAATGAAATATTTCGGTAAAAGCTCTTGCATCTTTTGAGTCACATTTTATCATGTCACGGTTCAAATCAAGATTTTGTGAATTGCCCCGGAAACCAAATTCTTCAGGGCCGTTCTGGTCAACCCGGTAATCAGCGCTGCGGTTTAAGCACCCGCCGATATTATAAACCGGTATGATGGCCAGCACAATGTTGTCTGGTAAGATAAGCCCACCCCTGCCCCTCCCTGGGGGAGGGGAAACGATATCCCTTGCCAATAACATGCTGGCATCAATGCCATCAGGTTCGCCGGGATGAATACCATTGTTAATCAGAATGATTCTTTTGTTTTTCCTTTTTAATGAAGCGACATTAAAGTCTTTATCGGAAGAAACTAATATTACGTGCAGCGGGTAACCGGCATCCGTCATACCCATTGGCTGCATCTTAATATAGGGGGATTGGGCATCCAGTTTTTTCCACCAGTCAATTATTTCAAAATAGGTTGGGGTTTGTGAGCCCCCGGAAAGCTCGAACCGGGTGAGAGGTCCCTGGGAAAATGAGGCAATGCCAAAGCTGATGCAGGTTAATAGCAGGATATTTCTCATAAAAAACAGTTGGAGTATAAAAATACAAAGGCATCCGCCAGAAGGGGATGCCTTTGATAAAATTATTGAACAGTGTTATTTGGCAGCGTTCACTTTTCTGGCCAACTTACTTTTTAAGTTGGCAGCTTTGTTTTTATGGATAGTGCCTCTCTTGGCCAGTTTATCAATCATAGAAGCTACTTCCGGGAATTTTTCACCCATTTCCTTGCCTTTTAAGGCCCTCAGTTCACGGATAGCATTGCGGGTTGTTTTGCCATAGTATTTATTTCTTTCACGACGTTTGGCAGCCTGCCGTGCATCTTTTTTTGTAGCGCTGTGGTTAGCCATTCTTAATCTGAATTTTAAGGACGGCAAAGGTAGGGTTGAGTGTGTAAACCGCCAAATATCCAGCTATTTAATTCGATTTTTTATGGCAGTTCTTGTACACCAACAACATAATTGTGTGACGCCCTCAGGTACTGCATAAATCACTCAAAATGAGCCTATATTTTCTGGTTTTTTAAACGATATTTGTGACCCCTAAGCGATAAAGTTTTCAAATAGCTCCTTTTCATGAAGGATTTTTCTTACATAACAAACTCTTCTCCGGCATTTATTGAAAACCTTTACCGGGATTTTGTAAAAAACCCGGAAAGTGTGGACCCGGAACTGCGGAAATTTTTTGAAGGATTTGATTTCGCCATAAGTCATGCCGTTGCGAATGGAAACGGTAAAAACACATCACCTGCTGTTACAGCTTCTCCCGCAGGAAGTAAGCCCATAACTACGGATGCAGACCTGACGGATGCAGGGTGGATGAGAGAGCTTGGGGCTTACCGTCTGATTCTTGGCTACCGGAATAAAGGTCACCTGATTGCCAAAACCAATCCCATACGGGAAAGAAAAGACAGGGGCGCCAATATAGATCTTTCTTTTTACGGCTTTGGTCAGGAAGACCTGGATAGGGAATTCCGGGTCGGGAACTTAATTGGACTTGGCACCACCACACTCCGCAACATTTTAAGTCATCTTGAAAAGTGCTATGCACAGCATACCGGATTTGAGTTTAAATATATCAGCGATCAAAAGAAAGTGGACTGGCTTACACATGCCATTGAACATACCATGCAGAAGCCATTGCCCTTGGTCCAAAAAAGAAGGATCCTGGAAAAGCTGAACCAGAGCGTTATGTTTGAAAAATTCCTGCACACAAAGTATGTGGGACAAAAAAGATTTTCCCTGGAAGGAGGTGAAACAACGATTGCTGCACTGGACACCATTATCAATACGGCTGCTGAAAATGAGGTACAGGAAGTGGTGATAGGCATGGCTCACCGGGGAAGACTGAATGTGCTGGCCAACATCATGGGTAAAACCTATGAACAAATATTCAGCGAGTTTGAGGGTACGGCCAGGATGGACCAGACGATGGGGAGCGGCGATGTAAAATATCACATGAGCTATGGAAGCGAGGTACAGACAATGGATAACAAAACTGTTCATCTGAAACTGATGCCGAATCCATCACATCTTGAAGCAGTAAACCCTGTGGTGGTGGGATTTTCAAGAGCCAAGGCTGATGTAATGTATCACAGTGATTTTGATAAAATATTGCCTATACTCATTCATGGCGATGCTTCCATAGCCGGGCAGGGAATTGTGTATGAGGTGCTGCAGATGAGTTATCTGAAAGGTTATTACACCGGGGGAACCATTCATTTTGTCATCAACAACCAGATTGGATTTACTACCGATTTTGATGATGCCAGGAGTTCTGACTACTGCACTTCACTTGCTGCAGCCATACAGGCACCGGTGTTTCATATAAATGGAGATGATCCGGAAGCTGTGGTAAAAGCGGCCGAAATCGCCACCCGGTACAGGCAGGAGTTTAACTCAGATGTGTTTATTGACATGGTATGCTACCGCCGGCATGGTCACAATGAAGGCGATGACCCCAAATTCACTCAGCCGCATTTGTATGCACTGATTGACAAACATCCCAACCCGAGGGAAGTATATATAACATATTTGCTGGAAAACGGGGAACCGGACCTGCCTACCGGACAGGCAGGTGCACAGGAACTGGCAAAGGAAATGGAGAAAAAATTCTGGGCTGATTTGCAGGAAAGACTGGATGAAGTAAAACAAAACCCTTTGCCTTATCATTATCAGCCGCCGGAACTGGAATGGAAAAAACTCCGGAAAGCAAACATCAGTGATTTCGACCAATCCCCGGTAACAGCAATCAGTACTGAAAATTTCCGGAAAGTATTTGATGCATTGATGCTCCCGATAGCTATCGGGAGGCCGGCAGACTTCAAACCACTTGGTAAAGTGGAGAAGATATTGCAGGATAAAATAAAACTGTTTGAAACCGGGAAAAAAGTTGACTGGGCCACCGGCGAGTTACTGGCTTATGGAAGCCTGCTGCTGGACGGGAAAGATGTACGGATGAGCGGACAGGATGTGAGAAGGGGAACCTTTTCTCACAGGCACGCCATTTTGCGGGATGAAAATAATGAAAAACCTTATAACAGACTTTCCCATATTCCGGGTGCAACCGGTACATTCAGAATATATAATTCGCTGCTAAGTGAGTACGGCATTCTTGGGTTTGAATATGGATATGCGCTGGCCAACCCCAACACTTTGGTGCTGTGGGAAGCACAGTTTGGCGACTTTGCCAACGGCGCCCAAACGATGATTGACCAGTTTATAGCAGCCGGAGAACAGAAATGGAACCGGATGAACGGGGTGACCCTTTTATTGCCCCATGGTTATGAGGGGCAGGGGCCTGAGCACAGCAGCGGAAGAATTGAAAGATTTTTGCAGTTATGTGCTGAACTGAATATGATAGTGACGAATATAACCACTGCTGCCAACTTTTTTCATGCCCTGAGAAGACAACTGGCGTGGCCTTTTAGAAAGCCGCTGGTTAATTTTTCACCGAAGGCCAACCTGCGGCATCCGGGCAGTTATTCTTCTATGGATGAATTTATATCCGGAGGGTTTAAAGAAGTACTTGATGATGAAATGGCCGATGCAGGCAAAATAAAAAAAGTGCTTCTCTGCAGCGGCAAAATGTATTTTGACCTTGCTGAAAAGCAGCATAAGGAAAAACGGGCAGATATCGCCATAATTCGTTTAGAACAGATCTATCCGCTGCCTTACAAACAATTGGAGGCATTGTATAATAAATACAGGAAAGCCACCTGGTTCTGGGTACAGGAAGAGCCGCTAAATATGGGGGCTGCCTCATTTCTGCAGATGAATCTGAAGTCAATTAATTTTGGAATAATAGGCCGGCAGGCATCGGCATCAACCGCTACCGGGTACAATAAAGTGCATTTACAAGAACAGGCTGAGCTGATTGAAACAGCATTTAGCATTTAAACCTGAAACAGGAATCTATGATTGATATAAAAGTCCCAGCAGTAGGCGAATCCATCAATGAAGTGACCCTGCTGAAATGGAATAAAAAGGACGGAGATTTTGTGGAAAGAGACGAGGTGATAGCTGAGCTGGAAAGCGAAAAAGCCACTTTTGAAGTAAATGCCGAACAGTCAGGCATTATTAAACTTGGAAATATCAGCGAAGGGGATACGATTAAAATAGGCGACCTGCTGGCCAGTATTGATGAATCGGCTGCAAAACCTTCGGGGAACGGTAAAGAAAAAACAGAAGAAAAACCAAAAGGGAAAAAAGAAGAATCCAAAAAGAAACAGGCAGCGAAAACTACCTCAGCCGCCCCCGTCGTTGCCCTGGCCAATGAACTGCCGGCCAGCGATTCCGGCATCAAGGCAAGCCCGGTTGCTTCTGCCATTATTGAGGATAAAAAGATTGACCCAAAGATTGTAACCCCTTCAGGCCCCGCAGGCAAAATTTTAAAAAATGATGTGCTGGCAGCTCTGTCCAATCCCGGTAAGAAGGCTTTTGAAGGCGCTGAACTCTTTAGCCGGAACGTACGGAGTGAGAAAATGAGCAGCTTGCGGAAAACCATTTCCCAAAGACTGGTAGAAGCCAAAAATACCACGGCCATGCTCACTACTTTCAATGAAGCGGATATGAGCCGGATTATGGATATAAGAAGCAAGTACAAGGATAAATTCAAAGAAATACATGGGGTGGGTCTTGGTTTTATGAGCTTTTTTACCAAAGCCTGTGCCCTGGCTCTTTCTGAGTGGCCTTCAGTAAATGCATATATAGACGGAGACAGTCTAGTTTACCATGATTATGCGGATATAAGCATTGCAGTAAGCACTCCAAGAGGATTAACCGTACCGGTAATCCGTAATGTGGAAAGCCTGGGCATGGCAGAAATTGAAAAGAAAGTGATTGAACTGGCCGCCAAAGCCCGGGACAGCAAATTGACGACAGAAGAACTTACCGGCGGAACCTTTACCATTACCAATGGCGGCGTATTTGGTTCGTTGATGAGTACGCCTATTATCAATATTCCGCAAAGTGCTATATTGGGCATGCATAAAATACAGGACAGACCAGTGGTGGTGAACGGACAGATAGTCGTAAGGCCGATGATGTATCTGGCGCTGAGTTACGACCACCGGATTATTGACGGAAGGGAATCTGTAAGTTTCCTGGTTCGAGTGAAAGAATTGCTGGAAAACCCCGAACAGTTGCTGATGGGCAAGGACCCTGTAAAAACATTATTGGAGCTTTAATTGCGTATTTATGAGAAAGAACATCATTATTACCCTCGCTTTTCTGTTTGTACTGACGTTCATCGCCTGCCAAAAAGAGATTGACTGGGGCACCGGCGGCGGAGGCACTACTGAAAAACTGATCAGGATAAAATCACAAACCGGTACCGATACCACGCAGATTGATTATACCTATGATGCTTCCGGCAGGCTGGTAAGAGAAAAAACCACGGAAGTTGGGGCCGGTATAAATGACAATGACCTTATCATTAACAGGAATAGCGCCGGTATTATTACTACCACGGTTCAAAAAGCGGCAGCCCTGGTTTTACTGGGTATTGACAGTGTTGTTACCCGCTATAATTACAACACCGGCACATCAAAATATACTTCAGCAGTTTTTAATTTACCGGTGCCGGGCTTTCCGGTAACTGATAGTGCTGTTTATACCTATGATGCCAACGGAAGAATAACGGCAGATGAGCATTACCTGCAGATTGGAGGCTTACCTATCCCACTACCCCCGATACTGGTTCTTAAAAACACTTATACCTATACTGCTGATGGCAAAAACCTGGTAACTGTGGCCCAGGATGCTGCTACCGCCCCGGGCGGACCTTTATCGCCGGCAACCGCCCAGGCGTTTACTTTTGACAGCAAGATTAACCCGCTTATTATTTTGCAAGAAGCCATATTGTTAGGCCGCACAGGGCTATTCAACGCCAACAATGCCACACGGACTGTTTTAACCAATACCATTGATCCGTCGCAGGATTTTACCATGGATTACACCTATAAATACCACACTAATAACAAACCAGATTCTTCATACGGAACCCGGACCCCGGGAGGTGCAATTACAGCCACAAAATATTTTTACCAGTAATCGTTTTTGTGGTTTACTGTATCGGCCTTTCGTTTCTTAATTTGCAGAATGAGTCGTTTTCATTCTTATTTGAATTCTGCTAAATCAATTCTTTTAGCCTATAATGGAACAGAACCATTTTCCTCTTATTTGAAAAAATGGTTTGCCGCAGAAAAGAAATTCGGTTCAAAGGACCGGAAGTATATTGAGCAGTTTTGTTATTCTTATTTCCGGACTGCTAAACTCAGATCCTGCAAACCAGATGAAAATTCAATACTGACCGGTTTATTCTTATGTGCAATTTCACCGGATGAAATTCTTACAGAACTAAAACCTGAATGGAGCCCACACACCGGGCTGACCCTGCATGAGAAACTTAAACTTTTAAATTATGACCTTGCGTCTGTTTTCCCGTGGCAGGAAGAATTAAGCGAAGGAACAGATTACGAATCATTCTGTGCATCTTTTTTCGCCCGGCCCGATGTATTCTTGAGGCTCAGGGATGATGGTTGCGGGGCAATTGTGAAAGACAAACTTCAGCAAAAAAATATTTTTTTCAAAGAAGTAACGGAAAATTGCCTTGCGCTTCCATCGGCATCAAAGATTAGTGAGGTATTGGCGCTGGATTATGAAGCCATGATACAGGACCTGAACTCTCAGCGAACCGGCGAGTTCATGCGGATTGCAGCGGAAAGCCTCCATCTGCCCTTTATTTCCGTATGGGATTGCTGTGCAGGCAGCGGCGGCAAGTCCCTGCTGATGTATGATATTTACCAGCAAATGGATCTGACGGTTTCAGACAGCAGGGAATCGATATTGCGAAATCTAAAGAAAAGGTTCAGTGCACATGGGATACCAAAGTATGAAATAGTATTGGCGGATCTGAGTAAGAGGCCTGCAAAATTCAGAGGCGATGCAAAATTCAACCTGATCATTTGTGATGCCCCATGTACAGGAAGCGGAACCTGGGGCCGGACTCCCGAACAACTTTGCTATTTTAACAACGACAGTATTGAATACTATGCAAATCTTCAGAAAAAGGTTGTATCAAATACTGTTACCTGCCTGACTCCCGGTGGGTTCTTCCTTTATATCACCTGTTCCGTTTTTAAAAAGGAGAACGAAGAAATTGTTTCGTTTATTAAAGAACAATTCCATCTTCAGCTTGTAAAGATGGAATTGCTAAAAGGTTATGATAACCTGTCTGAAGGTAAGGCAGGAAAAGCTGATACAATGTTTGCTGCCTTGCTGAAAAAATCGTTATAGCCGGAGCATTTCTGCAGTGCCTATGGTTTTATTTCCTTTCAGTACTTTAATATAGTACTTGCCTTTTGATAATTTTTCTACTGGCAGGCTGAATGTCTTTTTGCCTGTACCCTTTGATTCGTTGAAACGCATCATAGCACTTCCTTTACCGTCATAGATCACCACCGTCATATTGGGAATGGCGTCGGATGTTTCCACTACCAGGATTGCTGTATTGTCATTTACGGGATTGGGCTGCACCCAAACCTGTCTTTTAAAAGCATTCGGATCATTGGTTGCCGTAACTGTACAGGTGGAAACAGTAACCTGGCTTGTATCTATGAACACAGCTGTAAAAGTGGCTGCAGCGGTATCAATGATCTGCCGGATGCGGTAAGAAAAATTTCCCGATGAACCTGCAGTAAGATCATTATTGAACTGGTAACTTCTGTTGGCCAGTATATCGCCGGTCTGTGCAGCAACATCACCAATTTTAGAATAATTGGTTTCTCCCGGAGCCTTTCTTTCTACTTCATATCGGATGGCGCTTACATCCTTGCTGTTCCAGCTGACGGTAACACGACAATTATTTACTGAAGAAGACGATATGGCATAATCAACGAGCAGGTTGGAGAATGCCAGTTTCATATTGGGGATTCCAAATCCCACCCGGTCATCTGGGTTAGTTGCCCTGTGACCCGCCTGCCTCAGGGCATTAACGATCTTCATATTATTAAATTCCGGGAAACCCTGCCAAAGGCAGGTGCCAAGTCCTGCCATATTAGGGCAGGCGAAAGAAGTGCCATTGCCGGTTCCAACCGTATTGGAAGTTGATTGTATTAATGCGGATACACCAACGGATGCCACATCGGGTTTTATCTGGCCGTCAGACGAGGGGCCATAGCTGGAAAACCCGCCAACAACACCAGCAGCATTTACGGCGCCTACAGCCACCACACTGTCCCCGTCAGAGGGTGTGATAAGAAAACGCCATGCATTGCCGCCTTCATTACCCACCGCATTAAAAACCATCATTCCTTTTTTGGCCGCCATATCGGCGCCGATTGCCGAAATGGTTGTATTGCCGTTCATATTGGCATAAACATAATTAAAGGTTGCATTATCAAAGTCATAGTAGCCAAGTGATGAGGATATAATTTCGCATCCGAGACTATCTGCCCTTTCGGCCCCGCATACCCAGTTGTGTTCTTCAATGGGGTACTCAGTAGCTGCATCTTCTGTTCTGAACAGGTGAAAATCGGCTTTTGGTGCTTTACCTATAAACTGACCGGGAATATTTGCGGCAATGGTAGAGAGGCACTGCATTCCATGCGGATGATCTTCAGTAACACTGGCATGGCGGGACACAAAGTCCCAGGTGCTTTTAATTTGCCCGTTAATCCGGGCGCTGTCAAAAGAACGAAGGCCCGTATAATTAAAAAAACCGGCGTCCAGCATGGCAATGGTCATACCCTGGCCCCTGAGACCGATATTATGCAGAAACTCGCCGTTGTGCAGGTGAATTTCATTATAAGAAGCAGTGCCATAGTTAAAATAGTCAGCAGCAGTCCCCTCCAGGCGATTGGGGGAAGGAATGAAGGGCTCCTCCTGTTCAAACTTATCTGTGTTTCCTCTTCCGCTGCTCCTGGCAGCAATACCGGATACAGATTGTACAAAGGGCAGCCCGTTAATGGTTGTTATGGCATTGGCATCGGAGGTTTGAATGGTAACGGAGTTAAGCCATTTGGAAACGTTAAGTACGGTTACATTAGGTACATTTCTGATCTGGGTAACATAGGATGGGGTTACCGGCAGGTCCGTACTGTCAAGCGCAATGCCATAACGGGTTCTTTTGTCAATGGCCTTTTGTGTAAGGTAAGCCAGGGGATTACTGAGTGAAAAAGGATTATTGCCTTTGTTTTTAAGCTTAACTATATACCGGGTAAACTGCGCCTGTGCTGAGTAAGCAGTTACTGATGTAATGGCAATCAGGAGTAAAAATCTTTTCATGTAAATGGTTATCCTTCAAAGTTACAATTATGCACTGATTAATTATGATCAATCATCCACATGGTGATGCCGAACCCGGTTTTATAAGGGCCGCCGGAGCCGCCGGTATTGGGCTGGTATTCCCAGATTTCAAATTCACGGTACACCAATCCGATTCCTTTGCTGAATTTGTCCACTGACTTGGTTCTGGCGGCGTAGGATGTAGGGCTGGTAATAGGGACATTAAATGCTTCGTCAATATGTTCTACTGAGTAAACATTGCTGTAATTATTTCCCCGGTAGGTAAAAGAGGCGGGACCTCCGTTGTAATAAAAATCCCAATCCCCCATGTTATCATCATTGCTGAAGTTGTAAAGCGGGCCATAAGGATCATTCGGCAGGTACCGGTTGCCTTTCCAGCTAAAACCATCTTTTATGGGAAGATGTGTAAATTCTTCTTTCTCGTCGCATGACGTCATTATAAGAGTAGTAATGGCCAGCACAAAAAAACAGGGAACAGCCAGGATTTTCATCAGTGGTTTTTCTGCTTTCCCGGATAGATGTTTTTCCGGTTAAATATTGTTTGTCAGGGTATTCGGATTATTCCACCTTCGTTAAAACTCCGGTGGACAAGTAAAGCTACAAACAAAAACGGGGAACGAAAACTCCCCGTTTAAAAAACGCCTTTTCCTCTATTTTATTGCCTGATTTTAAACGAGTTCACTCCGCTGGATAAGGCCGCCGCCAACCACATCATCCCCTTCATAAAACACGGCGCTTTGACCGGGGGCAATGCCTTTGACATGCTCATAAAAACGAACTCTTATGCTTCCGTTCTCATAGTAAATATTGGACAATGCCCCTTTATCCTTATACCTGATCTTCGTTACAGCCTCCATGCCCGGTGTGATGGTATCATATTTAATCAGATTGATTTTACTCACCATCATTTCATTTTGCTCCAGGTCATCTTCATCGCCAAGCATCACGGTATTGGTAACAGGATCAATTTTTGTTATAAATACCGGGCGACCCAGGGCAATATCCAGCCCTTTGCGCTGGCCGATGGTGTAGAAAGGATAGCCTTTGTGTTGCCCCAGGATATTTCCAATCTTGTCAACGAAATTTCCACCTGCCACTCTTTCTTCCAGCCCGTCCACTTTTCTTTTTAAGAAACCACGGTAATCATTATCAGGGACAAAACAGATTTCATAACTCTCATTTTTCTTTGCCAGTTCAGGATAGCCGTAGTCATGTGCCATTTGCCTGATTGCTGTTTTGCGATATGGGCCAAGCGGCAATAAAGTCCTGCTGAGTAAATCCTGCTGCAGGCCCCAAAGCACATAGCTTTGATCTTTGGTGTCGTCAACAGCTTTGCTGACAACATAGCGGCCGTTATCATGCTGACGGATTTTTGCATAATGACCGGTTGCGATATAATCGCAGTTCAGCGCATCAGCCCTTTTCAGCAATGCCCGCCATTTGATATGTGTGTTGCAAAGCACACAGGGGTTGGGGGTACGGCCGGCCAGGTATTCTTCCACAAAATTGTCAATCACAAAATCGCCGAATTCCTCTCTTATGTCGAGTATGTAATGGGCAAAGCCATGCTGTACGGCCGCCATCCGGGCATCGTTAAATGAATCGAGGTTGCAGCAGCCGGTTTCTTTTTTGCTTCCGCCGCTATGGGCGTAGTCCCAAGTTTTCATGGTAATGCCTACTACTTCATAACCCTGATCATGAAGCATCAAAGCGGTGACGGTACTGTCAATACCGCCGCTCATAGCCACTAATACTTTTCCTTTTTTACTCATAAAAAACTGAACGGCAAATATACAATCAATCTGCCTTTTTGCCGATTTCGAAATGAGGTAATTATTGTCTTATCTTCCCATATAAATCAACTTCTTGCTATGAGAAAACTTCTTTTTGCTGGTGGTCTTTTTCTTATTTGCAATTATGCAATTACCCAGGATTTAAACTATTATCTGCCCAAAGATGTTTCTTATAATCCCGCCATCCCCAAACCCAAAGACATTATTTATCATGAAGTAGGGGAATGGCATGTTACGCATGACCGGCTGGTGAATTACATGAAAGCCATTGCGCAGGCAGCACCAGAGAGGGTAAAATTCGAAACAATGGGCTATACTTATGAAGGCCGCCCTCAGGTTTTATTGATAATAACATCACCCGGTAATCACAAGAAACTGGAAGAAATAAGGCAACAGCATTTACTGCTGAGCGATCCGGCTAAATCTGCCTCAGTAAATATTGATAACATGCCGGTGGTGGTGTGGATCGGCCATTCCATTCATGGCAATGAAGCCAGCGGCTCCAATGCTTCGCTGCTGAGCGCCTATTATCTCGCTGCCGCACAGGGCAGGCAAATTGAGGAAATGCTGGAAAATGTGGTTATACTTTTTGATCCATCTTTTAATCCTGACGGCCTGCAACGCTTTTCCACTTGGGCTAATCAGCATAAAAGCAAAAACCTGGTCAGTGACCCTAATTCAAGAGAGTTTCATGAAGTATGGCCCGGCGGCCGGTTCAATCATTACTGGTTTGATTTAAACAGAGACTGGCTGCCTGCCGTGCATGTGGAAAGCCAGAACCGGCTGAAGTGGTACCACCTGTGGAAGCCGAATGTTTTAACCGATCATCATGAGCAGGGCAGTAATGCTACCTTTTTCTTTCAGCCGGGGGTGCCTTCAAGGGTAAATCCATTGACGCCGGAAAAAAACCAGGAACTAACGGCCAAACTCGGCAAATTTCATGCAAGATATCTGGACAGCATCGGCTCACTGTATTTCACCAAAGAGAATTATGATGATTTTTATTACGGCAAGGGTTCCACTTATCCTGACATTAACGGAGCTATCGGAATTTTATTTGAGCAGGCGAGTTCAAGAGGACATTTGCAGCAAACCAATAACGGGCTGCTGAGTTTTCCCTTTACCATCCGCAACCAGTTTGTAACGGCTTTATCAACACTTGAAGGGGCGAAGGTATTGCGGAAGGAATTTTTGGAGTGGCAGCGGGAGTTTTATAAGAAAAGTGAAATACTTCTCTTGCCAAAGGGATATGTTTTTGGAGATAAGAATGACATTACGAAAACACTTTTGTTTGTGGAAATGTTGCAGCGTCACCAGATAGAAGTGAGGGATTTATTCGAGACATGGAAAGATAAAGAGTTTGAAAGAGGCAGTGCTTTTATAGTTTCTTTGAATCAGCCACAACAAACTCTTATTAAAACAATATTTGAAAGGCAGTCAGATTACAATGATAGTTTGTTTTATGACATAACAAGCTGGACTATGCCGCTGGCTTTTGGAATTCCATTCAGGGAAATAAATAGTATTGGCCCCGGTATTTATGGCAAGATTATAGATAAAGTTTTATTTCCCCGTGGTGAAGCAACCGGCAAAAAATCATCTTATGGCTATTTGATGGAATGGGATGAGTTCAATGCCCCAGCAGCGCTATATGAGCTGAGTCATGCCGGCTTACTGGCAAAAGTGGCTGTCAATAGTTTTGAAATACCGATTGAAGGGGTTACAAAGAAATTTGATTATGGTACCATTCTTATCCCGGTTTCGATGCAGAAAGATGATGCAGAGATTATTGCTGAGAAAATAAATACTGTTGCAGAAAAATACCGGCTGAAAATATATGCAGTGAAGACTGGAGGTGCGACAGCAGGCATTGATCTTGGTTCTTCAAAATTTGCAGTAATTACCAAGCCCTCCATCGCCCTGATAACCGGTCCGGGAGTAAATGCCACCGATGCCGGCGAAGTATGGCACCTGTTGGATCAGCGGATGAATATTCCATCCACTCATTTGGAACCTTCTGTTTTCAACCGGGTGGAGCTGAATAAATATAACACCATTATTATGGTGGGGGGCAACTATCCCGATATCAATAAAGACAAACTGAAAACATGGGTGCAAAGCGGCGGCACACTGATACTAACCGAAGAAGCCGTCAGCTGGGCTTCGCAAAACGGTATTACCGATGTAAAACTCAAAAGGGCCAGATTACCGGTTGACAGTACACAAAAACTTTCCTACACCGACCGGGAGCAGATTGACGGGGCACAGCAGATGAATGGCGCCATCTTCGGCGCTGATGCTGATCTGGCGCATCCGCTGGCGTATGGATACAATACCAAAACAGTGAGCCTTTTTAAAGCCAACAAAGTATTTATGGAGAAAAGTAAAAATCCATACGCTACACCATATTATTACGGCAGCAAACCATTGCAAAGCGGATGGGTGAGCAAAGAAAACCTTGATGCGATTAAAAACTCAGCAGCCGTAGTAGTGAACACGGTTGGAAACGGAAGGGTGATCAGTATTGCCGATAATCCGAACTTCAGGGCTTTCTGGCTGGGGGGCGCCAAGCTATTCATGAATGCCATATTTTTCGGAAGAATCATTGATGCGGCTTCAGCCAGAACGGAAGAATAGGATTATTTATTCACATTTAAGATTCCGGTGCTAAATGTCTTAGCAGGATTGGACAAATAATCCTAAATTGCCCGTCTTAATTCAATTACGTCAACTTAAAATTTGAGCACTATGATTAAAATGCAGGTGATCGGAAATCTTGGGAAAGATTGCACGGTCAACACAGTCAACGGAAAAAATGTTATCAACTTCACTGTGGCCCACACCGAAAAGTACAAAGACAGCCAGGGCAACCAGCAGGAAAAAACCACCTGGGTGGATTGCGCCTACTGGACCGACCGCACCGCCGTGGCCCAGTACCTTACCAAAGGCAAACAGGTGTATGTGGAGGGTCAGCCCGAAGCAAGGTCTTTCCAGCGTAACGATGGCACACCCGGCGCTTCATTGTCACTTCGGGTAAGGGAAGTACAACTGCTGGGCGGCCGGGGTGAAGGCGGAAGCGGCTCTTATCAGCAAAACACAGCTGCAGCTTCTGCACCGAACAGTAATATCCCTTCGCCAAGTGATATTACGGAACCGGTGGATGATTTGCCATTCTGAGTATGTAAAACAATTCAGATAAATGTCCCGTAAACAACGGGACATTTTT
This sequence comes from Bacteroidota bacterium, assembly GCA_016868455.1. Taxonomy (GTDB): domain Bacteria; phylum Bacteroidota; class Bacteroidia; order Chitinophagales; family Chitinophagaceae; genus JJ008. Next base: position 17,245 of record VGGV01000008.1, read on the forward strand.
ATTTTATAGCGTGAAAGCTGTAAATTGAACGGGTGACAAAAATCTGTCTATTCCCTCTTTTTCTTTTGGCATCTGTTGCATTTTCCCAGCGAAAAGTTATAACAACCGAAACGGAAGTTCTTGTGATTGGGGGCGGGGTAGGTGGTACGGCTGCTGCAATACAATCAGCAAGATTGGGGGTAAAAACAATACTGGTGGAGCCAACGAACATGCTGGGCGGAATGCTCACCGCTGCAGGAGTAAGTTGCACAGACGGAAATGACCAGTTACCAAGTGGTATGTGGGAAGAGTTCCGGCAGGCCTTGTACAAACATTACGGAAGAAAACGCCTTAATACTGGCTGGGTTAGCAATACCAACTTTGAGCCAAAAGTAGGTGACAGCATTTTTAAGGCTTGGGCAGCCAAGGAAAAGAATTTAAAGGTCTATTTCGGGTATGATTTTGAATCGGTAGGGAAAGAGGGGAACAAAGTAACCGGCGCCACGCTCAGAAAAAAAGATAATACCGAGGCTATAAAAATAAAAGCCGGAGTAGTGATTGACGGAACAGAGCTCGGCGATGTATTTGCTGCTACCGGCGCTGCTTATGACCTGGGAATGGATGACCCGGCCATATGCGGAGAAAAAGAAGCAAGAGAGAAAAATAATATCATACAGGACCTTACATGGGCAGCCGTATTGAAGGATAATGGTCCCGGCGCTGATAAAACCATTGCAAAGCCGGATGGCTACGATGCAAAAAAATATTATTGCACCTGTACTGATGCCCCTTGCGAAGGGAAGCCATGGAATGGTGACAAAATGAAAATGCTGCACTATGGAAAACTGCCCCGAAGTCCCGGCGCACAGCAGGATAAGTATATGCTCAACTGGCCGCCGTTTGGCAATGATATTTACCTGAATGTGGTGGAAGAGAGTTCAGAGTCGAGGGTTAAGAGTTATGAGCTGACGAAGAATCATACACTCGGGTTTATTTATTTTATGCAAACGGAATTAGGAATGAAAAATATTGGCCTTGCCGATGATGAACTGGACGGCGGCATGGCTTTAATACCATATAACCGGGAGGGAAGAAGAGTGAAAGGAGTGGTGCGGATGAATATCAACCATATTAAGCATCCGTATGACTATACTTTGTACAGAACCGGCATAGCAGTGGGTGATTACCCGGTGGATCATCACCATGCCCGCTACCCGGGCAAAGTGCCGGAGATAGAATTTCCACCGATACCTGCATACAATGTGCCGATGGGAACATTGATACCGGAGAAAACTGACGGGTTGATTGTTTGTGAAAAAGGAATATCGGTGACCAATATAGTAAACGGAACAACAAGATTGCAACCGGTTGTCTTGCTGACAGGGCAAGCGGCCGGTGTTTTGGCGGCAAAGGCGGTACAACTGAAAAAGAAAATAAGAGAAGTGCCGGTGAGAACGGTACAGGAAGAACTGCTGAAAGCAAAGACTTACCTGATGCCTTTTGCGGATGTGAAGCCGGATGACCCGCATTGGGAAGCGATACAGAAAGTGAGTGCTACAGGTATTTTAAAAGGAGAGGGAAAAGCGGAAGGCTGGGCGAATAAGATGTTTTTTTATCCGGATAGTTTGGTGATGGGGCAAGAATTCAGATATGGATTATTTCAATACACCAGAAAAAGTTATGGATGGCTTCCTCCTGGAAATGAACAAAAGATTTCTATGATATTTGGTAAACTTAAGGGATTAAATTATTGGCGAAAAAAAGAATTTGCTTTAACAAAATCAGTTGAGGATTTGAAACCTTACTGGGAAAGTTGGGGGCTAAAAGATTTTAACCCGGATAGGTTTATTACAAGAAAAGAGCTATGTGTCATGCTGGACAATTGTATTTTACTTTTCGGCAGTAAGAACCTGCCGATGGACATAAACGGCAAAATGGGATTTAAATACAGTGAATTTTAATTATGAGAAAACATTTTTTGATTTTTTACTTTTTGCTTTCCGCTTTTTGTGTAACTGCTCAAAAAGACTGGCAATTGGCTATTCAGACATGGACATTTCATAAATTTCCATTGTACCAGGCAATCAATAAAGCCGATAGTCTTGGAGTTAAGTATCTGGAAGTATATCCGTGGCAACCCTGGGGAATAGAAAATGCAGTTTACCCCTTTGGCCCGGATATGCCCGATCCTACCCCAAAAATGATACTGGGATATCTGAAGAAAAGAAACATAAAAATTGTGGCGATGGGTGTATTGGTCAAAGAACATTATAAAACAAGAGAGGGTATTGAAAAATGGTTTGTATTTGCTCAAAAGATGAAGATTCCGTTCATCACAGCCGAACCCGAATGGGAAGACCTGGACGAATTCAACAGGCTGGCAGAAAAGTATAAAGTGAAAGTAGCGCTGCATTGTCATCCCAAACCCGCCAGCCATTACTGGCATCCTGACTCCACACTTAAAGCCATGCAGGGAAGAAAATATATCGGCGCCTGGCCGGATATCGGACACTGGGCAAGAAATGGAGTGAGTATTATGGAGGGGTTGCAAAAATTAGAAGGGAGAATATGGGGGCTGCATTTTAAAGATGTAAAAGAGTTTGATAATGTAAAAACAGAAGATACTTTATTTGGCAAGGGAGTTTGTGATCTGCCCACTGTGCTGAAAGAACTGAAGCGTCAAAATTTTAAAGGTGTTGTTTCCATGGAATATGAAGCCAATGAATATAATAATATGGAAGACATGCGGAACAATATTGAATTTTATAAAAGCAAAATCAGAAAGTTGGATTAAACATTGCAACCTCTGCGTCCCCTCCTTGGAGGGGAAGCAGAGGTTTCATGTATAGAATTTTACGAGAGGGGTGGGATAGCCCGCCACAACATAAGATTATGTCAACAAGAAGAAAATTCATCCACCAGTTAAGCGCCGCATCGGCGGCACTACCATTATCATCCCTGGCAGGCCAGGGCCCGGAAAAAGTTATTCTGGCTTATGAAAGAAAAATTTCGGCCAATGATAGAATCCGTGTGGGCATTATCGGCTTCGGCATCATGGGCAGCCGCAATGCAAAAACGGTTTTGCAAATTCCCGGAGCTGAATTAGCAGCTGTTTGTGATTTATACAAAGGAAGACTGGAAAGAGCTAAAGAATTACACGGTCAATCATTGTTCACTACACAATTCTATGAAGAGGTTCTGATTAAAAAAGATATGGATGCTGTCATCATCTGCACCAGCGACCAATGGCATGATAAAATTTCTATTGACGCCATGAAAGCCAGTAAGGCTGTTTATTGTGAAAAGCCAATGGTGCATCAGTTGTCGCAGGGATGGGAAGTGATAAAGGTTCAGCAAGCGACCAAAGCAATATTCCAGGTAGGCAGCCAGCGGGTCAGCAGTATTGCGTATGCTAAGGCAAAAGAATTATACAAAGCAGGTGAGATTGGCCAGTTGAATTGTATTGAAGCATCATTTGACAGGCATACTGCTTTGGGTGCATGGAAATACACCATGCCGTTGGATGCGAATAAAAATAACATCGCATGGAAAAATTACCTGAAAGAAAATCCCGGTACTCCGTTTGATGCAAAAAGATTCTTCTGGTGGCGTAATTATAAAGAATATGGAACCGGTGTGGCAGGCGACCTGTTTGTTCATTTATTGTCCGGCATTCATTTTCTTACAGATTCAAAAGGCCCTTCAAGAATATTTGCCACAGGCGATCTGAGTTACTGGAAGGACGGACGTAATGTGCCCGATGTAATGACGGGAGTGATGGAATACAAGGCCACAAAAGAACATCCCGCTTTCCAGGTATTACTAAAGGTAAACCTGGCCAGTGGCGCTGAAAAAGTGGAAAGCGGCAAAGTGAAATTTTATGGAACCGAAGGTGTTATTGATTTTGGCTGGAATGATTTTACCATCCGGCGCAATAAGTTTTCCAAAGCGCCAAATATCGGCGGATGGGATGCGCTGGATACGTATCCTGCTGCCATGCAAAAAGAAATCCTGGAACAATACAATAAAAAATTTACTGCCGGAGAAAAAATAGTGCCGGATTTACCCGCCATTACCTATGCTCCGCCGGAAAGTTATGATGACCGCTATGACCATTTCATCAATTTCTTTGAATCACTAAGAACCAGAAAGCCGGTGGTGGAAGATGCGGTCTTTGGTTTTCGGGCCGCAGCTCCATGTCTGGCCTGTAATGAAAGTTATTTTCAAAAGAAAGTGATTAAATGGGATGCGGATGCAATGAAATTGAAGTGAGGGCTTATATTTGTTGCATGCCAGAACAACTGTTTTCCTATCAGCAATTATTTGATTTTACTTTTTTGATTATTAAAAAAATCGGTAGCAGTGATGAACATGCTGAAACTGCTGCCAGGGCATTATTATCTGCCGATCTGCGGGGAATAGATTCACATGGTATAGCCAGATTAGGGGGTTATGTACGTCTTTGGGAAGTGAAACGGGTAAATGCAACACCTGATATAAAAGTAATTCATGAAACCCCGTCAACAGCCGTTGTAGATGGCGACAGCGGGCTGGGATTGGTGGTGGCGCCTTTTGCCATGAAGATTGCTATTGAAAAAGCAAAACAGGCGGGCACCGGTTGGGTAAGTGTGCAAAACAGTAATCACTTCGGCATTGCAGCGCATCATGCCATGATGGCGCTGGAATATGATATGATCGGAATGGCGATGACGAATGCAAGTCCTTTAGTTGCTCCAACCTTTTCCGTAGATAAAATGCTGGGCACAAATCCGATCTGTGTTGCAGTGCCGGCGGGTAAAGAACCGCCTTTTGTGGCTGATTTTGCCACCACGACTGCTGCGAATGGCAAACTGGAAATATTGCAGCGGAAAAATGCGGATACACCATTGGGCTGGGTGCAGGATGCAGACGGAAACCACAGCACCGATGCCAATATTTTAAAGAAAGGAGGCGCCTTATTGCCGTTGGGTGGTGACAGGGAACATGGTTCACACAAAGGGTATGCACTCGGCGCCATTGTGGATGTTTTTTCTGCTTTGTTAAGTGGCGCCAATTATGCGCCATGGGTGCCGCCATTCCCTGCCTATGTACCCATACCTGCACAGCAACCGGGAAAAGGAATTGGTCATTTTTTAGGCGCAATGAGGGTGGATGCATTTCGTCCGGCAAAAGAATTCAAGGATGCAATGGATCACTGGATTCAGGGCTTTCGTAATTGCAAAACCATCCCCGGCGAAGAAAAAGTGCTGGTTCCCGGTGATCCGGAAAGGGAGTTTGAAGAAGAAAGAATGATAAACGGCATACCGTTATTAGATGTTGTAGTTGATGATCTAAAGAGATTAGCTCAAAAATTTAACATACCCCTCCACTAATTTTATAAAGGCAAACTACTGAATCTTATCTTTGACTCGCTTGCCGGTTTATATATCCATTAAATTATCAAAATAATGAAAGTAATGAAATTCGGCGGCACCAGTGTGGGTAAGCCGGAAGGTATGCACCATATTGTATCACTGGTGACCAGGCAGGATGAACCGGTGATTGTTGTATTATCTGCTTTGTCGGGTACCACCAATGTGCTGGTGGAAATCGGGGATTACATTGCAAAAGGCGACAGGCAATCGGCAAAAAAATCAATTGATAAACTGGAAGCCCATTACCGGGCATTTATAAATGATCTGGTGAAAAAAGAAGAAGCAGTTGCAAAAGCAAAGGCAATAGTAGCAGAGCATTTTGAATTCCTGAATATCATTTTGAAGATTTCTTTCAGCGAAGCGCTGAGCAAGGATATACTGGCACAGGGTGAACTGCTTTCAACCAGGTTATTTTGTACTTACCTTGAGGAGCAGAGGACACCGCACCAGTTGCTTCCGGCACTGGAGTTTATGTCCATCGACCAGTATGATGAGCCGCAGATCGGCAGCATCAGGGTCAAACTTACCCAGTTACTGAAAAAACAAAAGGATAAAAAACTTTTTGTTACACAGGGCTATATCTGCCGGAATGCAAAGGGAGAAGTGGATAACCTGAAAAGGGGAGGAAGCGACTATTCTGCATCCCTGATTGCAGCAGCAATCAATGCGTCTGTTTGCGAAATATGGACGGATATTGACGGTATGCACAACAATGATCCCCGGGGTGTAAAGAGAACTGTTCCGGTTGAACAGATGAGTTTTGATGAGGCGGCGGAACTGGCTTATTTCGGCGCCAAAGTTTTACACCCGGCCTCTATCTGGCCGGCACAGCAGTATAATATCCCCGTAAAACTGCTGAATACCATGCTGCCGGAAGCAAAAGGCACTACGATAACCGAAGAAGCAGGTTCAGTGGGAGTGAAAGCTGTGGCAGCAAAGGATAATATAATTGCCATCCGCATCAAGAGCAGCCGGATGTTATTAGCTTATGGGTTTCTTAGAAAAATATTTGAGGTGTTTGAAAAATACAGAACACCGATTGATATGATTACTACATCCGAAGTAGCTGTTTCAATAACAATTGATAATGCAGATAGCCTCGATAGTATTTTGAAAGAACTGGAACCTTTTGGTACAGTAGAAGTAGATAAGAATCAAACCATCATATCCGTAGTAGGTAATCAGATCGCACAAACAGAGGATATGGTAAAAAAGCTGTTTGGCTCCATTATGAACATACCGGTAAGAATGGTATCTTATGGCGGCAGCCCGCATAATATATCGCTGCTGGTTCCTGCTGCATACAAAGCACAAATACTGCAGCAACTGAACCGGGGAATGTTTGGGCTGGAGTGATAATGAGATCAATGTGAAGATTCACGCCGGAATTGAGGAATTGACAGCTTCGAAACTTTTAATCTTAACCTTAGGTTTTTCCATCTTTAAATTATCAGCAGCGCATCACCGTAGCTAAAAAACCTGTACTTTTCTTTTATGGCTCTTTTATAAGCTTCCATGGCCAGATCGTACCCCGCAAAGGCGCAGGTCATAATCAGTAAACTGGTTTTAGGTAAATGGAAATTGGTGACAAGTGAATCGGCGATATTAAAATCATAAGGCGGGTGAATAAAAATATTTGTCCATCCCTCCGAAGGTTTCAGCAACTTCTGCGCAGTAAAAGATGATTCCATGGCCCGCATGGTAGTAGTGCCTACGGAGCAGATGCGGTGCCCGTATTCTTTTGCCCGGTTTACAATTTTGCAGCAGGGGTCATCAATGTGGTAATACTCTGCATCCATTTTATGTTTACTCAGGTCTTCCACTTCAATGGGGCGGAAGGTTCCCAAACCGGTATGCAGCGTAAGTTCTGCAAAACGGATGCCCTTTATTTCAAGTCGCTTGATAAGCTCTTTGCTGAAATGCAGACCGGCCGTAGGGGCTGCCACGGCCCCTTCATGCTTGGCATAAACGGTCTGGTACCTTTCTTTATCCTCTTCATCAGGTTTTCTCTTAATGTATTTGGGTAAAGGGGTTTCTCCCAGCCTTTCCAGCACCGCCCTGAATTCTTCTTCGGTTCCTTCCCAAAGGAAGCGGATGGTGCGGCCCCGGCTGGTAGTATTGTCAATCACCTCTGCCACCAGGTCTTCCTGATCGCCGAAATACAGTTTATTGCCCACCCTGATTTTCCGGGCAGGGTCAACAATCACATCCCATAGGCGGTTGGGTCTGTTCAGTTCACGGAGCAGGAATACTTCAATCTTGGCCCCGGTCTTTTCCTTGCGACCGTACATACGGGCAGGGAACACCTTGGTGTTATTCACCACAAACACATCCTTGTCGTTAAAATAATCGATGATGTCCCAGAAGTGTTTGTTCTCAATCTCACCGGTATGGCGGTGCACTACCATCATACGGGCATCTTCTCTTCTTCTGGCCGGATTTTGTGCAATAAGATTGAGGGGAAGATCGAAACGGAATTGTGATAGCTTCATGAGTGTTTAGGGTTTAACGCAAAGCCTCATGACACAAACCGGGTACTACCGGGTGATTCTGATTCCGGCTACACTCAAAATCCGCCGGTCAACCACGGCCTTACGGCGCCGGGTTTGGTCAGGGTGACTGTAATTTTAGCGGGCAAAGGTATATTATTCGAAAGCAAAATCCCGTTTAATTTTTCACAGCTTGTCAATACCCAATATGCCCCTGTTATCATCCGGTAAAATTCAAGGAGGCTTGTTTTGCCAACACATTGGTTCTCAAAATAATTTTATGCTTTTTATAGGTAAGCATCATCTTACTTTTGGTATTGTAACCACAGTACAGGTCAACCAGTATACTGTATGAAGCGAAACCTTCTTTTGTTCTTCATTTTATTAAATACTTGCTGGACCGGGGCCCAGCCGGATATGAAGAATAAAAAATACCCAAGCCTTTTGTGGGAAATAACCGGCAGGGGAATGAAGAAACCCTCATACCTCATCGGCACCATGCATGTCAGCAGCAAAATTGCTTTTAACCTTCCCGATTCATTTTACTATGCCATCAGGAATGCACAGGTGGTGGCGCTGGAAACCAACCCTGAAACCTGGCAGGAAGACATGAGCAAATATGATGTCGGCGGAAGCGGGTATGGCGACTATACCAGTTTATACGGCAGTTATTCATCTGTGCCGTCTGATTATATGAGCATCAATACCCTTAAATTTTATAAATACGGCAAGAAGATAGAAAAGGCTCTTTACAGCAATCCTTCCGCAATCAATAATCTTTTGTACCGCACTTATGGCAATGAGTCAAGCGATTTTGAAGAAGACACTTACCTGGATATGTACATCTTTCAATGCGGAAAAAAATGGGGGAAGAAAATAGCAGGGGTGGAAGATTATGGGGAAAGCATGCGGCTGATGGCTGAGGCATATAAAGATGCTGCAAAAGATAAAAACAAGAAAGAAAGAAAGAAGCTATGGCGACTGGGATGAAGCCTATTCAACCGATCAACTGCAGGAAGCTTACCGCCGCGGTAATCTTGACCTGCTGGACTCCATCAATAAGTACAATAGTTTTTCGGCAGCGTTTGATGAAAAATTCCTGTACCGCCGTAATGAAATACAGGCCGGTTCCATTGACTCCATTTTGCGAAGCGGCACTTTTTTATTTGCAGGTGTGGGCGCTGCCCACCTGCCGGGCGACAGGGGGGGTGATTGAGATACTGCGAAGGAAGGGCTATAAACTTCGCCCGGTGAAAATGGGAGAAAGGGCCAGCCGGGAAAAAGACCTGGTGGAAAAAATAAGGGTGCCGGTTGTTTTCACAGCAGATTCAGCCGATGACGGATTATTCAAGGTGGATATACCCGGCAGGTTTTACAAGTTTGGTGATGACGCCGCACTGAACCAGCAACAGTGCGCCGATATGGCCAACGGCAGTTATTATCTCGTAACCCGCATTATGACCAATGCCTGGATGTGGAACCACAGTGAGGATGATGTTTACCGGGTGGTGGACAGTTTGCTGTATGAAAATGTTCCCGGTAAGATCATTTCAAAAACCACTATCAGCCGGAACGGCTATAAAGGATTTAATGTGGTGAACCGCACCCGCCGGGGTGATATGCAACGCTACAATATTTTCATCACTCCTTTTGAAGTTATCTTTTTCAAGATGAGCGGTAATGGTGATTATGTGAAGAATGGCCCTGAAGCGGAAAAATTTTTCGGAAGCATTCGCATCCGGGAGTATAAGAACGGCAACGGTTCTTATTTAAAAAAGTTTTCACCGGCTTACGGCGGGTTTGTGGTTGAACTGCCGCATGAGCCTTATGTTGGCAACGACGGAAGCTGGATTTATGATGCAGCGGACAAAACAAACGGCATTCATTACCGGGTTATCCGTACCGATATTCACAATTTTCATTTTGCCGGTGAAGATACTTTTGATCTCAGCCTCATGGAAGGGAGCTTTATGACATCTGAGTTTGTGGATACTGCCCTATTCCGCCGGCAGCATATTTACAAAAGTTATCCTGCACTTGATGGAAAATACCGGGACAAATCAGGAGCTCTTTATTTTACCCGTTTCCTGATACAGGGCCCTCATTACTATACATTGGTTGCCCGCAGCCGGCAGGAAACGCCTGCTGCGCAGCGATTCCTGAATTCTTTTGAAATTAAACCTTTTATTTATGGTACTAATAAGCTGCAAAAAGACACTTCGTTCTATTATGCCGTAAATACTCCATGGTACCCTGAGGGGAAAAAAATAAAATTGAACATACCTCAATACAGCTGGGTCCGAACGGATGATGAGGAGGGTGAAAAAACAGAAAAAGACCAGCTGGAATCCGGCATTTACCGGAATAAAATCATCCGGAATGACAGTACAGGTGAGAGGATATTTGTTTCTTTCTTCCGTTCTTCCCGCTACGCTTACCTGAAGGACAGCGCAGGGTTTGAAAAAGACAGCCGGTTGTCTTTTTTTACCGACAGCACCTATACATTCCGCCTTAAGAAAAAATCAGAACTTCCTGATAAAACGAAAGTTTGGGAATCTGTAATTACGGATACAGCCAGCAGCCGCATCTTATGGACAAAAATGTATTACAAGGACGGATATGGCTATACGCTGGCCACGCAGTCAGACTCGCTGACACCACCCGGTTCCTTCATAAAACAATTCTTTGAATCGTTTACTCCTGCTGATACGATGAAAGGGATAAATCCCTTTGTAAAGAAATCAAATTTGTTCTTTGAGGATTTTGGCAGCAAAGACACTGTGCTGCATAACCGGGCAGTTGATCATATTGCGGATATTTATCTTGACTCATCTGACCTGCCAATGCTGAAAAATGCCATCACATCACTCGGGTGGGAGCACAAAAAATACCTGGAAACCAAAAGGGAATTCATCAATAAACTGGCTGATATAAAATCAAAGGAAACCGCTGATTATTTGAAACAACTCTACTATGCACTTAATGACACCGTACAGCTTCAATACGCTGTTCTTGAAAATTTATTACAGCATAAAACAACTTATGCTTATTCTGTTTTCCGGGATATAATCAATACAGGGGCCCCCGTACTTGATTTTAGCGGCAGCGACTATATACCTTACGGTAACTATGGCCTGCTGAAAAAATATCTTTCATCATACGGGATTAAGAACGGTAAATTCCTCGATGAACTTTCCGATTCATTAAAGCTGACGCTTGCCATTTTGCCGGATCTTTTGCCGCTGCTGAACCTTGAAGATTATAAGCCCGGCATTATGGAATTGATAGGCCAGATGGTGGACAGCAACCTGGTGCAGCCCAGGGACTATGAAGCTTGGTTCAGTAAATTTCTCATTGAGGCAAAACAGGAATTGAAGAAACAGGCCATAGCGGAAAAAAAGAAAGCCATAGCTAAGGCCGAAGAAAGCAAGAACGATAAGAAAAAGCCGTCTTATCTCAGCGATGATGACAATGACGACGGCAATGCCGACCTGGGCTTATACGCCAAATTACTGCTGCCATTTACGGAAAGCAATACGGCAGTGAAGCCGGTTATTGAACAAATGCTTAAATCAGCCGACAAGCGGTTAAAGTATAACACCTTTATGCTGTTATTGCAAAAGGGTAAATCATTCCCGGATACGCTTTTAAATTATTTTGCCGGACTGGATGAATACAGGTATGAATTGTACAGGGATTTAAAAGAAAACAAAAAGATTGGCCTGTTTCCCGCAAAGTATAATAATCACTTCGATCTCGGCCGAAGCACTTTGTATAGCATAATCGCTTATGAGAAACCGGATTCCCTGGTATTTATACAACGGCTGTCTGCAGTGCACAAAAATAAAAGGGGCTATGTTTATTTTTATAAGTATAAGACAAAGAAAGACGATCTTACGTGGCGGCTGGCCACCGTGGGCTTAACGCCAGAAGACCCCGAAGTTTTTGAACTTGAAGAAAACAAGAAAACCAGACCGGAATTTTATTCGGTCTACCTCCGGGACATGAACCGGGGTGATTATGAATTTACCCGCTTTTCAGAAATTAAACTGAAAGAAGAAGAGCCGCTGGAAAAACAACTGCAGAAGGAACTGAAAAGGTTGCTGTATTCTGCAAGGGAAAGCGCCAAAGAATTTTACAAAGATGAAGATACCGGTACGGGAGCTGAATATTAAAGCGGTTCATGCTGTAACCATGCCTTTCGGTACCGAGGCAATAAGTTGTTTCGTATAATCCGATTGCGGATTGAAATACACTTCATCTGCCGGCCCGGTTTCAATGACCTTACCTTTGTTCATTACCATAATGCGGTCACTGATGTAGCGGACAACAGAAAGGTCATGTGAAATAAATATCACGGTAAAGCCAAATTCTTTTTTCAAATCGTTCAGCAGGTTAAGCACCTGGGCCTGCACACTTACATCCAGCGCCGATACTGATTCATCGCAGACAATAAAAGAAGGGTTCAGTGCCAGAGCCCTTGCAATAACAATTCGCTGCCGCTGACCGCCGCTGAACTCATGCGGATACCGGTTAAAATGATCAGCCTGCAGATTTACTTTTTCCAGCAGCTCAACCACTTTGTTCTTTCTCTGCGCGGCAGTTGTATAAAGGCCATGCACTTTCATGGGTTCGGCAATGGCGGAACCGATCGTAATGCGGGGGTTTAATGAAGAATAGGGGTCCTGAAAAACGATTTGAATTTCCTTACGAAGCGGCAGCAGATCTTCTCTTTTTTTATGTGTCAGGTCAATACCGTTGTAAATTATCTTTCCTCTGGTGGGTTCAATCAGCCTGAGCAATGTTCTTCCCAATGTGGTTTTGCCGCATCCGCTTTCACCCACAAGGCCAAGCGTTTCACCTTTGTACACATCAAAACTTATATCATCAACTGCTTTGGTAAAAGAAACGGCTTTACCGAACATTGGTTTTTTGACTGGAAACCAAACCGAGAGATGTTGTACACAGAGGAGGACAGAGGGCTGAGGTTTTAGATCAGAAGTCTGAGGGCTGAGGTCTGATGCCAGATGGGCTTTTTCTGACCCGGTAGCTAACGGGTTCTGACTTCCGGCTTCTGACTTCGGCTTTTCTGCTTCCGGCTTCATTTCTTCCAAAAAGTCACTCACCACCGGCAACCGTTTTCCTCTTTGGTGATTTACCGGCCGGCAGGCAAGTAATGCTTTTGTATAGGGATGCTGCGAGCTGCTGAAGATAATTTTTACCATACCCTGCTCCACTATTTCACCTTTGTACATCACTATGGCACGGTCAGCGATTTCAGCCACTACGCCAAGATCATGAGTAATGAAAATTACACCCATACCGGTTTGCTGCTGCAGTTCTTTTATCAGTTGAAGGATTGTTTTCTGCACCGTTACGTCAAGGGCCGTGGTGGGTTCATCGCAGATGAGTAAAGAGGGCTCACAGCACATGGCCATGGCGATCATTACCCGTTGCTTTTGTCCGCCGCTTAACTGGTGCGGATAGCGGCTGAAAACTGCAGCAGGGTCTGGCAGTTTTACTTTTTCAAACCAGGTGATGGTTTGTTTTTGTGCTTCGGCAAATGAAATCTTTTTATGCTGCAGGATGGCTTCGGTAACCTGTTCGCCGCTGGTAAGCACCGGGTTCAGTGATGTCATCGGTTCCTGGAAGATCATCGCTATACGGTTTCCGCGGATATGCTGCATTTCCTGCTGCTTTAGCCGCAATAAGTCGGTAACTGTATTTCCGCCGGCGGAAAATAAAATTTCACCTGACGCATATTTTGCAGGAGGGGAGGGTAGCAGTTGTAAAACGGAGAAGGCTGTGACTGATTTACCAGAACCCGATTCACCCACCAGCGCCACAATTTCATTACGGGTTACGGAAAATGAGATATTTTTCAGCGCCGTGACTGTTGATGACTCTGTAATAAAATCAACCGACAGATTTTTTATGGTCAGCAGGGGATCCATCTCATTTCACCACTTTTATGGGTAGTGATTTGGAAGGAGTGGGGTAATAGGCCATGCATACTGCACATTCTTTTCCCTTTGATGTATCAATCACAAAGTAAAATTCATCACCCTGTTTAAGGGAAGAAGGAAAATCACAGGGATTGCCCAGCCGGAATACATTGGTATATTGTTTATTGGTCACCTCATCGGTCCAGTTGGCGACTATAACGTCAGTTCCGGGATTACCTTCAATGACGCTGATAGTATAGTTCATACAGATGCCGGCCACTTCAAGCCGGCCTTTGAATTTTTGCCCGGTTGATTTATTATTGCATTCGCCGGCCGGCAGCAGCATGCCTGCTATAGCGGTTAAAAAAATATAGAGTCGCATGAGGGGTGTTTAAAATTTCAGGTGTCGTACGGTCATTCCATCGTTCATCAGTTGTTTCAGTGAGTCAATGCCAATTTTCAGGTGGTTCTCCACGTACTGAGCTGTTACGGCTTTATCACTTTCTTCTGTTTTCACTCCTTCGGGTATCATCGGCTGGTCGCTTACCAGCAGTAAAGCGCCGGTGGGTATCCTGTTATAAAACCCGACGGTGAAAATGGTGGCTGTTTCCATATCAATGGCATAGGCCCTTATTTTCTGCAGGTATTCTTTAAAGGGTTCATCATGCTCCCAAACCCGGCGGTTGGTGGTGTACACAGTGCCGGTCCAGTAATCCACACCATAATCCCGGATGGTGGTGGACACTGCTTTTTGCAAAGCAAAGGCCGGGAGCGCCGGTACTTCGGCCGGAAAATAATCATTGGAAGTACCCTCGCCCCGGATGGCAGCGATAGGAAGTATCAGATCGCCGATCTTGTTTCTTTTCTTCAGTCCGCCGCACTTGCCAAGAAACAGCACTGCTTTGGGCATAGTGGCCGAGAGCAGGTCCATTATCGTGGCGGCAGTGGGGCTGCCCATTCCGAAATTGATGATGGTGATATTATCGGCGGTGGCGCATTGCATCGGTTTGCCTTCACCGGTAACAATGGTTTTGTTCCATTCGGCAAACAGTTTTACATAGTTGCTGAAGTTGGTCAGCAGGATATATTCCCCGAAACTTTCCAGCGGGGCGCCGGTATAGCGGGGCAGCCAGTTTTGTACAATCTCTTCTTTGGTCTTCATGCCTGCGAATTTAATCATTTACTTTTGAAGCATGGTGATTATCAGATATCCCGAACCGTCTTTCCGGATCAAAAAAGAAACAAACCGGGAACTGATCTTTGATGTTGTAAGGAAGAAATGGGTAGCGCTGACTCCCGAAGAATGGGTGCGCCAGAATTTCATCAGTTACCTTATTGCAGTGAAAAAGTATCCCTCATCACTGATTGCTGTGGAAAAAGAAATACAACTGGGTGAATTAAAAAAGCGATTTGATATACTGGTGTATGATACCGGCCATCATCCCTGGATGATGGTGGAATGTAAATCCATTGAAGTGGGGCTGGATGAACGGGTATTACAGCAACTGTTGCGCTATAACATCAGCGTTCCGGTTCAGTATATGGTCATCACTAACGGCAAACAATGTTTTGCATGGGAGCGAAGGGAGAGCAGGCTTGAAGCTATTTTCGAACTTCCGCTCCTTATAAAATAAAAGGCAGCCAGGAGCTGCCGTTTGAATAAATGGTTTTTTTACTTATCAAAAATTTTTTCATCAACAGGTACATTCAGTTCTACATTGCTGTATGCAATGGTCTGCAAAGTTTGACCGCCCGTTTTTTGCGTTCTTGTCATGTAGAATTTTAAACCCGCAAATTCTTTCAGATCGCTGAACCAGGTCTCCACTTCCGTTTCCTGCCCCTGTATTTCTCGGGTATTTGTTACTTTAATCAGATAGTTATCCGCATTACTTATGTAGTAAAAAACGATGCGGCCGTCCTCTTTGGTGGTTAGTTTTATTTTCCATGTCGTTATACCTTCTACAGCTTCCTGCCCCTGCAGTTCCACTGTATGTCCCTGGCTTTTATTATCCATCAGGGCATTGACCAGGCTGGCCTGTGCTTTCAGGTTAAGTAATTCAGCGCCTTCTACATCCGTAGCTGTTTCCATGCCGTTAAAAGGGTTAACAGCCCATCCTTTTCCGTCTTTGTAAACATTTATTACTGCTTGCCCCATAGCATCCACATCCGAACGCATGGCCCTGCCATTGATAATTTGTATGGTCATCGGCAGATCATACCCCCGAACGCTGACAGTGCCGGTAAATTTTGCGGTTTGCACTTTTTTAAATGCATCAAGGCCTCCCATAGCAGCCGTATATTTCTGAATTACTTCATCAGCGGTTTGGGCATTGGTTAAAAGCGAAACAAGAGGGAAGAGGGCTAGAAAAAGTTTTTTCATGAGCGTAATTATATTTCAGGAATTACAAGGTTGAATGTTTTAAAGCGAAATTACGCTTTTATACCCCAATGATTGAAACAAAGGGCAATCGGTTGCTTTGATACGATAAATTACTTATGGAGGTAAGCATTTGGCACATTGCCGGGTAAATAGCGGATGCCAGAAGCATGCTGCAGCAACAATGATACAGTCTCTGCAACCGCTTTTTCATCCCGGTGCATTTGCGGAAGCAGTCCCATCATGGCATAGCTTACCGGGTTCACAGCCGGAATAAATGTTTCCCACTCATATCCCTTGCCCCATATTAAACCCGGAACAGTGCTATGCAGGTCAGCTTTTTGTTCCAAAAGAAACTGCAGCATATCTGCCGACCGGTTATTGTTCTGGTTCACTGTATGAAAAATTGGAGTTTCCCCGCCAAATCCATGTTCATCGGTTCCTGCTTTTGCATTGATGTCAGCGCCATGTTTAACTAGTATGCCGGCACAGACCGCATGATTGAATTCCGCACAGATATGCAGCAATGATACTTTGTATAGCGGCGTATAGGCACAGCGAAGAGTATACTGCTGCTTCGGTGCACCGGGTTTTTTCTTCAGTTGTTCATCCAATGAACCTGCATCATCCAGCAGTACGGCCAATAACACTTTATCTTCCATTTGCAGGCCTGCATCCGCAAAAGCCCTTACACAATCCTTAAACTGCTGCGACCGGGTGTATTCACTGGTCAGTTCATAAATAAGCGGTTCGCCTTTGTACGTATCATTAGGATCAATACCATTGGCAAAAGATTCCTTTATCCCCTTCACGTTGTGAAGCTCGATGTCAAGGATTAATTTGTTCAGATAGTTCACTTGGTTTACAAAAAGGGAAGTTAGGATTCTTTTGAAGATGCCTTGATTCCGCAGCGCAAAAACCCGGCTGTGAGACTCCGGCATAAGGCGGTTATTCAATCCGGTAGTGGTAGTGATAGATAATATAACCGGGTGTACCATAAGTTCCCAAATCCCGTCCAAAGTTTCCGTTTGCCGGAACTGTATTACCGTACTCCATTTCATCGTAGTAACTTTTTCCCATGGGAAAAAACTGCGATCCTCTTTTCTTAAGATAGTCCCAGTTCCAGGAATAAAACTTTTTGTCATATTCCTGATTTTTCGTAATGAATATTTTTATGTACAGGCTGTCATTAATTTTCAGGTAGTCACTCTCAAATCCTATTATAATCGTCTTATTAAAACTTGTTTTGATAGTTTTATCTGAAAATTCAACACTGTCAATTGTCAACGTCAATTTGAGTTTACTCTTATGAGCGGGGACGATGCATTTAGGACAAGGCATATAAGTGGATGCTCACTATATGCGTCATATTCTTCTGTTGTTTGTGCTTTTAGTTCGTTGGTTATTAAAAGAAAGAAAATGCTGCTTATTAATAATTGTTTCATTGTCTGGATTGTATGAGAAAGACTAAGAAATTCTGGTATGTGCAAAATAATTGCCGGCAACACCGGCATTGCTCCCGGCTCTTCTTCAAATTTAATTTATTTTCTATCCAAAACCGAACAATATGACAAATCAAAACCCCATCTCTTTTGAAGATGGGGTTGATTTAAAAAGCAATTGGTTTTGCTCTCTCTCCATTTATAGAGAGGCTGAGGTGGTGCTATGGGAATATCCCCAGTTCCGCATAACTCGTTCCCACTTTATTGATAGCAACAACATAAGCGGCGGTACGCATATCCGGTATTTCGGGGTTGGCCTTCCATACATTCATAATCTCATGGGTGGCATTGATCATGGTTTCTTCCAGCCCGCTGTACACCAGGTCCACCTCATCCGGGCCATGCAGGATGAATTCCCTTTCCGTATCACTTACTTTTTTACCGGTAAGTTCTTCAATCTGGCTCAGAATATGGGCATTCAGGTTTTCAGTAAAGCGTTTTTCCAGACGGCCGTAACGGACATGGCTCAGGTTCTTCAGCCATTCAAAATAAGAAACGGTAACACCTCCGGCATTCAGGTACATATCCGGCACCACCAGGATCCCTCTTTGTGCAAATATTTCATCAGCTTCCGGCGTAAGCGGCCCGTTGGCTGCTTCGCCAATGATTTTTGCCTTTACATTGGGTGCATTGTCGCCGTCAACCACATTTTCAAGCGCTGCGGGTATCAGTATATCACATTCCAGTTCCAGCGCATCGGTGTTATTGGCCAGATCTGTGGCGCCGGGAAAGCCCAGGATCGAACCTGTCTTTTTGCGGTGCTCAAACACAGCATCCACATCCAGCCCCTTATTATTGCTGATAGCCCCTTCGTATTCCGCAAGACCGGTCACTTTGGCCCCTGCATCCTGGAAGAATTTAGCCGAGTGATAACCCACATTGCCCAATCCCTGTACTACAACTCTTTTGCCTTCTACTCCGGTAGTGAGCCCAAGTCTTTTCATGATGTCAGGCATATTACATACTTCCCTTAAACCGAAAAACACTCCCAACCCGGTAGCTTCGCGGCGACCGCGGACACCACCCTGTGTAATTGGTTTGCCGGTCACACAACCGGCCGCATCTATTTCTCCCGGGTGCATGGCTCCGTAGGTATCCAGTATCCAGGCCATTTCTCTTTCACCGGTTCCGTAATCAGGCGCCGGAACATCGGTGCCGGGGCCGATAAAATTCTTCTTGATCAATTCCGCGGTATAACGGCGGGTAATTTTTTCCAGTTCATAAGGAGAATATTTTCTCGGGTTAATCTTGATACCCCCTTTGGCGCCGCCAAACGGCACATTCACAATGGCGCATTTGTAGGTCATCAGTGCGGCGAGGGCCATCACTTCATCCTGGTTCACTTCTGCGGCAAAGCGGATACCCCCTTTGCAGGGAGTTTTGTGATGGGAGTGCTGCACCCGGTAGGCTTCTATCACTTCTATGTCGCCGTTATCTCTTTTAAGCGGAAAACGTATCTGGTACACGGCATTGCATTCCTTAATTTGTTCGAGCACCCCTTTGTCCCATTTGGTGTATTTGGCAGCTTTGTCAAAACTTTTTTCAACAGCGCCAAAAAAACTGTAATTCTTTTCTGACATGATTTGAGATTTTATTTAAGTAATCGTTGTTTTCGTGAATGGTGAATAGTGAAAACTGAATTATTTCTTATGTCTTTTACCTTCCTCCTTGTACCTTGTACCTTGTACCTTGTACCTTGTACCTTGTACCTTGTACCTTGTACCTTGTACCTTGTACCTTGTACCTTGTGCCTTGTGCCTTGTACCTTGTACCTTGTACCTTGTACCTTGTACCTTGTACCTTGTACCTTGTACCTTGTACCTTCCTCTTATTTGTTTTCTTTCTCCAGTTTACCTATTTTCCTGTCCAGCCTCACCACATACAGCACCAACCCGATGAGGATCGTCAGCATCACGGCCACCACCACATATATCCTTCCGTTGCTGCGCATAAGGTCGGCCATCTCTGTTTGTTTTTGTTGCGCAAAAAGAAGCGAAGCAAACAGCAGCATCAGCATCAGCGCCGGTATTTTTTTGTTCAGTTTCATTTTATGAAAGCATTGATTTTTCTTTCAGCAGGGTTGTCCTTATTTTTAATGTTGTAATCCATACACCCAGCAGTGTCCAGCCAATTACAGCCGGATAAAACACCATTCGCATAGAGCCGCTGATATCATTTTTTACATCGAGGGCCGGATTGTCTTCGTTGCCGGGGTGCAGGCTGGGGAGAATCCGGGGCAGAATCCAGATTGATGGAAACAACAGTGCATAGGCGAATATGTTATAGACAGAACTTACCCGTGCTTTTTTGTCAGTATCCTGAACAGAATCTCTTAAAATTAAATAAGCAAAATAAACCAGCAGGGCGATGGCAGCCCCGATCAGTTTCGGATCCCGGGCAATCGTTTTAAAATTGTCGATGATTGAATTATTGGGGTCGGCCCAGGTAAAGGATGCCCAAATGGCGCCGGTGCCGTAGCCCAACAGACCAAACACAATTCCAACAACGGCATACTGCCGGGCATAAATATCATACTTCAGCTTAAAACTGCGCAGGTAGCGTATGGCATTCACCACTGAAATGGTGAACAGTATCATCATGGCAAACCACATGCATACATGAAAGTAAAGGTTACGGATGGTTTCCTGCAAGGCCGGCAGCTGGGGCACATTCAGCAATAGTCCGGCACTAAATGTGTAAACAAGCAGCCCTACGCCGAGTATCTTCCACCAGGACCTATGCATATAGTTTTTTTCAACTGTCAATGGAGACCATTGAAAACCCGCAGGAAGCGGGTTGAGTGGGGCAAAATTAAGGGGAAAGGAGAATATCGGACAGAAGAATGTCGGGCAGGGAATGAAGAAATAAAACCGGCTGTTTATTCTCTGTATCAACAATCATAAACTTCATTATTCTGCATTGCCTGCCTGAATAACGGACAGGCAGGTCTATCTGTTCAATTATTCTATTAATCCTTCCATAAGAAAGGAAAAAGAATAACAGCCAGAAGTACAACCAGTATGTCAAGTGCAATTAACAACAGTACTGTGGTTACTGGTATGGTTAGCAATGGGGCAAAAGCTGCATTGGACAGACGCATCAGTAATAATAGCTGCGGGATAATGATGGGAAACCCCAGCACCGCCATGATGGCTGCATTCTGCTGTGCCCGGGCAGCAATAGCAGCAAGAAATGTGAACACCAGGCTCAGGCTCCAGCCGCCCAGCAATACCAGCCCGATAAATGGACCGGCTTTTTGCATAGGGTTACCGAGAAAAAGAGTGAATAATAACAGGCTTAGCATACTCATCAACAGCATAAGCAGGGAATTAAACAGCAGTTTGGCCAGTACAAAACTGGCAGGGCTTACGATGGAATAGAAGTAAAGCATGCGGCCCCGGCTCTCTTGTAAAAAACTCTTGGCTACTGCATTAATACAAACAAAAAGCTGGATAACCCAGAATAATCCGTTCCACACATTGCTGTCGGTTTCATCCATGGCATTAAACAGCACAAAAATGGTGGCGCCGATGTAAAGCAGCACACCATAAAAACTGTATTGCTGACGCAATTCCAGCAGCATATCTTTCTTAAAGAGGGTAAATATGTGGTTTACAGAATTGATAACAAATGATTCTCTGCGAAATTACTTATTCATGTAACTTCGACCCCTGTTTTTTATTAAATCAGTTTAAATGAAAAAGATAACCTGTTTGATTGCCGCTGCTGTTGTCCTTTTTGCAGCAGTAAGTTTTGAAGCCTGCCAGACCACCAAAACCAGCACGGCCACCAAAATGCTGAAGTTTGACCTGGAAAAAGGAAAGGGGTATGATTATGAAATGACCGTAAGCATGGACCAGGAAATCATGGGCCAGGAGATAAAAATGGATATGACCACCTATTATTCCATGGACGTAAATGGGGATGACAGCGGTACCAAAACCATTGTTTCATCATTTGAAAGATTTAAACTGAAAACAGAAGTAGCGGGTTTCAATATTGATGTGGACACAGATAAACCGGTGAGTTCCGACACGGCTGAACTTAAAAAAGACCCCATGCAGATATTCAACAGGATATTCGGTTCCATCAAGGGGCAAAAATTCACTATGAAGGTGAACCCCGAAGGAAAAATAACGGAGGTAACCGGGTTTGAGAACATGGCAGAGAACATAGCCGGATCGCTGGGTCTTGATGAAGATGAAAAGCAGGAAATGATGAAGGAGTTCAATGGCCAGTTCAATGCAGATGAGATCAAACAAAACCTGGAACGGTTCTGGTATATTTTTCCAAATAAGGAAATTAAAGTAGGCGATACCTGGGATAAAGTTTCAGAAGTTGGCGGCAAGTTGCCTGCCCGGTATAAATCAACGTACAAGGTAACGGATATTGAAGGGGATATGGTAACCCTTGAGGAGGTGAGTAAAATTGAATCGAAGGGAGATGAAAAACTCAGCCTCAGCGGAGAAGTGACCGGCACCATTGTGGTGGACAGCCGCAGCGGGCTGGTAGTAACTGCCGACCAGGACATGGATATAAAAGCTTCCGGCGGAGGAATGAGCTTTGACATAAAGGGCAAATCAAAAATAAAAGGCAAAGCGAGGTAGATGGTTAATTAGTTAATTGGTTATTAGGGATACTTCGTTAGCAGCGGGGGTCGTTCTGCTTTAAAGCCTGTTTCCGAATTCCCCCTCCCCCAATCACTAATTAACTAATCTACTTCGAATAACACTTTCTGCACCGCGGTTCATACACATCGGTGGCGCCCAGCATTACCTGCTCGTCGTTGGACACTTTACGGTAGGAGTAATTGGCGATACTGCCGCATTGCTGGCAGATGGCGTGCAGTTTTGTTACGTAATCAGCCTTGGCCATGATATATGGCATTTGCCCGAAGGGATTGCCGAGATAATCCATATCCAGCCCGGCCACAATTACCCGGATGCCGCGGAAGGCCAGTTCATCACACACATTGGCAATCTGGTCGTCAAAAAACTGGGCCTCATCAATACCCACCACATCCACATCCTGTGCCATCAGCAATATCTTCTGCGAATTATCAACGGGGGTTGACAGAATGGCTGTGGCATCATGCGATACGATCTTTACTTCATCATACCGCACATCAATGGCCGGCTTGAAAATTTCGGCCTTCTGGTTGGCTATTTTCACTCTTTTCAGGCGGCGGATAAGTTCCTCTGTCTTCCCGCTGAACATGGAGCCGCAGATCACCTCGATACTTCCCCGGCGTTCGCCGCTGGTATTGGGTTCAATAAACATTGTTAAGATTTATTTACCGGCCAATGTTAGGAAATTTATTGGCAGGTTGTTTGTAATTTTAGAACACCTGTAACGTTGAGTTATTTTATCAAGCTTCAAAATTACCGGAATGGAACGACTGGAATCCCTCATACTTAAACTGAAACAGCAATTTGAACAAAAAGCCGACCCCGCCCTGATGCTGGGTACGGTGCAGTTGCTGGAGTTTGAACTTTCCAAAATGAACGCCACCGTCAGGCAGAGCCTGGGCACCGCAAAAGTGGCGGTGGTACTTCCGCTTAACCAGGCGGTTGCCTCGGCCGTGGGCGCCGAATACGAAAGGTATGCCCCCAGACCGGCCGATCAGCCTGTTATAAAAGAACCTGAAAGCCACCGGGTGAAAGAGACCTTACTGGTGGATGAAGGCTCCGTTTCACTGCTGCAGAAGAACGGCCAGCTGGATATGGTGTTTGACCCGATGACAGAAATACCCACCCTTTCTCACCAGGGAAAAGAAAAGGAAGTGAACGATAACGCTGCACAGGGCGAATCGCTGAACGATAAATTGCGGCAGGGAAAAACGGAGCTGGTGGAAGTGCTGAAAGAAACCCCGGTGAAAGACCTGCGCAAGGCCATCGGCATCAACGACCGGTTTCTTTTCATCAACGAGCTTTTCCGGGGCGATGAAGCCATGTATGAGCGCTGCATCAAAACCATCAACAGTTTTAATATTTATGCGGAAGCGGAGTACTGGATCACAAGGGAACTGAAAGTGAAACTGGGCTGGAACAGCGACAGCAACACCGTGCTGCATTTTGATCAGCTGGTCAAAAGACGGTTTTCCTGAATAAAGTTCAGAATCTTTTGCGTGGCCCCCGCATTTTTTCTTACAAATTCACCGGCAGCCCCGGCTGAAAGGCTGTACCGGCTGCTGTCATGAAGCAATTTCCCGATCACCTGCGCCATTGCTTTTTCATTTTCCACCACAATGCCTCCATTGCTGTTTACGAGGCCTGCCGCTTCAATATACTTATGGTAATAAGGCCCCATGAGGACGGGTTTTGAATAAACAGCCGCTTCCAGCACATTATGCACTCCCATTTTTTTAAGACCGCCTCCCACATAGGTTATATACCCGTACCTGTACAGGCGGGACAGCATCCCGAAATTGTCTATAATGAGACAGTCAGAAGAATGAGCCAGTTCCTTTTTTTCTTTCAGCTCAGAAAAAAGTATGGCTGATGGAAAAAGCTGCCTGAGCGCAGCCAGTTTGTTATTGTACAGTTCATGCGGTGCCATGATGAGTTTGATGGAGCCGGCCGGTAATTGCTGAAAAGTTTTTTGCAGCATTACCTCATCTTCAGGCCAGGTGCTGCCCGCAACCAGTGTTTTGGATGTGCCGGTAAATTCTTCAAGGAGTGGAATGGGTTCAAATTGCCCGGCAATTTCAATTACCCTGTCGTATCGGGTATCACCGGATATACCAGCAATGTTGCCCAGCCCGATTTCATTTAACAAACGTAAAGAATTTTCATCCTGCACAAACAGGTGATCAAAGCGGGAAAGGATTTTGCGCTGCAGCCCGCCATACCATTTAAAGAAGGACATATCTTTTCTGAAAAGAGCGGAAATAAGCAGCAGCGGGATATTGCGGTATTTTATTTTTTTCAGGTAATAATACCAGAACTCATACTTTACAAAAATCACCAGCGATGGATGAACGATTTCCAGAATTTTTTTTGCATTGCGGGGCCCATCCGCCGGCAGGTAAAAAACCCAGTCCGCGCCTTCATAATCTTTCCGTACCTCATAGCCCGAAGGGGAGAAGAATGTGAGCAGTATTTTGGCATTTGGGATTTGAAATTTGAGTTTTTCTATCACTGGCCTGCCCTGTTCAAACTCGCCCAGCGAAGCACAGTGCACCCAGATGATTTTTTCCTTTTTTGGTATGGCCTGTTCCAGTTTTTTGAATATTCCTTTTCGCCCCTGCACCCAATTTTTTGCCTTTGGGTTAAATAAAGCGGCAATGCGGGTACCCGCCCGAAACAGGAGTAAGAATATATTGTAAAGAAATACTGACAACCTGTTGGTAATTAATAAGCAGCAAATGTAAAAGCAATCGGGTAAACTACCCTTATTTTGCTATTTTTGCGCCGCTTTTACAGCAAATTGCCGATGCGACCCATCCAGATGGTAGATACCAAAACCCAGTATCATAAGATAAAACCCGAAGTGGACAAAGCAGTCATTGAAGTGATGGAGAGTACAGCCTTTATCAATGGTAAACCTGTTCATGATTTTGCAGCCCATCTTTCCTCTTACCTGGGTGTGAAGCATACTATTCCCTGCGCCAATGGTACTGATGCACTCCAGATAGCCATGATGGCACTTGGCCTGCAGCCGGGCGATGAAGTGATCACCCCTTCCTTTACCTATATCGCCACTACAGAAGTGATCGCATTATTGAAGTTAACGCCTGTGTTTGTGGAAGTGGATGCCAGAACATTTTGTATGGATCCGGGTTCGCTGGAGAAGGCAATCACTCCCAAAACAAAAGCAATAGTTCCGGTTCATCTATACGGACAGTCTGCACCGATGGAGGAAATCATGGCTATTGCCCGAAAGTATAGCCTGTATGTGATTGAAGATAATGCCCAGGCCATTGGATGTGCCTATACCTTTTCTGATGGTACAAAAAAGAAAACAGGCACAATCGGCCAAATAGGCACTACCTCTTTTTATCCTTCCAAGAACCTTGGTGCATTTGGTGACGGAGGGGCCATTTTTACCAATGATGAGCAACTGGACGCAAAATTGAAAATGATCGCCAACCACGGCCAGAGCCGGCAGTATTATCATGATGTGGTGGGTTGCAACAGCCGGTTGGATTCGATACAGGCGGCAATACTCAACATCAAGCTAAAGCACCTGGATGCGTATGCTGCGGCAAGGAGAAAAGCGGCTGACTACTATGACGCAGCCTTTACAGGTCATCCAAAAATCACCACCCCTTTCCGGGCTGCTTACAGCGACCATGTTTTTCATCAATACACCATTTTGCTTGAAGGGGTTGACCGGGAAGGTCTGAAAAAATTTCTTGCGGAGAACGGCATTCCTTCCATGATCTATTACCCGGTGCCGGGACACAGGCAAAAAATGTTTGAGCAGTTTAATCCGGCTGCAAAAGATTTGCCGGTTACAGACTGGCTTACAGAAAGGGTGATTTCTCTGCCCGTTCACACAGAACTGGATGAGGAGCAACTGGCCTTTATCACTACAAATGTTTTATCATTCATAAATAAATTCTGATATGAAAATTGCAGTCGTTGGAACCGGCTATGTTGGTTTGGTAACAGGTACTTGTTTTGCCGAAACAGGCAATGATGTGACCTGCGTGGATATTGACGTCAGCAAAGTAAATAAGCTCAGTAAAGGGGAAGTCACCATTTACGAACCCGGGCTGGAGCACTTATTTCTTCGTAACCTGAAAGAACACCGGCTGCACTTCACTACCAGCCTTGCGGAGGGTATAAGGGATGCCGTAATTATTCTTCTGGCACTGCCAACACCGCCGGGAGAAAATGGTTCAGCTGACCTTAACTATATTTTGGATGTGGCAGATGATCTTGGAAAACTGATGACGGGCTATAAAGTAGTTGTTGATAAAAGTACAGTGCCGGTGGGTACTGCTGAAAAAGTGCATACAGCTATCGCTAAAAATTATAAAGGTGAATTTGATGTGGTAAGCAATCCGGAGTTTTTAAGGGAGGGCGTAGCCGTGGAAGATTGTATGAAGCCGAACCGTGTGGTGATTGGCACCAGTTCTGAAAAGGCAAAGAAACTGATGGGTGATTTGTATGCGCCTTTTGTGCGACAGGGCAACCCGGTTATTTTTATGGACGAACGTTCTGCCGAACTGACAAAATATGCCGCTAACTCATTTCTTGCCACCAAGATCTCTTTTATGAACGAGATAGCAAGACTTTGTGAAAGGCTTGGCGCCGATGTGGACATGGTGCGCCGGGGTATCGGCAGCGATGAACGGATCGGAAAAAGATTTTTGTTCCCCGGTATTGGTTATGGCGGAAGCTGTTTTCCGAAAGATGTGCAGGCCCTGGTAAAATCATCCCATGAAGCGGACTATGATTTTAAGATCCTGAATGCAGTAATGGAGGTAAATGAATTGCAGAAACTGCACCTGCTGGCGGGCATAAAAAAATATTTTAACGGGAACCTGAAAGGGAAACATTTTGCCTTATGGGGCCTTGCTTTCAAGCCCAATACGGATGATATACGGGAAGCGCCGGCGCTTTATATGATCAAAGAATTACTGAAAGAAGGCGCCACCGTTGCCGCTTTTGACCCGGAGGCCATGAAGAATGTGAGAAACGAACTGGGCGATATTATTACCTATACCGAAAGCCAGTATGATACGCTGAACGGCGCCGAAGCACTGATCATTGCTACGGAGTGGAATGAGTTCAGAACCCCTGATTTTTCAAAGATTGCCGCAACGCTGAAAAACAAAGCTATCTTCGATGGCCGCAACCTTTTTGACCTTGCTGCGATGAGAGAACTTGGTTTCTATTATCAAAGTGTGGGAAGGGAGGTGGTAACCCCCGACCCCTAAAGGGGAGTAAGGGAAATTTATAATATTGAAATATCTTTTGTTAACTGAAAACAAAAAATCAAGTTGAGTAAAGAAATTAAAAATGCTGATTCCCCCTTTAGGGGGCTTGGGGGCAAACGGGTATTAATAACCGGCGCTGCCGGATTTCTCGGTTCGCATTTGTGCGACAGGTTTATCAAAGAAGAATATCAGGTGATTGGCATGGATAATCTCATCACCGGGGATTTAAACAATATTCGGCATTTGTTTAAACTGCAGCAGTTTGAGTTTTATCATCATGATGTTACCAAGTTTATACATATACCCGGTCATCTCGATTATATTCTTCACTTTGCCTCGCCGGCCAGCCCGATTGATTATCTGAAAATACCTATCCAGACGCTGAAAGTGGGTGCAATGGGTACACACAATTGCCTGGGCCTTGCCAAGGCGAAGGAAGCCCGGATACTGGTGGCCAGCACCAGCGAAGTGTATGGCGATCCGCTGGTGCATCCGCAAACAGAAGAATACTGGGGCAATGTAAATCCGGTTGGTCCGAGAGGCGTTTATGATGAAGCCAAGCGATATATGGAATCCATCACCATGGCGTACCATACCTTTCATGGAGTGGACACCAGGATTGTAAGAATATTCAACACCTACGGCCCAAGGATGCGGCTCAATGACGGGAGGGCATTGCCGGCATTTATCGGTCAGGCATTAAGGGGCGAAGACCTTACTGTTTTTGGCGACGGTTCGCAAACAAGGAGTTTTTGTTATGTGGATGACCTGGTTGAAGGAATTTACCGGTTGCTGCTCAGTGATTATATTATGCCGGTTAATATTGGCAACCCTAACGAAGTATCATTAAAAGAATTTGCGGAGGAAGTGCTGGCGCTTACCGGTAATAAAGTAAAAATCACTTACAAGCCTTTACCCGTTGATGACCCCAAACAAAGGCAACCGGATATAACAAAGGCAAAAGCCATACTGGGATGGGAGCCTAAGGTAAGCCGGAGCGATGGGTTGAAGATTACCTATGAATATTTTAAATCGTTGCCCGAAGAAGAATGGAACAAACAGCCCAAAGAATTTGTAAGCATGAAATGAATTAATGGCATGTACCAGGAATTAGTTGATAAAAAAGCAAAGCTGGCCGTTATCGGCCTTGGATATGTCGGGCTTCCCATTGCACTTGAGTTTGCAAAAAAAATACCGGTAATCGGGTTTGACATCAGTTCCAGGCGGATTGGGCTGATGAAACAGGGGATTGATCCCAGCAATGAACTGGCAAAAGAAGATTTTGAAGGTTGTGATATGGTGTTTACAGATTCATTGGATGTTTTGCGGGAAGCCAGGTTTTTCATTGTAGCTGTGCCAACGCCGGTGGATGAGCACAATGTGCCGGACCTCGGGCCGGTGAAAAAAGCATCCGAAACGGTGGGGAAGGTAATTAAGATGGGAGATTATGTGGTGTTTGAATCCACGGTATACCCCGGCTGTACCGAAGAAGATTGCCTGCCGGTTATCGAGAAATTGTCGGGTTTAAAAAATATTGCTGATTTCAAACTTGGTTATTCACCTGAGCGCATCAACCCCGGTGATAAGGATCATACGCTGGCTACTATTGTAAAAGTGGTATCGGGCTGTGATTCGGAATCGCTGGAAGAAATTGCCAAAACCTATGAGCTGGTGGTGAAGGCAGGAGTGCACAGGGCTTCCTCCATCAAAGTGGCCGAGGCTGCCAAGATCATTGAAAACACCCAGCGGGACCTGAACATTGCCCTGATGAACGAGCTGTCCATCATCTTTAACATGATGAACATAAATACGTACGAAGTGCTGGAGGCAGCGGGTACCAAATGGAATTTTTTAAAGTTCCAGCCGGGACTGGTAGGAGGGCACTGTATCGGTGTGGACCCCTACTATCTTACATACAAGGCCAATGAACTGGGGTATGATGCGGAAGTGATACTGGCCGGCCGGAATATCAACGACAATATGGCCAAGTATGTGGCCAAAACAGTGGTACAGCATATCATAAAAAATACAGATGATGCAAAAAAGGCCAAAGTGCTGGTAAAAGGCGCTACTTTTAAAGAGAATGTAAGTGATATCCGGAATTCCAAAGTGGCTGATGTAGTAAAGGCGCTGCAATCCTATGATGTAAATGTTGATGTGGAAGACCCGCATGCCGATTCAAAAGAGCTGAAGCATGAGTATGGATTTGAACTGGCAGCTAAAACAGACGGAATGTATGATGCAGTGATTGTTGCGGTACCACATAATGAATACAGGGAACTGGACGATGCTTATTTTACCCGCATCACCAAACCTCATGGCCTGGTGGCTGATTTGAAAGGCATCTTCCGGGATAAAATTAAAAACAGACCCTACTGGACTTTATAATATATGCTGTTGACCACAACTGATTTACCCGGTGTCCTGCTTTTTGAACCGCAGGTGTTTGAAGACAGCCGTGGCTGTTTTTTTGAATCCTACAACGAAAATGTGTTCAAGGAGCAGGGCATTGATGTACGCTGGGTGCAGGATAACCAGTCGGTTTCTTATTATGGCGTTATCCGCGGCCTTCATTACCAGTTGCCGCCCTTTGCACAAAACAAGCTGGTAAGGGTAAACAGGGGAAAGATACTGGATGTGGCGGTGGACCTGCGGAAAGGGTCGCCCACTTTTGGACAAACATACTGCAAGGTTCTTTCGGCAAAAAACAGGAGGGCCATTTTTATTCCCAAAGGGTTTGCCCATGGGTTTTCCGTGCTAAGCAAGCAGGCCGATGTGATTTACAAGTGTGACGCATTCTACAATAAAGAAAGTGAAGCCGGTATTATTTACAATGATGCAGAACTGAATATTGACTGGAGGATACCCCCGGAAAATATCATCATCTCTGACAAGGATAAAGGGCTCCCCACCTTCGCACAATGTAATAACAGCTTTGTTTTTGATGGCTGATGGCAACCATTCAAAAAATATTGGTAACTGGGGCCAATGGCCAGTTGGGTAAAGAGCTGCAGCAACTGGCTCCCGGGTTTCCGGATTATGAATTTATTTTCCTTTCAAAAGAAGACCTGCCCATTCATCATTTTGAAATGGTGCGGCATTACTTCAGCGTTTACCACCCCGCTTATGTGATTAACTGCGCCGCTTACACGGCAGTTGACAGGGCCGAGACGGAAAAAGAACGGTCCTGCCAGATAAATGGCGAAGCAGTGGGTGTGCTGGCTGCTATCTGTAAAGAAAATAACTGCCGGCTTATTCATATTTCCACCGATTATGTTTTTGACGGCACGGCAACTGTTCCGTATAAAGAGGAGGATACAACAAACCCTCAGTCCGCTTACGGGGCCAGCAAACTGGAAGGGGAGCAGCAGGCGATGCAATTCAATCCTGACTGTATTATCATCCGTACTTCATGGGTTTATAGCGAATACGGAAAAAATTTTGTAAAGACCATGGTGAAGCTGATGGGTGAAAAGAAAGAGATCCATGTAGTAAATGACCAGGTTGGTTCGCCTACGTATGCAGCGGATCTGGCGGAAGCGATTTTGCAGATTATTGCCAATTGTCAATCGTCAATCGTCAATTGCCAGGGAGGCATTTATCATTTTTCAAATACCGGTATTATCAACTGGTACGATTTTGCTTTGGCAATCAAAGAACTCACCGGCAGTACATGTAAAATCAATCCCATTCCCACATCGCAATATCCCACACCGGCAAAAAGACCGGCGTATTCTGTGCTGGATACAGCAAAAATTCAAAAGGTGTTTGGCATTAGGCTGAAAGAATGGAAAGACAGTCTGAAGGCTTGTATTAGCAAGCTTAAATAAAAAATCCCGCCGGTGGCGGGACTTCTGTTGACCCGTAAGGATTCGAACCTTAACAGACAGAACCAAAATCTGTAGTGCTACCGTTACACCACGGGTCAATCACACCATTTGGAAATGGGAGTGCAAAAATAGGCCTAAACAGCGTTCTTCCCAAATGGTTTTAAAAGAAAATCAGGCCGGATGAGAGGCCACAGCGCCTTCTCTTTCCTCCCTCTCTTTGAGCTCCCTTATCTTATCCGGCGCCCTTGCCACCACGTCGCACATTATGGTATATAGGGTCCCCTGTTTTGGATTTTCATAAATATAATCCAGGGCCTGGTCTTCTTTGGGAATGGTCATTACCGGTATGTTCGGGTTTATCCTGTCAATACCTTCTCTCAATAAGCCGATAATTTCATCAGCAGTTCTTCCCCGCAGATTTTTATCACACCGGATAATTATTTCATCAAAGTATTGCGCTGAAATTTCTCCCAGCTCCCGGATGTCTTCATCCCTTCTGTCGCCCGTTCCGCTGATAACCCCGACACGCAGCGGATAATCCAGCTTACTCACAAAATCGCAAAGCAGTTTCAGCCCATGCGGGTTATGGGCACAGTCGGCCCAGCCTTGTATCTTCCCGTATTTCCCTCAACTGCTGAATATCGTTGGCGAGATCATATTCCTTGCCATCAACCAATGCCTGTGCAATATTCACAGATGCTTGGGCGGCATGCACTCCTGCATCCTCTTCCATATAGCTGAACACCACATAATACACCCCTTCTATTTCTCCTTCCGGAGTTCTTGTTCTTCCAAAACCCACATCCATTCCTGCCAGTGTTTGTAATTCCAGGGCGATGTGTTCAATTACATGACCCATCCAGGTGCCTTCGTCCACCCGCTTGAAAAAACCGCCCCGCATGGCTTCGCTGCACCGGTGCTCAATCATGGTTGGAAACAGTTTTTCCAGCCTTTCCCCGAAACCAGGTATTTTGTTGGTCGGACTTTGCTCCAATTCTTCCAGGTCAAGCTTCATCTGTATCAGTTTGGGCCGGCGCACACTCCAGTAGTTGGGGCCCTTCAGCACTTTTATCTCCAGTATTTTCATATACAAAAGTTGAATTAGCCTGTTACAGCAGGCGAATGGGGAAGTTGGGCGTTTTTATGTATGTAGCCAATAGTGCGCCAGAGATGCTTATGGATAACCACATATAGGTACATTTTAAATTTCAGTACATTTAGAAAAATCTTTTTTATGGGGATTACCAACCGCCGTCGTTTTTTGCAAAATGCAGGGATGTTTTCAGCCACTGCTTTTTTATCCTCGCTGTCAAAACCGGCATGGGCAAGAAACCTGGAAGCAGCCCTGCGGGATGCAAAAGGCCTGTCTCCGGAAGAACTGGCAACGGAAGAGGATTTTTGGTATTATATCCAGCAGTCATTTACAGCTTCACCCGGGCTGATCAATCTGAACAACGGCGGGGTTTCGCCGGCCCCCAAAACGGTTCAGGATGCCATGAAGCGCTATTATGATTACTGCAACGAAGCGCCGAGTTATTATATGTGGCGGATACTGGATCAGGGAAGGGAACCACTCAGGAAGAACCTCGCCAAACCTGCCGGATGTTCACCCGAAGAAATTGCCATCAACAGAAATTCAAGCGAAGGATTGGAGACTGTGATATTTGGGTTGCAACTAAAGGCAGGCGATGAAGTGGTGGCTGCCAGACAGGATTATCCCAATATGGTGAATGCTTACAAACAAAGAGAGATAAGAGATGGAATAAAGATGGTATGGATAAATCTCGAACTGCCCAGTGAAGACGAGGAATACCTGGTAAAGCAGTATGTAAATGCATTTACAGCTAAAACAAAAGCCGTTCACATTACCCATATCATCAACTGGAACGGCCAGATACTGCCGGTGAGGAAGATTGCACGGGAGGCACACAAACGGGGCATCGAAGTGGTGGTGGACGGGGCGCACAGTTTTGCCCATTTTGATTTTAAGATACCGGACCTGGATGCTGATTATTTCGCAGCAAGCCTGCACAAGTGGCTGTATGCGCCTATAGGCAGCGGTATGCTGTATGTGCGGAAAGAAAAAATAAAGGACCTGTACCCGTTATTTGCCACCGATAATCCGCTGAAGGATGATATAAGAAAATTTGAGGCGCTGGGAACGAGGCCTTTTTTTATTGAACAGGCCATTGGCAAGGCCATTGAATTTCATGAAATGATCGGCATTGAAAGGAAAGAGAAGAGATTGCATTACCTGAAGAATTACTGGATGGAAAAAGTAAAAGACATTCCCAAAGTAAAACTGCACACTTCGCTTCTTCCCAAATGGGGCTGCGCCATTGGCAATGTATCAGTTGAAGGCAAGAAGCCTGGTGAACTGGATGCATTCCTGCTGGAAAAATACAAAGTGCATACGGTAGGTATTGAGTGGGAAAACATTAAAGGAGTGAGGGTGACGCCGAATGTTTATACCACTGCAAAAAATCTGGATGTGCTGGTGGAAGGGATTACGGCATTTGCCCAAGGTTAAAAAATGTTTATGGTTTATTATTTTTTGTTTATCGTTGTTTGAATTCAGAAAGGCAAAACAATAAACCATAAACTCAAAATAATAAACTTATTGTCCACTCCGCTCACCAACCGCAAGATCAACCTGGTTCAGGCCACGGCTATCAACATGATAGATATGGTAGGAATCGGGCCTTTTGTGGTAATGCCCTTTGTAGTGGCACAATTTAATAACGGCCTCTTTATCTGGGCATGGATATTTGGCGCTTTTACTGCTTTTGTGGATGCAATGATCTGGAGTGAGCTTGGCGCTAAATACCCGCTGGCCGGCGGCACTTATAATTTTCATCGTATTGCTTTTGGCGAAAAAGGCGGAAAGCTGATGGGCTTTCTGTTTGTATGGCAAACCTCCATACAGGCGCCGCTGGTAATGGCATCGGCTGCTATCGGGTTTGCACAATACCTTACATATATAGTTCCGCTGGACTGGTGGCAGCAAAAAATCGTTTCGGGCGGGCTGGTTATACTGGTTTTTATCCTGCTATACCGGAAGATAGAAACCATTGGCAGGATATCGGTGGTGATGGGGAGTATCGTTATTCTCACCATTGTATGGATCATCGCCAGCGGATTAATGAACCAGCAGCATACTGTAAAATTTTTACCATCGGGCAATGAATCCTTTTTTAGTTATGCTTTATGGGCTGCGGTCGGCCAGGCATCGGTAAAAACGGTATATGCTTATCTTGGTTATTACAATGTTTGTCATCTTGGCGGTGAAATAGTGAATCCTGAAAAGAATATTCCCCGCAGCATTTTCATTTCCATTTTTGGTATTGCCGCTTTGTACCTGCTGATGAATATCAGTGTGATGGGAGTAATACCGTGGCAATCGGTAAAAGCTGATGACAAATATCTGGTAAGTTCTTTTATGCAACAATTATATGGAACCGGAGTTGGCACCATTATAACTGTACTCATCCTTTGTGTGGCCTTTTCTTCTCTTTTTGCCGTGGTGCTGGGCTATTCCCGTATTCCCTATGCTGCGGCAGTGAATGGAAACTTTTTCAAAATCTTTGGCAAATTGCACCCGGCCAAAAAATTTCCGCATATATCACTTATCATTTTATGCGGGCTGGGCTTTGTTTTTAGTTTGTTGATGAAACTGAAAGATGTGATTGATTCTATCCTGGCCATGCGAATCGTTGTGCAGTTTATGGCGCAGGCAGTGGGGATTGTTTTGTTGAGAAGGAGAAAGGGTACAAACAAACTCCCTTTTAGAATGTGGTTATATCCTGCCCCTGTTGTTTTATCCCTGCTCATCTGGGCCTTTCTGTTTTACCATACCAACTGGTTTGCTTTATGGGGAAGTTTGATTGCATTAGCCGGAGTGTGTATTTATTTTATAAAAGAAAAATACTGGGATAAACGGGGGGTGTCTGACGATGATGGATAATGAGCAATCCATATTTTCCACATATCCACATACTGTGCAATGTCGTGTTACCGTTAGAGTATTATTCTTTTATATTTGTCCGTAATCAAACCCTTTTGAATGAACCATCCCAGGGGAAAACTGATAGCCATCGGCGGCGCAGAAGATAAAGGAACAGATTTAGAAACCGGGGAGATACACCGCAATAACCTTATTTTTTTTGAATTGGGTATTCTTCGCCGGGTGGTGGAAGAAGCGGGCGGTCTGCTGGCCCGCATCGAGGTTATCACTACAGCTTCCACCATTCCTTATGAAGTGGGAGAGAATTATCTGAATGCATTTGGCAAAATCGGCTGCACCAATGCCGGGGTAATGCATATCCGTACCCGCCAGGATGCTATGGATGATGAATACATCGAACGTATCCGCCATTGCGATGCGGTGATGTTTATCGGCGGCAACCAGCTACGTCTGAGTGTGACGGATGGCGGAACCGAGTTTTTAGCCATACTCAAAAGAAGATACCAGGAAGAAGATTTCCTGATTGCCGGAACTTCAGCAGGGGCCATGGCCATGGGTCAAACCATGATCTATGAAGGCAATGCCACAAGGGCGCATCTCAAAGGAGAAGTAAAGATTACAACAGGTCTTGGTTTTATCAGTTCCGTAATCATTGATTCGCATTTTGAAAAAAGAGGAAGGTTTGGAAGGCTTGCCCAGGCTGTAGCCACCAATCCTTCTGCCATAGGGATTGGTTTGGGTGAAGATACCGGCATGCTCATTACCGGAGGAAATAAAATGGAAGCCATCGGCAGCGGGCTGGTAGTAATTATTGACGGGCATGATATCCTGCACTCTAACATTGCAGATATTCCTGATGGTAACCCCGTCAGCATTGAAAACCTGAAAGTACATTTCTGCGAAAAAGGCAATGGGTATCTAATCCGGGAACGCAAATACCTGCCCGAGGCCAGTGATGGCTCTGTGATAAAAAAACAGGTTGATGTGGAATAAGGCAGTAGTTAATAAGTTAATTGGTTGAGAAGTTGATCGGGGTTTGAGAATTTCTCAGGGAATTTTACTGAAGTACTCCCGTCATTCCAATTGTCTTCAGTTTGTATTTTTACCTGCTAAAGAATTAAAATGAAAAAAACCGTATTCATTGCGGCAGCGATCATTTGTTCACTGGCATTTACCATACAGAAGAAAACAAAGGTGGTTTTCTTTGGCGATTCCATCACCGAACTGGGTGCAAAACCCGGCGGTTATGTCTCCCGGGTTGACAGCATGAGCAAACAGGAAGGTAAAGCTCAGCAATATGAGTTTACCGGCGCAGGCATCAGCGGCAATAAAGTGTACGACCTTTATTTACGGCTGGAAGAGGATGTGCTGGCGAAGGATCCGGGTATCGTTGTAATTTACGTTGGAGTAAATGATGTATGGCATAAAACTTTAACAGGCACCGGTACTGACCCTGATAAATTTGAAAAATTTTACCAGGGTATTTTAAACAAACTGAAAGCCAGGAATATCATAGCTGTTCTTTGTACACCTGCCGTGATAGGAGAGAAGAACGACATGAGCAATCCGCAGGACGGCGATCTGAACCGCTACAGCAATATCATACGTTCCATCGCAGCCCGTAATGGTCTTCCGCTGGTGGATCTGCGGAAAAAATTTCTGGACTATCTAAGGGAAAACAACCCGCAGAATAAAGAGAAAAATATTCTGACTTACGACAGGGTACACATGAATGAAAAGGGGAATCAGTTGATTGCTGATGCCATGTGGGGAGTAATCAAAGAAATCAAATAGCTGTTATCAGGTAATAATTCTTTTTTCCTTTTTGCACCAAAATGTATTTGTGATGCAACAATAATGACGCATCAATTTTTACAGCAATACCTTCCGCTTTTTTTCTGTTAATGCTGATGCCGCCTCCCTGTACCAGTTTTCTGGCTTCGCCTTTGCTGGGAACAATTCCGGCTTCTGCCAGAAAAGAAACGATATCTATACCACCGGTAATCTTATCTCTTGAGAATTCAATTTTCACCAGGCCTTCTATGCTTTCCAGGTCATCCGCACTAAAATTTTCCGCGGGTGCATGCTGATTGGAAAAAAGTTTTTCAGTGGTGGCAATGGCTTCAGCCAGATGTTCATCGCCATGAACAAAGCGGGTTACTTCCTGTGCCAGTGTTTTTTGCAGTACTCTTGCAGAGGGATTCATCCGGTGCTCATGGGTAAGCATCTCAACAGCATCCCTGGTGAGAAAAGTGAAAATTTTAATCCACTTCTCGGCATCTTCGTCACTGGCATTAAGCCAGAATTGGTAAAATTGGTACGATGATGTCCTCTTTGGGTCCAGCCATACATTCCCGCTTTCGGTTTTACCGAATTTTCCACCATCTGCTTTTGTAATCAAAGGGCAGGTAAATGCAAATGCTTCGCCCTTACATTTTTTACGTATCAGCTCCGTACCTGCAGTTATATTCCCCCATTGATCGGATCCGCCCATTTGCAGTTTACAGTTCTGATGTTCGTACAACCACAAAAAATCGTAGCCCTGCATTACCTGGTAAGCAAATTCGGTGTAACTCAGCCCGGCATCACTCTCAATTCTTTTCTTCACACTGTCTTTGGCCATCATGTAGCTAACTGTGAGGTGTTTTCCTGCATCCCGTAAAAAATCAATGAATAAAATGTTTTTAAACCAGTCATAATTATTGGCCATTTCCGCTGCATTGGGCAAAGTAGGGTTAAAATCCAGAAATCTTTCCAGTTGTGCTTTTACGCCTGCAATGTTTTTCTGCAAAACTTCTTCGCTCAATAAATTTCTCTCCTCGCTTTTTTCGCTGGGGTCACCTATCATACCTGTAGCTCCGCCCACCAATGCAATGGGTTTATGCCCGGCTTTTTGAAGGTGTACCAGCAATAAAATGGGAACAAGGCTGCCGATATGCAGACTGTCGGCTGTGGGGTCAAAGCCGATATAGCCCGTGGTCATCTCTTTTTTCAGTTGTTCCTCCGTTTCGGGCATGATGTCCTGTATCATCCCCCTCCATCGTAGCTCTTCTATCAAATTCATTTCTAAACCAGTGATTTAGCACAAAAGTAAGCCAGAATAAGGTTGTCACTCCGGAGAAGCAATATTTTTCTAATTAATTCGGTTTCAAACATTAGTCTTTTGCCTCTGTAAGCCCTATGTATTTCCGCAGCTAAAGACTAATTTTACTGGGTACTTTGTATTTTTCTGAAAGCTAAACTGTACAAGCAGCCCGTACGTATGAAAGCGAGTCTTAATCAAACGCTTATCGAAAATTGTCCGAATGAAACCAACCACCCTTATTTTGTCCCTGTTGACAACTGTTTTTTCTGTAACCGCAACTGCACAATTCAGAAAATATTCCAATGAATTTTTGAATATTGGCGCCGGCGCCCGGGGCTTGGCCATGGGCGGCTCACAGGTAGCGTCTGTACAGGACGGTACTGCCGGATACTGGAACCCTGCGGGACTGGTGGGAGTTAAAAACAACCCCCAGGTGAACCTGATGCATGCTGAATACTTTGCTGGAATCGGCAAATACGATTATGCCGGCGTGGCTTTTCCCACTTCCAATAATAAAAGAACCCTCGGTGTAACCGGGTTACGGTTTGCCGTAGACGATATCATGAATACACTGTTCCTGGTAGAACCCGACGGGTCCATTAACTATAACAACATCCAGGCATTTTCTTCGGCAGACTATGCATTCCTATTTTCCTTTGCACAAAAATTGCGGGAAAGTGAAAAAAAGAATATCCATTTTGGCCTGAATGCAAAAGTCATTCACCGCAGTGTGGGCAAGTTTGCCAAAGCATGGGGTTTTGGCCTTGATGCAGGGTTGCAGATATACAGTAACAAATGGAAATTTGGTATTGCCGGCCGGGATATTACCAGCACATTCAATGCCTGGTCATTCAGTTTTACAGAAAGGGAAAAAGAAGTTTTATACCTGACAAAAAATGAAATACCCGTAAAATCAACTGAGCTTACAGCTCCACGCCTGGTGCTGGGAGTAGCCCGGGATTTTAAACTGGGCAAAAAACTAAACCTGCTGGCCGAAGCCAATATAGATGTGACATTTGATGGCCAGCGCAATACACTGCTCAGCGCAGACCCGGTAAGTGCCGATCCCAAACTGGGATTCGAACTGAACATCAGCCATGTGTTTTTCCTGCGGGGCGGCATCAATAATTTTCAGCGGGCTTTGTCAGATGGC
The DNA here is from genome assembly GCA_016868455.1 of Bacteroidota bacterium. Classification (GTDB taxonomy): domain Bacteria; phylum Bacteroidota; class Bacteroidia; order Chitinophagales; family Chitinophagaceae; genus JJ008. Next base: position 56,872 of record VGGV01000008.1, read on the forward strand.
GACACACTTAATCAAAAGAAAGTTTGGATTTATCAGCCCGGAGGAGGCGCCGGCTTCAGAATAGGAGGCGTAACTATCGACTATGCCTTTACCAATCTCGCCAATCAGTCTAACCCTTTGTTTACCCATGTCTTTTCATTGAGACTGGATATGGTGAAACCTAAAAAAGAAAACGATTAATAAATCCGAACCTGCTTAAAAACTGAATCTGATGAAAAGAATTTTACTTCCATTTTTACTGTTTACCGGACTCTTTGCCGGTGCACAGCCCTATAATTACAATAACGAATGGATAGATTACAGTAAAACGTATTATAAGTTCAAGCTGCCGGCCGCAATATCACCGAATTTAAATGGGATGGCACCGATCAGTATGGCCAAAAGCTGGCAAACGGTGTTTATCTGTACCGGGTGGTTACCAACCTGAATGGCAAGTCGCTTGACAAATACAGACCCGAAGGAGATGAAACGGATAAATTCTTCAATAAGGGATATGGAAAAATGTACCTGATGACATAGGGATGAAATAACAAAAAACAAATCGCAAATAACAAAAGGTTTCCGGAATCGGAGACCTTTTTTGTTTCTGCCTTCGTAAATACAAGCCGCATTCCTTTGCTACATTTGCCCTGTTTGGAATTTGTGATTTTTCATCTTGTAATTTTTTCAGTTGTGGCAAAGATTGGCATTAACATATCAACCGGCAGCCTTCAGCAGCCCGAAATGATCGTGGGGATTGACCTGGGTACCACCAACAGCCTGGTGGCCATCATTCATCCGGAAAGCAGAAAGCCGGTTGTGCTGAAGGAACATGACGGGAATGCCCTTGTACCATCCGTTATTCATTTTGGGGAGGGAGGATTTATTACTGTAGGCGATGAGGCTAAGAAATATCTTATCAGCGAACCCCACAACACTATTTTTTCTGTAAAACGGCTGATGGGTAAGTCGTACAATGATGTAAGGGAGTACTCATCTTTTTTCACCTACAAAATAATTGATGATAACACAGAAACCCTGGTGAAAGTACAGGCGAGAGAAAAATTTTATTCGCCCATTGAACTGTCATCTTTCATATTAAAAGAACTGAAAACAAGGGCCGGGCATATCCTGAAAACTCCTGTTACCAAAGCAGTCATTACTGTCCCCGCTTATTTTAATGATGCGCAGCGGCAGGCCACCCGTGATGCAGGAAAGCTGGCAGGGCTGGATGTTTTGCGGATCGTAAATGAACCAACTGCAGCAAGCCTGGCGTATGGCCTGGGATTAAAAAAAGATGAAACCCTGCCCTCCGGAGCTTTAGCGAAGGAGGGAAAAACAATAGCGGTGTATGACCTGGGCGGCGGTACATTTGATATTTCCATACTCAGGATTACAGGAGGTATTGTTGAGGTGCTTTCAACTAATGGTGACACTTACCTTGGGGGCGATGATTTTGACCGGGTTATTGTCTCTCATTGGGTAAAACAGACTGGTTTGACCGGTGAAGAACTGCAGCAAAATAAAAATGTTGCGCAGGAACTGAGACTTGTTGCGGAACAGGCAAAAATATACCTCAGTTCACAGGATGTATTTCATGCGGAAGTGGCAGGACAGAAACTGCATCTTTCAAGAAATGAATTTGAGAGGTTGATAAACTCATTCATTGAAAAAACCATTCAATGCTGCAAAAATGCATTGCAGGATGCAAAATTGGGTAATGACGAAATTGATGAAGTAGTGATGGTGGGGGGTTCTACCAGGGTTCCCCTTGTGAAAGAAAACGTAAGAAAATTTTTCTCAAGAGAATTACATGATACATTAAACCCTGATGAAGTAGTGGCGTTGGGCGCTGCTGTGCAGGCCGATATTCTGGCAGGAAACAACCGGGATTTCCTGCTGCTTGATATCACTCCGCTTTCGCTGGGAATTGAAACCATGGGCGGACTGATGGATGTGCTTATACCCCGAAATTCAAAAGTCCCTTCAAAGGCCGCAAGACAATACACCACACAGAAAGACGGGCAAAGCGGAATTAAAATAGCCGTTTATCAGGGGGAAAGGGATCTTGTAAAAGATAACCGCAGGCTGGCAGAATTCATTCTTTCAGGAATTCCTGCTATGCCGGCCGGCCTGCCCAAAGTGGAAATTTCTTTCCTGGTAAATGCAGACGGCATATTAATGGTAAAAGCAAAAGAACTGCGAAGCGGGGTGGAACAAAGTGTGGAAGTAAAACCGCAATACGGTCTTACAGATGAGGAAGTGGAAAGAATGCTGCTTGATTCGGTGACACATGCCAAAGCGGATATGCATACAAGGGTCCTGGTGGAAGCCCGGACGGAGGCACAACAGTTATTGTCAGCCACAGAACAGTTTCTGGCAAAGAATAAAAATATACTTACTCCTGAAGAGCTGGAGCATACAAATGCAGCCATGGAGGAATTGCAGCATGTTCTTTCATCGGGTAACAAAGATCTGGTTCATGCGGCAATCGAAAAACTGAACGAAATTTCACGACCATACGCAGAGCGGCTGATGGATCAGGCCATCAGTGCGGCGATGAAAGGGAAGAAGATTTGATAAGCATTTGTTTTATTATTTCCCGCAACTTTAATATCCCGAAACCTATCACTAAAAGATGAACAAGTAATGCGGAAAGCCAGACTGCTTTTCGCTGGTAGCGGAAGTCGATAACCAATTCACCTGCCGGGATGTTAACAGTAATTCCCGGCCTTCCTTTTTCAATGATTGGTTTTTCCTTATTATTAATATATACTTTCCAGCCGGGATAATGATTTTGCAGCAAAGTGATTTGCCCGGCTGCCCCTGTTTTTACTTCTGTACGGATATAACCGGGCCGCTGCCGGGTGACCCTGGCAGTGCGATTAACTGAGTCGCTTCCCGAATAAAATACCAGCGAATGATTACCGGCAGCTAATTTTTCGTCAGCAACTGTTCTTTTCAGCACAAGTGGCCCGGGATATGATTCATCTGCCGCAACTTGTTTCGAAAAAACATTTACGTTATGCCAGGCATTGCCTTTTTCGTCAGTATACACTACAGGCACATCACCGGGCTTTTGCTCCTGTACCGCCTTGATCACGTACCAGTTCTTCTGCTAAATGCCTTTTAGTGGCAGGGCCCAGCCTTTTTTTGTGAACAGATCCTTGAGAATTTGATTGTCGATTGCAAGATCTGCGTACATTTTTTGAGTCGGGCATTCTCTTCTTCAAGAGTCTTCATTTTTTTAACATCGGAAATCTCCATACCTCCATATTTGACCTTCCAGTTATAAAACGTAGCCTCGCTGACGCCCAGTTCACGACAAACCTCACGGGTGGAGATGCCTGCTTCTTGCTTTTTTAGGGCGGAGACAATCTGGGCCTCCGTAAATCGGGATTTTTTTATGACAGTTTAAATTTAAGATTAATACTCAAGTTTTAAACCGTCTGCTTTTTAGGGATACTTACATTATCAGTAAATCAGTATAATTTGCCAGGTTGTGAAGAAAGAAAAACAATACTGGAAACAAGGGAAGTAAAAGCAGTTTTCTTTGATTTGGTATGTTTGGTATTGCTTTTAAACTATTCATTTGGAGGTTCAAATGCATCAAAAGTTATTCTTTTTTGTTTGAAAGGTTCTGAGCAGATACTTTCCGATAACATCAAACTCAATGTTCACGGGAGTGTCTTTCATCACCCGGCTGATATTGGTGTGTTCAAAAGTGTAGGGAATGATGGCAACCCTGAAACTTTTCTTTTTTACATTAAAAGCGGTCAGGCTGATACCATTAATGGTTACAGATCCTTTTTCTATCAGCAATGGTGCAAACTTCCCCGGCAATTCAAAGTCAAATTCCCAACTCCCTTTTTTTTCTTTACGTTTCAGACATATAACGGAGGCATCCGCATGTCCCTGCACCATATGGCCATCCAACCGGTCGCCCAATTGAAGGCATCTTTCAAGATTAATCAGGCTGCCGGGCTGCCATAAACCAAGAGTGGTTTTTTTAAGCGTTTCGGCAACGGCAGTAACCCTGTGGCTGTTACCGGCAATTTCTTCCACGGTCAGGCACACACCATCGTGGCAGAGGCTTTGATCGGGCTGCAATTTGGATGAGATGGGTGATTCCACCCAAAAGCTTTTGCCGGAACCCGCGGGACTGACAGCAGTGATTTTGCCCGTTGTTTCAATAATGCCGGTAAACATCCGTGCAAATTAAGCAGTTATTCCAACTATTGACTGAACCGGATACCCGAAAACTTTACCTGACCCTGGCTTTACACTCTGAATATTTCACCATATCTTTGCCTCCCGAAAAAAAAGGGACTAAAAAAATACCAAAGGAGGTATACAAAATTATTATGCTGATCATAGATTCAAAAGATTGCGAGAATATCGACAAAGCACTGAAGAAGTACAAAAAGAAATTTGAGAAATCAAAGATCCTGCTTCAGCTGCGGGAACGTCAGTCCTTCACCAAGCCCTCGGTGAAACGGAGGGGAGAGGTGTTGAAAGCGATCTACAAACAGAAAATAGCCAGCGGAAAGATCGAAGGTTGATTCATTCGGTTTTCAGTATAATTGATTAAGCTGCCCGGTGTAAAAAGCCGGCAGCTATTTTTTTGCGCCGCCGGATTATGTAGTTTTGATTCTGATATCCCGGTTCCTTTGTTAACCCATTTATCCATACAGCCTTTTATTGAATACCTCAGGTACGAGAAAAGGTATTCAGTCAACACTGTTACTTCATATTATAACGATCTCCGCGACTTTATTGGGTTTAGTGAAAAGCAATTTGGGCCTGCTACAGTTAAAGATATTACCCACCAGCACATCAGAAGCTGGCTGGCTTTCTTAAAAGACAAAGGGCTGAGTTCCGCTTCGGTTAACCGTAAGATTTCCGCATTAAAATCATTTTTCAGGTATTGTTTGAAAACAGGAACTATTGAAACCACCCCCATGGCCAAAATAATCAGCCCCAAAAAAGGGAGCAAGCTTCCTTCGTTTATGAAGGAAGAGGAAACGGAAAAACTGGTTACTGCCCTTCATCAATCTGCAGATGACTGGAAAAGCCTGAATGCTAAAATGGTCATCACTATGTTTTATACAACCGGGATGAGGTTAAGTGAATTGCTGAACCTGCGGGAAAAGCAGGTTGATTCTGACAGGAAACAGGTAAAGGTGCTTGGCAAGGGGAACAAGGAAAGAATAATACCCCTCAGCGATGCCCTTATAGAGCTAATACTGTATTACCAGGAGCAAAAAAAAGAGCATTTTGACCAGGCTGATGACGTACTGCTGGTAACAGAAAAAGGGAAAAAGCTTTATCCCAGATATGCCTGGTTACTGGTTAATACTTATCTGGGATTGGCCAGTACGCTGGATAAAAAAAGCCCCCATGTGCTTCGCCATACCTTTGCCACCCACCTGATGAACAACGGGGCGGGGCTGAATGCGGTAAAGGAGTTGCTGGGGCACAGCAGCCTGGCCGCCACCCAGGTGTACACCCATACAACCATTGAAAAACTGAAAGATATTCACAAAAAATCCCACCCAAAAGCTTAAAATAACAGGAAACACAATAAAAAAATAAGAAATCTTTGCCGGAATAAACCCGGTTTTGCAGTAATTTACTGCTGACAAAAAAACCACCTTCTGAAAACACCAGACAGTTCTTTATTTATTGTTTCACTGATTAAAATTGATGACTATGAAGGTAAACATTCAATCTGTTCACTTCGAAGCAGACAAAAAATTGATTGAGTATGTGAACCGGAAGCTGGGAAAACTTTCCAGTTTTACAGACAGGATTATCCAGGTGAATGTGTTTTTAAAATTGGACAATGTAGTGCATGCTATCAAGGACAAAATTGCCGAGATAAGGGTGCATATTCCCAGGCACAGTTTTTTTGTAAAATCAATCAGTAAATCATTTGAGGAATCCTTTGACGATGCATTCGATTCCCTGTTGGTGCAAATCAAAAGAAATAAGGAAAAAAAAGCCGCCTGAAACTTAAGAAGGCCCCGGCGATCAAAAGACGCCGGGGCCTTTTCTATTTACTGATTTTCAGGATAAAATTCCCTTTTCAAAATTTTTGCAATATTCAAATTCCCTTACCTTTGCCTCCCCAAATAAAATGGGGGTAGCTCTTTATTGCGCTGACCGCCGTACATCCTGAGCTTTTTGAGGGAAGGCGGATATTTATAACGCCACTTTAGCTCAGCCGGTAGAGCAACTGATTTGTAATCAGTAGGTCGTTGGTTCGATTCCGACAAGTGGCTCTTGTAAATAAAAATACCGGGCAAGTAGCCAAGTGGCCAACGGCAACAGACTGTAAATCTGTCCTCTTCGGAGTTCGGTGGTTCGAATCCATCCTTGCCCACTTGCCCTCAAAAGTTTTAACGAAGGAGGGCTTTACAATAAGAGTTCTTTTAATACATCCCACCTTCGCTAAACCTGCCTGTCGGCAGACAGGGCTACGGTGGGTAAAAGCGGGAGTAGCTCATTTGGTAGAGCGGTAGCCTTCCAAGCTTCAGGTGGCCGGTTCGAGCCCGGTCTCCCGCTCCAAACCGCCATGGCTCAGCGGAGGCGGATCTGGCAAGACCGGCCGTTGTAGCTCAGTGGTAGAGCACTTCCTTGGTAAGGAAGAGGTCGTGAGTTCAATTCTCATCAACGGCTCATAAACAAAGTATTTTCTGCGAAAGCAGGTTTTGATAAAAAAGTAAACACAACCTAAAAAAACAGATAACAATGGCAACTAAAGAGACCTTCAAAAGGGACAAACCCCATGTTAATGTTGGTACTATCGGTCATATTGACCACGGTAAAACCACATTAACTGCGGCCATCACCACCATTCTTGCCAAGAAAGGCATGGCGGAAGCAAAAAAATATGATGAAATTGATGCTGCTCCTGAAGAAAAAGAAAGGGGTATCACCATTAACACAGCCCACGTAGAGTACCAGACGGCTAACCGCCACTATGCCCATGTGGACTGTCCCGGTCACGCCGACTACATTAAGAACATGATTACCGGCGCTGCCCAGATGGATGGTGCTATCCTGGTTGTGGCTGCAACTGATGGTCCTATGCCGCAAACAAAAGAACACATCCTGCTGGCCCGCCAGGTAGGCGTACCCCGCATGGTGGTGTTTATGAATAAAGTTGACCTGGTGGATGACCCTGAACTGCTTGACCTGGTTGAGATGGAGATCCGTGACCTGCTTACATTCTACGGATTTGACGGCGCCAACACGCCAATCATCAAAGGTTCGGCTACCGGGGCCCTTGCCGGGGAAGAAAAATGGGTGAAGGGAGTGGACGAACTGATGGAAGCAGTGGATTCTTATATTCCGCTGCCGACCCGCCCGATCGACCAGCCATTCCTTATGTCCGTTGAAGATGTATTCTCTATCACCGGCCGGGGTACCGTTGCCACTGGTCGTATTGAGAGAGGTAAAGTTAAAGTGGGTGATCCGGTGGAAATTGTGGGCCTGATTGAAAAGCCACTTACATCTACCTGTACAGGTGTGGAAATGTTCCGCAAATTGCTGGAAGAGGGCGAAGCCGGCGATAACGCCGGTTTATTGCTCCGTGGTATTGAGAAAAAAGATATACGCCGTGGTATGGTAATCGTTAAGCCCGGTTCAATTACACCTCACACTGAATTCAAGGCCGAGGTGTACGTACTGAGCAAGGAAGAAGGCGGCCGTCATACTCCTTTTTTCAACAAATACCGCCCGCAGTTCTATTTCCGTACAACGGACGTAACCGGTGAAGTAGAACTGGCCGCAGGTACTGAAATGGTGATGCCCGGCGATAACACCTCGCTGACCGTAAAACTCATCCAGCCTATCGCTATGGAAAAGGGTTTGAAGTTTGCGATCCGTGAAGGCGGCCGTACAGTAGGCGCCGGACAGGTGACTGAGATTATTAAATAAATTTTTTATCTTTGACACTTCAAAAGTCATTGGTCATCAGGTTTTTTCCGAATGACCGGTGACTTTTGATTCTTACGGGCATATTCCCGACTCAGCGCAGCCGGTCGGGATGCAGACGAAGCCTTGCTTGTCTGCAATCAAAGAATATAAAGTTCTTTTACGGGTATAGTTCAATGGTAGAATGGAGGTCTCCAAAACCTTAGATCTGGGTTCGAATCCTAGTACCCGTGCCACAACTGATTTGAAAAAAGGAAACATGAATAAGATTACAACCTATTTCAGGGATTCTTTCAAAGAATTAAGAGACAAAGTGAGCTGGCCCACCTGGCCACAGCTGCAGCAATCCACCATGATTGTACTGGCTGCCACCATTGTGATCACCTTTATTGTACTGGCCATGGACTTTGTTTTTGGCAACGGCCTGAAGTTTATTTACAACCAACTTTTCTGATAACAATGGAAGCAACAGCAAATACTGAAAATGTGCAGCAGCAGGATACCAAATGGTATGTACTGCGGGTGGTAAGCGGCAAGGAAAAAAAGGTTAAAGAATACCTGGATAAGGAAATAAGCCGCGGCGGCTGGGAGCAGGTAAAACAGGTTTTTCTGCCCGTGGAGAAGGTATATAAAGTGGCCAATGGTAAAAAAGTGATGCGGGAAAGAAATTACTATCCGGGATATGTGATGATAGAAATTGCCAATGGCAAACTGACTGACGATTTACGGGATATTATCAAGAATACCACCAATGTGATCCATTTCCTGGGAAAGGAAACCCCCATTGCCCTGCGCAAGGCCGAGGTGAACAAGATGCTGGGCAAGATGGATGAGATGGCCGAAAGCGGCGGCGTTAGTATGGTGGAACCCTTTATTGTTGGTGAAACCATCAAGATCATTGAAGGACCATTTAATGATTTTAACGGGGTGATTGAGGAAGTGAATGATGAGAAGAAAAAGCTAAAAGTTACAGTGAAGATATTCGGCCGTTCTACGCCGGTGGAACTGAATTATATGCAGGTGGAGAAGATCAGCTAAGTTTCTGCCAATAAAGTTTATAGTCATTTGCTTATCAGTAAATGGCTTTCTTTTTAAATAAATTTCAGTAAACTTTTGCTTCAACGGTATTTGCCCCTATCTTTGCCGCCCCAATTAGTTCTTTCGAAAACCAGGAAACTGGTAATGAGGAATTTGGGAGATTGAGTAGTCCTTGAGACGAAAGGTCGTTTGAACCAATAAATCAAAAAAGAAATGGCAAAAGAAGTCAGCGGCTTTGTAAAGCTGCAATGTAAAGGTGGCCAGGCCAACCCTGCACCCCCGATCGGTCCTGCGCTGGGTTCCAAGGGTATCAATATCATGGAATTCTGCAAGCAGTTCAATGCAAGAACGCAGGACAAAATGGGGAAAGTTCTCCCCGTATTAATTACTGTTTATAGCGACAAGAGTTTTGATTTCATTATCAAAACACCTCCTGCTGCCGTACAGTTGATGGAGGCTGCCAAGATCCAGTCAGGTTCCAAGGAAAGCAACCGCAACAAGGTGGGAAAGGTAAACTGGGCGCAGGTAGAGGTGATTGCTAAAGACAAAATGCCCGACCTGAACTGCTTTACGGTAGAAAGCGCCATGAAGATGGTAGCTGGTACTGCCCGCAGCATGGGCCTCACTGTAGAAGGGAAAGCTCCGTGGGAAACCCCCTAAATCCCCCTGAAGGGGGGACTTGATTTCCTCCGTTTGGGACTTGTAAAATCTTTAAAGAACTAAACAATGGCATTTGTAAGTAAAAAAAGAAAGGTTGCGGAAACAAAAGTTGACGGCAACAAAACATATTCCCTTAAAGAAGCATCAGCGCTGGTAAAGCAAATTACTACCTGTAAGTTCGACGCTTCTGTTGACCTGCATGTCCGCCTCGGGGTTGACCCCAAAAAGGCAGACCAGGCCATCCGCGGTACCGTTACACTTCCGCATGGTACCGGTAAAACCAAAAGAGTGCTGGTACTTTGCACACCTGACAAAGAAGCGGAAGCAAAAACAGCCGGAGCTGATTATGTGGGGCTGGATGAGTTTGTAACCAAAATTGAAGGCGGCTGGGTGGATGTGGATGTCATCATCGCCACACCTTCGGTAATGCCCAGGATCGGTAAACTGGGTAAAGTGCTGGGTCCCCGTAACCTGATGCCCAACCCCAAAACGGGTACAGTGAGCAATGATGTGGCTGCTGCAGTAAATGAAGTTAAAGGCGGTAAAATCGCTTTCAAAGTGGATAAGGCCGGAATCATCCATGCTTCTATTGGCCGGGTGAGTTTTACACCTGAGAAAATTGCTGAAAACAGCCAGGAGCTGCTGAATGCCATCATGAAGGTCAAGCCATCAAGCGCCAAGGGCACTTATGTGAAAGGCATCAGCATGGCCAGCAGTATGAGCCCGGGTATTTCAATTGACTCAAAGGCATTTGTTCATTAATTTTTAAACAAGATCCTTTACCGCCCTGCGGTTGGTCCGGGATAACAAATAAAATGGTATGACAAAAGAGCAAAAAAACGAAGTGATAGAAGTGCTGAAGGGCAAGTTTTCCCAGTACAGCAACTTCTATGTTACCGATACCGAATCACTGACGGTGGAGCAGGTAGGCAAATTGCGCCGGGCCTGTTTCGACAGGAAAGTGGAAATGAAAGTAGCCAAGAACACCCTTATTAAAAAGGCGCTGGAAGCGCTGGATAGTGAGAAATATACCGGTGTATATGACTCGCTGCATAAAGTAACGGCCCTGATGTTTTCAGAGAATCCCAAGGAGCCGGCGCTTATCATCAGTTCTTTTTGCAAGGAAAGCAATGGTGAAAAACCGGTGATGAAGGCCGCCTTTATCAATGGCGATGTGTACATGGGCGATAACCAACTGGCAGCGCTTACAAAGATCAAAACGAAGAACGAACTGATTGGCGAAGTAATTGGTTTGCTGCAATCGCCTGCAAAAAGAGTGCTGGCTGCTTTACTGCAGCATGCAGAGAAGAAAGCAGAAGCTGTACCGGCAGAGTAAAGTTTAAAGTTTCAGGTTTGATGTTTAAGGTTTGTTTCTTAATCGTCCGACCTAAAAATAAAAGCCCATTACCCCAGATGGGTTTTAATACTCCCCCTGCCTACCGTCAGGCAGGCTTTAGGGGATGGGGGTAAACAATTTTTTTAAACCGCCGTCGGATCCGTAAACGAAACGAGGATATGAAGACGGTAAAAATTTAAATCAAATGGCAGACGTAAAAGCATTAGCAGAAAGCCTGGTAGGCTTAACCGTAAAAGAAGTGCAGGAACTGGCTGACTTCTTAAAAACAGAATATGGCATCGAACCCGCAGCTGCTGCAGTAGTGGTAAGCGGAGGCGGTGATGGCGGCAGCGCAGCTGCTGCTGAGGAGAAAACAGCATTCAACGTGGTATTGAAGAGCGGCGGCGCCTCCAAGCTGAATGTAGTGAAGATCGTTAAAGACCTTACCGGTCTTGGACTGAAAGAAGCCAAAGACCTGGTTGACGGCGCTCCGAAGAATGTGAAAGAAGGTGTTTCGAAAGCAGAAGCCGAAGAAATTGCCAACAAACTGAAGGAAGCCGGTGCTGAGGTTGAGATAGCGTAATTTTTTTGTTGAATGGATTTTAAACCCTTCGTTTTTCGGAGGGTTTTTTATTGTGTGCTCAGATACGGCGCAATTTTGTTATATATCTCTTCCGTCACCACCATCACCTTTTTCAGATCTTCCAGTTTTGCAAAGGGTCCGTGTTCATTCCGGTAAGCCATAATGGGATTGGCAATACTCCACCTGATGTAAGGATGTGCTTTTAGTTCATCCACTGTGGCTGTATTGATGTTGATCTTTCTGAGTGAAGTATTCTCAAGTTTCAGGTATTGCTTAATTTTCTGAAAAGTGGAATCAGGCAGGCCAAATGTTTCTCCAACCTGGCTTATAGAACGGAACCCCCCAAGTTTATCTCTGAAATTGACAATTCTTGACGCTAGTTTGCTGCCGATACCCGGAAGTGAAATAAATGCCGTGGTATCTGCTGTATTGATATCAATCACCGCATAGCGGGAAGCAACCGGTCTCAATGGTTTTGTTTCCTGCTGCGTATACGTTGTTTCTGAGACCGGGTTATCATTTGCTGCGATGCGTATATAAGGCGCTATCCGTTCGTACTCATCCGGGAAAAGCCCGTAGATCTTTTTTACATCTTCGGGTTTTCTGAAACGACCGCCTTTGGTCAGGTAATTTTGAATGGTGCGGATGGTCTTCTGCCTGATGCCTAATTTTTCCCAGTCTCCCGGTGAAAGGGTATTGGGATCAAAGTAGAAGAGTTCTGTATTTTCTTTGGCGTAGTAATTATTTTTAGTTCTGTCATACTGGTAATAAGAAGAGGAATAGGCGTTGCCGGGATCTTTCTCATCTTCTGCCTGTTTCTGTTCAAGCCTGTTTAATGCGGTTATCCAGACATTGTCATTGCCCGCCGGTTTTGCTGAATCTTCCCTGGTAATAAATTTTGGTAAAAAGAACACTGCCAGGAGCAAAAACACAATAACCAGGACGGCAATCCGGTCCTTGCGGGTAAAACTGAGATAATCGCCCACTATTTCTTTCCAGCGCATAACCAGTTTTGGAGGTCAATTTAAATGTTCTGTACCGGGCAGAAAATGGCCACTTAGTGGTATTTTGGCCGGATTGTTGTGAGCAAACTTTTCTTGGCCGGGAATTTTAAATCCTTACCTTTGCCATCCTTTATTTTGGCCAAACATATTTTGACATCCCAAATCATCTGTAAGTAATTGAAATTCACTGGTTTTCGTTTTATTTAAAAGGAAAGCCTGTATGTGATTTGTGTGTCCGCAACATTGTAAAAACCGGTTTTACGCTATGTCTTCAACAAAAGTGAACTCAAGAGTCGATTTCGGTAAAATCAAACACTTAGCCGAAGCTCCTGATCTCCTTGAAGTGCAAATCCAGTCGTTCAAAGAATTTTTCCAGTTAGAAACAACTCCGGACAAACGGAATATCGAAGGTTTGTTCCGTGTGTTTAAAGAAAATTTCCCGATTACCGATACCCGGAACATTTTCGTTCTGGAGTTCCTGGATTATTTCATTGATCCTCCCCGTTACACTATTGAAGAGTGTATGGAAAGAGGGCTTACCTATGCAGTTCCCCTGAAGGCAAAACTCCGCCTGAGCTGTAATGATGAAGAGCATGTGGATTTCCAGACCATTGTACAGGATGTATTTCTCGGAAACATTCCGTACATGACAACCCGCGGTACGTTTGTAATTAATGGCGCTGAAAGGGTGGTGGTATCACAGCTCCACCGTTCACCGGGTGTGTTCTTTGGCCAGTCTGTTCACCCTAACGGAACAAAAATTTATTCAGCAAGGGTGATCCCCTTCAAAGGCGCCTGGATGGAATTTGCCACCGACATCAACAATGTGATGTATGCTTACATTGACCGGAAGAAAAAATTCCCGGTTACCACCCTGCTGCGTTCAATCGGCTACGAAACAGATAAAGACATCCTTGAACTGTTCGGTATGGCCGATGAAATAAAAGTAGAAAAGAAAACACTGGGTAAATATGTGGGCAAACGCCTTGCTGCAAGGGTACTAAGAACATGGGTGGAAGATTTTGTAGATGAGGATACCGGAGAAGTAGTGTCCATTGAGCGGAATGAAATTGTAATGGAAAGGGATACTGTGCTGGACGAAGATGCCATCAGCACTATAGCGGAGATGGATGTAAAGAGCATCTTTATTCAGCGGGAAGATGTGGGCGGCGATTACGCCATCATCTACAATACCCTGAACAAGGATACTTCCAACAGTGAACTGGAAGCGGTGCAGTTCATCTACCGACAGCTCCGCGGCGCTGATGCACCCGACAATGAAACGGCAAGAGGCATAATTGATAAATTATTTTTCAGCGATAAGCGCTATGACCTGGGCGAAGTTGGACGTTATAAGATCAACCGCAAACTGGGCATTGACCTTCCATTGGAGAAAAAGACACTTACCCGGGAAGATATTATCCTCATCATTAAATACCTGGTGAAGCTTACCAATGGCAAAGCGGAGATTGATGATATTGACCACCTGAGCAACCGCCGGGTACGTACGGTGGGCGAACAGCTTTATGCACAGTTTGGCGTGGGCCTTGCCCGTATGGCCAGAACCATCCGGGAAAGAATGAATGTAAGAGACAATGAGGTGTTTACCCCGGTTGACCTTATCAATGCAAGAACACTTTCATCCGTGATCAATTCTTTCTTTGGTACTTCACAGTTGTCACAATTCCTGGATCAGACCAATCCGCTGAGTGAGATCACACATAAGCGTCGTATCTCGGCACTCGGCCCCGGCGGCCTCAGCCGTGAAAGGGCCGGCTTCGAGGTTCGTGACGTACACTATTCCCACTATGGCCGTTTATGTACAATTGAAACGCCTGAAGGTCCCAACATTGGTTTGATATCTACACTTTGTGTGCATGCCAAGATCAATGATATGGGCTTTATAGAAACCCCTTACCGCAAGGTGGAAAACGGCAAGGTGGATATGAAAAAACTTGCTTTTCTGAGTGCGGAAGAAGAAGACCTTGCAAAAATTGCCCAGGCCAATTCCGGGTTAAACGAGAAGGGTGAGTTTGTGGATGATAAAGTGGTAAGCCGTCAGACCGGCGACTTCCCAATACTTGAAAAATATGAAGTGGAATACATGGATGTGGCGCCCAACCAGATTGTGGGGCTGAGTGCATCGTTGATTCCCTTCCTGGAGCATGATGATGCTAACCGTGCCCTGATGGGATCAAACATGCAGCGTCAGGCAGTTCCGTTAATTCGACCCGATGTACCTATTGTGGGCACCGGCCTGGAAGGCAAAGCAGCAAGAGATGCAAGAATTCAGATACATTCCGATGGAAACGGCGTGGTGGAGTTTGTGGATGCCAATGAGATGCATGTTCGCTACGACAGGGATGAAGCTGAAAAACTGGTAAGTTTTGAAGATGACCTGAGAATCTATAAACTCACCAAGTTCATTAAAACCAACCAGGAGACATGCATCAACCTGAAACCCGCCGTGAAGAAAGGGCAAAAGGTGAAAAAGGGTGATTTCCTGACCGATGGTTATGCCACAAAAGAAGGAGAGCTGGCACTTGGTAAGAACCTGAAAGTGGCTTTCATGCCATGGAAAGGTTACAACTTTGAAGATGCCATTGTGATCAGTGAGAGAGTGGTGAAGGAAGACCTGTTTACCTCTGTTCACATTTCAGAATATGAACTGGAAGTAAGGGATACAAAACTCGGCGAAGAAGAACTGACGCCGGATATTCCCAACGTTTCCGAAGAAGCTACAAAAGACCTGGATGAAAACGGTATCATCCGTATCGGCGCCCAGGTAAAGGAAGGTGATATACTGATTGGTAAAATAACTCCTAAAGGAGAAAGCGACCCTACCCCGGAAGAGAAACTGCTCCGTGCCATCTTCGGCGATAAAGCCGGGGATGCCAAAGATGCTTCTCTGAAAGCGCCGAACGGTGTGGAAGGTGTGGTGATCGGTAAAAAACTTTTCCAGCGGGCCAAGAAAGACAAGAACGCCAAGGTAAGGGAAAAGGCCGCCATGGAGAAACTGGAACGGATGCATGAGAAAAATGAAAACGATCTGAAGGAAATATTGCTGGAAAAACTCACCACCCTGCTAAAGGACCATGCCTCGGCCGGGGTAAGCAACAATTTCGGCGAAGTACAGATTGGAAAGGGCGCCAAATTCACCGATAAAAACCTGCGTGGGCTTGATTATGCCAATATCAACCCGCTGGGATGGACCAGCGACAAAAAAGTGGATGATAATATCAATACACTTCTTCACAATTACAATATCAAGTACAACGAAGAACTGGGCCGCTATAAAAGAGAGAAGTTCAACATCAGCATCGGTGATGAATTACCAGCCGGCGTATTAAAACTTGCCAAGGTTTACCTCGCTGTGAAGCGTAAACTGAAAGTGGGTGATAAGATGGCCGGCCGCCATGGTAACAAAGGCATCGTGGCAAAAATCGTTCGCCAGGAAGATATGCCTTTTCTTGAGGACGGAACACCGGTTGATATAGTATTGAATCCGCTGGGTGTGCCCAGCCGGATGAACCTGGGGCAGATCTATGAAACCATTCTGGGATGGACAGGCGAAAAACTGGGCCTTAAATTCTCAACTCCCATCTTTGACGGGGCCACGGTGGATGAAATTGCAGGGTATTGCGACAGGGCCGGTATTCCCATGTATGGCCACACCCATCTCTACGATGGAGAAACAGGTGAAAGGTTTCACCAGAAGGCAACAGTGGGTGTGATATATGTGATCAAACTGCACCACATGGTGGATGATAAGATGCATGCCCGTTCAATCGGCCCCTACAGTTTGATAACACAACAGCCTCTTGGCGGTAAAGCACAATTTGGCGGACAGCGTTTTGGTGAAATGGAAGTTTGGGCGCTGGAAGCTTATGGCGCCTCCAACATTCTGCAGGAGCTGCTGACCATTAAATCAGATGACATTATCGGCCGTGCAAAAACGTACGAGTCCATTGTGAAAGGAGATAATGTACCCAGGGCCGGCGTACCGGAATCATTCAATGTATTGGTTCATGAGCTGAGAGGCTTAGGTCTTGATTTAAAATTTGAGTAACCCTGTCCCCCTAAAGGGGGGACTTGAAATCAATAGTTCTTTACAGTTTGTTATTTAAAAAATTTCGGAGTGATGTTTTTTGCCAGGCTTCAGTAATGTTACCTGCCTGCCGACAAGCAGGTCATCTTCTGTTGCTTCGCACACTTTATCATTCCGGGTTTTAATCAATATTTTAAAATCCCAACTCTAGTGAGAGTTCAAATACTCCCCTTTAGAGGTTGGGGGTAAATCGTAAATACGATTATGGCTATCAAAAAAGAAAATCGTCCTAAAGCAGGTTTTTCACAGATCACCATTGGCCTGGCATCGCCCGACACTATCCTGGAAAGAAGCTATGGTGAAATTTTAAAGCCTGAAACCATTAACTACCGTACTTATAAGCCGGAAAGGGATGGCCTGTTCTGCGAAAGGATTTTCGGGCCCGTAAAAGATTATGAATGTGCCTGCGGAAAATATAAGCGTATCCGTTACAAGGGTATAGTTTGCGACCGTTGCGGCGTGGAGGTAACGGAAAAGAAAGTGCGCCGTGAAAGAATGGGCCATATTAAACTGGTGGTGCCGGTGGTTCATATCTGGTATTTCAAATCATTGCCAAATAAAATTGGCTACCTCCTGGGCGTAAGTTCCAAAAAACTGGAGACCATTGTTTATTATGAAAGATATGTGGTGATACAATCAGGTATCCGTGCTGATAAAGGCCAGAATTTTGGAGACCTGCTGACTGAGGAAGAATACCTGGACATACTGGAAACGCTGCCAAAAGATAACCAGTACCTGCCTGATGATGACCCCAACAAGTTCATTGCCAAAATGGGGGCTGAAGCGGTACATGATATGCTGGCAAGAATTGACCTGGACCAGTTATCTTTTGATCTGCGTAATGCAGCAGCTACTGAAACATCGCAGCAGCGTAAGGCAGATGCGTTGAAGAGGCTGAGTGTAGTGGAAGCCTTTCGTGATGCCAATACCAGAATTACTAACCGACCTGAGTGGATGGTGATGCAGTATATTCCGGTAATTCCGCCCGACCTGCGTCCGCTGGTTCCGCTGGATGGCGGCCGTTTTGCCTCATCTGATTTAAATGACCTTTACCGTCGTGTTATTATCCGTAATAACCGTTTGAAAAGATTACTCGAGATTAAAGCACCTGAAGTCATCCTCCGTAACGAAAAGAGGATGCTGCAGGAAGCAGTTGACTCCCTGTTTGATAACAGCCGTAAATCCAATGCTGTTAAAGCAGAGGGTGGAAGGGCACTGAAATCGCTGAGCGATGTATTGAAAGGCAAGCAAGGCCGTTTCCGCCAGAACCTGCTGGGCAAAAGGGTTGACTATTCCGGCCGTTCTGTAATTGTGGTAGGCCCGGAGCTGAAATTGCATGAGTGCGGTTTGCCGAAAGATATGGCTGCTGAATTGTTCAAACCGTTTATCATCCGCAAACTGATTGAAAGAGGTATTGTAAAAACTGTTAAGTCTGCAAGGAAGCTGGTTGATAAAAAAGAAGCTGTTGTTTGGGATATTCTTGAAAATATCTTAAAAGGACACCCGGTGCTGTTAAACCGTGCCCCGACACTTCACCGTTTGTCAATACAGGCTTTTCAGCCTAAGTTGATTGAAGGTAAAGCCATACAGCTGCACCCGCTGGTTTGTACAGCATTCAACGCTGACTTTGACGGTGACCAGATGGCCGTGCATGTGCCGCTGAGCCATTCAGCTATCCTGGAAGCACAGTTACTCATGCTGGCTTCGCATAACATCCTGAACCCGCAGAACGGAACACCTATTACCCTGCCTTCACAGGACATGGTACTGGGTCTTTACTACATTACAAAAGGTAAAAAGACAACGGATAAGGAAACCGTCCGGGGAGAAGGGAAAGTATTTTATTCTGTTGAGGAAGTCATCATCGCTTACAACGAAAAAGTAGTAGACCTGCATGCATGGATAAAGGTGAAGGCAAATATCCGCAATGCCGATGGGCTTCTTGAGCATAAGCTGATTGAAACCACCGTAGGCCGTGTAATATTTAACCAGTATGTACCCGCCGAAGCCGGTTTTGTAAATGCTCTGTTAACAAAAAAGAACCTGAGGGAAATTATTGGAGACATCATCCGGATTACCAATGTACCAAAAACAGCCAAGTTCCTGGATGATATCAAACAGCTTGGTTTCCGCACAGCCTTCCAGGGGGGGTTATCATTTAATATTAACGACCTCATCATCCCCGATGTGAAAGAAGAAATGCTGGAGCATGCAAAAGGTGAAGTGGATGAAGTGTGGGACAGCTACAATATGGGCCTTATCACCAATAATGAACGATATAACCAGATAGTGGATATCTGGAGCCGTGTGGATACAAGGATCACTGAAACACTGATCCGTGAGTTGAGCAATGATAAGCAGGGTTTCAATTCTGTTTACATGATGCTGGACTCCGGCGCAAGAGGCTCCAAGCAGCAGATCAAGCAGCTTGCCGGTATCAGGGGGCTGATGGCGAAACCGAGAAAATCCGGTTCTACCGGTTCTGAGATCATCGAAAACCCAATCCTATCCAATTTTAAAGGCGGATTGAACGTATTGGATTATTTTATTTCCACCCACGGTGCAAGAAAGGGTTTGGCAGACACAGCTCTTAAAACAGCTGATGCCGGTTACCTTACCCGCCGTTTGGTTGACGTGGCGCAGGATGTGGTGATTACAGAAGAAGATTGCGGAACACTGCGGGGCATAGCAACATCAGCACTAAAAGATAACGAAGACATAATTGAACCCCTGGCTGACAGGATTGCCGGCCGTACCTCATTGCATGATGTGTATGACCCGGTAACCGACAACATGATCATTTCTGCCGGTGATGAAATAACTGCTGATCTTGCAAAAAGAATTGAAGATGCCGGAATTGAATTTGTTGAAATCCGTTCAGTACTTACCTGTGAAAGCAAGCGGGGCGTTTGTGTAAAGTGTTATGGTAAAAACCTTGCCAGCGGTAATCTGGCACAGAAAGGAGATGCGGTGGGCATCATTGCTGCACAATCTATTGGTGAGCCGGGTACACAGCTTACCCTGCGTACCTTCCACGTAGGTGGTGTGGCGGGTTCTGCATCGGTAGAGTCAACACTTATCGCCAAATTTGACGGCACAATTCAGTTTGACGGTTTACGTACGGTAAGCATCACCAATAACGAAGGCGAAAAAACACAGGTTGTAATAGGCCGTACCGGCGAGGTACGTATCATTGATACGAAGAATGACCGGTTGATGATCACCAATAACATTCCTTATGGCGCCACACTGAATGTAAAAGACGGGCAAAAAGTAAATAAAGGAGATGTCATTTGTTCATGGGACCCCTTCAACAATGTTATCGTTGCAGAAGCAGAAGGCCCCGTGAAATTTGAAAATGTGATTGAAGGCATCACTTACCGTGAAGAAGCGGATGAACAAACCGGCCACAGGGAAAAAGTGGTGATTGAAACCAAGGATAAGACCAAAATTCCCTCCATTGTTGTGCAGGGCAAGGACAACAAATCTTATAACCTGCCCACCGGCAGCCATATTATTGTTGAAGAAAGGGATGAGGTAAAAGCCGGGCAGGTGATTGTAAAGATCCCGAGGGTGCTTGGCAAACTCAGGGATATTACCGGTGGTCTTCCCCGTGTAACGGAATTGTTTGAAGCAAGAAACCCGAGCAACCCTGCTGTGGTTTCTGAAATCGATGGCGTGGTGATCATGGGCGCTGTAAAAAGAGGTAACCGGGAGATCATCATTGAAGCAAAGGACGGCGTACAGAAAAAATACCTGGTGCCTCTTACAAGGCAGATACTGGCACAGGATGGCGACTTTGTAAAAGCAGGCGCCTCCCTGAGCGACGGACAGATCGCACCATTCGATATCCTTTCAATCAAAGGTCCGTTTGCTGTACAGGAATATGTAGTGAATGAGATACAGGAGGTGTACCGCCTGCAGGGTGTAAAGATCAATGACAAACATATTGAGGTGATTGTTCGCCAGATGATGCGTAAGGTGAACATTGTGGATCCGGGAGATACCAAGTTCCTGGAGGATGACCTGGTGGACAAGTTTGAGTTTGTGGAAGAAAATGATTTCATCTTCGACAAGAAGGTTGTAACAGATGTGGGTGAGAGCAACAGGCTCCGTGCCGGCCAGATAGTAAGCCTGCGGGAGGTGAGGGAAGAAAATTCCCTGCTGCGCCGGAATGACAAAAAGCTGGTGGAGTTCAGGGATGCAAAGCCCGCCACTTCATCACCCACACTGCTCGGGATCACCAAGGCTTCGCTCGGTGTGCAGAGCTGGATTTCTGCAGCTTCCTTCCAGGAAACCACCAAAGTGCTTTCTTCGGCGGCCATCAACGGCAAAACGGATGAAATGCTTGGCCTGAAGGAAAATGTGATTACCGGTCACCCGATACCGGCCGGTACCGGATTGCGGGAATTTGAAAATATCATTGTGGGCAGTAAGGAAGAATACGAACTGCTGCAAACCACCCGTGAGGCTATGGCTTTTGATGAAGAGGAGTAAACAATCAGCAATAAGCGATGATCAGATTTTTGAGGAGTAAGAAATTTCTTGCTCCTTTTTTAATCTGATAGTTTATTGTCTGTTGCCTGTTGGCTGTTAACTGTTTCCTAAAGTGGGCTGAATCCCTATATTTGCCGGCCTGTTCGTTTTTACTTTGCAAAAAAGCAGGATGCAGAGAAATTTACTTATATGGAATGTGCTGTTAACCCTTGTGGCAGGATACCTGCTTGTTAAGCAATTACAGCCGGCCGGGAAAGCAAAAACAGGCAAATCCTCTGTTGGAGATACCCTGAAAAGCAGCGGCTATTTCAAAATGGCTTATTTCGAAATGGATTCGGTAGCGGCCAGCTTTGATCTTGTGAAAGAAGTAAAAGCCGAGCTTGCCAAAAAGGAGAATGAGATCAATGCAGAAATAGACAAGCTTACCCGGAATTTTCAGGACCGCTATTCCGACCTGCAGAATAAAGCCCAGGGAGGAAAAATGAATCAGACAGAAATAGAATCTGCCAGCCTGGAGCTCAAAAAAATGGATGACGACATAAAGGCCCGCAAACAGCAACTGGACCAGGAATACAATGACCTGATGGTGCGCCGGCAAAATGATATCAAAACCAAGATTGAGGCATTTCTGAAAGAGTATAATAAAACAAAGAATTACTCCTATATTATTTCTTACGAGCAGGGATTATTTTATTTCAGAGATACTGCCTACAACATTACTGCAGATGTTGTTAAAGGGCTCAACAGCAAGTACAGGTCAGAAAAGAAAAACTAAAACCCGGGTTGCGGGGCCTGTTTGTTCAGGTATTCGGTCCTGACGAATTATCATTTACTTTTGGGGCATGGATGATTTCAAAAAACTGTTTGATTCCTTTTCTTCTATCAGGGCCGGAGTTATCGGCGATGTAATGCTGGACACCTATATGTGGGGCCGGGTGGAGCGTATTTCACCGGAGGCTCCGGTACCTGTGGTTTCACTGGATAAAAAAGAATACCGCATCGGCGGGGCAGGTAATGTGGCGCTGAACTGCCAGTCATTGGGGGCAGCGGTCGCTGTTCTCTCCGTTACCGGCAATGATGCCGAAGGAACCCTGTTGTCGGAATTATTTGACAGCAGCAATATTGATACAGCCTATCTTATTAAAAGTACTGGAAGGAAAACGACCAGCAAAACCCGCATCATCAGCCGTAACCAGCAAATGATGCGGCTGGATGATGAAATAACCGATCCTTTAAATACAGCTGATGAAAACCGCCTGCTGGAGCAGGTTCACAATTTTATTGCAAACGAAGACCCCGACATTATCATTTTTGAAGATTATAATAAAGGTGTTTTAACGGAAAGGATGATAAAAGAAGTCATTGAGCTGTGCAGGCAGGCAGGTGTGCTCACCGCTGTGGACCCGAAACGGAAAAACTTTTTTTCCTACAAGCAGGCCGATATTTTCAAACCCAACCTGAAGGAAGTGAAAGAAGCCCTGAACCTGCTTGCCGGTAATGTGAACCTGCCCTTTCTTGAAAACATTCACCGGACACTGAAAGATGAATTGAAACATACCATTTCATTTATCACACTTTCTGAAAAAGGGGTTTTTTACCAGCAAAACGGCCGGTCAGCAATCATTCCTTCGCATCTGCGGAATATCGCCGATGTATCCGGGGCAGGAGATACGGTGATTGCCGTTGCTTCCCTGGTGTATGCAGCCACCAAAAATGTGCACCTGATGGCCGAAGTGGCCAATATTGCAGGCGGCCTGGTTTGCGAGGAAGTGGGCACGGCCACCATTTCCAGGGAGCAACTGCTGCAAGAGTGTGAGTTATTGCTTTCCTGATGTCTTTTTTAAACCTTTCAATGCCATATTCAATATTCCATCGTAGTTAATAAACACTTCGAAGAATATTTTTACCATAGCGAATACCCCTACAAATATTTTACCTGCGCCAAAGCTCAGGAACATACTGCCGAGGATCACAGTAATCTGCTGGATGAAGATGCGGCCATAAGGCTGAAACATCAGTATCATCATAGGAACGGTTTTATATTCCTTTTTTACAATAAAAGGTATACAATCCCTTGCCAGGTAACTGATGATGAATCCGCCGAGCATCCAGGCAATATCATCTGTAATATACTCCCACCAGTGAAAGAAAAAATGTATCGGCCCGCTGCCGGGTGGATTGATTCTGGCCACACCGGAAAAGATGCCCGTTTGCACGGCTGCAAAAATTCCAAAATGAAGTATGAAGAAAAGAATAAAAAAAAGACCGCTTACCTGTGATGAGGCTCCTTTGTTGTACCAGGTATCCTCTTTCCGGGCCAGGGTGGTTATAAGAAGCTTCAGTACCGTCAGTATCCCGGCGATCAGGGTTTCCATGGCGTAAACGGTAAATACTTCAACGGCGCTCCACCCGAGCAACCATACACCCAATACAGGAATAAGGTTGGATGCAATGATCAGCCAGTCTTCTCTTTTCGGTTTTTTATGGAATATGTTTGGCGGGGCAGATATGCGATGGCCGCTCAAATAGCTAAATTCGCTTTTGTACTAATACCGTTTAACCCTTATGCCGGTATATAAAATTTTGGTGCATGGCGGCGCCGGCACCATCCGCAAGGAAGATATGAGCGCTGAACTGGAAGCGGCTTATAAACAGGGACTGGAAGCTGCTTTAAATGCCGGTTACCGTTTACTGGAAAAAGGCGGAACCGCCCTTGATGCAATCAAGGCTGCTGTTGTATCGCTGGAGGACAATATCCTTTTCAATGCCGGCCGCGGTTCGGTATTTTGTAAAGACGGGAGCCAGGAAATGGATGCATCCGTCATGGAGGGAAAAACATTGATGGCGGGAGCCGTTTCCGCTGTAAGAAATATCAAAAACCCGGTGGAACTGGCTTATGCCATAATGACCCAAAGCCCGCATGTAATGCTGAACGGGCAGGGAGCTTTTGAATTTGCAAAACTGCACGGTCTGGCCATTGAACCTGATGAATATTTCTTTTCAGCATTCAGGTATGAACAGTGGAAACAAATGCAGGGCAGTGATGATTTTGCGTTGGATCATAATGTAAAACTTCAGGCAGAAACTCAAGCCGGGAACAGTTTTAGTAACGATAATCCCTCCGTCGCCAAGGCTGCGGAGGGTAAACCCTCCTCCGCTAAAGTTAGGGAGGGCAGGAAATTCGGAACAGTGGGAGCCGTTGCTGTTGATATGCAGGGCAATATTGCCGCTGCAACCAGCACAGGTGGCATGACCAACAAGCGATGGGGCCGGGTAGGTGACAGCCCGATCATTGGCGCCGGCACCTATGCCAATAATAAAACCTGCGCTATCAGTTGTACCGGACACGGCGAACCCTTTATCCGTGCTGTAACGGCTTATGATGTGAGCTGCCTGATGGAATACAAAGGTCTTTCACTGGAAGAAGCCATACATGGGGTGGTGCATGATAAATTACTGAAGCTGGATGGCGAAGGCGGGATGATTGGCGTGGATGCAAAAGGAAATGCGGCAATGGTGTTCAACAGTGAGGGGATGTACAGGGGTTTGAAGGGAAGTAATGGGGAAAATCAGGTATTAATTTATAAATGAAATGCGAACCATTTTTTGTGAGATATTTAATAACATTTTTATTCATTATCTCAGCCTCCTGGTTATTTGGTCAGACGGATTCAAATAAAAATTGTGAGCCGACTACGACTGTTAAAGCAATTCTCTGCCCGGATTCGGTTGATTGTCCTTGTCCCAGTTCGGCACGGTGTGCTACAAAATTAATTGCAAGTGATAAACGGCTGAAAATTGCAGGCTTCAAAATCCAGGCTCGGGGATTAGAAAATCAGAAGGATGAAATTGAGGGGTATAACGATGCTGAAAACTTTGCACCTTTTGTATTGGTAATTTTTTCAAAGTTAAAGGAAGGGTCTGTCTTACATTTTACCTGTATCAAAGCAATTAATAAAAAGGGTCAACTAGTGATCCTTCAGCCTCTTTCACTAACATTTAGAGCCAAATACAATAATTAATGCGTAAATATGCCATCATAGTGGCCGGCGGTGCAGGAAGCAGAATGCGGGTCAGCCTGTCCAAACAATTCGTACTGCTGATAGCTGGTGGCTTTTTATTCTTTTTGTTAACTTTGAATAAATATTAGTATGGTACTTGTAATAAAAAAGAATACAACAGCAGAAGAAGTCAGGTCTATTCTGCGTAAATCAAGAAGCAGTCGCAGAAAGAAAAGTAATATAGCTTCTTTTTTTGGCAAACTTCCGGGTATTGAAGATGGCCTCAAATACCAGAAAAGGGTCCGTAATGAATGGAAATAATTACCTTCTTGACACTAATATCCTGGTATATGCTTTGAAGGGTATTTCATCTGTCGTTCCCTATTTTGAAGAAAATTGTTTTGTTTCAGTTGTAACCGAAATCGAAATAATCGGAGTAGAGGGGTTGAGCAGGAAAGAGTTGTCAGTGAGGCAATCTGCTATTGATTATTGAACCACTATGCCGTTAACCACTTCAATAAAAAATGAAGCTATCCGCTTAAAGCAGCAATATAAAATAAAATTACCTGATGCTGTTATAGCTGCAACTGCATTGGTGGAAGGCTATACTTTAGTAACTGCCGACAAAGGGTTTAAAAAATTTACATCTTTACAATTGATCCTTGTTAATCTCAGATAACAGAAACGGGAATATTTTCCGTTGCTTATTTATCGTATGTATAAATACTCCATCATAGTGGCCGGCGGCACCGGAACAAGAATGGGGGGCAGCCTTCCCAAACAGTTTATGCTGCTGCAGGGTAAACCGGTACTCTACTATACACTAAAAATATTCCTGGAAGCTTACGATGATTTACAGGTCATACTTGTATTGCCGGTTGATTATAAGGATATGGGCCAGGAAATAATTGATGCTTATTTTGATAAAGGCAGGATTAAAATAACGGCCGGCGGCGATACCCGGTTTCAGTCGGTAAAAAACGGGCTGGCGCTGGTACAGCGGGAATCCGTCATTTTTGTGCATGACGGAGTTCGTTGCCTGGTTACAAAAGACCTGATACAGCGCTGTTACCGTCAGGCAGTGGAAACCGGCACTGCCATACCTGCTGTTGCTTCCAGGGACAGTATCCGTCTTCTTAATGAGGAAAGTAATGAGGCTTATGACCGAAGTAAAGTAATGCTGGTGCAAACACCCCAAACTTTTCACAGCAGGATACTGCTACCGGCATTTCAGATTGAATATATAGATAAGTTTACCGATGAGGCCGCCGTGGTGGAAGCATACGGCATCCATGTTACGCTGGTGGAAGGCGAAGAGGATAATATAAAAATAACCAGGCCTGTGGATTTGCTGATAGCAGAGAAAATTCTAGAAGAAAGAAGCAGGAGGTCCGATGTCTGAACTCCGACATCATCACTTCATCCATCTTAAATAAAACGGCAGCCGGTTGATCCTTAGAAAAGGATAGGGCTCATTGATGGCGCCAAAGCCGCTGTAAAATATTATGAGCCCGGGAATATCAGAACCCTCAAAGTCCAGCAGCATATTTTTTCCTGCATGGTCATTTATAAAAGCATCAATAAGCATATGTGATGTGCCGGTATTCCGGCTACCGGGATGATTGCCTGCCAGAATATAATATGCCCTGTTGTGAGAAAAAAAGAACACAGCGGAGGCCAGTAATTCGCCGTTCAGCAAAATGCCATAAGCGGCAGTCATTGTCTTTTCATGAAGAAGCTGGTACAATTTACGGAAGCGGTTCACATTGTCAGCCGACTGATTGTTTTGAATTTTCATTTGCGAAACGGCCAGTTCAATGATTCTTTCAATAGCAATCCCCTTTTCAGCCGTATAACCAGACTGTACAGCTTTTTTAATGTTCCTCCGGGTATTTTCGCTGTATTTTTCAGCCAATGCATTGTAAGGCTTGATAAGGTCAAGTATGTAATTGTTCCGGAGTGTAAAAAGTTTACCATGGCTGTTGAAAATATTACCACTGTTCATTGATATTTCAATCAGCCGGAAGGAAGAGGGTATAGCACCGATAATGTCAGCAACCAGCTGTTCCGTAACATTTTTTCCAAAGACGCCGAGTTGCGCTGTAAGAAACGGCTGGTACAGGTAACGGATGCCGTATTTACTGTTCCATGTTAACGTCAATACGGTTTCATAGTCATTCTCCGAATGGAGTCCTTTGGACAACACCAGCGCATCCCAGTTTTTCGACATAGTATCTAAGTAAAATGAATATGCATAGATCAGCCCGTTGGGGGCAGTACCAATGCATTTGTCCCATTTTCCTTTATCAATTTCCTTATGCCTCAGGTATTGTATGTTGCCGGGTCCGCTCATTAAAAATTCAGGTTGCGGTCAATTTTACGGAAACTGAAATTGGAAATATCAATGGAGAAGGATATTTTTTTCCAGGACCTGTTTTTCTTTTCAATGACAGATTGAATATAATCCCGGCTGGGGCATCAACCCTGTCTGCAGATCAATCAGCGCAGCTCCCATTACATTGCTTGTTTTAACTGAGCCGGATAAAAGGTCAAGGGTATCAGGCAAAATTTTTACTTCTACATCCTTTTCGCCCAGTCTGTCAATCATATTTTCCAGCAGGGATTGTTTTGATTTGTCAATAGCAAGAACAACCAGCCGGATATTATTCCTGTCAATTATTTTTTCCAGGTCAGCAGTGGTTCCCAGCAGCGGTATCTGTTTGTAATTGCCCCGCATCTGTAACAGGCTGGTTCAGTATGGCCCTGCGGATAAAAAAGAAAACAGCCCATGCCAGCGATGCCATTAAATAATCTGTGATGGCATACCAGGCGATGGATATTTTTTGCCCCTCACTCATTGGCGGGTAATAATGTTATTGCCGATCTTTTCCAGTATCTGGTGCGCCACCTCCATGGCCATCAGGCCATCCACTTCTGTAACGGGTGTTTTGGTATTGCTTAGTACAGCATTTTTGAATGCGGTGAGTTCTTCTTTAATGGCATTTACTTCCGGAATGGCCGGGTTGGCCATAGCAATGGTTTTTTTCCCGTTGGGGGTTTCAATGTCGAATGCAAACACATTAGAATCCTGCGGTTCTTTCAGTTTGATGATCTCTGTTTTTTTATTCAGGAAGTCAATCCCGATATAGGCATCTTTTTGAAACAGGCGGATCTTCCGCATTTTTTTCATGGAGATGCGGCTGCTGGTAAGGTTGGCCACACAGCCATTGTTGAACTCGATGCGGACATTGGCAATATCCGGTGTATCGGTCATCACCGCCACACCGTTGGCAGAGATGCTTTTTACATCGCTTTTCACAAGGCTCAGGATGATGTCAATGTCATGGATCATCAGGTCAAGTATCACACTTACTTCACTGCCCCTTGGGTTGAACTGCGCCAGCCGGTGCACTTCTATGAACATCGGGCTAAGCACCATTCCTTTTATAGCTAAAAAGGCGGGGTTGAAACGTTCTACATGACCTACCTGGAATTTAATTCCTGATTCTGCCGCCAGTTTTACCAGTTGCCAGGCTTCCTCCATGGTGTTGGCCAGTGGTTTTTCTACAAATACATGCTTTCCTTTTTTAATGGCTTTCTCGCAAATTTCAAAATGAAAATTCGTAGGGGCCACCACATCAATGGCATCACAGGCATCTATAAGGGCATCATCATCCAAAAAGCGGGGCAACTGGTATGTATCGGCCACTGCTTTGGAGGTGTTATCATCCGGGTCATAGAAGCCAACAATTTCTGTTCCGGCAATTTCCTTCCAGTTGTTCAGGTGATATTTTCCCAGGTGTCCGACTCCGAATACGCCTACCTTGAGCATAATACTGTATTAATCCTCAAAGATAAAGATTGAACTGCGGAGGGGAAAGAATGAAATAAAACAGGAAAACTACAGAATAGCAGACCTGTTTACATACGACGGGTGATAGATAAAAAGGCAGGTGCCGTTCTTGATCCGGTTGATAACAGGATAAGCAACCTGTGCCGGTACTGCGGGGCAACCCTGGCTGCGGCCGATATAACCCTGTGCATTTACAAAAGCATCGCTTACATAAGCAGCGCCATGCACAACGATACCTCTTTCATACGCATTATCGTTGATGCCTTTTTCAAGACCCTCTAATTTCAGGGAGTAGCCGTTCTTGCCTTCATAAGTTTCCCTGGTTATATAGAAACCGGGGCTGCTCATATAGGATGCATGCTGATTGGAGAAATAACTGGCAAACTCACGGCCCGAATTACGGCCATGGGATACCAGTGTGTTGAAAAGAACTTTGAAGTTCTTTATATCGAGTATAAAGAATCTTTTTTCACTGCTTTGTCTGCTGAAATCAATTATAGAAATAATTGAGTCATTCACCAGTCTGCCTTCCTGCAGCAGCCGGTCAACCCCCTTTTTTGCATATTCAAATGCTTCCCGGCTTAATCCCCTCAGGTTCAGATGAAGGCTGTCGTAAACGGATTTTACTGCCGGAATAATATGCATCGGTTCAACTGCTGCTTTGGCCGGCGAGTCAGAAACCGGGACAGGAAATAATTTATTTCCCGATACAGATTTGGCAAATGCAAAGGGCATATGCAGCAGACCAATAAATACGGATGAAACAAGCAGATAAAATGACTTTAATCTTTTCTTCATGTGTGCTACAAGCCCCCTTGATGGCGGGCACCATTAATTAAAAAACCATAACCAAATAATTCTATAAAACGCAGGGTCCGGATATTTCTTGTCTCAGCAGCAGCCAGTGCTGTTAATCAATTCTAAAAAAGCCCCGGGAAACTTTCAAGGGCGGTAAGATTATAAAACCGGGTGCAAAGGTAAAAATGTTATTCCTGAGTTTGCTTTTGAATTTGTCTTGTTTTTGTAAATCTTGAGTCAGATCATGCCGTGAATGATTGCTTTTTTTCAGCAGATACAATTGTTATTTGCACCAGCTTTACTATAAAAACAGACACAGGCTGCACTTAGAGCCATTGGCTGAATTATTTGCTCATTTTTCTCCCCGTTGTTTTGTATAAATGGAATACATAGAAACTTTTGGATAAAAAAGGGTGCAGAGCTATCTTTGCCGTCCTGAAAAAAACTACGGATCGGTAGTTCAGTTGGTTAGAATGCCGCCCTGTCACGGCGGAGGTCGCGGGTTCGAGTCCCGTCCGGTCCGCAAAGGCTCCTTCAAAGGAGCTTTTGTTGTTTTATACACTGAAAACCAGCATTTCCGGCTGAAAAAAGGCATTATCATTTAATCCTTAATTTAGCCACACATTTACAGCCTATGCCAACCGATGCCAACAGGCAGTTCCTCGACTTTGAGAAACCCATTAAGGACCTGATTGACGAGATCCAGACGATGAAACATCGCCAGGAAAAGACTAAGATTGATTTTACCGATTCCATACAGAAATTAGAAGCCGGCATACTTGAAAAGAGAAAAGAGATCACCCAGAGCCTGAGCAGCTGGCAGCGGGTGCAGCTCAGCCGCCATCCCGACAGGCCTTATACCCTCAAGTATATCGAGAAAATGACGACAAACTTTGTGGAGTTGTTTGGCGACAGAAATGTAAAAGATGACAAAGCCATGGTGGGAGGATTTGCTTCACTGGATGGCGAAACAGTGATGATAATCGGCCAGCAGAAGGGTATCAATACCAAGATGCGGCAAATGAGGAATTTTGGAATGGCTAACCCGGAAGGTTACCGCAAAGCCCTTCGCCTGATGAAACTGGCGGAAAAATTCAATAAACCCATCATCACCTTAATTGATACACCCGGCGCTTATCCGGGACTGGAAGCAGAGGAAAGAGGACAGGGGGAAGCCATTGCACGGAATATTTATGAAATGATACGGCTGAGTGTTCCGGTCATCTGTGTCATCATCGGCGAAGGCGCAAGCGGCGGTGCATTGGGCATAGGTGTGGGTGACAAAGTATTTATGATGGAGAATACCTGGTACACCGTTATTTCCCCGGAAAGCTGCTCCTCCATTCTCTGGCGCAGCTGGGATAAAAAAGAGGTGGCGGCGGAACAGCTAAAACTGACGGCAAAAGATAACCTGCAAAACGGAATTATTGATGACATTATACCCGAGCCGGAAGGAGGCGCCCACTGGGATTACGATGCGGCTGCCCGCATGCTGAAAGAGTTTTTGATACCGGTAATAAAGGAACTAAAGGAAATTCCCACAGAAAAAAGGATAAATGACCGGATAATAAAATATGGTAAGATGGGTTTTTGGGAAGAGGATTAGTGAGACAGAAGTCGTTAGTCAATAGTCTTTAGTCCAAAAAATAATTATGTAAACAGTTTCAGTTTTTCATGGCATCTTCATTGCGCTTCCCAGTCCGTAACCATGTGAAGGCGGGTTGCACACTTCATCTTCCAGTTCTTTATTCAGCGATTATTTGTTGTTAATTTTTAATTCTTAATTATAACATGTCATACAGAGATAAATTCACCGGCACCGGCATCGCCATCGTTACTCCTTTTCATGAAGACGGAAAAATTGACTGGGAGAGTTTCAGCAGTCTGATAGAATTCTGGATAAAAGGCCAGGTGGAGTACCTTGTTGTGCTTGGCACCACCGGCGAAAGCGCCACGGTACATGGAGCCGAAAAACAGGAAGTATTTTCTTTTGTGGCAAGGGAAGTAGCCGGCCGCAAGCCCTTAGCAGCCGGCATTGGCGGAAACGATACACATGAAGTGATGGAAAGCTTTAAGAAGTTTGACCTGAAAGGATATGATGCCATTCTTTCTGTAAGCCCTTATTATAATAAACCTAACCAGGAAGGAATATTTCAGCATTATAAAGCATTAAATGCTGCCACGCCATTGCCCATCATTATGTATAATGTGCCGGGCCGCACCGGGCAAAGCGTTACGGCGGATACTCAGCTGCGTATTGCTCATGAACTGAAAAATATTTTTGCTACCAAGGAAGCCAGCGGCAATTTTGGCCTCATCAACCAGCTCATCAAAAACAAACCGGCTGATTTTAGGGTCATCAGCGGCGATGACCCCATCACTTTGCAGATGATAGCACAGGGTGCCGAAGGTGTCATTTCTGTGGTGGCTAATGCTTACCCGCTTGAATTTTCAAATATGGTTCGCCTTTGCCTGAAAGGCAATTTTGATATGGCTCAACCGCTGCACAACAAATACATTGATATTATTGCCTCTATGTTTGCTGAAGGCAGCCCCAGCGGGGTAAAGGCGTATTTATCTGAAATGAGTCTTTGTAAAAACACATTCCGCCTGCCGGTATGGAAGGTAAGTGAGAAGCATCACCAAAAGATACGGGAACTGATGAAGACTGTTGAATAGTTGGCGAAACTCCTGGCTATGCTCCGGCATTACTGCACTATACTATTAATATTTGTTTACTCAGTTTCTCTTTCTCAAACAGTAAGGTTTAAAATAAAATCCCTGCCTGCCAATCATATTAATGGCAGCTCCGTTTATCTCGCCGCTTCCTTCAATGGCTGGAACCCCAAAGATGAAAAGCACAGATTTCGGCAGGATGAAAAGGGCTTTTATTATTTGCAATTCAACCTGGCAGCAGGTATCTATGAGTATAAACTGACCCGGGGCGGCTGGGATAAAGTGGAGAGCAGGAAAAACGGAACCAGTGTTGAGAACAGAAGGATTCAGGTTGAAGGAAATACTATTGTGGAGCTGACCGTAGAAGCATGGCATGACCAATTTTCTGCAAAACCAAGGGTTAGCACAGCGGGGAAAAATGTACGGATTGCGGATACCGCCTTTTTTATCCCGCAACTAAACAGGAAAAGAAGGGTATGGGTATACCTGCCCGAAAATTATTATACGGCGCCGAAAAATTATCGCTGGCCGGTTTTGTACATGCATGACGGGCAAAATGTTTTTGATGATGCCACCTCCTTTGCCGGAGAATGGGGAGTGGATGAATTTCTGGATACGGCGATGATTCAGACATCTCTTGTGGTGGCAATTGATAATGGCGGAGATAAACGGCTGAATGAATACTGCCCGTATGATTTTTCAGTAAACCTGAATGGTGGAAATATTTTTTCAGGCAAAGGAGAGGGTAATGCCTATGTTGATTTTATTGCACAAACACTGAAGCCCTACGTTGATAAAACCTACCGTACAAAAAAAGACCGGCAAAACACATCAATAGCAGGCAGCTCAATGGGCGGGCTTATTTCCCTGTACGCCATACTGAAATATCCAAAAGTTTTTGGGGCTGCCGGTGTTTTTTCGCCTGCATTCTGGGTAGCTCCCAACATATTTGATGATATAAAGACAAAAGGCAAAAAAGTGAAAGCAAGGGTCTACTTCTATGCCGGCAAGCAGGAAAGCGAAAGCATGGTGCCGGATATGCTGAAAGTGCTGGTTGAAATGATGAAAGTCTCTGCCTCAAAGATGACGACAGTTATCAGGGATGACGGCAAACACAATGAGCCCGCCTGGAGAAAAGAATTTCCGTTGTTTTATTACTGGATTTTCCGTTAAACATTATAGGCCACCCCTTCCAGCGCCAGTTCGGTATTGGGAAAAACATCCCGTGCTTCCTGTTCAAATTCTTCCAGTGTATCATACTTGCTGCTGAAGTGTCCGATCAGTAATTTCTTTACACCGGCCTTTTTCGCCAGTTCGGCAGCCTGTTTGCTGGTGGAATGAAAGCGGCTCATGGCTTTATCCCGCATGTTATCCAGGTAAGTAGTTTCATGATAGATCATATCAAAGCCTTCAATATGCGGGATCAGGGATTCGTCATATTTGGTATCGGCGCAAAATGCATATCGTTTTCCCGGATCAGCCGGCCCGGTTACCCATTCATTTTTTACAATACTCCCGTCCTTTCTGATATAATCTTCCCCGTCTTTAAGTCTTTCATAGAATGTTATTGGAATTTCATACTCTTTGGCTTTTTCAGGATTCAGCCTGCGGGATGGTTTTTTTTCAACAAAACTGAACCCGAAGCATTCAATACGGTGATTGGTGGGG
Source organism: Bacteroidota bacterium (assembly GCA_016868455.1). Taxonomy (GTDB): domain Bacteria; phylum Bacteroidota; class Bacteroidia; order Chitinophagales; family Chitinophagaceae; genus JJ008. The sequence goes on from VGGV01000008.1 coordinate 91,014, forward strand.
AAGCATTTTACGGTCAGTTTTTCTGTATCAAGCAAGGTGGCAGGCCCGGTGATATGATGAATATGCAGCGGGTAGCAAAGCATTGTATCTGCTATTTTCAACTGCAGCTCTATAATTTCCCGGAGCGGCGCCGGTGCAAAAACATGGAGTACCTGCTGGTGCCCGAGCAGGCTGAGGGTGTTGATAAGACCCGCCAGCCCGAAATAATGATCACCATGCAGATGCGAAATAAAAATGTGGGAGATCCTGCTGCGCCTGACCTTATAATTGATAAGCTGAATTTGTGTGCCTTCCCCGCAATCAACCAGGTAATTAACGCCGTCATAGGTAACTACCTGGCAGGTAGGATGCCGGTCAAATGCCGGTACAGCAGAGTTATTGCCCAAAATGGTAACAGCAAACATCAGCCGGTAAAGGTTTTGGTGTGGTGAAACAGGGTGCGAATGTTTTAAAGACCCATAACATACTAAAAATGCTGCATCATTTGGGGCCGTCATCCCCGAACATCTCCCTTTCTATCTCCTCCATCTGCACAATATCCCAGGCTTCGCTTTGGGTGGGAGTTACATTCATCATTTCGAGCAGTTCATGCCGGTCAAGAAAATCTTCCACCGGTTTTTGCAGTTCGCAGATAACAAAAGAAGCGCCGTTTTCGTAAAATTTCTGCTGCATATACACAATTTTTTCTGCTGCAATCACATCGATGGAAGTCATATCTTTCAGCACCAGCACCAGGTTTTTAACGTCATTTTGCAGGTAGAGAAGCAAACAACCGGCTAATTCTTCTGTCATTGTAGCAGAAAGAACCGGCTCTGTTACCGTGATGACATGAAATTTTTCTTTGGTATCCGTTTTGACTTGCATAGTTCATTCGGTTTCGGGGCTGTTGTTTTCAAACGATCCTCCATTCCGGCGGGTAAATTTCCGGATACAGGACGGAAAACTGGTAAAAGGTGCAGGTCCAAACAACTTAAATTATCAACATCCCGTTTATAATAACAGGCAAACCGGAACCAAATTTATTTGTTAATATTGTGTCACAACCAATTATCTAAATGGATAACAATTTTTCAGCACAGGTAAAGGAGATTATCTCTTTCAGCAGGGAGGAAGCGCTTCGCCTTGGCAATGATTTTATCGGCACCGAGCACCTCTTGCTTGGCCTGATAAGAGAGGGGGACAATACGGCAATCAAGATCCTTAAAAGTTTTAACGTTGACCTTTACGAATTACGAAAGGAAATAGAACTGGCAGTAAAGGATAAAACGGGGAAAAATATTGCCAATATTAACAGCCTGCCACTGACCAAACAGGCCGAAAAAGTGATCCGGGTGACCGTACTGGAAGCCAAGGCGCTTAAAAGCTCCACGGTGGAAACCGAACACCTGATGCTTTCCATTCTCAAGAACAAAGAAAATATAGCTACACAGATATTAAACCAGTTTGATGTGGATTATGATCTTTTCAGACAGGAGCTGGGGATTGTAAAATCCAATGACCCCCGTGCCGAATTCCAGGATGAGAATGACGATGATTTTGATGAAGAAAAAAAATACTCTCAGTCCAAGGGCAGCTCCAAACAGGGCAGCGCCAAAAGCAAAACACCGGTGCTGGATAATTTCGGCCGCGACATCACCAAAATGGCTGAACTGGGGGCGCTGGATCCCATTGTAGGAAGAGAGTCGGAGATCGAAAGGGTTTCGCAGATACTTTCCCGGCGCAAAAAGAACAACCCGATACTTATCGGGGAGCCGGGTGTGGGCAAAACCGCTATTGTGGAGGGCCTGGCACTGCGCATTGTGCAGCGTAAGGTTTCAAGGGTTCTGTTTGATAAAAGGGTGATTTCACTTGACCTTGCCGCCCTGGTGGCAGGTACCAAGTACCGCGGCCAGTTTGAAGAAAGGATGAAGGCCATCATGAATGAACTGGAAAAAAACCGGGATGTAATACTCTTCATTGATGAATTGCACACCATTGTGGGTGCAGGCGGCGCCAGCGGCTCACTGGATGCCAGCAATATCTTCAAGCCCGCATTGGCAAGGGGTGAACTGCAATGCATCGGAGCATCCACCCTTGATGAGTACCGGATGTATATTGAAAAAGACGGGGCCCTTGACCGCCGTTTTCAGAAAGTAATGGTGGATCCGCCGAGTGTGGAGGAAACGATCCAGATTCTCAATAATATCAAATCCAAATACGAGGATTACCATAATGTGAATTATGATGATGAGGCCATTGACGCCTGTGTGAAACTCAGTGACCGGTATGTAACAGACAGGCTGCTTCCCGATAAGGCTATTGATGTGATGGATGAAGTGGGGGCCAGGGTTCATTTAAAAAACATAAATGTTCCCCAGAATATAGTTGATCTTGAAAAGAAAATCGAGGATGTGAAGAATGAAAAAAATAAAGTGGTGAAGAGCCAGAAGTTTGAAGAGGCCGCCTCGCTCCGCGATACAGAAAAAAGATTACAGGAGGAACTGGAAAAGGCCAAGCATGAGTGGGAGGAGGAAAGCAAACACAAACGATTCCCCATCGGCGAGGAAGACATTGCAGAAGTGGTAAGCATGATGACAGGTATTCCGGTGAAACGGATGGTACAGGCTGAAACAGAGAAACTTCGCCGTATGGCTGATGATATGAAAGGCATGGTGGTAGGGCAGCAGGAAGCAATTCAAAAAGTGGTGAAAGCCATTCAGCGTAACAGGGTGGGGTTGAAGGATCCTAAAAAACCCGTTGGCACATTTATTTTCCTTGGCCCGACAGGTGTTGGTAAAACGGAACTGGCCAGGGCGCTGGCCCGTCACATGTTTGACTCAGAAGACTCACTTATCCGGATAGACATGAGTGAGTATATGGAAAAATTTACCGTGAGCCGCCTGATTGGCGCCCCTCCGGGCTATGTAGGCTATGAGGAAGGCGGACAGTTAACCGAAAAGGTGCGGCGTAAACCCTACAGCGTTATCCTGCTGGATGAAATTGAAAAAGCACACCCGGATATTTACAATATTCTTTTGCAGGTGCTGGATGATGGACAGTTAACAGACGGACTGGGCAGAAAAGTGGATTTCAAGAATGCATTGATTATTATGACATCGAATATCGGTGTCCGCCAGCTCAAGGATTTTGGCACCGGTGTGGGATTTACCACCAGCGCCAAAATAGAGAATGAAGACGAAGCCACCAAGGCAGTGATTGAAAAAGCACTGAAAAAAACGTTCTCGCCGGAATTTCTTAACAGGATTGATGATGTGGTCATATTCAACAGCCTGACGAAAGACCATATCTTCAGCATCATTGATATCCTGATGAAGGGGGTGATGAAACGTCTTGCCAATTTGGGCTTCAGCCTTGAATTAACCGAAGCGGCCAAATCTTTTCTCGCCGACAAAGGATATGACCAGCAGTTTGGGGCAAGGCCGCTGCACCGGGCTATTCAAAAATACCTGGAAGACCCGCTGGCAGAGGAAATACTGAGTATGAATGTAAAAGCAGGCGATGTGCTGGAAGCAGATGCCGACATGGGAAAGGAGAAACTTAACTTCTCCTTTAAGGCAAGAGCCGAAGAAAAATCAAAAGCCTAGCATAAATTGAAGTAACGTTAGAAGAAGGAGCACCAGTTCTGGTGCTCTTTTTTATTTACGTTATGAAACCGGCAGCGAACAAAACGAAATAGTATTTTTGCCGGTGTATGACAAAAAAGATCATCATTACAATTGATGGCCAGAGCAGTTGCGGGAAAAGCACACTGGCAAAGCAACTGGCAAAATCACTCGGATATGTTTATGTGGACAGCGGGGCTATGTACCGGGCAATAACGCTTTACTTTCTTCGCAACCATATTGACTGGACTGATATAAAAGAAGTTAAAAAAGCGCTGAAAAGTATCAACCTCGAATACATTTTTAATCCTTCGAGCAATAACAGTGAAATTCACCTGAACGATGAGAATGTAGAATATGTTATCCGGGATCTTGTGATTGCGGAAAAAGTAAGTGAAATAGCCGCTATCAGAGAAGTTAGGGAATTTGCTGTGATCCAGCAGCGTAAAATGGGCGGCAGGAAAGGAGTGGTTATGGACGGACGGGATATCGGAACAGTAGTATTTCCCGATGCGGATCTGAAGATTTTCATGACAGCTGATATTGCTGTAAGAGTAGAGCGGAGGTTTAAGGAATTATTTGAGAAAAACCCCAACGTAACTATTGAAAAAGTTAAGAATAACCTTGAGATGAGGGATTATATTGATTCCAACCGGGAAGTAAGCCCGCTGCGCCAGGCCAAGGATGCGTTGGTATTGGATAACACTTATTTAAGTGAGCAGGAACAGTTTGAAAAAGTCCTTGAATGGGTAAAAACGAAAATTGTTGCAGAGAATGCGTGACAGTTTTTACCGCATTAAACAACTCTATGAAACCGGAGGTGAAGAAGCCCTGGTGGAAGTAAGCCGGCGCAAGCCGATTTTAAAGAACCGGGTAGCTCCTGAAGTGGAGTTCAAATCCTTTACAGCCACCCGCCACCGTTCAACAGTGCTGCTTAAATGGGAAACGGCCATGGAACTGAACAACAGCGGCTTTGCCGTGGAAAGAAATGTGGATGGCAACTGGCAGCAAATCGGCTGGGTACCCACACAGGCTGTTAATGGTAACAGCGATGTAACGCTTAGTTATACTTTCACCGACCTGAACAATACCAAAGGCATCAGCCAGTACCGCATCCGCCAGGTGGATATTGATACCCAATCGAAGTATTCTGAAATACGGTCGGTTCGGGGCGAAGGTCAGTTAGGTAAAACCATTGTATATCCCAACCCGAGCCATAATGGCAAAGTAAATGTGGTGTTTGAAGACGCTTCAGTAACCCGTGATGTTACTGTGGCCGACATGAATGGCCGTACGACCCGGCAAATGAAAGGAGTGACCAAATAACAACATAACCATAGAGAACCTGATACCGGGTATGTATACCATCCGCATTGTGGTACCAGAAACCGGTGAGCAGGTGGTGGAAAAAGTAGTAGTGAACAAACACTAATGCTCAGGGTTTTTAATTAAACCTCAGGGGGATGGCTTCGGCTGTCCCCTTTTGATATTATTCAGCTGTTGTTACAGCAAATAATAAACCCCGTAACGGCTAAGGTCACAGGGTTTATATAATAATCAATTGCATTAATTGCCTTTCTTTACATCAAGCAACTCCATTTCAAAAATAAGTGTTGAACCGGCTGGTATAGTTCCGTTATCCCTTGTGCCATACCCCAACTGGTGAGGGATAAATAGTTTGAATTTTGAACCAACAGGCATCAGTTGCAGCCCTTCCGTCCAGCCGGCTATAACCCGTGTTAAGGGCATTTCTAAAGGCTGATTCCGGTTGTAAGAGGCATCAAACTCGGTACCATTGATCAGGGTTCCCCGGTAATGGCATACAAAAGTGTCAGTTACTGCCGGTTTCGGGCCTTCGCCAAGTTTGAGTATTTCGTATTGCAGGCCGCTGGCTGTTGTCATCACACCCTGTCTTTTTTTATTTTCTGCAAGAAATTTCTCGCCTGCTTCGATATTAGGCCTGCAGGCCTCTTCCTGCTTTTGGGTCATATAATTGGTGAGTAAGGCATTGGCCGTAACATCATCCACCAGGGGGGTTTTTTTACCGTTGATATCATTAAAGCCCCTTAGAAATACTGTCATATTAACTTTCACATCGCCAAAACCCTGGTTAATCAGGTTAAATGCTGCCACTTCGCCAAGTACATAACTCAGGGTATCGTTATAATTTTTCAGTAGCGGGGCAGGCGCCGGTTTGGCGGCCGGTTTGGCAACTGGCTTCGCAGCCGGTTTGGTATTCTGCGCTGTTGCCGGTAAAATGAACAGCAGAGAGAAAACAACTGTAAATAAATATTTCATTTGATAGTTTTAAGTCGGCAAAAATACAGGAACAAAGGCGATTTCGGCAGCCTTAAGATGGTTATTAAATATAAAAAGATATTAAGTGTATCAGTTCATTGGCGGCAACTAAAATGATTGGCTGGGCGGAATGAACAGATGATTCAGAAATAAAAAACTTTCTCCGGGAACCGGGCAACATAGCCATGAATAATGTTACGGATGAAACTGTTTTCCCGGTAGATGGCTACCTGCTCTTTTAATACACTGATATCCTTTAATGGGAAGCCGGCAGGTATATACCCCATACCGTAAAATTTTCCTTCGCAAACCAGTATGCAGGAACGGTCGTCACCATTCAGGCCATTGTCAATAATGGCAAAGGAAGGCTGCACCATCAGCGATGAGCAGGCTTTTTGCACCCGCCTGTTGTAGCGGGCCGGAGTTTCCTTTTTCGCGCAGGCGCCTTTGCAATAGTCTTCCTTTATGCCTTCGCAAACAGCATCATCATTCTGCAAAAAGCAGAGTTTGGGGCAAAGCTGATAGTCTTTAACCAGTTTGCGGATGATGGCATGCCCATCCACAAGGTAATGGAAAGTATAAACCGGGTTCAGCCTTTTCCGGTTTTTATCAATGGCCAGCCGCAGGTAACCCCTGCGGTCTTCGTACACAAAAATTCCATAGATGTCTTCCCATCTTTTTTGCGAGGAATTAAAAACGGGCCAGCGCTTTTTTATTTCAGCTGATTCAAGGATGCAGGCCATCAGTTCAGTGCCGCAGGGCTGGTGGCTGATGCCGTAAACATGCCGCATGAAATTTTGCTTTTGCCTGCTTTCGGAATTATTGCTGAAGTGACTATTGACCCTGTACCGTATATTGGCAGCTTTGCCCACATATACCACTTTGCCTTTTTCATTATGAAAATAATAAACACCGGGAGTATACGGCAATGCATCAAAATGCTCTTTGGGCACATTGGGCGGCAGTATCCATTCTTTGGAGTTTCGCTGCAGGCTTTTCTGAATGTGATTTTCTTTATCGTTTTCCATCAGCAGGTGAAAGATCTTTGCCGTTGCTTCAGCATCACCGCCGGCCCGGTGCCGGTCGCTGATCTCAATGCCCAGTGAGCAGCTGAGCTTGCCCAGACCGTAGGAAAGGAACCCCGGAAATATTTTACGGCTGAGCCTTACGGTGCAGAGTTTTTTGGTGTTGAACTCAAACCCTGCTTCCCTCAGGTGGCTTTTAATAAATGAATAATCAAAGTTCACATTGTGAGCGATGAATATTTTATCATGAAGCAGGTTATAAATCTGTTCTGCCACTTCGGCAAAGCGGGGGGCGCCGGCCACCATACTGTTGGTAATACCCGTCATGGCTGTTATATAGGGCGGAATGGGCTGGCCGGGGTTAATAAGTGTGCTGTAACGGCCGGTTACCGATTGCCCGTCGGAAAGTTGAATGGATATCTCAGTTATTCCGTTGGCGGCAGCATAGCTGCCCGTGGTTTCTATATCTACTATTGCATACAAGCGGTTTCGCAGTAAATTGGGGCATTAAAATTCGTAAAAGTTTTTGTGGGTATAAGCACTGACGAAAAATTTCTGATGTTCCGCAACCGGCTGGCGAAAGTGTACCGGCACCTGTCAAAACAGGCAATGCGGCTGGGGGTGAGCTGCTACCGGTTATATGATCATGATCTGCCGGAATTTCCTTTCTGCATTGAATTGTACGGAGATAAGTTGTATGTGGCTGAGTACAAGCGAAGGCATGGAATGACAGATGAAGAACATGATAACCGGGTGGAACGAAGCCGGCAGGTGCTTTCTGAAATATTATCCGCATCAAAAGAGAATATTTTTCTGAAACTCCGGCAGCAAAAACCCGGAAGGCTTGGGCAGTACCGGAAATATGATGAAAGAAAGCATGAATTTATTGTAGAGGAAAACGGTTTGAAGTTTATTATTAATCTGAGTGATTATTTAGACACCGGATTGTTTTTGGATCATCGCATTACCCGGCAAATGGTAAGAGAACAAAGCAATGGAAAGAAAGTACTGAACCTGTTTGCCTATACCGGCTCTTTTTCGGTGTATGCGGCTGCTGGCGGCGCAGAAGAAGTGGTGACGGTTGATCTTTCCAATACCTATCTGAAATGGGCGGAGAAAAACCTGCACTTAAACCGATTTATTAATAACACCAAATACAAATTAGTGCAGGCTGATGCAAAGCAATACCTGAAATCTGTTGCTGCTGATTATTTCGATATGATTGTAATGGCCCCCCGACTTTCAGCAACAGCCAGCGGATGAAGGATATACTGGATATTCAGCGGGATCATGCAGAACTGATCAATGATTGCCTGCGGGGATTGAAAAAAGGAGGGGTGCTTTATTTCAGTACCAACTTCAGAAAGTTTGTATTAGAACGGGATGAAATAAAAGCTTCTGTCATTAAGGATATTACAAAACCCACCACACCGTTTGATTTTGAAGGCAGGCTGTTTAGGTGGTGTTACCTGATAGAAAAATAAAAAGAGGCTAACTCCATAACGGGATCAGCCTCTTTTGAATTTTTTGATAAGATGATTACAACGTTTTCAGCACATCATTCATACTTCTCACCGCATCTGCACTCTTATTGAAAGCAGCTTGCTCGCTTTCATTCAGTTTGAAGTCAAGGATCTTTTCCCAGCCGTTTCTTCCAATGATCACTGGAACGCCGAGGCAAATATCTTTTTGCCCGTATTCACCCTCCAGCGCCACGCAGCAGGTAAATAATTTCTTCTCATCACGAACAATGGCTTCCACCAATGCAGCTCCGGCAGCGCCGGGTGCATACCATGCCGAAGTGCCGATGAGTGCCGTTAATGTTGCGCCGCCTACCATGGTGTCTTTTACGATCTTCTCCTGCTGCTCTGCAGAAAGGAAGTTCGTTACCGGAACACTGTTCCAGGTGGCAAGACGGATTAGTGGTATCATGGTGGTATCACCATGCCCGCCAACCACTACTGCATTCAGGTCAGAAGGGCTGCAACCGAGGTGCTGGCTGAGTTGGTATTTGAAACGGCTGCTGTCTAATGTGCCGCCCATACCGATAATTCTGTTCTTGGGCAATCCGGTTGACTGCATCGCCAGGTAAGTCATCGTATCCATCGGGTTACTGATGACGATGATGATGGCATTGGGAGAATGTTTCAGAATGTTTTCGCAAACAGTTTTTACAATACCTGCGTTGGTGCCGATCAGTTCTTCCCGGGTCATGCCCGGTTTGCGGGGAATGCCGGAGGTGATCACCACTACATCGCTGCCGGCTGTTTTTGAATAATCGTTGGTGCTGCCGGTAATTTTTGTATCAAATCCCAGTAAGGTTGCAGTTTGCATCATATCCTGGGCCTTTCCTTCAGCAAGGCCTTCTTTGATATCGAGCAATACCAGTTCAGTACATAATTCTTTACGGGCAATATTATCGGCACAGATGGCTCCCACCGCGCCGGCGCCCACTACAGTAACTTTCATGAAAAAAGATTTATGATTTGAATAATAATTTTCTTTTTATCTGCTGTAATCCCCAACGGGGGTACAGGCGGCGCAAAGGTAAGGGTTTGATGTTTCGGGAATGCTGATGGAATGCGGAAATGCGCCAAGTGTTATTGCTCAAATTTTTTGGCAAGCTGAGCGGCAGGCAGGCCACCGTCAAAACCTGCAATAAGTTCTTTCCACAGGCTGTACAATGCAACAAAAGGCATTTTATGCACCCGGAAAAAAGACATGAGGGAAAAATCGGGGTCAAATCCCACCACAATGTTCTTATACGTATCGAGCCGGAATTTTTGAATAAAGACCCGCATGGAATCAAATTTAATAGGTGTGGCCATTATGATCTGTATGTTCTTAAACCGGTCAAAATTGTCGAGTATGTCCTTCGTCTGCACCTTGCAATGCTCGCAGGTAGGGCTGAAGTACATCAGCATCACCGGTGTCTTTTGCGGCAGATCATCTTTGCGGTACCAGGTGGCGCTGTCGGCCAGCAGCAGTTTTACATCGGGATAATAAGGGGTCTTTTTATAGGGGGGTGTTTCATCCTGTGCTTTTGTTCCAAGCAGGGCGAATACGGTCGCCAGAAGACAGGTTATTTTTTTCATATCCAAAGAAAATGTTTTTCAGCCACTTCAGGAATTGACGGGAGAAAAACCAATCCTGTTGCTTTATTGCCTGATAGTATATCCCCGCTTTTTGCCATCAGGCTGTGGGGGCTTATCTTTGCACCCCGTTTAAAATTCCGGGCCTGCACCCGGATATTGTAACTGAAATTTTAAAATATTATGGCAAATACAGCAGACATCAGCCGCGGTATGATACTGAACCTTGACGGTAGCCTTTACAGTGTGGTGGAATTTGGTGAAAATAAAACGGCCCGTGCGGCCGCTAAAGTGTGGGCCAAACTGAAGGGAGTGGATAACAGCCGGACCATTGAAAAAACCTGGAACTCGGGGGATACCATTTACCCTGTAAGGGTGGAAAGAAGGTATTATCAGTTTCTGTATAAAGATGATACCGGGTATAATTTTATGGACAATGAGACTTTTGAACAGGCGGCCCTGCAGGAGTCGTCAATTGATGCCCCGCAATACCTTAAAGAAGGCCAGGAGGTTGGGGTGCTTATCAATACGGAAAACAACCAGGTACTCGGCGCCGAGCTTCCTGATAAAATAATATTACAGGTTACTTACACGGAGCCGGGCCTAAGGGGCGATACAGCCACCCGTACACTGAAGCCGGCAACGCTGGAAACAGGCGCTACACTGGGGGTTCCTCTTTTTGTAAATGAAGGTGAACTGATCCGGGTGAATACCAAAACCGGTGAGTATGTGGAAAGGGTAAAAGAATAATTTTGAAATTGAGCTAAAATGGCCTGAAATCGCCTGGTTTTGGGCCATTTTTGTATTATTTTGGGTCATTTTAGGGCAAAATCAGCTAAAAAACCGGGAAATCTGAATTTGATTTCATTACCTTAGTTCCCCCGCTTCGGGCGGGGTCTATTTATTAAAACCAAAACTCTGTTTTAAATTGAAAAACATGGATTTTAAGCAAATACAGGAATTGATCAAAATGGTCAATAAATCCAATATTGGCGAACTTACCGTAGAGCAAAAAGATTTTAAGGTTACCATTAAGCAAAAAGAGAATCATGTAACGCAGGTGGTGTCAGCCGCACCTGTGGCATCCGCTCCTGTACAAATGGCGGCCCCGGTGCCTGCTCCCCAGCCGCCAGCTGCAGAAAAAGCCAGGGCAGCAGAAGCAGCCGCCCCTGCCAATACTATTACCATTAAGAGCCCGATGATCGGTACATTTTACCGCAGGGCGGCGCCTGATAAACCCAACCTGGTGGATGTGGGCAGCGAGGTGGCGCCCGGAACCGTGGTTTGTGTAATTGAGGCTATGAAACTTTTTAATGAAATTGAAAGCGAGGTGAAGGGTAAAATTCTAAAAGTGCTGGTGGATGATGCCTCGCCGGTGGAATATGATCAGCCCCTGTTTTTAGTGGAACCGGCCTAAAAGTTCATGGTTCATAGCTGATAGTTCATAGTAAGCAGCCCTGAACCATGAACCATGAACTTTTTTTCATTTCAAACTCATTCAATGTTTAAGAAGATACTGATTGCCAACCGGGGTGAAATTGCTTTACGGGTTATCCGCACGGCAAGGGAAATGGGCATCAAAACAGTGGCTGTTTATTCCACTGCCGACCGTGACAGCCTGCATGTAAAATTTGCAGATGAGGCTGTTTGCATCGGAAGACCGCAAAGCGCCGATTCCTACCTCAACATACCACACCTGATGGCTGCTGCTGAAATCACCAATGCAGATGCCATCCATCCCGGCTATGGTTTTTTGGCGGAGAATGCCAAGTTTTCGCAGATATGCGCCGATCATGGCATCAAGTTCATCGGTCCCACGCCGGAGATGATCAATGGCATGGGCGATAAAATAACGGCAAAGGAAACAATGATGAGGGCCGGTGTACCGGTGGTGCCCGGCGGCGAAGGCCTGCTGCAGAGTTACGACCATGCGGTGGGGCTTGCCCGTGAAATAGGTTATCCCGTAATGATGAAAGCCACGGCCGGAGGCGGCGGAAAAGGAATGCGGCTGGTATGGGAAGAAAGCGAACTGGAAAGAGCTTACAATTCTGCCAAAGCGGAAGCAGGAGCAGCTTTTAAGAACGACGGACTGTACATGGAAAAATTTGTGGAAGAGCCGCGGCATATTGAGATACAGGTGGCCGGCGACCAGTATGGCAATGTTTGTCACCTGAGCGAAAGGGACTGCTCCATCCAGCGGCGCCACCAGAAGCTGGTGGAAGAATCGCCATCGCCGTTTATGACGGATGAACTCCGGATGCGAATGGGAGAGGCAGCCCGCAGGGGAGCATCGGCCATCAATTATGAAAGTGTGGGTACCGTTGAGTTCCTGGTGGACAAGCACCGGAATTTCTACTTCATGGAAATGAACACCCGGATACAGGTGGAGCATTGTGTAACGGAAGAAGTGATCAACTTTGACCTGATCAAAGAGCAGATAAAAATCGCCATGGGTGAACGCATCAGCGGCAAAGATTATTACCCTAGTATGCATGCAATCCAATGCCGCATCAATGCCGAAGACCCGTATAATGATTTCAGACCTTCACCGGGACGGATTACTTCACTCAACCAGCCCGGCGGCCACGGAGTAAGGGTTGACAGCCATGTGTATGCAGGGTATGTGATTCCGCCTTATTACGATTCCATGATCGGGAAACTCATTACTGTTGCTCAAACAAGACAGGAGGCCATCCAAACCATGTACAGGGCGCTGAGTGAATATGTAATTGAAGGGGTGAAGACCACTATACCTTTCCACCTGCAGCTGATGCAGGATGAACGTTTCCGCAGCGGGGATTTTAATACAAAGTTTCTGGAAGGGTTTACTTTAAAATAAACCGTCTTTTCTTTTGTCAGCGGGTTCTTTTGGCAGGAAGTGATTTCTGCAATGAATTAAATGGAAGCGAATTTTATAAACGTTAGCGCTTACTTTCTCTCCAGTCCCAAAGCACAATCACCCAGTTAGTCCCATCAGGCCCATTATATCTTTCCGCTTCTATAAAGCCAATCCTTTTATGCGCCTGCAACGAACGCAGATTGGTTGCATCAATTTCTGTAATGGCAAAATCATATTTGCGGTGGTAATGCTTCCTGTATGCAGCATAACAGGCATCCAGTATGCCCTGCCCGCGGTAAGGCCTGGCCACACATACCTGCCCAACAACGAGATAATGGTAATCGGCTATTTTTCTTCCATCGTATTTCACCCTGTCAAATGCATCAAACATGGAAAGTAGTACCGGTACATCGTTTTTACGGTCTTTCGTCATGGCCAGCAGGTAACCTATTACTTTCTGCCCGTCTTTAGCGAGGATGTGTTTTTCGCAGCTGTTCAATTTTTCCAGCAGCGCATAGCCATGCTCCACCGTTACAAAACCCTGCTCCTTTATTTCTTCTGCATCCAGGTTGCGGGCCAGGTTTTCCCTTTGCAGGGTAAGTATCCCCTGCAGTTCGCCGGGTGTGTTTGCTGTTGAATAAACTATCATAATGGAAACAAGACGGGATTTATTTTATAAAATTAATACCGGGGTAATAAACAACAGCAGGTTCAGGCGCCCGGAAATAAAAATACCTTCCCCGAAAGAGAAGGTATCCGCTGATACTTTGGAAAAGCTTATCTCAAAAAAAGCATCTCCCTGTATTTGGGCAGGTACCATTCCCGGTCGTCCACCAGTAATTCAAGCTTGTCAACATGGTAGCGTATGGCATCAAAGAAACTGTCTTTCACCTGGCTTTGATAAGCGATGGCTTTTGTACGGGTATCGGTCATGTTGTTGCACACCTTTCTTGCTTCAATCATTTTCTCTACCAGGTCGCTGGTTTTGTTGATGTGCTCAGCTATCTGTTCCAGGATCTGTTTCTGGTTGGCAAAAGCAGATTCGGATAATCCGGCTTCTTTTAATCCCCTGATATTATTGGCCAGCAGGTTCTGGTAGCGGATGGCGGCCGGTAAAATATGACTGATAGCCAGTTCGCCCATGATGCGGCTTTCTATCTGCACTTTTTTGATGTATTTCTCCAGTTCTATTTCATGTCTTGCTTCCAGCTCCTGGTGTGTGTAAACATTATTGCCTTCAAAAAGCTTTGTAGCCATGCCAGATACCATCGCATCCAGCGCCAGCGGCGTGGTTTTTACATTGGGCAAGCCTCTTTTCTCCGCTTCCTTTTGCCAGGCTTCGCTGTATCCGTCGCCTTCAAACAACACTTTTTCGCTGGCAACAATGTATTCCCGGATGGTGTGCATAATGGCGATTTCTTTTTTCTCGCCTTTTTCAATGAGTGCATCCACATCTTTCTTAAACTGTTTCAGGGTTTGTGCCACTATGGTGTTCAGCGCCGTCATGGCATTGGCGCAGTTGGCCGAGGAGCCCACGGCACGGAATTCAAACTTGTTACCAGTAAAAGCAAACGGCGAAGTGCGGTTGCGGTCGGTATTGTCCATCAGCAGTTCAGGTATGCTGCGGTGGATGTCAATCTTCAGCATGCTCTCATCGGTCTCATCCATTTTATCGGTCACCCTTTCTTTTATTTCATTCAGCACTTTGGTCAGGTATTCACCAATAAACACTGAAATGATGGCCGGAGGCGCTTCGTTGGCTCCAAGGCGGTGATCGTTTGGTGCAGATGCAATAGAAGCCCTGAGCACATCGGCATAATCATGCACTGCTTTGATGGTATTTACAAAGAAAGTGAGGAACATCAGGTTGGTTTTGGGTGTTTTACCCGGGGCTAAAAGGTTCACTCCTGTATCCGTAGCCATGCTCCAGTTATTGTGTTTACCGCTGCCGTTGATGCCGGCAAAAGGTTTTTCATGCAGCAGCACCCGCAGGTTATGGCGGCGGGCCACTCTCTCCATTACATCCATCAATAAGGAGTTGTGGTCAACAGCCACGCCTACTTCTTCAAAAATGGGGGCGCATTCAAACTGGGCGGGGGCCACTTCATTATGTCTAGTGCGCAGCGGAATGCCGAGTTTGTAGGCTTCCGTTTCAAAATCCCGCATATAGGCATACACTCTTTCAGGAATGGAACCGAAATAGTGGTCTTCCAGTTGCTGGTTTTTCGCAGAAGAATGTCCGTACACCGTTCTGCCTGTCATCACCAGGTCGGGCCGGGCATTAAACAGGGCCTCATCCACTACAAAGTATTCCTGCTCCCAGCCAAGGGTGGGTGTTACACGGGTAACATTCTTGTCGAAATAATTACACACATCCACGGCAGCTTTGTTCAGCGCATCTAGGGCTTTCAGCAGCGGGGCTTTATAGTCAAGCGACTCGCCGGTATAAGAAACAAAGATGGTAGGTATGCAGAGTGTCTTTCCTTCGCCGATCTCCATGATAAAGGCAGGCGAGGAGGGGTCCCAGGCCGTATAACCTCTTGCCTCAAAAGTGGCCCGCAGGCCTCCGCTGGGGAAAGAAGAAGCGTCGGGCTCCTGCTGTACCAGGGCGTCGCCCTCAAATTGTTCAATAGGGGTGCCATCACTTTTGAGAGTAAAAAATGAATCATGTTTTTCAGCGGTAGAACCGGTAAGTGGCTGAAACCAGTGCGTAAAATGGGTTACACCTTTGCTTTCGGCCCATGCCCTGATGCCGTTGGCAATCTGGTTGGCCATGGCCCGGTCTATTTTCTGGCTGGCTTTTATGGAAGATTGAAGGCTTTTAAATGCTTCATCACTTAAAAACTCACGGGCAGTTTTCAGGGTAAACACATTACTGCCAAATATCCCGGTTACCTTGGCTGCCACATCAATTTTTGAGTGGCCATTGGTCATAAGATTGCTGATTGCACTAAAACGGAGCGACATAGTTTGATTTTTTAGCAAAAAAATCAATTTAGACCGGTATTGCCAATTTTTTCTGGGAATAACTCCAGAATTTCACTTAAACTGGGAAAAAAATGTTACTTAAAGGTAGTATTCCCATAAAAAATATGGAAATTTAAAGAATATCACTAATATTATTTTTATTTCTAATATTATTTAATAAAAGCCTTACCACCCTTGTCCAGTCAAGGCTGGCCAGCATGGGGACTATCAGCAAAGGCATAATGATACTGCGATAGCGTACGATTGCGCCAAGGTTATTAACGCTGAAGCCAATGGCAAGCAGGACGGAAAAGGAAAAGAAAATACAGAAATAGATCAGGTTCCGTGACTTCAGACCGTTTCGGTGCCAGATAATGAAAACAAGGAAGAGTAATAACAGGATATTGATCTCCAGGGCTGCTGCGAGTGATAAAATATGCCTGACATCACTTGGGTAGGGGCGGATGGCAGACAGGTTGATGGCCTGGGGCGTATTTTTTAAAAAACTGATAGCATTAGGCTCCAGTTTTTTGATGGGGATACTGGTGTTGCCACCTTTCAGTTTAATAAACTCCTGCTGTTTGTTTACCACTGCCTGTGGAAAATCAAGACGGGGATTGGCATACCGTGCCACAAAGAACAAGACCCCAAAGCTTATATAAACAGTGGCGAAAATAGCCAGTGCATATTTGGGCTAGCGGGTGGCAGCCAGCCATGCGATAATGGCGGGAATGATGATTACCAGGATGAAATTCCGGAGAACCAGTAATAATAATAATCCCGTAAGCAGGCTCGATACCCTTTTGACCCCCCATTTTTTTTCAATGCTGCCAAAGTAGATGGAGTAGATGATGAGGCTGATGCCGGTAAAAATCAGCCCTTCCTTATGCAGTCCGCTTGTCCAGTATAAAAAAGAAGGAACCAGGAAAGTGGCCAGCAGAATGTTCATTCTCTTCCCCGGGAAGGCATCGTTCATCACTTTAAAGATCGCAATGGCGCCAAACAGGGTGATAAAAGAATAGAAGATAACATTGACATAATAAGTGCCGAAGCTGAAGATGTTGAAGACAGAGAAAAGTTTTATCAGGATATTGCTCTTGAGGTCGTTCCAGTAAGAATCGGTGCCGGCGAAGAAACCGCCAAACCCGGCGCCGTAAGGATCCTGGAAAAGATTGGTGAAATATTCGGCAGGGCTTGTATACAGCAGGTCATACTCTTTAATACTTTCTGCATGAAAACTCCAGGTGTCCTGCATTTGTGCCAGGCCCCGTAATACAGGCCTATTCAGCCATAAAAAATTCCGGCCATCACTTTCAGCAGGAAAATAATGATGAGCTGGGAATTGGTGAGCCCTGTTGTTGTAAAGAATTTTACCCTTGTAACCAGCCAGGCAAATACAACCAGGTAAGCAATAAATAAAAGGTATTCCAAGGGCAGAAGGTTTGCCCTGCAAAATAGCTATTCTTAAGGTGATTGTCAGTATAAAGTTGACAAGATGTGAGCAGCCGTTCATGGGCATGCTGTAAATTTGCACTTCGCCGTACAAAGCCTGAAATCAGGGCCGGCCTGAACATATAAGCCCATACAACTTCATGGAAGTAACAGTAAAAACCGCACAGCAGCTACGCCTGACCGAAGAAGAATTTGAACTTATCAGACAGAAACTGGGACGCACCCCCAACTTCAATGAACTCTGCGCTTTTTCCGGGATGTGGAGTGAGCATTGCAGTTATAAGAATTCAATCAGGTGGTTGAAGACATTGCCGAGAGAAGGAGGCAGGATGCTGGTAAAGGCCGGGGAGGAAAATGCCGGTCTGATGGATATTGGCGGCGGGCTGGGAGTGGTTTTCAAAATAGAATCGCATAACCATCCTTCAGCCATTGAGCCTTTTCAGGGAGCAGCTACAGGTGTTGGCGGAATACACCGTGATATTTTCACCATGGGCGCACGGCCCATTGCTGCGCTGAATTCATTGCGTTTTGGAAACCTGGAAGAAGATAAAACACAGCATTTATTATCCGGTGTGGTGCATGGTATCGGGCATTATGGCAATTGTTTTGGTGTGCCCACTGTTGGCGGGGAGATTTATTTTGATGAATGTTACCACACCAATCCGCTGGTGAATGCCATGAGTGTGGGAATTGTGAGAACCGGTGAAACCATTTCAGCCACTGCAAAAGGTAAAGGCAATCCCGTCATGTTTGTAGGAAGCGCAACGGGAAAAGACGGCATCGGCGGGGCTTCATTTGCTTCGGCTGATATTACGGAAGAAAGTGCACAGGACCTGCCTGCGGTGCAGGTAGGCGATCCTTTCCAGGAAAAAAAATTGCTTGAGGCTTGCCTTGAAGTCATACAAACCGGCGCCGTGGTGGGCATGCAGGATATGGGAGCGGCAGGTATTATTTGCTCCACAGCAGAAATGAGTGCAAAAGGCGGTGTGGGTATGCGGATCGATTTGGATAAAGTGCCCACCCGCCAGGCGAGGGTTGGCGGCGATGGCTCCCCATCAGAGGCCGGGGGTATGAAGACATGGGAACTGCTGCTGAGCGAAAGCCAGGAGAGAATGTTACTGGTGGCTCAGAAGGGGAGGGAGGAAGAAGTGAAAAGGATTTTTGAAAAATGGGACCTGCCGTGTTCTGTGATTGGGGAAGTAACGGATGACGGGATACTTAATTTTTATATGCACGGTCAACCGGAAGCATCCATTCCTGCCCGTGAACTGGTGCTGGGCGGCGGGGCGCCGCAATACGAAAGAGAATTTAAAGAGCCCTCTTATTTTGAAGCGGTCAGAAAATTCAATCCTGACTCCATTCCTGTTCCGGAGGATCTGAAAGTTGTTGCAGAAAAAATCATTCAGTTGCCTTCCATTGCTTCCAAGTGCTGGGTTTATCATCAGTATGACAGTATGGTGGGAACCAACAATACTTCAACCAACGCACCCACCGATGCCGCAGTGGTGCTGGTTAAGGGTACAAAAAAAGGAATAGCCGTTACCACTGACTGTAATAGCCGCTATGTATTTGCCGACCCGTACAAAGGCGCCATGATAGCTGTGGCGGAAGCAGCCCGTAACATTGTGTGCTGCGGCGGTCAGCCCTTAGGGGTTACAAACTGCCTGAACTTTGGTAATCCCTACGATCCCGAAGTGTATTACCAGTTTGTACATGCCATTAAAGGAATGGGAGATGCCTGCCGCAGGTTTGATACGCCGGTAACCGGGGGAAATGTCAGTTTTTATAATCAGAATCCCGACGGACCTGTGTACCCCACACCCGCTATCGGAATGGTAGGATTGCTGGAAGATGTAACTAAAAAAATGACACTTGATTTTAAACAGGAGGGGGATTTTATCTACCTCATCGGTGAATGGGTAAACGATATTAATTCTTCACAATACCTTGCCAAAGTATGCGGCACAGAATATGCACCCGCCCCTTATTTTGACCTTGAAAAAGAATTTCATCTGCAGCAGGTAACACGGGGGCTTATTGAAAACGGACATATACAAAGTGCACATGATGTAAGTGAGGGCGGCCTGATAACCACTCTTTTTGAAAAAGGATTTGGCAGAGACCTTGGTTTTTCAGTTTCAACCATTGAACAATTTTATTGGGACGGAAGTCCTGTAAGAAAAGATGCTTTTTGGTTTGGAGAGGCCCAAAGCCGGGTGGTGGTGTCGGTGGCGGAGGAGCAGGCAGCTAATTTTCTGCGGCACATGCAGAAATGTGAGATAGCTTTTGCTGAGCTGGGAGTGGTGACTGCAGGAGAGATAAAGGTGGATGGTATTTCATGGGGATCAATAGAAGACTGGAAAGAAAAGTACGATACGGCCATTGAAAATTATTTATCCAAAGAAGAAGCCGGTTCGGCTTTGAGTTCCATATAATGAGCGGTAAAAAAATAGTACTAACCGGCGCTGCCGGCTTTATCGGCAGTTACCTGCTGGGTTACCTGAATGCCAAAGGATATTCCGATATTGTTATCGTTGATGATTTTGAGGACAACGAGAAACTGCCCAACTATTCCTCCAAACAATTTTCTGAGAAAATAGAAAGGGATAAACTGGAAGCCTGGCTGAAAAATAATCAGGAGGCCGGCTTTGTATTTCACTTCGGCGCCCGTACAGATACCGCTGAATTCGATTATGCGGTGCATGAAAAACTGAATGTGCAATACTCCAAAATGATCTGGAATTATTGCGCTGCCCAAAAGATACCGCTGGTATATGCATCATCCGCCGCCACTTACGGGGCCGGTGAACTGGGCTACAAAGACGATCATGAACTGGCGAACCGGTTGCAGCCGCTGAATCCATATGGCATTTCTAAAAATGAATTTGATAAATGGGCTCTTCAGCAAATTGCGACCCCTCCATTCTGGGCCGGTCTCAAGTTCTTCAACGTATATGGCCCCAACGAATACCACAAGGGCCGCATGGCGAGTATGGTGTTGCATGGCTTTAATCAGATTAAGGAAACAGGGAAAGTAAAGCTCTTTAAAGCTCACCGGCCGGATTTTGAAGACGGTAAACAGCTCCGGGATTTTATTTATGTAAAGGATGTGGCCCATGTCTGCTGCTGGCTGATGATGGCCATGGAGAATGGCTTGCCCGGCGAAGCTTCGGCGAAGCCGGGGCAATGGACAGCCGGCCTTAACGGGTTGTATAATCTCGGCACAGGCAAGGCAAGAACCTTTGATGACCTGGAAAAAGCAGTTTTTGCTGCCATGGGCAAAAGTGTGAATATTGAATACATTGACATGCCGGCTGATATTAAGGATAAGTACCAGTATTTTACAGAGGCCGATATGACGAAATTGAGAAATGCCGGGTACAGCCTTCACTTCACTTCGCTGGAAGAAGGTATAGCGGATTATGTCGCCGATTACCTTGTTCCCCAAAAATATTACTGAGATTGCTTGCCTTCTATCTCAGCCTGTCGGGTTTGGCTGAAACCGGATAAAGGGGAAATACGTACATTCATATATTATTCTTTACCAAAAAATCGATTTTGTATGAAAAAACTCTTTTCACTGATGCTGGTTACAGCTGCATTTTTTGCAGTATCCTGTAATAATGAAAAAAAGGACGACAAAGCCAAGACTGGTGACCCCGGCAAGCTGGAGAATACGGTAAAAGAAGCTCCCAAAGCCACCCTGGCAGCCCATGTTTGCACGGATGCATGTAAGGACGGAAACCATGTTTATGCCCATGGCGAGGAAGGACATACCTGTTCAGAAGCCTGTATGAAGAGCGGCAGCAGGGCCCATGCCTGCACAGATAAATGCAAGGATGGCAACCATGTTTTTGCCCACGGGGAAGAAGGGCATACCTGCACGGCGGAATGCGGGAATATGTAATTCAGAAAAATAATCAGAAAAGAAGCGGAGTCCATTATAAGTTCCGCTTTTTTATTGCAGATTTTCCACAACTGCCTATCTTAATTTTTCAGTACTCAAAATATCGCTTAGCTTTGCATGACCTCCCGGAAATTCTTTCAAACTGGGCTCTGTGATTTTCAAAGAGCAGCAGTACTCTTCCGCTGGTCAAGTGGACTGGGTTTTTTCATCAGATTTTTTAAAGGGCCTTAAACGATAAGCAAAAAACCATTTTGTATGGCCAAGTATATTTTTGTTACCGGGGGTGTTACTTCCTCATTGGGGAAGGGCATTATTGCCGCTTCACTTGCCAAATTGCTGCAGGCAAGAGGCTTGAGGGTTACTATCCAAAAATTTGACCCTTATATCAATGTTGATCCCGGAACGATGAACCCCTATGAGCATGGCGAATGTTATGTGACAGAAGACGGCGCTGAAACCGATCTTGATCTTGGCCATTATGAAAGATTTCTCAACATTTTTACTTCGCAGGCTAATAATGTTACAACAGGAAGAATTTACCAGACCGTTATCAATAAAGAAAGAGAAGGAGCCTACCTGGGAAAAACAGTGCAGGTGGTACCGCATATTACCGATGAAATCAAAAGAAGGATGCAGCTGTTGGGGCAAAGCGGGGATTATGATATTATCATCACTGAAATTGGCGGTACAGTGGGTGATATTGAGAGCCTGCCTTTTGTGGAAGCTGTGCGCCAGTTGCAATGGGAGCTGCCGGAAGAAGATTCCGTAGTGGTTCATCTTACGCTGATCCCATATCTCAAAGCTGCCAAGGAGCTGAAGACAAAACCCACCCAGCACAGCGTAAAAATGCTGAGTCAGGAAGGAGTGCATCCTGACATCCTTGTGTGCCGTACTGAAAAACCTTTGACACCGGAATTAAGAAGAAAGATCGCTTTGTTCTGCAATGTAAAAACAGAAGCAGTGATCGAAGCCCTGGATGCTCCGACCATTTACGAAGTACCGGTAGTAATGATGAGAGAAGGGTTAGATACAATTGTATTGAAGAAAATGAACATCAGCAATTACAAAGAACCTGATCTTGCCAAATGGAAAGAATTCCTCGATAAATTAAAATATCCGAAAGGAAAAGTAACGATCGGTTTGATCGGGAAATATATAGAACTCCAGGATGCTTATAAATCCATTCTTGAATCATTCATTCATGCCGGCGCTATGAACGAATGTAAAGTAGAAGTGGTAAATGTGCACAGTGAGTTCATCACTGATGGTAATGTGTCTGAAAAACTGGCCGGATTGGATGGCCTGCTGGTAGCGCCGGGATTTGGCCATAGAGGTGTGGAAGGGAAAATCGTTGCAGTAAAATATGCAAGAGAGAATGGGTTGCCATTCTTTGGAATTTGTTTGGGTATGCAAATGGCAGTTATTGAATTTGCAAGAAATGTATTGGGGTTAAAAAATGCTCATTCCACTGAAATGGATCCCGATACACAGGAAGCGGTAATTGATTTGATGGAAGAGCAGAAAAAGATCACTGCCAAAGGCGGAACGATGCGTTTAGGCGCTTACCCCTGTGATATCAAAGAAGGTTCATTGGCTAATAATATTTATGGAAAAATTGCTGTCAGCGAAAGACATCGCCACCGCTGGGAGTTCAATAATAAATACCTGGAGCAATTTGAAAAAGCCGGAATGATTGCCAGCGGTAAAAACCCCGGTACCGGGCTGGTGGAGATAATTGAATTGCCCAACCATCCCTTTTTTATCGGTGTGCAATACCATCCGGAACTTAAAAGCACCGTGGAAAACCCGCAACCCATTTTCGTTCACTTTGTAAAAGCCACCAAAGCCTTTGCCGAAAAAAAGATTGAAGTAAAGAACCCCCTGCTGCAGAGTGAAATGATTTAAGAGAGTGAGGTCCGAAGTCAGATGCCTGAAGCCTGAGTTTAAAGCGTATAATCATGCTATAGAGCGTCTTTCCGACCTCCGGCTTATTACCACTGACCTCCGTTGTTTACCCTATCTTTGCGGCCTTATAATTTTTTTACCCCCTCATGAAGTTTGATCGTAATACAGTTCTCGGTTTTCTGATACTGGCTGCGCTTTTTTTTGGCTATTTCTACTATACCAATAAAGAGCAGTCAGCTTACCGGAAGAAGAAACTGCAGGAACAGGCAAAAAATGACTCCATCCGTCTTGCAAAAAAACCTGTTGAAGATTCTATAGCAAAAGTGCAGGACTCCATCATAAAAGTAACCAACCCTGCAGTTCTGTTTGGAGAAGCTGATACCGCCGAAAAACTGCTGACCCTGCAAAATGAACTGGCAAAGTTCACTTTCAGTAATAAAGGCGGGCAGATAAAAAAAGTTGAACTGAAGAATTTCAAAGGGCAGGACAGTTTGCCGGTGAAAATGACCGCCGGCGATTTTGACGGAATCAGCTACACCATTAATACAGGAACCTCAGCCCTTCAAAAAACGGCTGAAACAGGTAGCCTCTTCTTCTCAGCCGGCGATACGGTGACCCTTGCGGATGGCACCAAAAAAATTTCTTTTACACTGACGCCACTAGACAGCAGCGGCCGCAGCATCACTCATGAATTTGTGATTAAGCCCAATGAATACTTAGTTGACTTTACCATCAAAATGACCGGGGCGGATAACCTGCTTAACCAGGGCACCATGAACCTTACATGGAAATATGCTGCAGCACAGCAGGAATCAGATATTTCTTATGAAAAACAAAACACACAGGTGGGCTATGTAAAAGACGGAAGTTTTGATTATCACACCATCGCAAGAAAAAGCAGCAGAGTCTTTGATGAATCAGTAAACTGGATAGGAATAAGACAACGTTTCTTTTACGGCATACTGATAGCCAAAAACAATTTCAGTTTCGGCGCCATGGAATGGACTATTCCTCCGGACACGGCCAAAACCGTTGTCAATTCCACAGCCAATATGAAGCTGACTGTTCCTGCGGGCTCCGCTTCTGAAGTTTCCTTCAGTATGTATTACGGACCCTCAGATTACCATATTCTGAAGAAGTATGGTATGAAGTTCGAAAAGCTTATCAATCTCGGCCAGGGCCCTTATCAGTTTGTAAGGCCTATCAATAAGTTTTTAGTGTTGCCGATCTTTGACCTGTTTAATAACCTTACTAAGAACCCGGGTCTTGCCATTGTTTTGCTTACCCTTATTATCCGCCTGCTTATATCGCCCCTTACTTATAAGAGTTACCTGAGCGGCGCAAAAATGAAAGCGCTGCGCCCTGAAATATCAAAACTCAAAGAAAAACTTGGCGATGACCGACAGGCCCTGAGCATGGAGCAGATGAAACTTTTCCGGGAGGCAGGGGTGAATCCGCTGGGCGGCTGCATTCCCGCATTGCTGCAGATACCAATATTCTTTGCCCTGTTCAGTTTCTTCAACTCAGAGCCGGCGCTGCGTGGGGCTGAATTTTTATGGGCAAATGACCTTGCCGCCTACGATGATCCGATCAAATTCGGGTTTCATATTCCGCTGCTGGGCAGTCACCTGAGCTTGTTTAATATTCTTGCCTGTGCTACCAGTTTTCTTATTTCCTGGTACAGCATGAGCATGACGCCTGACCAGAGCAACCCGGTGCTGAAGTACATGCCCTATATCTTCCCGGTGTTCCTCTTATTCTTCTTCAACAGGCTTCCATCGGGGCTTACCTGGTACTATACCGTTTCCAATCTGATAACACTGGCACTTCAGTTTGTCATTCAGAACTACATTATTGACCATAATAAGATCCTGGCAAAAATTGAGGAGAACAGGAAGAAGCCAAAGACAAAGTCTAAGTGGCAGGAACGGCTGGAGCAGGTGCAGGAACAGCAGAAGAAGATGAAGGAAGCGCAGCAGCGCAACCGCAGATAAAACCCTTCGTTAATAAACTCATAATAAAAACTATCCGAAAGACCCAAGGAGACTTTTTGGGCGCCCCGCTTCATAAAGTAGAGCAGCAAGGGGCGGGGCTGCAACTTATTGTTTAAATTGGCACGTCTTTTAATGGTAACAGGGAGAAGAAAAGCAACATGAAAATATACAGGC
>VGGV01000009.1 GCA_016868455.1 Bacteroidota bacterium
ATATGAACACAGTAGGTCAACATGGGACGGAAGATGTAATCAGGAAATATGTGGAAAGTCAAGGTAGGGTAAACGAATATGAAAAGGTATATTCAAAACAGTTGAGACTGTTCTAAGATACCCAGAGAGCTTGCCCCTGGGAGCTTCATTAGCATCCATAAAAATAGGTTTGGCGTATCCGGCCGCATCTTCTGCCGCACGGTTAATCTGGAGTATGGCTCTATCCACCATCTTGCCCATACCAAGGTCACGCAGGGTATTTTCAATTTTCTTAGCATCCGGCGGCATCAGTATTTTATAAAATGCATCCTTAAAGAAGCCATCTTCTTTATTAAGCTGCAACACGGCTTTTACCAGCCCCTGGCCAAGGGCTTCTTTAATGCCTTCACCCGCTTCTGTCTCTGTAACACCGTTTCCCGTTGCACCCGGCAACTGTGACAAAACATCACAGCCACTAAAAACAAGGCTGCTAAAGCCCAGGGAAATCAATAGTTTTTCATGAAATGGGTTTTATTAATCAAAAGGTTAACAACTGCAACTTACGGGTTTCGGTCCAATGATGTTCGGGCCCGGGGCAGGGTTGCTCCAAAATCAGGTAGTTTTACAATTAGGTTGGCCAAGGCTGCTTTTAGTATGAAAGGCAAGGCAATTCAATCCTTTCGCCCGGTGGAGCCGGTTTATCCGTTCTTTATAATTATTTGCTCATCCCCCCTTATCCGTTAATTTTGCGCTGGTTTTGAAAAAGTCATTATCTTAACCCTGATTTTCGGGCCGGTTTTCTGTACAGCCCGGATGTGAACGTCAGCAAACATAACTGAAATCCCTTTTTAAAGGGCGCCACTGCCGAAAAGCGATAAGAGTAGGCAAACCAAAATAACTGATATGAAAAAAGCATTGTTTCTTTTCATTACAGCCGCTTGTTTACTGCAAATCAGCAGTTTTGCACAAAAAGCTCAGGTAGGACTTACCGGCGGCGTATCCGTTACCAATGTGTATGGAAGTTTGAATAACCTGGATACCCGTGGCGAAGCCAGGGCCGGTTATACAGTAGGGCTGATAGTGGATGCCCCTATCGGAAAATCCAATTTCAGTTTTCAACCGGGTATTCATTACGTTCAAAAAGGCAAGTTTACCTTAAAAAATGAAGCAGTCAGGGAAGCTGATGCCCTTCGCTATGCTGATCTTTTACTGAATTTTCTATTGCATGCAGGAAACAGACAGGGAACCCACCTGGTGTTTGGCCTGGGCCCCCAACTGGGATTTAATCTGCCCTCCAAAAAAATAAAAGTGGAAGATGGCGATCGCAGTGAATTAAGAAGCATTTCTTTTGGGAATACGGCTGCCAATGATTACCGGGGTATTGACTGGGGCGCCAACGGTGTAGTTGGTGTTATTATTAAAAAATGTGTTGGTTTCTCCGTTAATTATACTTTCGGCATCCGCAACCTGGTTCCCGAAGAACTGATAGAAGGAGATGATCTTCTCCGCAATGGCGCCCTGGGTTTCAGGCTCACTTATTTCTTCCCGAACACTCCTAAAGAAAAGAAGAACAAAAAATAATGCCCTGCTTCAGACAAAAATTTATTGCAGCATATCAAAAAGCCCCGGCCGGGGCTTTTTGATTGCATACTGCTTTGCTCCCGTACCTTTGCCCTCCTTTGCAAATGCTTCGGAGGGCAAGCTTGCTTTACCGAACTTTGAACTGTTTTTTAAAACAACAGACTAAATTGCTCATGAGCACAGCACATTTATCAGAACAGGAACTGCTTCGGCGTGAAAAACTGGCCGAGCTGATTATGATGGGCATTGAACCCTACCCTGCCCCATTGTACCCGGTTAATACCGATTCAGTAAGCATAAAACAAAATTTTTCTGAACAAACCAAAGACCGGTTTGCGGATGTATGCCTGGCCGGACGCATTATGAGTGTACGGGATATGGGTAAGGCCAATTTCGCTGTGATACAGGACAGCCGTGGCCGTATTCAGCTATATATAAAAAGAGATGATATATGCCCCGGCGAAGACAAGACGCTATATGATATCGTATGGAAAAAACTGCTGGATATCGGCGACATTATCGGGGTAAAAGGATATGTTTTTGTAACCAAAACGGGTGAAATTTCGGTGCATATAAAAGAGCTGACATTGCTCAGCAAGTCATTGCGTCCGCTCCCAATTGTAAAAGAGGCCGAAGGCCAGACATTTGATGCCGTAACCGACCCTGAATTTAAATACCGTCAGCGCTATGCCGACCTGATCATCAACCCGGCAGTGAAAGAAACGTTCATCAAAAGAACAAAGATGATCGACTCCATCCGTGAGTTTCTGAATGCACATGGTGCTTTGGAAGTGGAAACTCCTGTGCTGCAAAGCATCCCGGGCGGGGCGGCAGCAAGGCCTTTCATCACTCATCACAATGCACTGGATATTCCGCTGTATCTCCGCATTGCAAATGAACTGTATTTAAAAAGGCTGATTGTTGGGGGTTTTGACTGGGTATATGAGTTCAGCCGCAACTTCCGCAACGAAGGGATGGACCGGACCCATAACCCCGAATTCACCATTCTGGAATTTTATACCGCTTACAGGGATTATTTCTGGATGATGGAAATTACCGAGCAACTGATTGAAAAAACAGCGCTGGATGTGTGCGGCACCACTGACGTTGTTGTTGGAGATCAAATCATCTCCTTCAAAGCCCCTTATAAACGCATCAGCATTTATGATGCAATACTGGAACATACCGGCACCGATGTAAGCCGGATGAATGAAGAGCAACTGCGTTCGGTTTGCAAACAATTGCATATTCACACCGACAAAACAATGGGCACGGGTAAACTCATTGACGAAATCTTTAGTGAGAAATGTGAAAAGAATTATGTACAGCCCGTTTTCATCATGGATTACCCGGTAGAAATGAGTCCGCTAACCAAGAAACACCGGAAGAAAAGAGGACTGGTGGAAAGATTTGAACTGATGATCAACGGCAAAGAAATCGCCAATGCGTATAGTGAGCTGAATGATCCTCTTGACCAGCGGGAACGGTTTGAAGAACAGGCCCGCCTCATGGAGCGGGGCGACCCTGAAGCCATGTTTATTGATTATGATTTTCTGCGGGCACTGGAGTACGGCATGCCGCCCGCTTCGGGCATCGGTATTGGAATTGACAGACTTTGTATGCTGCTTACCAATAATGCCTCGATACAGGATGTGCTCCTGTTTCCGCAGATGCGGCCGGAGAACAGAGGTGAGGTTGCTGAAGGTAATAATGAATAAAGTGCCTTACAACCGATTCTGTTACAGCCCCTATCGTTCCACAAGTATATTGAATCCGAGGGTTTTGAATTTATCAGCGTCAAGTCCATGCTTATAAAAAAGGCCAACAGTTGTGCGCCAGTTGGAGCGAAAACGAATACCTAATCTTCCTATAGGGCCATAAGTGTTTATTGATTCTGTTTCACCATCAACTCTGTATCCTGTATACATATATCCAAATCCGCCACCGATGTACCCCCAAATTTTTTTTCATTCTCCGGAGTTGACATATTGCCCATGTTGTAATCAAAAGCAACAGGTGCATCTGCTCCCCATGCAATGCCGGTTGCATTACCAGCACTGGTCAAAAACCCGACTCCAGCACCCATCGGGAATCCCACAGTTAGCGAAGAGTTATCCCCGTTGGTAAGAATGAAACGGGGTGTGTAAGAAAAATGAGTCACCGCCATCACAAAATCATACTGCTCAGAAGGTGTATTAATATCGGCGGTTAGTAGCGAAATATTTGAGCCCAGTCCGTACATATACTTTTGGGCATTGCTCTCATCACCGATGTTAAAAAGAAACAGGATAATTAGTAGCTTTTTCATATTTATTGTTTAACCGGTAATCAGCATTTATTAATTTAACTTTGAAATCTAAAGAAAATCACTTACACAAACAAATCCGTGTAGAGTTTGGCCCCGGGAACCACGGAGTATTTTTCCAAATCGCTGATGCCTTCTTTTGCCAGCACCTGTTCATCAATAAACAGGTTGCCGGTGCATTCGGTTGACGGCTGTCTTAAAATATAATAAGCAGCGTCAGCCAGTATTTCCGGTGTACGGCTCATATTGGCCAGCATGGCCCCGCCCAGCAGGTTTCTTACTGCAGCCGTGTCAATGGTAGTTTTGGGCCAGAGTGCATTGGCAGCTATTTTATCTTTCTTAAATTCAGCCGCCCAGCCAATGGTCATCATGCTCATATTATACTTGGTAAGCGTATAGGCCACATGCTTTTCAAACCATTTTAAGTCAAGGTTAATGGGAGGCGACAATGTAAGGATATGCGGGTTGGATGACTTTTTAAGATACGGGATGCAGGCTTTTGTTACCAAAAAAGTTCCCCGCACATTGATGCTGTGCATCAGATCGAACCGTTTGGCTTCGGTTTGTTCCGTAGTGGTTAAGGATATGGCCGAAGCATTGTTCACCAGTATATCAATGCCGGCGAATGTTTCAACCGCTTTATTCACCGCATTCTGTATCTGGTCTTCAAACCGGATATCGCATTGCATTGCCAGTGCTTTACCACCTGCTTCTTCTATTTCAGCCGCAGCAGAAAAAATAGTGCCGCCCAGTTTGGGGTTTTCTTCCACACTTTTGGCAGCTATTACAATATTGGCTCCTTCAGCAGCGAGGCGAAGCGCAATGGCTTTCCCTATTCCACGGGTGGCGCCTGTTATCAGCGCTGTTTTACCGGCAAAAGACATATTACTGATTTTGCGCTGAAGATATTAATTGATTCGTTGATGTACGGTTTTCTTTTAGTAATACTACGGCCATACCGTAAATCAGCAGGGCTGTGTGCGTCAGGTTTGGCACAGTGGCAGGCTATTTGATTTTTTAGCGAAGACCCGTTATTGAATCCAATATCCTGCTGACCAGTCACCTGATGGTTATCGGGGTGATCAGGCTCTTAAAAACCAACTACTACATGAGGTAAAGGAAACCGTCCGTATGAAAACATGGCAAAAGGCCCTGTCCCCATGTAATTGAAACCTTTCCGCAATATGCGGAAAGGTTTTTTAATATTCGGGCAAAACAGGTTTTGTCTGCATAATTGATTCAATACGCCCCGCCACTTCGTCTGAAAGTTTTAAAACAGCTTCTGTTGCCTTAAGGTTTTGCAGCAACTGCTCTTTTTGGGTAGCGCCAAGTATTGCAGTAGTTACATCCGGGTTTTTTATGCACCAGGCAATGCTGAGTTCGGCCAGGGATATACCCAGTTCTTTTGCCAGCGCCGCCAGTTTCTTTACTTTGCCCAGCATTTCCTCTTTCATCCACCGGTCTTTCAGCCAGTCAAACCCGCTGAGGCCAAAGCGGCTTCCTTCAGGAATGCCATCATTGTATTTTCCGCTAAGCAAACCGGAAGCAAGAGGGCTCCAGATGGTGGTACCCATACCAACAGTTCTGAATATCATCAGGTATTCATTCTCCATTTTGTTTCTTTCAAAAAGGTTGTATTGGGGTTGCTCCACGGCAGGCCCTATGAGGCCATACTGGAGCGCCACCCTGTGAGCTTCCATAATTTCCACCCCGCTCCATTCACTGGTTCCCCAGTAAAGTGTTTTTCCCTGCTGAATAAGGTTATGCATTGTCCACACGGTTTCTTCTATGGGTGTGCCTTTGTCAGGCCGGTGGCAGAAATACAGGTCCAGGTAATCAAGCTGCAGACGCTGTAATGCTTCATTACATGCTTCCACCAGGTGTTTGCGGCTAAGCCCTGTTTGGTTCGGTTTATTTTGTTTTCCCCTCCACCCCCAGAATGCTTTGGACGAAATGGTGTACGAAGTACGGTCCCAGTTTTTTCTTTTCAGCACCCGACCCATCATTTTTTCACTTTCACTGAGGGCATATGCTTCAGCGTTATCAAAAAAATTAACCCCATGATCATACGCAATGCCCATCAGTTCATCGGCTTTGCTGTCGTCAATTTGCTTATGAAAACTGACCCAGCTGCCAAATGAAAGTATGCTCAGCTGCAATCCTGTTTTTCCCATGCGTCGGTATTCCATTTTTAGTTAATCGTTTTTAGTTTGAAGTGTATGATTATGAGAACCCTTTTCATTTTCTAAAGTATTAAAGGTAGGAAGAGCCTTTTAGTTTTAAGTGTAAGACTCTATTTTGGGAACCCGCTTTCTGAAACCTGTACGGTACCGGTAGGCTGGTTGAAGATAACGCTGCTGAGGTCCTGTGTGGCGGTTAGTCCCTTTCCGCCATGTATGTTTTTTCCCACACCGTGGTAAATGGCATATTTGTCTGTATAAAACATTTTGCTGTTCTGGTCCCACCACAGGTCGGGGCTTTTCAATGTATCGCCTTTCACCGTTATTACCGTTACACTGTCCCGCAGGTATACCTTGTTCAGGCTTTCAAAGTATTTGCCATAGCGGCTGTCAAGTCTTGATTCCACCCGGGCGCTGTCATCAAAAAAATCAACATGCAGGGTTTTCGGGAATTCCACATAAATGGTATCGGCATATACCCGCAGCATCAGCGGCGCCTTCAGCCGGGCCTTCATCACCCCGTTCTGGCTAAAGTAGCTGTCAATATCCACCGCTTCCTCCTGCATAATTATTTTTTCAGTCCAGTCCTTCACCTTCTGGGCATCATTCTCGCAGGCATAAAGAAAACAGCAGCCGGTAATAACAGCTGCTGCATAAAATTTTTTGATATGCCGGAATGCGTTAATCATACTTTCTTTTAATAAACCATATATCGCTCAGCGAAAATCCAGCCGACAGCCTGAAAAGGTTTTCCTTCAGCAAATTATCATTATTTCCCCTTTTGATATACTCAAATGCCAGGTTGATGACCGTCGTCTGGTTGGGAGCGTTTCTTACATATTTTAATGGAAGGCCCAAACCCATGGATACTCCAAATTGAGGAAGCTTTTGTCTTATGTTGACATAATCGGGGCCAAAGAAAAATCCCCAGCGATACTCAACGTTTTTAAAGTAGTTCTGACCGGGTACGGGGTTAACCTGTGCCCCGATCCGTACTTCCCATTTATTCCTTAATGAATCGGCCTGGCCATAAACCCGGTACTTCTCCCAATTTTGGTACGCAAAATCAATTCCAACAAGCCAACCGCCTTTTCGTTTGGCATAGTCAGGGTATTGCTGCACTAAAAACCCCGCAGTAATGGAAGCAGGCATCACTACTTTACCCTTGATATCCTTTATGTCGGATACACTGTCCAGCCTGAGATCACCAAGTGTCAGGTCGTAAACAAATGTTTCCCTTATCCTGTCCTGTGTGGCATTCAGGGTTTGTTTCAGGCTACCGTAAACACCGGCTGAGAAAAACATATTTTCTTTCTTCAGCGGCTTTACATATAACAGCCCGCCGGCCAGGTAAATATTATTATAGTTGGTTTTTGTTTCAAAATTGCCGCTGAAGTATTGTACTGTATCATTTCTGAATTCACGGCGGCTGCTGCTGTTTCGTTTGCCAAAATAATAACCGGCATTAAACCCCACGCTGAGACTTTCCTCCAGTTTATTGGAAGATGTTTTTTTAAAAATCTTGAATCCTGTTCCTGCAGTAGCGAGAGAGGAACCGCCATCGCCATCGTAGAGGGTGGTTACGCTGTCAATGGGCAGGCCTGTAAGCGGGTCTTTCAGTCTTTCTGCACTAAAAATTTTGTAGCTCACCCTTGAAACCGGACGAAGTCCAAAACTGATACCCCAGTTTTTCTTCACCGGCACGCTTACCTGTACATAAGAAAACAGCAGGTTACCGGCTGTAAATTTGCGGGCAGGATTGGTTTCCCGCAATGTGCGGCTTTCCAGGTTAATGCCGATATCCAGCACAGCCCGGCCATTGGCCAGTTTTCGGCTCCTGGCTTCGGGGTTAGCTTCAAAAAAAGAATAAGAAGCAGGATTGGCAAAATTGATGGTCCGATAATCAATGTAGCCGGCAGAAATACCGCCCATGGCCCTTGTGTTGATATTGGTTGAAGGTGCCAGGTCGCCAATGCCATAGCGGGAATTAGGTGAATTATCCTGGGCAGCAAGAACCAAAAAAACAGCGGGAAACAACAACGCAAAAACCAGTAATAGGCAGTGTAACGTCTTGATTTTCTTAAGGATTATTGACTTCACTAATTGCATACAGACCTTTAAAGATTAAATCGGGGTCTGCAAATATCTTGTTTTTGATGTGCGAAGCCAAATACACTATATCACCCCCGGTTAACAGGACGTTAAAGTTCCTGTACCGCTCCCGGTAAGCTTCAATAAAGCCATCAATCTCTTTGGCCATGCCCAGCACCACACCCGATGTGATATTGGTGGTTGTATCGTACCCAATCAGCGGCACATTACTGTCGGCCTTCACCAATGGCAGTTTGGCGGTATAGTAGTTAAGAGACTTCAATCGCATTTCAAGCCCCGGCGAAATGCCGCCGCCTATAAACTCATGGTATTTGTTGATGAAGTTGTAAGTAACACAGGTGCCTAGGCCTATCATCAGGTTATTGCTGGTGGGATAGTAATGAACTGCTGCCGCAGACAGTGCCAGCCTGTCTGCGCCGATGGTTTCCGGTTTACCAACCGGTTTGGTAAAAGGTACTTTTGTATGATGGTTGAGTTTATGAAATTTTGTAGCTGATTGCAGCAGTTCTTCTATTGCCGGGTTATGGTCAATAACAGAGGATAGAATGGATTTAGCTGGGCTGAATTGTGCGATCAGCAGTTTGACGGTTTCTGTGGCATCATCGGGCAGGGTAATGGCTTCTTTCATTTCCGGGCCTTCAAAAACCGCTACTTTTTTGCGGGTATTGCCAAAATCGAAACAAAGGGTGTAAAGCATGAATGTCGTTTGTTATTTTGAACCAATATCAAACCCGCCCGGACTTTTAAAATGCCCGTTCATTTTTATTTTTTCTTTTAACTGCTCCATACCCGCCACCATCGGTATCATTTTGGCGAGAAAACGCTTCAGGTACTCCTGCCGCTGGCGCTCATCCAGCAGGCCCAGCAGTTCATATTCTTCTTCCAGCGAAAGACCGATATGATGGGCCACATCATACACTTTTATTTTGTCTTCCTCTTTCTTAAATTCCTTATTCACCTTAAGAAGCTGATGCAGGTCCCGTATGCTGTTCATCACTTTGCGCATCAGCTCCGGGTTGCCCTGCTCATAGGTTTCAGGATAATTTACAATGGCCCCGCTGTACAGTTTATCCGGTACATCCTTTATTACCTCCAGAATGCGAAAGACCCGGATGCCTTTTGTTTTGATATCCATCTCGCCGTTTTCATGCACAGCCGATAGTTCAGTTATTTCCACCAGCGATCCGTAATCCTGCACCTTGTTTTCAATCACTGTTGGAATACCGAAAGGTTTTTTCGTCGTATGGCATTCGTTGATAAGCTGCGTGTACCTTGGCTCAAAAATGTGGAGGTTCAGGTTTTCGCCGGGGTACACCACAATGCCAAGCGGGAATATAGGGATGAAATTGGTCATAGTTCACAATAAAGTACAAATTACGAAATACGAAGTTCCTTTTTTTTGCGTTGCATTCCTTCCAGTTTTGTATACTTCAGGGCGGTGTACCGGGCCGTAATTTTTGCGCTCAGGTATCCTTCCTTTCCGTCTAAAAAGCCCAGTTTTAAAATATAGTTGCTGAAGAAGGAAAAAAATGGTGAAAGTTTTCGCTTTATCCAGCCCGCCTTTTTGCCCTGCCGGTAATATTTTTCCGCCCCCAATTGTGCATAGTGGTCCATTTTTCTTTTGTAATCATCAAGGCTCTTCAGTGTGCGGTGCAGAATGCAACCTTTCATTCTTTTGATAACTGCGCCGGCAGGAAGTAATAATTTTTCATGCACCGGCGCTTCATCCCATTGTACCGTTTTGCGGTTAAACAAACGAACATGAAAGTCTTTACCCCACTCACCGAATTGCAATGGTTTGTCTTTAAAAAAATTTTTGAAAGCCATCTCATAAACCACCGTTTTACTTTCGGGTTCCCATTGCTGAAGTGTTTTTTTCAGTTCTTCATCAACCGCCTCATCTGCATCCAGAAAAAGCACCCAGTCGTGCCGGGCAAGAGTCAGCGCTTTGCCTTTGGTTTTGCCAAACCCTTCCCAACTGCCCTCATATAACCTCACACCGAACCGCCTTACCAGTTCCTGCGTGCCATCAGTACTTCCGTTATCATAAATCACAATATCATCACTAAGGCCCTGCAGGCTTTGCAGGGTTGAGCCGATAACATCAGCTTCATTTTTACAAACTATTACCACAGACAGGGGGTGCATGTATGCAAATATGAAATCTTTTCGGCGTCCGGCCCCATTCCTTTTTACCCGTCATTTAAAAATGTGTAAGTTGCCGCACAATCAAATTGCAGATGAACTGGCAGGAGTTATTGCGGCAAATGCAGCAGGGCGATATAAAGGCGCTGGCCCGCAGTATATCTTTGGTGGAAAATGAGCTTCCGGGTTATGCATCGCTGCTGCAGGCGCTTCCCGTGTCAGCAGCAAAGGTTATTGGCATTACCGGGCCGCCCGGCGCCGGGAAAAGCACCCTGGTTGATGTTATTATCGGGTTGCTTGTGAATTCAGGGAAAAAAGTTGGTGTTCTTTGTGTTGACCCCTCATCGCCATTTAACCTGGGCGCTGTGCTGGGCGACCGCATCCGCATGAGCGACTGGTACACCCATCCTGATGTGTTTATCCGCTCCCTGGCTACAAGGGGTTCGATGGGCGGGCTGAACCCGAAGATCATTGAGATTACCGACCTGCTGAAAGCCTTTCATTTCGATTATATCCTTGTGGAAACGGTGGGTGTGGGGCAAAGTGAAATTGAGATTGCAGGTCTGGCGGATGTAACGGTGGTGGTGGTGGTTCCGGAATCAGGCGATGAAGTGCAAACGATGAAGTCAGGGCTGATGGAAATTGCGGATGTGTTTGTGGTAAACAAAGCTGACCGGCCTGATGCTGACTTGTTTGAAAAAAATCTCCGCCAGATGCTGGCTCCGGCATTCAGCAAACATTATCATGAGGTGCCGGTAATAAAAACCATTGCTTCGCAAAGGGAAGGTGTCCGGGAGTTGCTGGACATTATATTGCACCAGTGCCAGAAGTCGCATATTTCCGATCGTCATTTCTGGCTGCTGGCTGAAAAAGCATGGTGCCTGATTGAACAAAAAAGAATGAAGGATGTTGATAAGGCCGTATTAAAAAGAGAAATTGAATTACTTTTTCAGAAGGGGACATTCAACCTGTATCAATTTATTGCAGACAAATAAAGTTTATGGACACAATACCCAATGAAGGCCTTCCGAAAATTGCCGCCTGCGAGCCCGCCGGTGTAATGGTGGAGCCGGGAAAAGTTTATTCCTGGTGCAGTTGCGGCCTGAGTGAAAAAGAGCCTTTTTGCGACAGCAGCCATAAAAAAGTGGAAGGCATGCCTTTCCGCAGTGTAAAAGTGGTTTTTGATAAGGCTGAAGAAATATGGTTTTGTCAGTGCAAACAAACCAGGACGCCGCCGTTTTGCGATGAAACGCATAAAACACTCCGTAAATAACCACCGGCCTGAAGGTATTTTAAGAAATAACACAGTTATCAAGGGCTGTGGATTTTACTTATATCAGAATTAAGAGGATGTCCTTATTTTTCTGAACCAATGAAAGGGTTACCCCAGCCAGAAAATTCCGGTTGGTATTGGCGGAGGCAATTCCAGTTCACTTGGATGTACCACTACGCTGCGTGGGCTTGGAGGAAAGGCATTAAGTAACTGGTCGGGAACAAGAATCTTTTCAGGCGGTGGCGGCGCCGCCGGTCATTCAAATAACGGATTTAGCTCTGTTCATGGAGGCAATGGCGGCGGAATTGTTTTTATCTGGGCCAATAACCTGACCGGTAATAACGAACATATTTCAGCAAACGGGGCTAACGGAGGCGATTCACAATCTGACGGAGCCGGGGGTACTATTATTATGAATGTAGCTAATTATACCGGCAATTCAGTAATCAGGGCCAATGGCGGAAACTCGGCTAATGGCGGTACTATAGGCGGGTGTTATGGCGGAGGGGGAGACGGAAGCGGTGGCGCTGTTTATTTTACCGGCGCTGTTCGGGCTATTACTGTTTCTGTAAATGGCGGCGCTGCCGGAGTAGAAAGTGGGAGGGACGGAACATGTGCAGCAGAACAGGCCGCAGGTGCAGGAAGCAACGGGCAAATATTTTCTGTTTACAGCTTCCGCCGTTCATTCGATCCTGCCGGGTATTGTCTTTTACTATTGCCTTCAAAGCTGCTTTACTTCAAAGCACAGTTGATGAATCAATCGGTGCTGCTTAACTGGCAGGTGGATCACCCCGAACTGGTGAAGCAGTTTACAGTAGAAAAGAAAACCGGCAACGATTGGGTAGTTATTGCAGTTGTTGACCCGGCTGATGGTCGCTTTAAATATTCCGCCACGGACTTATATCCTGCTACCGGTCACAATTTTTACCGACTGAAAGTGACCGAAAGAAGCGGCAGCAGTGATTATTCTGAAACAAGAATGGTGTGGATGGGTAACCGGAGTGAAGACTTTTTTATTTATCCCAATCCTGCCTCAGGTAATGTATTTGTAACCGGAAAGTTGGTAAGGGGGGAAATGCTGCAGTTAATCAATCTTTATGGAAGTATATTGTGGCAGCAAAAAATTCAGGCTGAAAACCAGACAATCGGATTACCACCGCTTCCACCCGGCGTTTATCTTGTCAGGTATAAAAAAACAGTAAAAAAACTGATCGTTCGTTAATCGCCTTCCCATAAGTTTCAAACATCTACTTTTGCCTGCATCATTTAATTCCCATGAAAGTATTTGATTGCTTTACCTTTTTTAATGAACTGGATCTGCCCGAATTGCGTCTGAAGTTGCTGGACGATTATGTGGATTGGTTTGTTCTGACTGAATCAAACCTCACATTTTCCGGGAAAGACAAATCTTATTATTTTGAAGAGAATAAAAACCGGTATGCCCCGTGGCTTCATAAGATTATTCATATTAAAGCCCGTCAAAGCAGGGAAGGAATGGATTTTTCTTCAGTTGAAACATCCTATAATCCTCTCAGCGCTGCTTTCCGGATGGGGTATTAGCACCGCAATACACTGGCACAGGCTGTTTCTTCTGTTGCCGGTGAAGATTTGGTTCTGATCGGCGACGTGGATGAAATTCCCGATCCTTTAAAACTTTCAAAAATAAATCCTGTTAATGGCCCGGTTGTTCTATCCATGCTTTTTCATTATTATTTCCTGAATTGTCAGAATGCCGGGAAAGAAAGATGGTGGAACGGAACCATTGCATTAACGGGAAAACAATTTAAGGAAACTACGCCCCAGGCGCTGAGAGATAAACGCAATGAGCTTCCTGTTGTAAAAAAATCGGGCTGGCATTTTTCCTATCTGGGTGGCCTGGAAAAAATCAAAGAAAAAATAAAGTCGTTTGCGCATACGGAATTCAATAAAGAAGAATTTCTGAATGACCAGAACATTCTTGAAGCCATGAGGCTGGGAAAAGATATCTTTAAAAGCCCGGAAGTACATTATCAATTTGTTTCTGTACATTATTATCCGCCTTATCTCAGAAAGGTCATGTTGCAATATCCTGCTTTTCTGCATCAAACAGGTAAAGAAACTATATTGCAGCGGTTGTATTATTCTGTCAATAATTTATTCCGCTAAATGACTGCCCTGATAGGCCGAATTTCCTGTTTTGTAAATGAAAAAAATCTTGGTTACAATAAAAATTTTGAAAAAGGATTTCGTTTCGCAAAAGGTGATTATATCGCACCCTGCGACCAGGATGATATCTGAGAAGCCGGCAAGGTTGAAATAATGATGAAGCAATGGCCGGTTGGTTGCGGCTTTGTTTATTCTTTGTCGGGAAATTTTTCCGGGAATGACTTTGCAGGCAGAACGGCGGCACCGAAAGTTCATTACAGTGATGTTGATGATATACACAAACTTGTTTTCAACAGCCCGGTACATGGCCATGCCTGCATGTTCAAAAAAGAATTATTAAATACCTGCACTCCGTTTCCCGCTGATATTTTTTATGACTGGTGGATCAGTATGCATGCCGCCAGCACAGGGATTATCGGCTGCATTCCTCAAACCCTTACATGGCACCGGGTGCATGAAAAAATTTTTTTCCTGCATCTTACTTCGATAAAGGATAAACAAGAAAGAGAAACCCGCCTCAGGAAACAAATGATCCATTCTATCGAAACATTCTTTCAAAAACCCGTGGCAAGAGAAAAAGAAAAACGGTCGTTGCTGCACTATACCTCATTGCTGAAAGAAATGGATGGGAAAACATGTTCTCCGGCCATGTTCCGCTATATCATGAAAAACAGAAAACTGATTTTTCATTACAAAAAAAAACCAATGGTTTTCTTTTCGCGTCTTAAACATGCAATTCGAATGGCCAGAAAAGGATTATTGTAAAGATCAGTTAAACAGTCTTCCGGTTATTTTTCCACCACCGATAACTAATATAACCTACTATGGCAAAAGGCGCAAAGGCCAGGTACAGGATACCGGAATTCATTCCTTTGGCTGGTTTTTCACCTAATTGCTGGGCTGTTTTAGTGCAAATGGAACACTGGGCAGAAGAAATATAAAATGCAGAATGTAAAATGCAAACCGTAAAAATGAAAGCCAGTACCCGCTGTTTCATCCCCTGTTATTTGATGCAAAGATAACTCTTACGGCTAAAGCCTAATCAATTGTCCGGCAATTTTCTGAAATTGATAGCCCCAATGATCCCAGTTCAGTTTTTCTTCATAATACTTTCTGGCAGATTGTTTTAAATTTCGAAAAGCATGTTGATCAAAAAAAAGCTGACCAATCTTTTCGGCATATGACCCTGCCGCGGCCGAATGGGGAAGGGCAAAGCCGTTAATACCGTCTTTTACATATGTAGAAACGCCGCCGGTATCGGTTGTAATGGAAGGAATGCCATAGGCTGAAGCTTCGCTGAAAACTATGCCTGCACATTCAGCACGGGTAGGAAGCAGCAGGCAATCTGTTTGCAGAAAAATCTGGTGCAGTTGCCTGAAATCTTCATCTTTATTCTTGTCAAGGTAGGGGATCACCGTAATTCCGCTATCTTTTATTTCATACGGAGGTACACACCCTATGATATGCAAATGTGCATTTATTCCATCCTGTTTTAATTTTCGGTAGGTCTCAAGAGCTATATCACCGCCTTTTCTTTCCCAATCAACTCCGAGAAACAGCAAATTGCATATACCGTTTCGTTTAAAGTTTATTTCCTCAGCATTGGGTATCCTGTCCAGGTTGGCCCCACAAGGCGCTACAGATATTTTCCCGCTGTTTATTCCATAGTCATTCACTGCTGAAATTTTATTCCAGTCGGATGCGAGCATACAATGCGATGCTTTTTGGAAAGCTTTTTTATCCAGTTCAATTCCCTTCCGGACATTGTAACGGGCCAGGTTGCTGAAACCGGGGTAATACCCCTGCAGCTGCTGAAAAGTGGCATCCGTCATGTAGATAACCGGAATATCCGTTTCCACATAAGCAATCATTTGGGAAGAAGCTGATACAAATAATACATCAACCGGTCTTTTTTTCAATTCTCTGGTCAGCTTTTTACTGAAATAGTTTGCGTAAGAAGTTAAAAATTCAACCGAAGTATGTTTCTGAAACCAGCGGCGGTTAATGCTTTTTTGCGTAGTGAGCCACTCCTGCAGCAACTTGGGCAATTTATACTGAAATATTTCCACTTCCCCGTATTTCTTCAGTTGCTGAAGAGTATAATAGCT
This sequence comes from Bacteroidota bacterium, assembly GCA_016868455.1. GTDB lineage: Bacteria > Bacteroidota > Bacteroidia > Chitinophagales > Chitinophagaceae > JJ008. Next base: position 15,829 of record VGGV01000009.1, read on the forward strand.
GATGCCCGACCAGGTCTTTTTATCTTCTGGATTATATCTGGCTGCAAATCCGATTTTCATTTTTATAGAAATCTTCTGGCTATCCGGTTATAGGTTGTTTCTTCAGACTGAATATGCGCTGCAGTAAGCTTCGACAAATATTTTTCCCATGCAAATGACTCCCACAGGTGATGCAGATAAGCTTCGGGAAATTCATTTACTTCTACAAACATCGCCTTCAATCCTGCATCATCATAAAGCGGGTAATGAAATGCGAACGGGCCGCATTGTGTAAGCCTGTCAGGAAATTGCTCTGCCAGCCGCTGTGGTACCAGTACCGAATGCTCATTCCAGTATCTATCTCTTCCCCGGGAGCGGAAATTTTTATATCTCTGCAACCAAAGGTTTACAAATTCGCTGTTTTTTTCTGAAAGCAAAACAGCATTACAAAGTCCCGTTGAGCCGTTTTTATTTCTTTTCAGCAACCCTAGTTTTAATTTTAAATGTTGTCTCCAGTTTTGGGGAACAAACTGAGCTTTCAGCTCCTGGCCGATTACGAACCGGTTATTCAATAATTCGCACAGCGGTTTCACAGAAATTGTATCAAGATCAAGATAAATGCCGCCGGATTCCTTTAAAACCTGCAACCGCACCACATCGGCCTTATGCGCCACATGGTAAAGTTTATTTCCCATAATGCTTTCCGGCGCTGTTATCTTATTCAGGATAAGAAGCGGCTTTGCCCTCTCCCACCACTCGCCTTCCGGTTCATACTGGTAATGAAAATAAGCAGTTACCGGTTTATTTAACTCAACGGCAGATTTCATTGATAAATAATGGACCAGTGAAAAGGGCTTGCCGCCAAAATCAGCCGCCATGCCAAAAACAAAATGAAGCATATTCGGAATCATTGATTGGCCCATTTTTCCCTGATATTCGACCTGTCGGTATTATCAGTAAACACTTCCTGGTTGAATAAAAATTTTTTTACAGCAAATGCTTTTAATTCATCCTTTAACACCAGCGCCGTTAAAAGATTATCCGCCCGGTAATGCACCGGTGTTTGGGCAGCGAGCAATTTTCTGGCGGCTGATTTGCTCACGGCATAAGTATGGGTGCAGTCATGGAAGCCTGCCCTCCACAAATGTGCGCTGAATTTTTTGGGCAGCCCGTTCTTTATCATACCCGCCGGTATTTTGCTTAGTCCCAGTGCGGACATTAAAAGGTAAATGGCGTTTTTTATCCTTTTGCCAAAGGTCAGTTTATCGTTTTTTAAATAGCCCAGGTAAAACAATTCCCAGTCAGGTGGCAGTTCTTTCAGACAATCATCGAGCAAGCCAAGTTGATTATAGTCGGGCACCACATCATCTTCCAATACCAGTACTTTTTGCCAGTTATTGTCAACCATCGCCTGGTAAACCATCCGGTGAGAAAAGGCGCAGGCGATTTCTCCTGTATTTAATAGTTTAAAATAATATCCGGGCGACAATGTATTTTTTTTATCGTAGCGGTAATTATTGCTAATAAACTCTTCTGTCAGTTCATTTTTATCGGCGCCATAAAAAAATTCAAATGAAATACCTTCCAGCCGTTGCTTTACTTTCTCCTGCCGGTCTTTAAAGCGGGGAACGGTTACCACCAGCACTTTGTCAAAATAAGCCTGCAGCAGTTCGTTCGTTTTTCTGATAATATCCGGCATCCGTACAAATGTAGAAAACAAAACAGCAAATACCGGGGGGTATTTGCTGTAGCAATCAATTATAGGGGATCGCTTAAACGGCTTCTGCCTCCATCTTCTTCTGTACCTTCTTCCGTTCTTCCTCATTCATTATCACTTTCCGCATACGCACAAAATTCGGAGTCACTTCAATACATTCGTCCTGCTGAATGTATTCCATGCATTCTTCCAGTGTCATTAATGTTTTGGGGGCAATGTTGGTAGCCGCATCACTGCCACTGGCCCGCATATTGGTCAGTTTTTTCCCTTCAATTACATTTACCACAAGGTCGCCGGGTTTTACGTTTTCAGCAACTATCTGCCCGGCATAAACTTCTTCTCCCGGGTCAATAAAAAAGGTGCCGCGGTCCTGCAGTTTATCAATGGAGTACCCGGTGGCTGTTCCGTTTTGTTTTGCAATCAGTACGCCGTTATTTCTTCCGGGTATCGGGCCTTTCCAGGGTTTGTATTCGGTAAACCGGTGGGCCATTACCGCTTCGCCGGTAGTTGCAGTTAGCATTTGCGTACGCAGGCCAATTAATCCTCTCGAGGGTATTTCAAATTCCAGGTGCTGCATCTCCCCTTTGGTTTCCATCATATGTATTTCGCCTTTTCGTCTTGTAACAAGGTCAATCACCTTGCTGGCAAACTCCTGCGGCACATCCACCACCAGGTTTTCATAAGGTTCACATTTTACACCATTGATTTCTTTCACAATCACCTGCGGCTGGCCTACCGTTAATTCATATCCTTCCCGCCGCATCGTTTCTATTAAAATACCCAAATGAAGAATGCCGCGGCCATAAACAATAAAACTGTCGCCGCCTTCACTGTCTTCTACCCTTAAGGCAAGGTTTTTTTCTGTTTCTTTCATCAGCCTGTCGCGGAGATGCCTTGATGTAACAAATTTTCCGTCTCTGCCGAAGAAAGGTGAGTTGTTGATGGAAAACAGCATGTTCATCGTAGGTTCATCCACACTGATAACGGGTAGCCCTTCGGGATTCTCAAAGTCGGCAATGGTATCCCCGATATTAAAATCTTCAATACCTACTACGGCACATAAATCACCTGCTGAAACTTCATTTACCTTTTTCTTGCCCATGCCTTCAAACACATATAATTCCTTTACCCTTGACTTCTTCACCGTGCCATCGGCCTGAACCAAACTTACCGGCTGGTTTTCTTTAATAATGCCGCGACCTACCTTACCTACGGCTATCCTGCCAAGAAAGGAGGAATAATCCAGTGAAGTGATCTGCATCTGCAATGTACTAGCCTCCCCCTGGCCCCCTCCTTCTGAGAGGGAAACTTTTGGCGGAGGAACATATTTAATAATTCCATCCAGCAGCGGTTCTATATTATCAACCGGTGTCAGCGAATCGTTGAACCAGCCGTTTTTTCCCGAGCCATAAAAAGTAGGGAAGTTCAGTTGCTCTTCAGTTGCATCCAGGTTAAAGAATAAATCAAAAACCGCATCATGCACTTCATCGGGCCGGCAGTTGGGTTTATCCACTTTATTGATAACAACAATCGGATGAAGATTTAACTGTAATGCTTTTTGCAAAACAAACCGTGTTTGCGGCATGGGGCCTTCAAAAGCATCCACCAGCAACAGTACGACATCTGCCATTTTCAGCACCCTTTCCACCTCACCGCCAAAGTCGGCGTGACCGGGAGTGTCAATCACATTGATCTTTACTCCTTTATATTCAACCGCAGCATTCTTGGAAAAAATGGTGATACCCCGTTCCCTTTCCAGATCATTGCTATCCATAATGAGTTCACCGGTTTCCTGGTTTTCCCGGAATACCTTGGTGGCATGTAATATCTTATCTACCAGGGTGGTTTTTCCGTGGTCAACATGGGCTATAATCGCAATATTTCTGATCTCCATTTTTTAGCTTTTAGCTAGTAGCTGCAAACCGCCACCCAAAGGCTAAAAGCTTGCAGTTATACGCTGTTTTTAACGAGCGGCAAAGGTATGGCAATTAAGCGGGGGCAGCAAACGAAAGGGATATTAAATGATAATTGTTTACATTGAAAAACAGAGATTTAATGTAGTTTTAGCAAAACAGCTGGTATGAGGTTTTTAAAATGGATTGGACTTGCCCTGTTATTATTGATTGTGGTTTACTTTTTAGGGCCTAAGCCTTCACATCCTAAATATAACAATGAACTGTCTGCTGTTCCTGTTCAGCCGGCTGCACTGGATAGTTTTGTGGCAACACTGGAAGCAAAACATAAATTAAAACCCGACAATGAAGCAAGGATCATGTGGTTGAATGATACCGCCCGCCAGAAAACAGAATATGCTGTTGTTTACCTGCACGGCTTCAGTGCATCGCAGGAAGAAGGTGACCCGGTACATTATGAGTTTGCACAAAAGTTTGGATGTAATCTATACTTAAGCCGTTTGGATGCTCATGGGATAGACACAACAATACCGCTTGCCGGTTTTACTGCAGATGGTTTATGGAATTCTGCGAAAGAAGCTTATGCCATCGGAAAACAACTGGGCAATAAAGTGATCCTCTTGTCCACTTCCACGGGCGGCACCCTGGCGCTGAAACTGGCGGCTGAAAACCCGGATATTGCCGGGCTGATCCTGCTTTCTCCCAATATTGCCATCAATGATCCCAATGCATGGCTGCTGAACAATCCCTGGGGACTACAGATTGCCCACCTGGTACAGGGCAAATACAGAAAAGTGTCAGACACCACTGCCATTTATGCCCAGTACTGGAACAACAGGTATGTTACCAAATCCCTTGTACAGCTTGAAGAGCTGCTCGAAACCACCATGAAGGAATCAACCTTCAGAAAAGTGAAGCAGCCTGTTCTGATGTTGTATTATTATAAAGATGAAAAGAACCAGGACAAAGTGGTAAAGGTATCAGCCATGAAAAGGATGTTTCGCCAGCTGGGCACTCCTGAAAACCTGAAAAGAGAAGTGGCAGTACCCAATGCAGGCGATCATGTCATTGGTTCTTATATAAAATCAAAGGATGTGGAAACTGTAATAACTGAATGTGAAAAGTTTGCCATGGATATCCTTAAAATGCAACAACAATAAAAAATACCATGCCTTCCAGTCTGTCACGCCGCGATGCGCTTAAGGCCATCAGTTTTGCTGCCGCTTCATTCCCTCTTTCTTCATGGGCCATGAATGAAAAAGGCGAACGGATTATTTTGCCGGATAACCCGCTGCATAAAAAAATGAAGAAGCCCGTTACTGCTATTACCTGCGGTGCAGGCGCAAGAGGAAATGTTTATGGAAACTATGCGGTTCAATATCCGGACCAACTGGATATTGTGGGTGTGGCCGAACCTATTCCTATCCGCATTCAGCGTTACAGCAAAAAACATAATATCCCGGAGGAAAACCAGTTCAAAACATGGGAAGATGTTTTTAAAAGACCCAAGTTTGCTGATGCTATCATCATCACCACACCGGATAACCTTCACTATGGCCCATGTATGGAAGCACTGAAGATGGGATATGATGTATTGCTTGAAAAACCCATCTCACCCAGCGAAAAAGAATGCCGGGATATTTTACAGCTTGCCAAAAAGAATAACCGGATTGTGGCTGTTTGCCATGTGCTGCGTTATGCCCCATATTTTATCAAGTTAAGAGAACTGATGAACAGCGGTGCTATTGGCGAAGTAATCAGTGTACAGCACCTGGAACCCATCGGTCATGTGCACATGAGCCATTCTTATGTACGGGGCAACTGGCATAACAGTAAGCAAACTACTCCTATCATTTTGGCCAAATCCTGCCATGATTTGGATATACTCAAATGGATGATCAATAAACCATCTAAAAAAATTCAGGCTTTTGGCGATTTGAAATGGTTTCGGAAAGAAAATGCACCGGAAGGCAGTACAGCAAGATGTGCTGATGGTTGTAAAGTGGAAGCTGAATGTCCCTACTCGGCCCAGCGTATTTATTTCCAAAACAGGACCTGGACCTATGTTTTTGATATGCCGGAAGATAAAAGCAAACACGGTGACCACATTTTAGAAAAATTAAAGACCACCAACTATGGCCGTTGTGTTTATCGTATGGAAAACGATCAGCCCGACCATTACATCTGCAACATCCAGTTTGCAGATAATGTAACTGCCAGTTTTTCGATGGAAGCTTTTACTTCGTATGAAGGAAGAAGAACAAGGGTAATGGGCAGCATGTGTGATATTGTCGGTGATATGAATTCTTTTGTGCTGACCGACTTTCGTACGGGTAAAAAAACAGAATGGAAACAAAACAGCGACGGACATGGCGGCGGCGACTGGCGGCTGGTGGCCGACTGGATACAGGCTGTTGATCAGCAAAACCCGGCTTTACTAACATCAACAATTGATGCCTCCATTGAAAGCCATGTAATGGGCTTTGCGGCAGAGAAAAGCAGAAAAGAGAATAAGGTGGTGGAGGTGAGGATGTAAAAGCCGAAAAATGCAATAGTTGTTTCCTGAAATAGTTTCATTTCCTGCCTATTTCCTATCTTCCTCGTTCAATTGCCTGCTATGATTAGAAGCAAGATTGCTGGTATCGGCATGTATGTTCCTGCCAATGTGGTTACCAATATCGACCTGATGAAATATATGGATACCACTGATGAGTGGATACAGGAACGTACCGGCATCAAAGAACGCCGGTATGCTCATCGCACTAAAGAAACCACCACCACTATGGGTGTAGAAGCCGCTAAAATTGCAATTGAAAGGGCCGGCATTACCCCGAAGGATATTGATTTTATCGTTTTTGCCACGCTTTGCCCTGATTATTATTTTCCCGGATGCGGTGTATTGCTGCAGCGGGCCATGCAAATGAAAGAAATTGGCGCTTTGGATGTACGCAACCAGTGCAGTGGTTTTGTTTATGCCTTGAGTGTAGCCGATCAGTTCATTAAAACCGGTATGTATAAAAATATGCTGGTAGTTGGTTCAGAAAAACATTCTTTTGGTCTTGATTTCAGCACAAGGGGAAGAAATGTAAGTGTAATATTTGGTGATGGCGCCGGGGCGGTGGTATTACAACCCACGGAAGATGAAAACCGCGGTATACTCAGCACTCACCTACACAGCGATGGTACCAACGCAGAAATACTGGCCATGTACAATCCCGGAACACATGCCAATCACTGGGTGAACGGGCAAAAGCTGGCAGACTTTGATAACGCTGAAATCGGGCAAATGTTTTTCAGCCATTCCATGATTGATAAAGCACAGGTATTTCCGAATATGGATGGTCAGGCTGTATTTAAAGTAGCAGTAGAGAAATTTCCGGCAGTTATCAGAGAGTCGCTGGAAGCCAACAACCATCAAACATCTGACCTAAGACTTCTGATTCCACACCAGGCTAATTTGCGTATTTCACAGTATGTCCAAAAGAAACTTGGACTGACTGACGACCAGGTTTACAACAATATTCAGAAATACGGAAACACTACGGCAGCCTCTGTCCCCATTGCCTTATGCGAAGCATGGGAAAACGGGTTGGTAAAAGAAGGCGATCTTATCTGCCTGGCTGCCTTCGGCAGTGGCTTTACCTGGGCCAGCGCCCTGCTCAGGTGGTAAATTGTGTAATCCGGAGCCAACTTTCATCTCCAATATGCCATCATTAAATGGCATGATTATTTAATATTTTAGCAACATGAAGAAGCTACTTACAATACTGACAATTATCTGCCTGGCTGAAACTGTTTCGGCACAGGACAGTTGGAAAGTAGTATTGCATAAGAAACTATTGCTTACCGGCAAAGGAGCGGATGAAGAAAAAAATATAAAACTTATTAAATTATCTGAGTGGGAAAAAAGCGGTTACCTGGAAGTAAGTTACAAAGAAGAACAACCCTCTGCCTGGCTCCACTCCATCCGTTTTGCAGACGAACAAGGGAATGAACTGCTGGTCAAAGACAGTACAACCAGTACAAAGGTTTCTACCATTGCGCTCAGGAAAACTTTTTCGGGGAAAAAACAGGTGAAAATTTATATGGTAATCGCCCCTTCTGACCCCATGATAATGGCTCCTGCAAGACGAATACATCTGGCCACCCTGAAACTGCCTTAAGGCATGCGGAATATTATTTACATCATTAACCCTGTTGCCGGTACCCGGGCAAAGAATGATTTGCAGCAATTGATTGAAAAGGAAACCGGCAAAGCAGGAATAGCTTTCCGTGTATTTCCTTCAGTCGCCAGTGGTGATTATTCTTTTCTCCGCCCTTTAATCAAAGAAGAAAAAGTAACCGATGTGGTAATCGCCGGCGGCGATGGCACGGTAAACCAGGTGGTAAGCAGCCTGATGGACTGTAATGTGAATTTTGGCATCATCCCCTGCGGCTCAGGAAACGGGCTGGCCTATGCAGCAAATATTCCCAAACAAACGAAAAAGGCCCTGCAGATTATTTTCAACGGAAAATCTGTTGCCACCGATGGTTTCTGTATCAATGACCACTTTGCCTGCATGCTTTGCGGACTGGGCTTTGATGCTAAAGTGGCCCATGATTTTGCACAGCAGCCCAAAAGAGGTTTGGCAACCTATGTAAAACAGGTCGTGAAGAATTTTTTTGGCGCCCGGTCGTACAGTTTTGAAATAACCGTTAAGAACAAAGTATTCACCGCCGATGCTTTTTTTATCTGCATTGCCAACAGCAACCAGTTTGGAAATCATTTCACCATTGCCCCTAAAGCCAGCCTGAGCGACGGGCTGCTGGATCTTGTTATAGTAACCAAACAAAACAAACTGAGCTGGATGCTGCAAACACTGAAACAGGTCAGCGGGCACAATAAGCCGGTTCCCGAAACGGTAGTGGATGACAAAAGAGCGATAATCTATTTTCAGACAGACAGCATCTCCATTAAAAACCTTTCACAGGCGCCATTGCATATTGACGGTGATCCTGCTGAAACGCCTCAGCAGTTAAAAGTTGAAGTACAAAAAGGATGTTTCCGGCTGCTGCAACCCGCCTGATCACCATACGGGAAATATCATTTTAAGATTGTTGGTCCCGGCAGGGAGTTTTCTGTTCAGCAACTCTGCCGCCTGCCGGAAACTTTTTTGATTTGCTGCTGAGCGGATGGATGAAATTATATCCTTTTCTTCCCGCTTGGTAAGATGGAAATTCAGCGCTGCTTTATTTTCTTCCTTGTCTGTTGCATACTGAAACACTATTTTATATACCCTGTTGCCGCTGTAAGCAGTATAAAAATTCAGTAATTCACTCTGTGAATATTCCATCATTTTAAACCAGTTGTGCTGTAACAGGAAAAAGGGGTTGGTTGCATGATCGCTTATATTGTCGGATACATAGGGATGCTCCCAGCCTCCTGAAGTACGGTGCCTTATCTGCAGCACCAGTACCCCACTTGTATTTTCTTTAATCCAGCTGTCCATAGTAAACAGGAACCGTAATGTTGTTTCTTCACCATAGTTATCCCGCAGGCCGGCATCCATTACATCAATCACAGGCTCAGAGGGCAGCCATACATTCGGTAGCACCACCGGGAAAGTGGCGTTCATCCGTAAGGCTGTGAGTATACGGAGATTCATAGGATCCTGCTTCGAAAAAAAAGTAATGAAATCAATCGCATCAGGATCTGCAAAAGGTATACGGGCGGTATCCCTGGGGGCCTGCATCATAAAGCGTACAGGCTGTGTGGAGATGATCATTTTTCTTCCGTCACGGCTGATAACCGAGTTAAAAAACATGAGGGGAATATTGGCTGATTTTTCTTCGGCTGCATAATCCTTTAGCTGCTTGCTCAGAAAACCTCTTGTATTGCTGTTCAATTTTTGCTCAAAGGCATAGCCCCTGTCTTTTACATAGCGGTAAGGCCCGACTTTAAATTTTTGTGCCGGTGAAATCAGGTCCCTTGCAAAAAAAGAAGTGAAAACGGGGTTCAGTAAATCCCCGGCAATATCATCAATATATTGCGGGTTCTGCAGGTTAACAGGCAGTCCTTGTTCTTTACGCAGATACAACTCCCTGAAGTAGGCAGCCCCGATCATACCTCCTGATGCGCCGTTGATGAGAAAGGTTTTTTTCATCAGATTTCCCTTTGTTACACTGTCAAGCTGCTGCAGCACACTTATGGTAAAAGTGGCGCTTCGGTGTCCGCCTCCGCTTGTATTGATGATAACCAGCAGGGGTTTTCCCTCGTTCTGCTTCTTCTTCCAGTTGTCTAATATGCCTGTCATATTCCGGCGATCTGCTTCCGTGTTTTCTTTATTGCATAAAGCAAGAAGAGTGTCCCGTGAATAAGCCGGCCGTTCTGTCTTATTGGTATAGTTCAATCCATATGCCTTGTTCCGGGGATCTATCCAGTCGAGTTTATAAAAAACATTCAGCAGTAACACCACAGCTATGAGATAAGGTATACTCCAGCTTTGCAAAAAGTAGGTAATGGCTGCCGCCACCCCTATCAGCACTGAAAAGAAAATAGTGATGCTGGCTGCCGCCGGCAACTGGAAAAAAGGATTGTCCAGCAAAAAACCAATCAGCAGCAAAAAAAGAAAGGCCGCAAATACAGAAAGTATAGCTGCAAAGTGGTGCCGTTTGAAAATAGATTCAATAAAATCGTCTGTGTAATGCGATACGTCCCTCACTCTGCGCAACCGCAAGGGCGATTCAAAATACCATTCCACTTTAATCAGCGGTGAGCCATGATATATCTCTTTTACCGGACTCAGATGGGTGATATAGGAACGGGGGTCCCTTATAACCGGCATCATGCGCCGCAAAATAGAACGGTCGGCCCGGAAAAAATAAATAAAGGAAGCTGCCAGTATAAATATCAGCCCGCAAAGAAATCCCCCGCTGAGAAAAAGTATTTCAGAAACCGGAATCAGTTCCCTGTAATGATCAAACCGGTAAGCTTTGATGAAATAAAACAGCAGGAAAAGTAAAGGGATGACTGCATTGTTAATACAATATTTTAAAAAAGGATTGGTAGTGGCCGATAAAAACCGGAACTGCCGGCTGAATAAAATAAAAGTGGCAATATTCCAGCTCATTATAAACATGCCGATAGATGCCCCGACAATGGCTGTACTCAGCGAGTTTACATTTCCAAGATATTCAGGCGCCAGGTATAGAGAGTCGGCGCCAAATGTTTTCATAAAGGAACCACTGATGGTACTGAACAGGACTATCCAGAATAGCAGCAGTACCTGGTACTTCCGCAGATGCAGAAATACCAGTTGAACGGGAAAAGAATATAAGAACCCTCTCAGCCAGGTTTTCATTAACAAGAAATGGTTGTTACCTAAAAATACTGATAATTGGCTGCTGTGTCAAACCGGTGCGGTCCTGTTATTATTCCTGACAATATAAAGCACCCATACCAGCGAAAGCAACAGAAGTATTGCCCCCAGCTGGTGCAGTTGCGCCATCCACTCAAATTCACCCCACTGATTGGGAATAATATTTACACTCTTAAGAACAGAAAGAATACCCAAAACAACTTGCAGCAACACCAGCAATATCGGCCACCAGCGGGTTTTTCGCAACAGGGACGGGCCATTGGTTTTTAGTAACCGCCAGGTGAGTACAGCCACCAGCACCACAAGGATATAAGCCAGTCCGCGGTGAATAAAATGAAGGGTGATCCTGTTATCAATAAGATTCAGCAGCCCCTCATCATTTTTCATCATATTGGGCGGCATCATATCGCCGTTTATATCCGGCCAGGTGGGGGCCGATGCCGCAGCTTTATGCCCGGCCATCAGGGCGCCATAAATCAGCTGTATGACCAGAATGGATATAATAGCCATTGTCAGTTTTCTTGTGTTAGTACTATACCCCCGCTGCTCCTTGGGGACCAACAGTTCCATTGCAAACCAAAATGTATAACATAGCAACCCCAGCGCTAAAATGAAATGCAGTGCCAGCCGGACGGGTTTTACATAAATCGCATCGCCGGTAAGTCCGCTGGTCACCATGATCCAGCCGACAGCCCCCTGCAAAGCACCAAGCAGGAAAAGGATGATCATAGGCTTTACCATAGAAGGCCTGAATCTTTTTTGAAAAAGAAAGATGATAAACGGAACAAGAAATACCACACCAATAAGCCTGGCCCAAAAACGGTGAAGCCATTCCCAAAAGAAGATGAACTTAAAATCTCTGAGGGTGAAATCAGTATTCAGCAGGTGATACTGGGGTGTTTGTTTATACTTTGCAAATTCATCTATCCATGTTGCCTCACTCATGGGCGGCAGTGTGCCGGTGATCACATCCCATTCAGTAATGGAAAGACCTGAGCCTGTAAGCCGGGTGATGCCCCCAAGCAGTATTTGAACAATAATCATTCCCGCACCCACAAGCAGCCAAATGGCGACGGGCCTGGAAGACCGTTGTAACAATACATTTTCCATTGCGGCAGCAAAGTTAGACCCCGTGTGCCGGAGGAAATAATTTTTGTTCAGCAATATTCATGAAATTGCAGTTGCATGCTGAAATCCTTTCTGCAGGAAAAGCTTATTGAAGCCGGTTGTGATGAAGCGGGCCGTGGCTGCCTGGCCGGGCCGGTATTTGCTGCAGCCGTTATTTTACCCAGACCATTTTATCACCCTTTGCTGAATGATTCCAAACAGGTATCATCGAAAGACAGAAATGAACTCCGGAAGGTGATTGAAAAAGAAGCAATAGCTTTTGCTGTAGCCCATGTTTCAAACCTGGAGATTGATGCTATTAATATTCTGAAAGCCTCATTTAAAGCTATGCATCTCGCCCTTGATAAACTGGACCAAAAGCCCGGAATGATTTTGGTGGACGGCAACCGGTTTATTCCCTACAAAAAAATACCGCATCGCTGCATCATTCAGGGCGATGCCGCGTATATGTCCATTGCTGCAGCCAGCATACTGGCAAAAACCTGCCGTGATGAATACATGATGCAGTTGCATGAGGAATATCCTCAGTACGGATGGCAGCACAACAAAGGCTATGGCACCCCGGGGCACCGGAATGCCATCAATCAAAACGGATTATGCAAGTATCATCGTAAAAGTTTTCGGATAATTTCGGTTCAGGCATCCTTATTTCAAACAGATGATTGATCCGCTGATTAAACCACAAGGACATCATGCCGTCTTATACCTGAGTTAAAATGAACAGTAATGAAAAAGATATTTCCCGTTTTAATCTTCTTTCTGCTGCTCACCGTTGCAGTTCAGGCACAAAGAGGTCTGCGTCATTACAGAACAAGGGTTGACGGCATAACCAGGTTTGAAAGATGGCAGCTGCAAAGAGATAATCTACAGTTCAGGATAGCGCAGCGAAATGCTGAACGGGATGGAGTGGTAACCCCGTTTGAAAGAAGAAAAATCTGCAAACTCAAACAAAAGACCCGGCGTGATGCCTTTCGCTTCCGTCATAACAGCCGGAACAGGGTTATTTAAAATCAGCACTCATCATATAAAGAAAGAATCCCGTGAAAATGGAAGGTACCGCCGCAAAGGCGGTTTTCTTTTCCATGTCCTTTCTCCGTTGTCATTTATCCGGCAATTCGTATTTTCACCCCGTTTATCTTTGCGAAATCTAACTTTTTGATATGCAGTTAAAGCCGGTAGCCACCTTTGACACCATTGAGCCTGAGGTGTTTAAAAAAGAGTTTTATGAACCCGGCGTACCCGTAGTTTTGAAAGGCCTTGCCCGTGAATGGCCCGCCTTTACCAGGTGGAACTGGGATTATTTTAAACAACTCATCGGTAGCAAAAGGGTCCCGCTTTACCACAATGAGAAAAGCGATGCCTATACCCCAATTAACAGGGCAGATGATTATAAGACCTTCGGGGAATATGTGGATATGATCAGGAAGGGGTCTGCCGCCTGGCGGATTTTCCTGTTTAATATTTTTGACCATGCCCCGCAGCTCCTGAACGATTTTACCTGGCCAGAGCATTTAATGAAAGGCTTTGTAAAAAAATACCCGATGCTTTTTACCGGAGGCGCCGGCAGCATCACCCATATGCATTTTGATATTGACCTTTCTCATATTTTCCATACCCAGTTTTGCGGCCGAAAAAAGGTGCTGATGTTTCCTTATAAAGAGCAGCATAAACTGTACCGCAAACCCTGGGAAGTGCTGAGTCTTGCTGATTTTTCCAACTATTATGTGGGAGGTAAAATTGATTATGAAAAATTCCCGGCTCTGAAATTGGCCGAAGGTCTTGATTTTACGCTGGAACACGGCGATACCTTATTTATGCCTGCCGGATACTGGCACCATATGGAATACCTGGAAAGCGGCTTTGCCATGAGCCTTCGTGCCATGCAGCCATCACTAAGCGGCAAATTAAGGGGCATGTGGAATTTATTCGCCATGAGAAATATTGATACCATGATGAAAAAAACGGCGCCCAAATGGTGGTATGGCAGAAAAGAAAAAAGGGTATTTGCCAATGCAAGCAAAGAAATGAAAAGCACTATGCCGGCTTAAGTTACATTCCCAACTCCTTCACCGGATCCCAAAATAATTTTTCGAAATCCACCACCTTATCATCTTTCACTTTTATTCCTTCTTTCAGGAGCAATTTTTCCATACTGCCGGGCGGAGAAAAATGATGCTTGCCTGATAAGATACCCAACCGGTTAACTACCCGGTGGGCAGGCACTTTTGGTTTTATCCTCCCGGCGCCATTCATGGCCCAGCCTACCATGCGGGCTGAAAGCCTGGTGCCGATACATGCGGCAATAGCCCCATAAGAAGTAACCCTCCCTCTCGGTATTTGCCGGGCCACTTCATATACCAGTTCAAAAAAACTTTCCTCCCGGGCGCCCGATGGCTTTACTGACCTTAGTTTTTCAGATGACTTTACGCCGGAACGGCGTACAGGTTTTTTTACGGGCATGTCGTGAAGATACGTCTAATCCGTTTTTTTCTTTCCGGCAAGCAGTTCAGATTTTTTGGGTTCAGGAACATTGTCATACCGGTAGGGGCAGTGCAGGCACCCGTTGCCACAACAATACCCCTTTTCGAGGTGATATTTTTCTGTAAGCACCACGTAGCCGTCTTCATTAATATAATAATGATGCCCTTCAATCAGCCCGTTCATATTCTTTCAGTTTTTCTTTGAGCAGCAGGTCTTTTTCTTTACTGCCAAGATCCTGCGGCAGCGAGAAACATACATAATGAATCCTGTTGCTGCCGGCGATATCCAGCGATTCATAATGGGTTTTTATTTTGAGTTCTTCCCGCACGGATGTTTCTGCAAGAACATTATCCTTTTCGGTATGCAGCAGGCAATCATACATTTTGATTACAGTTTTGGTAAACCGAAACAGATGGGGACTGTCCGTTTTCAGGTGTATTAAACCACCGGGAGCAAGAAATGGTTGATAGAGCCGCAAAAATTTTGGATGCGTCAGCCGTTTTTTAGCTTTGGAAAGCCGGAGTTGCGGGTCTGGAAACGTAATCCAAATTTCAGCTACTTCGCCGGGGGCAAAATAGTTTGCCACCTGGTCTATTTGCGTTCTTAGAAAAGCCACATTCTCCAGTTTTTCCTGCAAAGCTTTTTTGGCTCCTACCCAGATGCGGTTGCCTTTCAGGTCTACCCCGATAAAATTTCTGTCGGCATACATTCGGCCGAGCCCAACGGCATATTCACCTTTGCCGCAGGCCAGTTCAAGTGTTATGGGATTGTTGTTGTGAAAAAAACCATTCCACTTTCCCGCCATTCCTTGTGGGAACTGCAGCACATTGGGAAATGTTTTGATCTCTGCGAAGCGTTGTAGTTTTTTTTGTCCCATGGGCCCGCAAAGATAACAATAGCCTTGACGGTGTTGCCGGATGCTTTGATATCACATTCATCTTTTTTAACGGGCTTGCCTGATTCGGCCTGCAGGTTTTTTACAGTTTGGCCTGGTGCATATGCTTGCTGTACAAAAGCAGCAGTTGCTGCAGTCATAGAAATTTTTTCATTTGTGCAGATTTTGATAAAACAAATTCAACAGCAAAAAAGGCTTTAGAATATCTTAGGAAAATGGGCTTTGTGAGACAAAAAGTGAATGTAAATAAAAAGCCTTCCTGATTTTTCAGAAAGGCTCTGTTATGCTGTAGGGGGAGGGTTCGAACCTCCACGGAGCAGTTAGCCGCTGCACAAATTAGAAGAGAGAGTTACTCTCAGCCTACTGGTGGTCAACCCCAGTCGGTCCGCCCGTCGGCGGATCGGCGTTATGCAGTGTTTATCCTGTGATCTCCACCCCCGAGACAAGGGGGCATGTCTGCCAGGCTTGCCCACCGAATTCTCGTTTGAAACGAGACGAAGGCGGGCTTATGCCATTTCATCACCCCACATTATTGAAAAAACTTGTTTTAGCCATCCCGGCTTGAATCATGATTGATAGAACAAATATAGACTTAATGGTATTTTCTTTCCAAATTTTCTAATAAAAATTTTATAACTATTAAATTTATCTAATTATTTTTGGATATATTAGAAAATATTCAAAAATCTATGTTCAAATGGCAGTAAAATTGAATCTTGACAAACTTGACCTGCAGATTATTCAGCACATGGTAGACAGCGGCGATGTATCGTATGCTGATTTGGGTAAAAAATTATTTGTTTCCGGTGGTACCGTGCATGTGCGGATAAAAAAAATGCAGGATGCCGGCATCGTAAAGGGGTATAAACTGAATGTGGACTTTAAAAAAATGGGCTACGATGTAATTGCCTTCATCGGTATCTATCTTGAAAAAAGTTCGTTGTATGATTCAGTTGCCAAAGAACTGCAGAAGATTAAAGAAATAGTACGATTAAATTATACAACGGGCAATTACAGCATTTTTGCAGAAATAGTTTGCAAGGATATTACGCAACTCAGGCATGTGCTGCACGATGACCTGCAAAAAATAAAAGGCATTGAACGTACGGAAACCTTTATTTCGCTGGAAGAAAGCCTGAACAGGCCGGTAAATGTATTTGGATAGACGACGGATAATTGCTAATTTAAGGCCTTCAAATATTGCAGTAATTATGAAATCTGTTCAGAGAATGCTGGCTTTGATTTTTGTATGCTCACTGCTTATTTCGTCTGGTTGTAAAAAAAGCGGCGGTGGCGGAGGAGGAGGAGGAAACAATGAAGCTAACCTGGCTGTAACCACTAACCCCCCATCCGGATCGGTACAGGCCCCTTCGCTCGGGCCATTTGATCTTACTGTAACCATTACATCGGCCATGCCTCCCGGAGGGGTTAAAATTGAGGTAACTGCAAAAAGAGAAGACAATGGTACGCAGTTCTACAGCCAAACCATTAATAATACCTTTTCTGTCACCAGCAATTTTACGATTACAGGTACCCCGCAAACGGTGGTATGCGTGGTTGATATAAAAGTTACCTCCAACAGCAAGCCCACCAATATATGGAGGGGCAGCTACCGGTATTCCAAAAAATAAAGTGGATTATCTCACATTCAAAGCATCTCTCAGCCCGTTTCCCAGCAGGTTAAAAGCCAGCACCAGCAGCATAATGGCAAAACCAGGCGCCAGGGCCAGCATAGGATTTTGAGTGATGATAAAATTGTAATTCTCTTTTATCATTAATCCCCAGCTTGGTTGCGGCGGCTGCACACCCACCCCAAGAAAACTCAAACCTGCTTCTATAACTATTGCCGAAGCAAAATTGGATGCTGCTATTACCATCACCGGTCCCATTATATTGGGCCATATATGCAGGGTGATTGTTCTGATTCCGGAAAAACCCAATGCCCTTGTAGCTTCTATGTATTCCAGTTCTCTTACCGCAAGTACCTGCCCTCTCACCAGTCTTGCAACATTAACCCACATGGATAATCCAATAGCAATAAACACCTGCCAGAATCCTTTCCCTAATGCCAGCGTAATGGCGAAAACAAGCAGCAAAGTTGGAATGCTCCAGATAATATTGATGAACCACATAATAACATCATCCGTTCTGCCGCGGTAGTAACCGGCAAGTGAGCCAAGCATCAGGCCTATACTCAGTGAAATAACAACGGTTATCAGCCCAACACTCAGGCTCACCCTTGTCCCCACAATGATTCGGCTCAGTATATCCCGGCCATATTTATCAGTTCCCAGTAAAAATTGTTTTGTAACCACCGGCTCTGCAGCAGTTAGTGAAAGGTGCCAGGCTTTTCGTTCAGTAACACCTTCATCTATGAATTGCTGAACGATAATACTATCCCCTTGTTTTTGAAACTCATTTATCGGGATATAATAATAAGCATCCTCCCTTCCTGAAATCATCTGTTGCAATAAGCCGGGAGCTGTTACCTCTTTTTCTTTTTTAACCTTCAGAAATTGTTTTGTGAAGCCCGGCTTGTTGCCCCCGGTTTCAAGTATAATGCGGTTGGCAAAGGGTGAGGGGTCGGGGGCAATAAAATAGGCAAGCACCGCTACAAGCACAGCCAGTGTAATGACGACAAGGCCAAACACAGCGCCTTTATTTTTCTTCAATCTCCGCCATGCTGCCTGCCAATATGAGGAAGCGTTGCCCATGCAGGGAAGTTAAGCTGAAAAGCGGAAATGCGTTTACCTTACCCTCCTTCCCTTCCACTCGTATTTTCCAAACTGGCTGAAAAAACCTGAAATAACCGTGTAAAGAATATGCAGCGGCTGAAATATGAAAAAAAGTGGGGCAGACCCTCGTTTGTCAAAAAAAGCAGCGGCCGATATAAACAGCGGCAATTCAACCATTGTTTTTCCTCCCAGCAAAGCAGCCAGATACAACCAGTAATGATAACAGAAAAATCCTGCAGCAAACAAAACAGGAAATAAAAGATTAAACAAATAAACCAGCAGCAACACCGGAAAAAATCGTTTGTCCTCATACCTGGCCGCCTTGCTGGCCCAGCGGATACGCTGATTAAAAAATGCTTTCCAGGTTTCCTGTGGACGGGTGGCCACGATAGCTTCTTTTGATTTCAGGTAATGTACTTCGCCGGGATACTGTTTCCATATTTTATACATCAGCAGCATATCATCCCCTGAAGCAATACTGTCAATGCCGCTGAAACCATTTACATCATAGAAAGCTTGTCTTGTATAAGCAATATTGGCCCCGTTACTCATGCTGAGCTTTTTGTTGTGCACCACTGCTCCTGTTATGGCCTGCAGTATCATAAAATCCATAGCCTGGAAAATTTGCAGAACAGATGAATTACAGTTTATAACAACAGGCGCGGCAATGAACGTTGCCTTTTTTTCAGCAGCAAACCAGGCTATTACTCTTAACCAGCCGGGGCCGGGTACACAGTCAGCATCCGTACATACTATCAGTTCTCCCGAAGCATGGACAACTCCGGTTTCCACTGCTCTCTTTTTATAGGAATTGAGATCATCTGCCTGCAGCGAAACCAGTTTTACTCCGCCAAAATTTTTTACAACAACGGCCGTATTATCGGTGGAGTGATCGTCCACTACGATGATTTCAAATAAACCGGGCGGATACGTTTGCTTTTGTAATGCTTCAAGCAGCGCAGCAATATTTTCAGCCTCATTCCTTGCCGGGATAATAACGCTGATTGTTACAGGTGTCTTTACGTCATTGTTGTCCGGTGTAAACAGGGGGACAGATTTCCAGCCATACCAGAAATAAATGACCAGCAGGCTGTAACATAAAAAAAGTATCCCGCATATCAGCAGCAGTATCATTAAGGCAAATCTACCGGAAATCTTAACCTGTTAAAGCCTGCAACATATATTCAGCATGCTTTTCATGCAGCACCTGGTGACCGGAAGGAATAACGGTTACCCGGCATTGATTTTCTATCCCCTTCCTGAATTTTTCGCCAACTGAAGAAAGCATGATACGGTCATGCTTTCCGTACACCAGCCTTACCGGAGTGTGGTGTTCCCCTATCAAAGATTTTATTTCCTCAATATCCGGTTTTATTTTTCTCAATGAGGTCCAGCGGGCATAAAGCAAATCTCTTAACCCTGCATTTCCGATGTAATAGTTCACAAACTTGAAAATGCTGGCATTCACCAGTCCCAGTATATTCATCAGTTTCAGCAACCCAAAGAACCAGCCGGGATACCGCATGGTAATGAAAAAGAGTTTATTTCCCAGCATTGTCTGCGTGGAAAGCCAGTACCAGAAATTTACTTTCAGTCCGTCTGGAGCCAGCAATACCAGCTTATTTATCTTCTCAGGCATGGCCTGGTAAATGCTGAGGGCTGTCCTTCCCCCCAGGCTAAAACCCATCAGGGTAATTTGACCGGTATCTGCTGCTTTTTCGGTTTCTGCTTTCAAAATGGATTTAATGATAGTCGTAAGATCCTCTCTGGTAAATAAAAGCCCCTCCCGCCACTCCGTTTCACCATGAAAAGGAAGATCAACGGCATAAACAGTGTATTGACTGCCAATATATTTCTCAAGAAAATCAAATGCAACAGCTTGCTCGGCATAACCATGAAAACAGAGTAAAATATGGGACCCGGTACCAAACCGGCTGTAATGAATAACTGATTTCTTATAGCTAAGCAGTTGTTGCGGCATGCTGAAAAAAAACAAAATTTTTTAACCTCCCGATGCTGGATGATTCAAAAATAAGACTAATTTTGGATAGTTGCACAAACAACTATATGCCAAACAACCAATTTAAGAAAGGAGAGCTCTACAGCTTTATCACGGGAAAGGCCTCCACGGCCATTGCCCGCAGGCTGCAGAAAAAATTCAATACGGCCGGTCTCAATCTCACCATTGAGCAGTGGAGTGTGCTTTATCATCTCTGGAAGCAGGATGGCATCAGCCAGCAGGAACTGTGCAATGCTACTTTCCGCGACAAACCCAGTATCACCCGCCTTGTAGATAATCTGGAAAAACTGAATCTCGTAAAAAGGGTGGCTTCCGAAAATGACCGGCGCATCAATCTGATTTACCTCACAAAACAGGCACAAAAATTACAGGAAGAAACAATGGTACTGGCAGAAGAAACCCTAAATGAAGCGCTTGAAACAGTGCCGGTGGGAAAAGTGGATGTGTGCAAGGAAGTGTTGCAGGTGGTGTATGATAACCTGAAATAAAAAAAACTTTTTGATCTATAACCTTAAAACTGATTTGTATGAGCACAGCAGCAACAGCAAAAAAAGTCCTTAAAGGGGGTGAGTGGCTGGTAAAAGAATCGTCACCATTCGAAACATTTACTGCTGAAGATTTTACCGAAGAACAGCTGATGGTTCGGGATATGTGCAACCAATTTCTGGATGCCGAGATTTACCCCAATCTTGATCGTATTGACAACCTGGAACCCGGGTTAATGAAAAGCCTGGTAACCAAAGGCGGTGAACAGGGCTTGCTGGCTGTTTCGTTTCCTGAAGAATACGGGGGGCTGGGAAAAGATTTTGTAACCTCCACAATCGTTAATGAATATCTTGGAGCCGGCCACTCTTTCTCTGTGGCTATAGCAGCGCATACCGGCATCGGCACATTGCCTATTTTATATTTCGGAACGCCTGAACAAAAACAGAAATACATTCCTAAGCTCATCAATGGTGAATGGACCGGTGCTTATGGGCTTACAGAGCCCAACAGCGGCAGTGATGCCCTTGGGGCAAAAACAACAGCCAAGCTGTGCGCAGACGGGAAATATTATATCCTCAATGGGCAGAAATGCTGGATCACCAACGGAGGCTTTGCCGATGTGTACACCGTTTTTGCCAAAGTGGATGGCGATAAGTTTACCGGATTCATTGTAGAAAGAGGCACTGAAGGTTTTACACAAGGTCCCGAAGAACACAAAATGGGTATCAAAGGCTCGTCAACCGTGCAGCTCTATTTCCAGGATTGTAAAGTTCCGGCCGAAAATCTATTAGGCGAAATTGGCAAGGGGCATAAAATTGCTTTCAACATCCTGAACATAGGCCGTTTGAAACTTGCAGCAGCAGCCATTGGCGGTTCAAAGCGATCTGTTACAGGCTCGGTAGAGTATGCCAAAACAAGAGAGCAGTTTAAGCAACCCATTTCCAATTTTGGTGCCATTAAATATAAACTGGCGCAAATGGCCGTCCGTGTATTTGTTGCTGAAAGTGCCCTATACCGCACCGCACAATGGATAGGCGATAAAGAGCATGAACTTCTCTCATCCGGCAAACCCTTCAACGAATCATTACTTGGCGCTGCAGAAGAGTACGCCATTGAATGCGCCATGCTGAAGGTGGATGGCAGTGAAGCGCTGGATTATGTAGTGGATGAGGGTGTGCAAATTCACGGCGGCAATGGTTTTAGCGCTGAGTATAATATCTCAAGAGCATACCGCGACAGCCGAATCAACCGCATCTACGAAGGCACCAATGAAATAAACAGGCTGCTTACACTGGATATGACACTGAAAAGGGCCATGGGCGGCCGGCTTGACCTGATGGGGCCCGCCATGGCCGTACAAAAAGAACTGATGAGTATTCCGGATTTTGGTGCCGATGATGAAGCACCATTTGCAAAGGAGAAAAAACTGGTGGCCAATCTTAAGAAAGCCATCCTGATGACAGCCGGGGCTGCAGTACAAAAACTAATGATGAAAATTGAAAGTGAACAGGAGGTCCTGATGAACCTTGCAGATATGGCCATCCAGACCTTTAATGCTGAAAGTATTTTGCTGAGGGTAATGAAGATGGCAGATCAGCGGGGAGATGCAGCCTGCAGTCAGTATATGGACATGATGCGGGTCTGTCTTTACGACGCCGCCGATTATGTAAACAAGTACGGTAAAGATGCTATCAATGCTTTTGCCGAAGGAGATGAACAGAGGATGATACTGATGGGATTAAAACGCTTTACCAAAGCAGAACCGTTCAACAGTAAAGAAGCAAGGAGAAGAATTGCAGATAAAATGATTGCAGAAGGGCGGTATTGTTATTAATTCCACTGCTCCCTGTCAAAATCAAGCATGGCTGTTCTCCGTATGGGGGGGCAGCCTTTTTTTCATTGGCATAGATATCAGAAAGCTCCTGCCGGGTCTGTTTTAATTCATTCAGTTTGCGGATACGTTTCTCTTCCAGAATAATTCCGGCTGATAAGAGCAGGGCCGATAAAGTTACCACCAGAAAGTAAATAAGGAATGCATCTGCCACATAGGGCGTTTTAAAAATATAATACATCAGGTAAATGATGCCATAACATCCGTATGCAAAAAGCAATGCAGCAGTAATAAGCGCTTTGCCGGCCGCTTTGTGATGCACTTCAACAATTTTGGTATGCCGGATAAAGAAGTACAGGCAAAGTGAAATAATCAGCAAAATACCGGGGCCCAGTATAACAGTAATGGCATTTACAGTTATCCCAAAGATGGCCACAACAGTTAATTCAAACAATATAAAAGCGGCAATAAGCATTTTAATCCGCCGGGTAAAAGCGGGTGAAGTGTTGAAATAAAGCAGAAAACCAAGCATCAGCGGGGCATCCAGCAGGTTATTTACCAGCCCCCAGTAATGAACCAGTTTCGGAGAAGCGGTAATATATCCTTCTGTCATCAGGTTATACACCAGCACACTGCTGTAATAAAAAAGCAGTGCAGGGAATGTTCTGTAAGCACCCAGTCTTAATAAGAGAATTAGCAATACAGGACAGAAAAGGGCAAGGGATGATACAATACCCATGACAGAATTCCATGTCATATTCTATTGGTTTTTCAAGGATAAAGACTCAAGGACAACACTTACAAAAACCTGTAATGATGTCTAATGATTAACGGGTATGAAATACGTATAGTGCTTGAAGAGAAGAGTTTACAGAAAAATTCAGTAAAAGCATGTGATCTGCTCGTAATAATACGAAAAAATGAGCAGGGTGTTTTTAGGTATCGCGGCTGTGATGTTACGATATCTCTTTAAAAACTGCCAGCCATCCCTTTTGTCTGCTACAGCCCTAAAAGGCTCACCCGGCCAATAAGAGGAACTTCATTACCGTGGTAATTAAAAAGCTGCTCAGTATTCAGGAGGAAAGGCCTCACCCCGGTGGCAATGCCTGCAGGTAACTGTTTTCAGGTATTCAGGCTGGGTATTTTTGTTATACCAGAAATTGTTTTTATTGATGTCTATTACCATCCGCATCATTTTTCTTGCTTCCTCTTTCATGGGTTCAGCATCGGATGCATAATCAAGGCTGTCGGCAAAGCCTTTTACTTTGGCATGGCAGAATTCACACTTCACACCCAGCGCAATGTTATAAGTCTCCATAATGCTGTCCAGCTTCTGATCGCTGATGTCTTTGGGCAGCACTTTCAGATTTCTTTCCTTTTGAAAAGGGGCATGGGCGGCTGCCACTCCCAGCAATATAAAAAAGGATAGCCCGGTAATTACTTTTAGTTTGTTTCTGTACATAGCAGGTTCAGCTTAGACGTCCGGTATTAAAAAATAGTGGTATCACCCTTAATTTATTTATTGATCCAGCGTTCAAAAAATTCATAGGTCCGCAGCATCTGGTCAATCCGCTGACGGTTATTACCGCTGCGGGTGATTTCATGGGTAGCATTGGGGTGCCGCACATATTCCACCGGTCGGCCCAATGCCTTTAAGCTTTTATACAGCATTTCGCTCTGCACAAAACCCGTTCTGCGGTCATTATCCCCATGAAAAATGATATAGGGAGTACGGATGTTGTGTACATAATGAATCGGCGATTCTCTTCCCAGTGTTGCCTTGGTTGCCGGCTCCCACGGGTACCCTCCAAAATAATTGGGTACCAGCCGCCAGGCATTCCCTTCTCCAAAAAAAGTAGCCAGGTCATATACCCCCCGCTGGGAGCAGGCGGCAGCAAACCGCTGGTCATGGGCAATGATCCATGCCACTAAGTATCCGGCATATGAACCGCCGGTTACCAGCAGTTTGGCGGTATCAGCCCACCCTTCAGCCACCGTTTTATCCAACGCCGTCAGTACATCATTCGTGGGGCCGGCTCCCCAGTCATTAATATTTCCTCTTAAAAAATTAAACCCATAGCCGCCGCTTCCCCTCGGATTGCAGTATACCACCCCGTAGCCCCTGCTGCAGAAAAACTGGTATTCATGCCACATGGTGCTTTCACCGGGTCCCCACATGGATGAGGGACCGCCATGAATTTCCAGCAGCAACGGGTATTTTTTCCCCGCTTCATAGTTTACCGGTTTCATCACCCAGTATTCCACTTCCATTCCTTTCTCATTTTTAAAACTATGCTTCTCCGGTATACTAAGTTTTTTTGATGCAATCCATTCTGCATTAAAACTGGTGAGCCTTTTTTGATTTTTGGCTGATGCATCCGCAACATATAATTCAAATGGATTTGCCACTTCTGTTTTTACAAAAACGATTTTATTGCCTGCTACATCAAAACTGCCGGTGCCGCCGTTGAAATCTGTCAGTTGCTCTGTTTTTTTAGTATTTACATCCGCCCGGTACATGGGCTGGCCGCCATTACTTTGGGCTGAAAAGTAAATATATCTCTCATCATCACTCCAGGTGATATTGCCCTTGGTTCTGTCAAAGGGAATATCGGTTTTATCATTCATTGATCCATTTAGCGGCATAATGGCCATGGTGGGTATACTTACAAATGAAGTGTTGCTGTACTGAAAGGCCAGCCATTTGCCGGATGGGGAAACCCGGGGAGAGTTATAGTTCCTGTCTTTTTCACCCAGCAGTTTGCGCAGGTTGCTGCCGTCTGTATTCATTATATATATTTCGCCTTCAAGTGAACGGTCAGGATGCTCGGTTGAATCCATGTCTCCTGCCAGTAAGAGTTGTTTACCGTCGGGAGTAAAATCTGCAAAATTATAGCGGTAAAACCCTTTGGTAACAGCTGCGGGTTTTGCATCCGGCTTTGCTTCCATAATAAAAAAATAGTTAAAGCTGATATCGGCATTTACATCTGTTTCATCCAGGAAATTGAGTTTGTATATCACTTTGGCCTTTTTATCATTCGCATTATTCTCCAGGTAAGCCCTTATCTCTTCCATGGTTCCATCGGGGTCGGGTTTGGCGGATGATACTTTCATGTGCTGATTTTTATCAAAACCCGGTCTTTCCATTGGCCATTTGGGGATCTCTGCACCGGGGTTCAGTATCGAATCCTTAAGCAGGTTTTTCATGGGCACAGAAACAGAAAATAAAATATGTTTACCATCCGGGCTCCAGCGGGGGTTACCGGCGCCGTATTTATGTTTGGTAAGCTGAACAGCCTCGCCGCCATCCAATGACAACAGAAACAACTGGGCTTTGCCATCCACCTGCCGCACAAAAACAATCTGCTTTCCATCCGGGCTGAAAACGGGTTGTGATGAATTTTCTTTCGCCGTAGTAATCTGTTTTGGAGCAGCAGACCCGTCTGTGTTCACCAGCCACAGCTGTGTTACATATTTATATTCCCCTTTGCTCTCTCCTTCCGGTTCAATGGCTGTAACAGTAAATACCGCCTTGCTGCCGTCTTTATTCAGCGATACACTGCCTATAGACTTTATCTTAAGCATATCCGTCACCTTCACCGGCTCTTTTCCGTTTTGAGCTACGCTGAAAGCTGCCGACAGCCAGAATACAATTGCCAGTATTGTTCTTTGCATACAGAATGATTTAGCCGGCTGAATATACAACAACCTCTTTGTTTCCCGCTTTGGCAAATGACAAACGGCCGTGTTTTCTACTTTTGATACCTAAATTTTTTTCTATGGGCAATCTTGCAAAAGAATTCAACGAATACCGAACTAAAATGAACGAGGTGATTCCTGGCAATGACAACCTGGTGCTCAAACGTCTCTGGAATCTTGACACCAATACGTATACCCCCGGGGCTCTTGATGTAAAGACCAAAGAGCTGCTGGGACTGGTTGTCCGCCAGCTGGCGGATGCTTCGCTGCGATGACTGCATTAAATACCACCTTGGCAAAAGCCATGAACTGGGAGTAACCACGGAACAGCTATATGAGGTATTTGCTGTAGCCAATATCGTTGGGGGCACCATTGTAATCCCGCACACCCGCCGGGCGGCTGAATACCGGGAAGAACTGCAAAATCAAGCTATTTAAAGCCACTTGCCGGGCATTCCTAATTCATTAAATTTGTGCGAATATGATCGTCGATGAGTGAAACTACAACAGCGCAGGCCCTCACCGCCAAAGATTTTGCCACCGACCAGGAAGTACGCTGGTGTCCCGGATGTGGCGACTATTCCATTCTGGCACAGGTGCAAAAAGTAATGCCTTCCCTTGGCATACCCCGTGAAAATATTGCTATTATTTCCGGCATCGGATGCAGCAGCCGCTTCCCTTATTATATGAACACGTACGGCATGCACTCCATTCATGGCAGGGCCACAGCCGTGGCCTCAGGTCTGAAAGCCGCCAGACCAGATTTGAGTGTGTGGATCGTTACTGGTGATGGTGACGGGCTCAGCATCGGTGGCAATCATACTATTCATTTGCTTCGCCGCAACTTTGATGTAAATGTTCTACTTTTCAATAACCAGATATATGGTTTGACCAAAGGACAGTACTCTCCCACATCTGAAGAAAATAAAATAACCAAGAGCACTCCGATGGGAAGCATTGACCACCCGTTCAATCCGCTTGCACTGACGCTGGGCGCCGATGCCACTTTTGTGGCCCGCACCATGGACCGTGACCCCAAACACATGCAGGCTATGCTCATCCGGGCTAACCAACACAGAGGAGCTTCTTTCCTGGAGATATACCAGAACTGCAACATCTTTAACGATGGCGCTTTTGAAATCTTTACAGAAAAAGCCACCAAGGCACAGGAAACTCTTTTCCTTGAGCAGGGCAAGCCGCTGCTCTTTGGCGCCAACAATGAAAAGGGTATCCGGCTTGATGGTTTCACCCCACGGGTGGTAAACATGGGCGAAGGCTTCAGCGCCGATGACTGCTGGATACATGATGAAAACGATATGTACAAGGCCCAGATACTGGTCCGCATATTTGATGATCCAAAAATTGAAGGCCACCTGCCTCGGCCTTTTGGTGTTTTTTACCAAACTGAACGCCCCTGCTATGAAGCCATGCTGACAGAACAAATTGAACTGGCCAAAGCCAAAAAACCCGCCGATTTGGACAAATTGCTTAGGGGAAATGAAGTGTGGGTGATTAACTAATAATAAGGGCTGATCATTAAATACACCACCACACCCGTTACCGCCACATAAAACCATAAAGGCCATGTAATACGGGCCAGTTTTTTATGCCTGCTGTATTCACCTGTTAAGGCCCTGTATGCTGTAAACAAAATAAAGGGAAGTACGATGCCCGCCAGCGGGATATGCGTACCCAAAATGATATAATAAAGTGTTCGCTTACTGCCAACGGCGTTTTTTTCTGTATCAGTTATCACACCATCATGATTCACATCACCAAACCTGGTTTCTCCGGCAAACAGGTGATGCCCGATGTAACTCAGCAAAAACAAAACCGACAGCAGTAATGCCGACAGCATGATGTTGCGGTGCAGTTTATAGTTCTTCATCTTTACCGCTATGAGTGCAGAAAGGAGAAATACCGTTACCACAGAGTTGATAATAGCATTGGCTTTGGCAAACAGGTGTACATCAAACCCCGGATTCACATTCAGCTTTAGACGGCCCAGCGCCATGACCGCTGCAAATACAATGGCCGAAAAAGTGAATATCAGCATTCTTGCTTTTTTGTCATTCTTTTTCCAGGCAGCCTGAAGCATGTATCATTGTTTTTTACGGAGTAAAAAGAAAAGCAGCCCCACACCAAAGATGGCCAGCAGAAAAACAATTGTAATCAACTGAAGTTTGCCCGCAAAGAAACTTTTTTTGTTGGGGTCCTTTTCCATGGTCAGCAGCACCAGGTCCGACGAAAGTTTTGCCAGTGATGCAGCATCCAGCCCGTTGTAATAACCACGAACATGGCGGTTACTGTCAATCAATATAAATTTATCGCTGTGGATGAAGTTGGTATCAATCCCTTCCCCGTCCTCTGCGCCCACTTTCAGTTCATTGATGGCAAGGTCATAAATCACCTTTTTATCGCCGGTAAGCAGCCACCATTGCTCAGGATTGATCTGGAAACGGTCAGCCCATTTTTTCAGTTGCGGTACCGAATCTCTTTCGGGGTCAATGCTGAGAGAAAGAAAATGCACCAGCTTATTGGTTTGATCACCCACTCTTTTACCGTTATGAATTGATTCAGCCAGTCGTTTCATATTTCTCGTCATACCCGGGCAGATGGTGGGACAGCGGGTAAAGAAAAGATCGGCTATAACGATCTTACCCTTCAAACTGTCCCAGTTAACGGCAACGCCATCCTGGTTGGTAAGCGAGAAATCCCTGACAGCATGCCAGACCGTATCGTTATATCTTTTCCCTTTTCTTACATTTTCAATTACGGTATCGGCATAATAATGCGCCGGCATAACCACTGCTTTCTCGCTTTTTTGTTTTACGATGAAGTAGGCGATCAGCGGCAGCAGAAGCGCCATCATGATGGCATACAGGGCTTTTTGATTCACTTTTTTCTTCTTCGGTTATCCAATGAAAAAACTATTAAACACCGTCCTTAACAGGCTGGTAATTCAATGGTTTTGGTTTTAATGCGTCTATGGGTTTATTCTTTCCCGCTTTTTTCCACGGGAGTAGTCTCCTTTTTATCCTTTTGCTGATGCTTTTTCGGCATGGTGCTTTCTTTAAAATGCGGGTCATATTTGTTCCGCAGGTTTTTATAGGAGTTACCATCTGTTATAAAGGCGATGATGAACCAGATAAACAACATCAGCGGCACCACAATGGTCATGATCATATTCCTGATCTCATCTCCCAGGTGCATGAATACTGAAACAATATAAAATGCCTTGGCCAGCGAAAGGATACATACCATCCCTTTAAACATCAGTACAAGTGTGGCGTTGGGATTTGCCCCTTTATGAATAGTATAGATGGTTAAGCCAATCCCAAGCTCTATCACTGTTATGATAGACAAAAGGATTGTTGTTTTTCTCACCTTCTTTCTGAAAGCCGCATCGTCTTGAACATGGTGATGAACAGTTACTTCTTCAAATGCCGGATGTTGCATAACACATAAAAATTTCAAAAGTCAAATAACAAATTTCAAACTGATCGTTTATATTAAATAGAAACAAAGGAAAACAAATACCCAAACAAGGTCTACAAAGTGCCAGTACAGACCGGCTTTCTCAATCATGAGGTAATGACCCCTTCTTTCAAAAACACCCTTTTGTGACATCAGGAGCATAATGATATTAATGATAACACCGGAAAACACATGGAAACCGTGAAAGCCGGTAATGCCATAGAAATATCCGCCAAAAGCAATCGGGCCTTTTTCGCGGATATGTAAATGTTCGAGTTGAACCATTCCCACAAGTTTTTCGTGGCTTAAACCCGCAAGCTGACCATTATCTTTTATCCCGCTTTCCCTTACCAGATGCAATAAGGTTTCATGGGAAGAATTATTGAGCGCAACCATCGCTGTAT
Organism: Bacteroidota bacterium; assembly: GCA_016868455.1. Lineage (GTDB taxonomy): Bacteria > Bacteroidota > Bacteroidia > Chitinophagales > Chitinophagaceae > JJ008. The sequence continues at coordinate 45,952 of VGGV01000009.1, forward strand.
TATGATCCGCAAGTTGACCCCAGGGGTTTCCGCCCATTGTCTGCCCGATTATATCAATATACTGTTTTCCATCAGCAGCGGTTGCCAGTACAGCATGTTCGCCAGTGATGAGGTGATGCCATTCCCAAGCCTGGCAGCCAAGAAAAGCCAATCCGCCTACAATCGTCCAGGCCAGCCATTTTATTACCCCTTTCTTATCCTCTTTATGACCGGCATGCACAGCCAGCACCATAGTAACTGAACTGATGATAAGGATAAAGGTCATAATGCTTACAAAAGCGAGAGGGAGATTGGCATGCCCTGCCCCGGGAAATGCATTAAACACTACGTTAGGGTCGGGCCAGAAATTCTGACTGAAGCGGATGGAACCATACGATATCAAAAAAGCCCCAAAGGTGAATGCATCACTCATCAAAAAATACCACATCATCAGCTTGCCGTATTCCAGGTTGAACGGGCTTTTACCGCCGCTCCACCATTTGGTCTGATGTACTGTTGTTTGTGTTGACATAACGGTTTATAAAAAATACAAAATACAAATTTCAATTTGCTGCGCCGGAATCCTATGTTATCCCACCGCAAGAAAAAAGACCATGATATACACCCAGAGTAAATCCACAAAATGCCAGTAAGTGGCCGCCACTTCCACCGGCACAGCACTGTACAGTTTTGTTCTGCCAGCAAATGCCCTGATGAACATTACGATCAAAGCAATTACACCGCCCAGCACATGCAGGGCATGCAACCCAAAGATCACATACAGGAACTGCCCGGCGCCACCTCCTTTAAAAGTGATGTTCTGCACATCCCACAACTGCTGAAAACCCAGCCATTGCATTATAATGAAAGCCGCTCCCAACAGCAGTGTCAGCCCCATCAGCAGCCTGTACTGCTGCATACCCCTTTGTTTAAAAGAACGAAGCGCCATCTGCATGGCAATGCTGCTGACAACGATAACAGCTGTTGATAACCAGAATACCCGAGGCACTTCCACCGGCATCCAGGTGCTTTGATTGCTTTTTACAATAAAAGCGCTGGTCAGCCCGGCAAACATCATCACAATACTGCCAATGGCCACCCACAGGATAAACTTGTGGGGGTGCATCCTCTTTTTTTGTTGATTGCTCACTATATCCATCACTACTTTTAATCAAATTTTACTTAACAACCAGGCCAGCATTACCACCGGCAGGTACATATAACTGGCAAACATCACTTTCCTGGCTGAACCAACATCCATTTTACTATACAGCTTCAAACACCTTTGTATCATAAACGCATTGGCCAGTGCTACCAATCCCAGGCTTATCATGCCTTTTACATCGCCATAGCTGCACATACCGGTATAATAAGGCGCCAGCGTTACAGGTACCAGCATCAGTGAATAGATCACTGTTTGCAGGGCTGTAAATTTTGTAGGTCCTTCGTCAGCCGGCAGCAGTTTAAATCCGGCCGTGGTATAATCTCTGTGTGCCACCCAGGCAATTGCCCAAAAATGGGGAAACTGCCATAAAAACTGAAAGGCAAACAGTATCCACCCGCCCAACGTCAGCGCATTATCACCGGCTGCCCATCCGATTAAACAGGGCAGGGCTCCCGGCACTGCGCCTGCCAGCACAGCCATTGAACTTATCTTTTTCAACGGTGTGTAGATAAAGGCATACAGGAATAAACTGAATGCCCCCAATGCCGCTGTAAGCCAGTTAAAGTAATGACCAAGAATAAAAACACCCGCCGCCCCTGTAATGATGGCAAACACCCATCCCTCTTTCGGGGTAACACGGCCTGAAGCCACAGGTCTTTTTGCTGTACGCTTCATAATGGCATCGGTATCTTTTTCCACTACCTGGTTTATGGCATTGGCACTGCCTGTTACCAGTATCCCGCCTGCAAAGAGCAAGAGTATCCTTTCCCAGAAATCCACATAATTCTCCGATCCTTTTGTCAGCGCAAAACTCATAATGCTGCTGAACACCACCATGATACTCAGCGAAGGCTTTATCAGCAACAAATAATCTTTTATCTTATTCATTTACTCCTTCGCTTATTATAAAGAACATTTTTTATGTACCCGGTACCTGTACTGCTACCCGCCTGCTGGCTGGCAGGTCAGCTTCGTTGCCTCGCTCCCGATAGCTACCGGGATACTTCCTGTTCTCTATTCATCAACGTTGAACCACTTCGGGGTTCCTCAAATAATCTTTCCATTTTATCTCTCCGGGTTTCATCCGGGGCTACCCATATTTAGCCCCTTGGGGGCATTAAGAACTTATCAAAATTTCATGCTTCCCCCACTCACCATTCACTACTCACCACTCACTAATGCTTGCTCTCATTCTCCCCTATTGGCTCCGTCTGTGGAATAAACTCCCTCCCATCTTTTCCATAATCATACGCCCAACGGTGCACTTCGGGTATCTCTCCTTCCCAGTTGCCATGGCCGGGTCTTATCGGCGTTGTCCATTCCAGTGTATTGGCACCCCATGGGTTGGTTGTGGTTACTTTTCTTCCTTTGAATATTGAGTAGAAGAAGTTAAACACAAACATCAGCTGCACGGCAAATACAATGATGGAAACAATGGTTATCATTTTATCCAGTTCGCCAAACTGCGTAAAGGAGACCCAGCTGCTCTTGTCAAGGTAACGGCGCGGCATACCGGCAAGGCCCTGGTAATGCATCGGCCAGAATATGAGATACGCCCCGACCATTGTTACCCAGAAATGGATATAGCCCAGTGTACTGTTCAGGTAGCGGCCAAACATTTTCGGGAACCAGTGATATACTCCTGCAAACATGCCGAACATAGAAGCCACCCCCATCACAATATGGAAGTGCGCCACAACAAACATGGTGTCATGCAGGTGAATATCAATGGTTGAGTTGCCAAGAAAGATACCTGTAAGTCCGCCGGAGATGAATAAGCTTACAAACCCTATGGCAAATAAGGTGGCCGGTGTAAACCGGATATTGCCACGCCACAATGTCGTAAGCCAGTTAAATACTTTGATGGCTGATGGTACGGCAATCAGTAAGGTAAGTAACACAAAGATGGAACCGAGGAATGGGTTCAATCCTGTTACAAACATGTGGTGGGCCCATACCAGGAAGGCAAGGATGCAGATGGCGAACAAGGAACCCAGCATCGCCATGTATCCGAAAATGGGTTTACGGCTGTTCACTGATAATATTTCACTCACCATGCCCATAGCAGGTAACAAAATGATATATACTTCAGGGTGCCCAAGGAACCAGAACAGATGCTGAAACAGGATGGCGCTTCCGCCTTCGTTGGGCAATATTTCACCGTTCACCACAATATCACTCAGGTAAAAACTGGTTCCGAGGTTTCTGTCAAACAGCAGCAAAATAGCTCCTGACAGCAAAACCGGAAACGATAATACACCCAGTACGGCAGTGAAGAACATGGCCCAGATGGTAAGCGGCATTCGGGTCATGCTCATACCCTTGGTACGCATATTCAGGATAGTGGAAATATAGTTAAGACCCCCCAGCAGCGATGAAACCACAAACAGCGCCATACTTATCAGCCAGAGGTCCATACCGAGTTTTGATCCCTCCAAAGCCTGACCCAGGGCGCTTAGCGGAGGATAGACCGTCCATCCGCCCGAAGCAGGGCCGGTAGTAATAAACAATGAAGAAAACATAACCACACTGGCCATAAAGAAAAACCAGTAAGAAAGCATGTTCAGAAAAGGCGAAGCCATGTCCCTTGCCCCAATCTGCAAAGGAATAAGGATGTTGGCAAAAGTACCGCTCAGCCCGGCTGTGAGGACAAAGAACACCAGGACCGTTCCATGAATAGTTATCAGGGCATAATAAAACTCCGGTTGTATCTGTCCGCCCCTGGCCCATTTACCAAAAAATGTTTCAAGTATAGGGAAGGTCTGGTCAGGATAACCCAATTGCAGGCGAAACAGCACCGAAAACAACCCGCCGATAATGGCCCAGATGATCCCGGTAATCAGAAACTGCTTCCCAATGGTCTTGTGGTCCTGGCTGAATATGTACTTGGTGATAAATGTTTCTTTGTGATGGTGCACATGGTGTTCATCATGATGAACAGCATGTGAAGTAGTCACTTCCGGATAAACATTCATTGCTTCACTCATAGTCTTTTATTTTACCCTGTTCTCAGGGAATTCTCAATTTATTTCATCAACCCCCGGTCAGGTGTTTGTATCACTGATTCATGACCGCTGCAACAGGTTTAACTGCTGCCGTGGTATCCTTTTTCACCGAAGGGTCTTTGTCGGGATTAGCCGCCAGATACTGGGGCTTTTTGCCGGCCAGCCAGGCATCCAACTCCTCCTGTGTTTCCACAATAATCGTTCCCCTCATACCGGTATGTCCTTTTCCGCACATCTGGTCGCAGGAGATTTCGTAAACAAAATCCGGGTTGCCGGTTTCCTCAATCATTTGCTTTGTCGTTTTGGTGGGAGTAAACCACATGGTGGTTGGCGTGCCGGGCACAGCATCCATCTTCATTCTGAAGTGTGCCAGTCCCACATCATGTATTACATCCTTGGCATTGATGATCATCCTTACGGGCTTGTTTACCACTAAATGAAGCGCATCGCCGGCGATGTAAATATCATCATGATTGGCCGGGTCATCCCACAACTGACCAAGCGGATTGGCTTTGGCTTCATCTGTTTTTTTATAATATTTCTTGCCGAATATTTTGTCTTTGCCCGGGTAGCGGTACTCCCATTTAAACTGGCTCCCGATCACCTCCACTTCCATTGCATTTTTGGGTGCCTTGCCGGTAATCTTAAACCAGTAAAATATACCAAAACCCACCAGCACAGTAAGTGCAATGGCCGGTACCACGGTCCAGATCAATTCCAGTTTGTTGTTATGGGGGTAGTAATAGGCTTTTCGTTTATCGGAGTGCTGGTATTTAAAGGAGAACCAGAACAGGGCCACCTGAGTGATAATAAAAACAACGAATGTAATGGCCAGTGTGATGTACAGCATCCGGTCAATCAGCACCCCGTGATCAGATGCCGGCGTCCCGAGAATTTTTCCCTTCAGCTTCTCATTGCAATAATAAACGCCGATCAGCCCGATAATCAGGAACATCAGCAGCATAAAGGCATTGATCCGGTTGGTTTGTTTACGGGCTTTTTCCTCGCCACGCAATACCGCCACATACTCGCTGGCCTTGGCTATCTGAAAAGTGATCAGAAAGCCCAAAACTAAAATTGCAACGATGAAAAATGTTTGCATAACTAATTATATAAATACCAAAAAACAAATTTCAAATTCCAACTATTTGTGTCAGGCACTTGCCTAAGTATGATGTATCACACTCTCTTTTACAAACGGATGGTTTCTGGCAATCAACGGATATTTGCTCAACACCCTTCCGGTTACATACATTATCAATCCGGCAAATCCCAGCGCTATACAAAAATCATAAAGTATTAAAGGCATTTGCGTTTCTCCTGTTTTAGCATTTGTCATAGGGCCGGGAAAAACCATCTGGAAGAAATCGAGCCAGTGGCCGAATATGATAAGCAAAGACATAAAGGTCACGGTTGTATAATTCCGTTTTGATCCCCTTCTCATCAATATTAATAACGGTGCAATGAAATTGATGAGGAACATCATCCAGAAAACACCTTTATAAATACCCTGCGCCCTTGGGGCGAAATAAGTTGTTTCTTCCGGTATATTGGCATACCAGATCAGCATGAATTGGGAGAACCACAGGTATGTCCAGAATACCGAGAAGGCAAACATAAACTTGCCCAGGTCATGCAGGTGTTCCTCATTGGTCAGTTCCAGGTAATTATTGTTCTTGAGGAATATTACAAACAAGGCGATAAGTGCAATACCCGAAACCCAGGTGCTTGCAAAAGTGTACCAGCTGTACATGGTGCTGTACCAGTGTGCATCTATGCTCATCAGCCAGAGCCAGGGAATGGATGACATAACGGTAAGGGCAAAAACAACGAGGTACAAGGCTGCCCAAACCGTGTTGTTCCAGACATATTTTTTGCCTTCCTCCCTTGATTGCAGGGGTTTCTGATCAAGGCTGCGGGATAACTGCCGCATCTTCCAGCCAAGGAAAGACCAAAGGCCGATGGTCAGTACCGACATCACAGCAAAAAAACCTTTGTTCAAAAATCCTTTCTTAAAATTCAGAATGGCATCATGCTTTACATGTTCTGTATCTGTCCAGTGATAAATACTATGGTTGCCGCCGAATGCAATTGCCAGTAAAATGAAGAGGGTGAGCAGGCCGATTAGAGGGACGCAGGCAGAAATTGCCTCCGGTACCCTGCGGAACGACATTTGCCAGCCACCCCATGCCAGTGTGGTGGCGCAGATAAAGAACATGGAAGCATTTACCACCAGCAAAAAGAAAACACTGTTCTGCAATAGGCTGGCCCAGAAACGGGCATCTTTCAAATTTTTTTCTTCCGGGGTACCGCCGCCGCCATGCGTGGTAACATACAATCCAATAACGGCCAGTACTCCCAGCGCCATCAGCGCCAGAGCTACTGTATTGTATTTTTTTGGTACTGTAAATTGTTCCCTTATTATCATCAGTGTTCTTTTATAATGTCTTCAAAATTATTTAGCCGTTTTGGCAGTACTGTCGGCAGCCAGCGGGGCGGTTGCTGCAGCACCGCCAGTGCTTGCGGCCTGTTTTTCTTTAATATAATGAATAACCATCCAGCGCTGTTCTGTTGAAAGCTGGGATGCATAGCTGCCCATGGTATTGAACCCGTAAGTAACAGAATGAAACATGGTTCCCTCTGTCATGGCCATGTACTTGGGATCACCCACCAATGTAGCCGGCTTTGCCGCAAAGGGTCCGTCGCCTCCTTTATACAAAGGCCCGTTGCCATCCAGTTTTTCGCCGTGGCAAATACCACAATGTATCAGGTACAGCCTGGCTGCTTCCAGGTATTGTCCGGCATCCAGTTTCGGATGAGGATTTGTTACATTTTTTGAATTGGCATAACCCGCTGAGTCGTTGGCATAGGGATAACGCCATGCTATATCGCCACGGGCAACAGTTCCTGCAACCGGCATGGCATTATAGCTGACCCCCGCTTTTTGCAATTCTTCTGTAGAAGCATACGTTTCATATGCCCGGCTGTAGGCCATATCCGGCATGTAGGTTCGGCCAGGGCTCCGTCTAACTTTTTTACAGGCGGTTACTAATGCAAGTGTCAATACAAGTATTATTATCCCAGGTTTTTTCATTATCAGTTTATTATACTATTAATGAACTGCTTCTTGTTCTTTTTTCCTTTCAAATCGCATGGTATCCTTATCATACCGGCCAAGCCACCAGCCTGTTTCTTTGTATTGCACCTGCACTTCCGCTGCTCCCACTTCCTTCAAAAACTTCATGGCTTCGGCTTCATTTGTTTTTTCTGTGCATTCCAGTGCCATCACAAATGTGTCGTCAGTAGAACGGATATTAAAATGATCCTTTTTTACAAATGGGGCTAACTGGCACAGGTAGCAGAACGTAAGCACCATACCCACCGAGGCAAACAACACCGTTAGCTCAAACGTAATGGGTATCCAGGCCGGCAGGGAGAAAAAAGGCTTGCCGCCAAAGTTCAGTTTCCAGTCCACCGATAAGGCCCAGGTAATAAATCCTACGGCCGTGGCAGTACCGGTGATGCCGTAAATGAACCCCGCCGTATGCAGGCTGGTATCACGCAGGCCCATGGCTTTGTCAAGACCATGAATGGGAAAAGGTGTAAAGACATCATGGATCTTGTACCCGGCACGGCGAACTTTCTTCACCGCAGGAAACAAAATGGCTTCATCATAAAAATTGCCAACAATAAATTTTTTAACTGCCATAATTAATAAAATATCAAATCATAAATTCAAATTCCCCATTTAACAATAAAGCAATTAACCTTTATGCCCCGTGATCATGTCCGTGCTTTTCCACAAACTCCTCAGTGCTTTCATGTTCTATTTCATCCATTTTTTCTTTATAGTTTTCCCCGCTTCTCTTTAAAATATGTTTTATCTCGGCAATTGCAATAACCGGGAAGAATTTGGCAAACAGGAAATAGCAGGTGAAAAAAAGCCCGAATGTTCCAAGATAAAAACCCACTTCCCAGATAGTCGGAGTATAATAAGTACTCCAGGCGCTGGGCAAATAATCCCGGTATACTGATGTAACGATGATCACAAACCGTTCGAACCACATCCCGATATTAACCAGTATACTCATAAAGAAAGTAACCACCAGGCTTCTCCTCATTTTGCGGAACCAGAATATTTGCGGCGACAGTACATTACAGCCCATCATGATCCAGTAGCTCCAGCCATAAGGGCTGTTCAAATTCAGCCTGTTTTCAAAGAATGCAAAATTTTCATACTCCACAGCAGAGTACCACGCCATAAACAATTCGGTGAGATAGGCAATGCCTACAATAGAGCCTGTGAGCACTATGATCTTATTCATCACATCAATATGCTCAATGGTTATATAATCTTCCAGCGCCAGTACTTTTCTTGTAACCACCAGCAGGGTTTGCACCATGGCAAAACCCGAGAAGATGGCTCCTGCCACGAAATAGGGGGGAAAGATGGTGGTGTGCCATCCGGGAACAACGGAGGTGGCGAAGTCGAAGGATACAATGGTATGCACCGACAGTACCAGCGGGGTGCTCAGGCCGGCCAGTACCAACGATAATGCTTCATGCCGCTGCCAGTGTTTGGTGCTTCCCGTCCATCCGAAAGCAGCCACACCATAAAACATTTTTGCCCATTTCTTTTTGGCCCTGTCACGCAGGGTAGCCACATCGGGAATAAGACCTGAATACCAGAACAACAATGAAACGGTGAAGTAGGTGGATATCGCAAACACATCCCAGAGCAGGGGGGAATTAAAGTTAACCCACAGCGGACCTCTTGTGTTGGGATAAGGCAATACAAAAAAGGCATTCCATACACGGCCCATGTGCCAGATGGGAAATTGCCCGGCACACATCACCGCAAAAATCGTCATCGCTTCAGCGGCACGGTTTACACCGGTACGCCAGCCCTGACGGAATAATAATAAGATAGCTGAGATCAGTGTTCCGGCGTGACCGATACCGATCCACCATACGAAGTTGGTAATATCCCATCCCCAGCCCACGGTTTTGTGAAGGTTCCACTGCCCGATACCATAAATCACCTCTATGGTAACGGAAAGAATTCCGAAACACAAAAACAATACAGAAACAATAAACCCGATCCACCATGCACGGGTAGGGCGGGCCTCCACCGGGCGGCAAATATCTTCGGTTACCTGGTGATAATCCTTATCGCCTTCCACCAGTGGTGGTCTTACCTGTGATTCGTATCTGAGTAATGCCATAAGTTAGTTTAGCTTTTAGCTGTTAGCTTCTAGCCTCGAGCTTTTATTATCTATCAATGTGTTTCTTCCGGTTTTGTTGCAGCAGGCATGTGATCTTCTTTTTTATCATGCCCTGCATCTTTGTGTTCCTCTGCCCCATGCTCACCTGCCCAATTCGCATCTTCTTCATCTGTATTCCTGATTTTGGCCATATAGGTAATGTTGGGCAGCACATGCAGTAGTTCCAGTACATGGAAGCTGCGCAGCTTGTTTTCTTCATTGATCCTGGCAACAACGCTTTCCTTATCCACTGCATTACCAAAAACAATAGCGCTAGTTGGGCAGGCGGTCTGGCAGGCGGTTTTTACATCCCCGTCTTTCAGCATCCTGTTTTCTTTCTTTGCATCCAGTTTGGCGGCCTGAATTTTTTGCACGCAGAAAGAACATTTTTCTATCACCCCCCTTGAACGCACGGTTACATCCGGGTTCAGCACCATCCGGGTCAGGCCATCATTCATTTGCTCAATTACCGGATCAAGTTTACCCACCAGCTTTTGGTCACGGTTATTGGGGAAACTGTCCGTTCCATTATAATCGGCCCAGTTAAAGCGACGTACTTTATACGGGCAGTTTTGTGCACAGTACCTTGTACCGATGCAACGGTTATATGCCATCTGGTTAATTCCTTCCGTGCTGTGATTGGTAGCCGCAACCGGGCAAACATTTTCGCAAGGGGCATTATCGCAATGCTGGCACAGCATGGGCTGAAACACCACCGCCTTCAGGTTGTCCGGGTCTTTTTCGTCGGAAACAAAATAGCGGTCAATACGAAGCCAGTGCATGTCATGATAGCGGAGCACTTCACTCTTGCCCACTACAGGAACATTATTTTCGGCATGGCAGGCCACCACACAGGCACCGCAACCATTGCAGGCATTCATGTCAATGCTCATGCCCCAGTGTATTTCGTATTGTCTTCTGTTGGGGTCAGGATACAAAGTGGCATTGCTCCGGAAATTGCCGCCTGATTTATTATAGAATGCATCCCGGAGGTGCTTGTTGTAGTCCGGAATAATGTTCGGATGTTTTTTAAAAGCAGCCAGCGTGGTTTCCCTGACCACTTCGTTGCGGTGTTCGTATGAATTGTGTTTTTGCGTCTGGGCAATTTTGTATTTCTTCTGCAGGTTAGTTGCGGTTGCGCCGGTGGCATAATAGTCAACAGTAGTTCCGTTAAAGGTTGCCAGGGGATACCCATTCTTGCCCACCCCGTCAGCCGTTACACCCATTGCCTTATTTCTTCCGTATCCAACCGCCACAGCAATTGTATCGGCATTCATGCCCGGGAATACCAGTACGGGCAAGTCCATTTTATTCTTTCCAACGGTCAGTTCTATTACCGGTTTATGCGGAAAGTATTCATAATCGTTGTCGAGTTTTATACCAAGTTCCTCCGCTTTTTTAATGGAAATAATGGCATAGTTGTCCCAGGTGGCTTTGGATACCGGGTCGGGCAACTCCTGCAGCCAGGGGTTACCAGCCTGTGCACCGGTGCCCATTGAAACTTTTTGGTAAAGAACCACTTCGGCACCGCTTGTTTTTTTATATGCAGCGATAGCGGCGGCGGTTTTTGCCACTGCAGCGCTGCTGTATGAGCCTGCGCTGGCAGCAGGTTGTGTATCTTCCTTCACACCATCCTGAAGCGCTTTGTTAAATGCTTCTTCAGAACCGAGTTTACCAATCCAGTATTCCTTAAAATAGGTTTCATAGTCCCTTGTATCACCACTCCATTTCAGCAAGGAAGTCTGGTAGGGCCTTGTTTTAAAAAGCGGGTAAATGGTGGGCTGCATAAAACTGGTGCAGCCGGCACAGGGTTCAGCATCGCCCCAGCTTTCCAGGTAATGATGATTGGGGATCACATATTCGCAGAGTTCAGTGGTTTCATCCATTTTTTCATTGAATGAAACAATAAGCTTCACTTTTTTCAGTGCAGTTTTAAAACGTTCTGCATGGTAATAAGTATACGCCGGGTTGGCTCCGTAAATCATTACCGTACCCACTGTACCCGTTTCCATATCAGCCAGCAGTTGTTCAAACTCACTGTCAATTCCCTGGCGGTAATTGACCGGGATGCTCCAGTTAATAGTGGTGCCGTAAGCGCCAATTGCATTATTAATTGCATTAACGATTACCTGTACATTTTTATCGTTGCTGCCGCAAACCACCAGCGCTTCGCCCTTATGTGCATTTAACTCTGCAGCTACTTTTTTAATGGCCGCTTCCAGCGGGCCGGTAAGTGTTACAGCGCCTTCAGTGCCGTTAATGGCATTCAGCAGGTCAAGCGCAACGGCGGCAGCTTCAGACGGGCGATGGGTAAACCGTTCATCCGCATTGGAACCCGTCATGCTCAGGTAACTTTCAAACTGGTAATGTTTGCTCATTACCGGGTTCTTTTCGTCCTTGATCTTTCTGCCCTGTGCGTAGCCCCTCGCAAACTCCACCGGGCTGAGCCAGGTACCGAGAAAATCTGCGCCGAGGCTTACTATTACTTGGGTGGTGCCAAAGTTGTAAGAAGGTATTTTTCTTCCAAAACCACTGGCTTCATTTGCCAGCAGCATGCCGCTGTAAGAAACGGCATCATACTGCACATGCCGCAGACCGGGGAATTTGCCGATAATTTCTTTTGCAGAAGGAGAAACAACAGTTGAGGTAAGCAATACGGTTTGTCCTCCTGCTGCTTTCATTGCTTCACCCACCAGTTTATCTGTTTGCTCAAACGAGGGTATTTCCTCAAACTTATCCTTTACTTTATGCATCGGGTACCTGGTGCGGTACATATCATACAGATCCAGCACCGAAGCCTGCGCCCTTGCAGACGTACCGCCGCCGGTGGCCGCATATAATTCGTTCCCTTCAATTTTTATTGGCCGGCCATCCCTTACCTTGGCCACTACCGGCACCACATCGCCATCCTGTACATAGGTGGTGGCATAATATTTTGCCACTCCCGGTACCAGGTTTTCTGGTTTATTGGCATAGGGGATTGCTTTGCGGACAGGTATTTTACAGCTTGCGGCCAAAGTGGCGGCAGCGGTGCTGAAGCCGAGGTATTTCAGGAAGTCGCGGCGTGGGGCTTTTGCATCCACCAGCCCTTTATCATCAAAACCCTCAAATGGCAGTTCATCATGAAACTCATCTTTGGAGAATTTATGCAGATTCTCCGGGTCGTTTACTTCTGCGAAATTTTGCCAGTACTTGTTTTGGCTCATAACTCTTGCTTATGTAATAATTTGAAATGGTACAATCAGTAGTGACATTTCTGGCACTCCAGACCGCCGATATGTTCTACCGTTACACTATCCATTTTCCCGTTCTTTATATCATTATGAAACTTTTCATAAATACTGTAAAACTTGTTGCCTTTGCCGGCTGTATAGTTAAAGTCAACTTTGGTCTGGCGGTGGCAGTTCACACACCAGCCCATGCTCAGTTCGCTTACCTGTTTTACTTCATCCATTGCGGTTATTTCGCCATGACAGCTCTGGCACTGTACTTTACCGGTCCGCACATGCTGTGAATGGTTAAAGTATACATAATCGGGCAGGTTATGGATTTTTATCCATTCAATGGGTTTGGATTTGGAAGGGTTCCATACACTGGGGTTCTTGGGGTCAAACCCGGCATATTTATACAGCTTTTCTATCTCGGCTGTGCCATTGATCTCATCTCCGTTTTCATCATAAAGTTTGGGTCCTTTTTCATAAGTGCTGATAGCTTTATGGCAGTTCATGCACACATTTACAGAAGGGATAGCGGCATGCTTGCTGTCCCAGGCTGACCCGTGGCAGTATAAGCAGTTAATCTGGTTGATGCCGGCATGCACTTTATGCGAATAATAAATTGGTTGCTCCGGCTGATAATTTTTCTGACGGCCCAGGCCGATGGCGCCTTTGGTAACATAGTACCCGCCCACTACAAACAGGAGAATGGAAAACAGGGTGATGTATACTTTGTTTTTGTAAAAAGGAACCGGATCGGGCCGCATGATGCCTTCCGCATCATCGCTCATCTTTTTCAGGTTGCTGTTAATCTGCATTAATATCAAAGCAATGATGGCGAGGATGAGCGAGATGACGCCGAAGATAACAGCGTTTGGGTTGGATTTTTTATCCCCAGTTGCCGTATCACCCTCAGGTTTTTTTCCACCACCGGGGCCGGCTGCATATGTCTTATTAATGTAATCCCAAATGGCATCTATTTCTGCATCTTTCAGATCCGGAAATGATAACATAACCGAGCCATATTTGGATTTTAGATCCGAATAGTATGGATCTGAGCTTGCCATACTTGCTGCATTTCTAATCCACTGGTAAGTTTTTTTTGTATCGCCCCCGTATTGATCTTTATCCAGGACCTCGCCCAATTTGGGGCCGGTCAGATCTTTGAACACATTGTGACAACTGGCGCACTTGCTCATAAACAGAGCCTTTCCATCCTGGGCCCAGATATTCACAACTGAAACAATAAAAAAAGAGATAAGAAAGATTACACGCCGGCCTGTTGGTTTACAAGGAATCATAGCAGAAGTTGATTCAAAAAATTGTGGATAAAATCCGTTAACCAGCCGCAAAAGTAAGTCAGGAACAGTATAAAAATTCATCTGGTTTAACTTTTTTTGGATCCGCTACCAGCCTGCATTTCAGCGGATTTGCACGGGCTCTTTGCAAGGCAGGAAATCTCTTTGTCACAAATCGGTAATACCTGTAAAAAACTTTAGCGAAGCTTTCAATAAATACTTTTTCTGCATTTTTTTCCCGCACTTTTGCAGCCATCTGCGGTGCCCGGTTTAAAATAGTAACATCCTCTCAGCCGATGTTTGAACGTCTTCAAAAAAAATGGAAAGTAAACAGCCTGCAACTGGCGCTGATCCTCTGCACATTCGCCATCGGCGGCAGCCTTACTGGTTTTGCAGGCAAAAAAATCATGAACGTCCTGCCGGTGCAGCAGGACTGGCTTTGGGCCATCATTTACATTTTGCTGATAACAATTTTGTGGCCAATGGTAGTAATGCTGGTGAGCATACCTTTCGGGCAGTTCTCGTTTTTTAAAAAATACATCCGCAAAATTGGTGTGAAGGTGGGAGTGGTGAAGCCTGAGGCCGGAAGCCGGAAGTCAGAAGAGTCTTAGTATGCGAAATCATATTGGTCAAAAAGTCATAATAAGTCATTCGTAACTTTATTTCATACGCTTCAGTTCTGCTTCTGCAGCAATATAACCAAAGGAGCTCCATTGGTTTCCGTTAAGTATCTGCTTAAATACTTTTTTTGCTTCTTCCGGTTTCTTATTGCTGAGCAGGTACAGGCCGGCTCCAAAACCAAAAGAAGCGCTGCTCAGGTCTTTTTTATCCGGCAGGTACTGCATTGCTTTTTCACCAGGAATATTTTGTTTGTACAGCATCAGGATTTCATGATAATCCTTATTCTCCACCAGCTCCATATCCGCGGAAATAGTCGTCAGCAGGTCATCGGCTTCTTTTAACCTGTTCAGTTTTCGAAGGGTTATGTACAGCCAGTTGGCTGTTGCCACATACATATCGTTATTGGTTGATACTGCAAGACATTCCCGGTATGCCTTCAGCGCCTTTTTAAACCCGCCTTTTACAAAATAAGCCAGCCCCAGGTGATACCAGATATTGGATTGAAGAGTGCTTGTGGGAATATTTTTTGCATTGGGCAATCCGTCCGGTTCGGTTTCATCCTGTTTCCCGTTTGTCAGTTTCCCTGCTTTTTTAAAATCAGCTATGGCGGCATCAAAGCATCGCAGGGTAATGTAGCGGTGTCCACGGTGACGGTACATACGGGCATCGGCGGGATGAAGTGAAATACCCCTGCTGAAAATTTCAATTGCTTTATCGTATTGCCCAAGATATGCTTTCCGTCTGCCCAGCCAGATGATATTATCAGCATTCGCACTGTCATTCCGGTAATTATTTTCCGCTTCGGCAAGTTTTGCTTCGTGATTTTTACGGGTCGCTTCACTTAATTCGGGCCGGGGAAAAGCTTTTCCCAATAAACAGTTTTGTTGTGCCGCCGAAGAAAGCGAAAATAAAAGTGTTCCGGTAATAAAATAAAAAAGCATGGCGAAAAGTTACAACTTTGCTGCTTCAGAAATCAAAATGAAGAAAATCGCCATATTCGCTTCCGGTGCGGGGTCAAATGCAAAAAACATTATCCTCACCCTTAACACCTCTCCACTGCGTGGAGCGGGTAGAAGCGGTGAGGTTACCCTTATTGTGTGCAATAAACCAGGCGCCGGTGTTTTAAAAATTGCAGAAGAAAATAAAATACCAGCACTGCTGATTGAAAAAGAAAAATTTTTCCGGGGAAATGCTTATGTGGATGAACTGAAAGCAGCCGGTATTGATTTTATTGTGCTGGCCGGTTTTCTCTGGAAGGTGCCGCCCGCTTTAATTAAGGCTTACCCTCAAAAAATCATCAACATTCATCCCGCCTTATTGCCAAAATACGGCGGCAAGGGCATGTACGGCCATCATGTGCACCAGGCGGTGATTGACAACAGGGAAAAAGAAAGTGGCATCACCATTCACTTCGTTGATGAACTGTACGACCATGGCAAAATTATCTTCCAGGCCACCTGTCCCGTGCTTGAAAATGATACTGCCGGCTCGCTGGCGCAGCGGGTTCATACATTGGAACATGAATATTATCCTAAAGTGATTGAGGAATTGGTTATTGGTTAACTAAGGGATTAAGTTTTTGGATGATACTTCCTCCAATCACCAATTAACCAAACCCCCAATTAACCTCCCATTTGCATTTTCTTTTGTTACTTGCCTGCCTTAGTTGATATACCAAAGCACCATATGGATCATCATCACTCTTTTAATGGCGATAACCGCCAACGGACAGCTGTATAAAATAAGAGGAGCCGTTTACGACAGCAGCTGCAACTATCCGCTTGAGGCAGTGAGTGTGCTCAGCACATCCGGTAAAGGCACTTCCACCAACGCCGAGGGAAAATATGAAATAGAGGTGAGTGAAAAAGATTCCATCTGGTTCAGCTACCTGGGCAAACCTACCATCAAATTTCCTGTAGCCACCATTCAAAACACACAGCAGTTTGATATTTCACTGCACATTAATATCCCCACGCTTAAAGAAGTGAAAATAAGACCGCGGAACTACCGGCAGGACTCCATTCAGAACCGGGAAGACTACGCCAAAATTTTCAACTACCAGAAGCCGAAACTGAAAGTGGCGCCAGCCCAATATGGCGCCGGTGTGGGCTTCGACCTGCAGGAGATCATCAATATGTTCCGCTTTAAAAGAAACAGGAGCATGGCAGGTTTTCAAAAACGGCTCCTGCAGCAGGAAGAGGATAAATTTATTGACTACCGGTTTAGCAAGGGGCTGGTGCGCCGGCTTACTTTGCTTACCGGCAATGAACTCGACAGCTTTATGCGGCACTACCGCCCATCTTACACTTTTACTAAGTTTGCCAGCGACTATGATTTTCAGCTTTACATCAAAAAGGCCTTTGTACGTTTTCAGAACGGGCTTCCGCCGCTTCCTTTTCTGAAAGAAGAGGAGGAAGAATAGCTGGTAGTGTATCCGTTTCGAAATTTGTTGCCCTAATGTTTAATTTCACGCAAAGACGCAAAGAAAATAAGCCGCTTAGAATAAATCCTTTGCGCCTTTGCCTGCTTAGCGTCTTTGCGTGAAAAAAATTCAAACTGAGGCACTACCGAATAGATTTCTCGCTTCGTCAATTCAAAAAAGAAAACTAATTTCCCTGTTCTGCGCACCCTCAGAAACAAATTTTTCAATCATTTATTTAAACCCCCTGCAATGAAGAAAATTTTTTCTGTTTTTGCCTCCCTCCTGCTGCTGCTGCCTGCTTTTTCTCAAAATGATATTCCTCCTTCATTTTTAAAAGACAGCCTTGACAGCTACATTACCAATGCCATCAAAGAATGGCAAATACCCGGCGTGGCCGTTTGCGTTGTCAAAGATGGAAAAGTGGTGGTGATGAAGGGCTATGGCGTAAAAGAAACGGGGACAGATGACCGGGTGGATGAGAATACTTTGTTCATGATTGGCAGTAATACCAAAGCATTTACCGCCACAGCCCTTGCGATGCTCGAAACAGAAAACCTGCCTGCCGGCCTGTCTGCCGACAAGGCAGGCAAAACAGAAAAATTTTCGCTAGATGACAGGGTACAGAAATGGCTGCCCGGTTTTAAGCTCTATGACCCCTGGGTGGCCAACGAAGCAAACATCCGGGATTTATTATGCCACCGGCTTGGTTTTGAAACTTTCCAGGGGGATTTTATGTTTTTCGATTCCGACCTTACTGCACAGCAGGTGTTTGAAAAGTTTGCGCAAGTAAAACCGCTTTACAGTTTCCGCAGCAAATGGGGTTATACTAATGCAGCCTTTGGCGTGGCCGGTGAGGTAGTCAGCAACGTTTCCGGCAAAACATGGGCGGAATTTATCACGGAGAAAATTTTCCTGCCGCTGGGTATGAACAACAGCCTGGCATTGTCAAAAGACATTAAGACGGCAACCAATAAAGCAACGGCACATACTGTTGTGATGGGTGAGCTGCGGAAAATACCTTATGGCAATATTGACAACATATCGCCGGCAGGCAGCATTTCCTCTTCGGTAAATGATATGAGCAAATGGGTGCTGATGCTGCTGAACAATGGCAAACAGGAAGGCAAACAGGTGATCCCGGCCGCTGCACTAAGACAAACCTGGCTGCCGCATTCTATATTGGGTAATGGCGGCGCCATGTTCAACCGGGGACATTTCTCCCTCTATGGTCTTGGCTGGATGCTTGAAGAGTATGAAGGCAGAAAAATCATCAGCCACACCGGCGGTGTAAACGGTTTTGTAACCAGTGTAACCCTGGTGCCCGAAGAACATCTCGGCATCATAGTGCTTACCAATACGGATGCCAACAGTTTTTACGAAGCCCTGAAACTTGAGCTGAGGGATGCGTACCTGGGTCTTCCCTACCGCAATTATCAAAAAGTGGCGTTGGGCATGCACAAGGCTGATGAAGCAGCAAAAGAAAAACAGTATAAGTCTGCCCGGGATACGGTCGCCATGAATCTCAAAACCAGTTTGCCGCTTACAGCCTATGCAGGGGAATATATGCATAATGTGTACGGCAAAATGAATATCAAAATGGAAGAAGGAAAACTCATCATGCGGTTTGAACATCACAAAGGCCGCTATGGCACACTGGAACCGCTGGGCGGCAACCGCTTTTTCTGTACATACAGCGATCCGCTTTACGGAATGAAAAAACTGGAGTTCACAACTGCAGGCAATAAAGTAAAATCAATAGCGGTAAGGGTGGCCGACTTTGTGGAGTTCACGCCCTATGAATTTGTAAAAATAAAATAACATGATTGCAAAACCGGTTTTTCTGCTTTCAGTTTTTCTGCTCTTTATCCAAACAAACAGTGCAGCGCAGCAAAGCCGGAAATGGCATTTCAAATCCGTCTTGATTGATACGCACAATGACATCCCCTCCACTGCCATTCAGGAAAAAGTAAGTTTTGACCAGCCCTTGAAAAACAAAACTCATTCTGATCTTCAAAGAATGTTTGAAGGCGGCGTGGATGCTCAATTTTTTTCCATCTGGTGCGACGGGTTAAAAGAAAATCCTTATGCATGGGCCAACCGAGAAATAGACACCGTACTGGCATGGACCAACCGGAACCCCGATAAGATGATGCGGGCATTTACAACTGCTGATATTATGAAAGCGGTCAAACAAAAAAAACTGGCCGTGCTTTTTGGTGTGGAAGGCGGCCATATGATAGAAAACGATCTGGGCAAACTGGAAGCATTGTACAAAAGAGGGGTTCGGTATATGACCATTACATGGAACAACTCAACACCATGGGCCACTTCAGCACTGGATGAAGAAACCAAAAAAGATTCGCTGAAGCACAATGGGCTTACAGAATTTGGAAAATCCGTTATTCGTAAAATGAATGATTGGGGTATGATGGTGGATCTCTCCCATGCTGGCGAGCAAACGTTTTATGATGCAATAGCTACAACAATAAAACCCGTTTTAGTTTCTCATAGCTGTGTTTATACGCTTTGTCCTCACAGAAGAAATTTAAAAGATGAACAGATAAAAGCCATTGCAAAAAACGGAGGCGTTATACATCTGAATTTTTACAGTGGATTTTTGGATTCTGCATTTGAAGCCAGAAGTGATGCATTTACAGCAAGGCATAAAACCGAAATGGATTCGCTGCTGAAAATTAACCCTGAACCTTATTTTATGCAGGTGTATCTTTTTAATAAATATCCGGATGAAGTAAAAGCCCTTCGGCCCCCGATGAGTTTACTGCTTGACCACCTGGATTTTATAGTAAAAATGGTGGGAGTAGATTATGTGGGCATGGGCAGTGACTTTGACGGCGTGAATTCATTACCGGAGGGGCTGAATGGTGTGGAAGATTTTCCAAAGATCACCGAAGAGTTGGTGAAAAGAGGATATAGCAAAAAAGATATCCGCAAAATATTAGGTGGCAATCTGTTAAGGTTATTTAAAGCAAATGAAGCTAAGTAACCCATTATTTTGATGTTGAATGATAAATTTTGAATTGTTGGTTACCATCACTCATTTAACATTCAACATTTAAAATTCAAAATAATGAGATAGGGAAGTACATCACCACTCTCATACTTCAAGAAAAAAATGCCGGCCTGCCGGACAGGCGGGGACCCACTATTTCTGGTCCTGCCCAGGCGGGATCATGTTGTTCCAGGCTGTATTCCGTGGATTTTTGTAGTATTTTATACTGAAACGAAAAATATATCGTTATATTTACGGATATAACAGAAAATATTATGATTTCCAGACAGCTTGAGAATGATATAAAGGCTAAACTTCATAAGCAAAAAGCCATTATTCTGCTTGGCGGAAGACAGGTGGGTAAAACCACCCTGCTGAAAAAAATAACGGAAACCAGAAGTGATACTTTATGGCTGAATGCGGATGAGCCGGATATAAGATCGCTGATTGAGAATGCCACCTCCACCCGCCTCAAAAGTTATTTCGGTAAAAACAAAACGGTGATAATAGATGAAGCACAGCAGGTAACAGATATTGGAAAAAAAATAAAGCTGGTAACCGATATATTGAAAGATATACAGGTGATTGCCACCGGCTCATCTGCTTTTGAAATAAAAAATAAAACCAATGAACCGCTTACCGAGCGGAAATGGGAGTTTCATTTATTTCCACTCAGCTTTGCTGAAATGGTAAACCATCATGGATTGATAGAAGAAAAAAGAATGATACCACACCGCCTGGTGTATGGATATTATCCGGAAGTGGTTACTCATGCAGGTGAAGAAAAAGAGCGGTTAAAATTATTGTCGGATAGTTTTTTGTATAAAGATATTTTAATGTACCAGGGGTTGAAAAAGCCGGAGAAATTGTTTCATTTACTAAAAATGCTGGCAGCTAACCTTGGCAGCGAAATAAACTATAACCAGCTGAGCAGGCAACTGCAGATAAACAATGAGACGGCAGAGAAGTATATTCAACTGCTGGAACAATGCTATATTATTTTCAGGTTGCCTGCTTATGCCACCAATCTTACCAAAGAGTTGAAAAAAGGAAGGAAAGTATATTTTACAGATAATGGAATCATCAATTCATTGACCGGAAATTTTTCCCTGGTTGAAAACCGGCAAGACAAAGGGGCTTTATGGGAGAATTTTGTGATTAGTGAAATGTATAAGCAGAATGCATACAAAAAGAAATTTGGCAAGTTCTTTTTCTGGCGCAGTCATGACCAGCAGGAAGTGGACCTGGTGATACAAAAAGGTGATAAACTGGAAACGTTTGAAATAAAATGGAGTGAAAAAAACAAACCCCGTTTAAACAAGACCTTTGCATCCAACTATCCCCAACACAGTTTTGAATTTATCCATTATAATAATACAGAGGATTTTATAATGTAAAAAATATTTTATGGAAGTACATGCACACACCCACACAGCCCGAAAAAAATGGACCCACTATTTCTGGGAGTTTCTCATGTTGTTCCTTGCTGTGTTCTGCGGGTTTTTGGCAGAGTACCAACTGGAACATTTAATAGAAAAGCAACGGGAAAAACAATTAATAAAAACATTAGCCAGTGATTTAAATGATGATATTATAAAAATTGATGAATACCTAGCAAGAGAAACAAGAAATATCGGGCTGCTGGATACACTTTGCATGTATATAGACAACCCTTCGCTTGCAAAACAAAATGGTGATATTATTTATTACACTGCCCGCATTGGGCCACAAACGGCGCCATTTGCCAACAATACCCGCACATTTGATCAGTTTAAAAATTCCGGAGGTTTTCATCTTATTCATAAAACACAAACCTCTAACCGTATTATGGATTCCTATTCGCAATTACCCTGGATACGGTTGCTGGAAGGAAATTATAAACGGGAGTTTGATTCATTTAAAGAGGCCGCTGCAAAAGTGATAGACCCTGGTATTTACCGCCGGCAGGAAAATGCAGATGGATCGATTAACAGGAGCCCAGATAACCCGCCGCTACTGAATTATGATCCGGCACTGCTGAAACAAATGGAGTTTCATGCTGTACAGATGAATGGCAGCAGGCGTTCTCTTATCCCTTTAATGCAAACACTGAAACAATCCGGAATTGATTTAATAAATTATCTTCAGAAAACTTATCATATTGCCAAATAATTCAAATGAAAAAAACACTAGTTTTCATACTGGTTCCGCTGCAAATATTCTCACAGTCATTTACCAAACAGGAAACCGACCGATGGGAAAAACAAGCAAAGAACATCACCATTTACCGTGACAACTATGGCGTACCACATATCTATGGTAAAACAGATGCTGATGCCGTATTTGGATTATTGTATGCCCAATGCGAAGATGATTTTAAAAGAGTAGAGATGAACTATATTGAAAAGCTGGGCCGCATGGCGGAAGTGAAAGGGGAAAGCGAATTATACAATGACCTCCTCATAAGAATGATTATTGATTCAGCCGATGCGGTAAAAGATTATAACAATTCTCCCGCATGGCTGAAAAAACTCTGCAACGCTTTTGCCGATGGCATCAATTATTATTTATATAAACATCCTGAAACAAACCCGGCATTGCTTACCCGCTTCAAACCCTGGTACCCGCTGCTGTGGACGGACGGCAGCATCGGCGCCATCAATACGGCCGATCTTGGCGCAGCTGATTTAAAAAATCTTTATGGTAATACAAACGATGTTAGTCATTCCGGGTCCGATAACTATCGGGATGACCCGGCATCTTCCCCAAAAACTGATAAAGAAGAAAAACCAACCGGCTCCAACGGTTTTGCTTTTTCACCAAAGATTACCGAAAGCGGCAACGCAATTTTGTACATCAATCCGCATGTCACATTTTATTTCCGTCCCGAAGTACATATGGTGAGTGAAGAGGGACTGAATGCTTATGGCGCCGTTACCTGGGGGCAGTTTTTTATTTACCAGGGCTTTAATGAAAATTGCGGATGGATGCATACATCAAGTGCAGTAGATGCAACAGATACTTACAGTGAAAAAATTTCAATGCAGGGTAGTGGCTGGACTTATGAATACGAAGGAAAGCAAAAGCCGGTTTTACAAAAACGAATTTCTATTGCGGCTAAAAAAGGAAATGGTTTTGAAACAACAAATATTACGGCATTGTTTACGCATCATGGTCCCATTATGGCAAAGCGTAACGGGCAATGGCTGAGTGTAAGAGCTGATAACCGCATTATGAACGGATTGATACAATGCTGGCAGCGTACCAAAGCAAAAGGGCTGGATGATTTTAAAAAAGCGCTGGACCTGAAAGGAAACATTTCAAACAACACCGTGTATGCCGATGCGCAGGGCAATATTGCCTACTGGCATGGTAACCGGGTTCCGAAACGGGATACAAAGTTTGACTGGAGCAAAGCTGTTGATGGAAGTATCGCTGCCACGGAATGGAAAGGTTACCATAATATCAATGAAACTGTTTTAAGTATTAATCCTGCTAATGGATGGTTACAAAATTGTAACTCCACCCCATATACCGTTGCCGGTGCAAATAGTCCGAAGAAATTCACAGAATCCGGTGGAGAAAACTATCCTGCATACATGGCGCCGGATGGAGAAAATTTCCGCGGCATCAATGCGGTAAGAGTGCTGGGTGAAGAAAGCAAATATAATATTGATAAAGTGATAAAGGCAGGTTATGATAAAAGACTCGCTGCTTTTGAAATATTGATTCCTGCATTGGTAAAAGCATTTGAAAACAACGTGGCATATGATGATTCACTGTATGCTTACTTCGTCGGGCCGCTTTCTATGTTAAAAGGATGGGATTATAAATGCGGGGAAAATTCTATTGCCACTACATTGGCAATAGAATGGGGCCAGAAGATCATACCGGCGATAATGCGTACAAATATTGTGGAAGATGAAGAAGCAGACCAGGTAGATAAGTCAAAATATTTTGTAGAGCATGCACCTGCAAAAGACTTATTGCAGCCTTTGCTGGATGTAATAAAAGATTTGGAAAAAAGATTTGGCCGCTGGCAAATGCCCTGGGGCGAAGTAAACCGGTTTCAACGCATCTCATCCAATATTGATAACAAGTTTGATGATACCAAAGCCAGTATCCCGGTGGGTTTTGTTTCTTCCACATGGGGCATGCTTCCTTCTTATACCAGCCGCACTTACCCGGGCACTAAAAAAAGATATGGAGTCAACGGCAATAGTTTTATCTGTGCCGTGGAATTTGGCAAAAAGATAAAAGCAAAATCACTGCTCGCAGGCGGCAACAGCAGCAATGAAAATTCACCGCATTTTTTTGACCAGGGACTTATGTACAGCAAGGGAATTTTTAAAGATGTACTTTTTTACAAAGAAGATGTAATGAAGAACGCTGAAAGAACCTATCGCCCCGGAGAATAGACCGGCAATCCCGGTTCCTGATAGTTTTTCCACCCCTGATCACTATGAACTTGTAACATACTTTCCCCGTTCACAAATAAGCCGCAAGCTATTTTTGGCAATTACTTAGTTTTATAGGACCGGCCCGGTTAAACCAAAAACCAGCGATATGAAACAGCCCTCATTAACGGGTTCAGGCCGTATGCATTCCATTGACATCGGCCGCGGCATTGCCATGGTCATCATGGCGCTGTACCCTGTACGGGATTATTTTCACCAGCCTGCTTTTATTGATGATCCGCTGAACCTGGCCACCACAACACCGGCTATATATTTCACCCGCTGAATCACCCATTTCTGCGCTCCCATTTTTGTTTTTTTATCCGGTACATCCATTTATCTGCAAAGCCTCCGTAAAACCAAAAAGGAACTGGGTATTTTTCCGCTGAAGCGGGGACTATGGCTCATCATCGCCGAATGCACCATCATTGCCTTTGCATGGACATTTAACCCCTATTTCAATTTTATCCCATTCCGGGTAATCTGGGCCATCGGCATCAGTATGTTTATTCTTGGCCTTCTGCTGCTGATAAACCTGCATTATCAAATCATCCTGATGCTGGGAGTCGTTATTGTGGGCGGGCATACCCTGCTGGACGCTTCTGAGGCAGCTCCGGGTTTTCAGCCTTCCTTCTGGTGGGATTTATTTCATCATGGCTTTTTCGCACCATATTCTTTTGCACCTAATCACTATGCAGTTATTGTTTACCCCTTTGTGCCATGGGCAGGCCTGATGATGCTGGGCTATTGCGCCGGCGTTTTCTTTACACCTGCATATACTGCCGGTCAAAGAAAAAAAATTCTACTGCGTACTGGTTTGTCGATGATTGGTTTTTTCATCCTGCTGCGTTTCTCCAATGTATATGGCGATCCTTTTGACTGGAGTAACCAGAAGGATGGCCTCTATACTTTCTTTTCCTTCCTGAAAGTGCATAAATACCCGCCTTCCTACTCTTTATTTGCATCACTATCGGGCCTGCACTGATCATGCTGGCGCTGCAGGAACCGGTGCGAAACCGCTTTGCACGGGTCATGCAGGTTTATAGGCGCACAGCATTCTTTTACTACATTCTGCACCTGTACCTGATTCATTTCATTGCGGCAGTGGTATTTTTCGCAAAGGGGAAACACACCCTGCAGCAGGCTGTTGATAATATGCAGCAGCTTCCATTCCTGTTTTTAATTCCGGGAGAGGGATTTCGGCTGCCGGGTGTGTATTTTATCTGGATACTGGTGGTGCTGATACTGTACCCGCTTTGCAAAAAGTATGACCGCTACAAAGCGGCTCATAAAGAAAAATGGTGGCTCCGTTATTTATAAACTGCCTGATAAATACACCGGAAAATGTTTGAAGATAATACCACATGGAAAGGAAGACTGTTTCGGTTTCTTATATATATGGCGGTAGGTTTTATTTGTGCCTTTTTATATAAATACATCAGAAATTGACAGAAATGGAAGTACATGCACATACTCATACACCACAAAAAAGATGGACTCATTATTTCTGGGAATTCCTCATGTTATTCGTGGCTGTAACGCTTGGGTTTTTCGTTGAAAACAAAAGAGAGCACTACATAGAAAATAAACGGGAAAAGATCTACATTAAACAACTTGTTCAGGATCTGAAGACCGACACCGCCTTTTTTTTATGCTTCGGTATCAGCCAATACAGAAAACCAACACCGGATGGACTTGCTGGTATTATTGCTGAAACAATACAGGCAGGGTGAACCGACTGAAGATTTATATTATTTGACCCGCAATATTACTTCCAAAGGAATTACTCCTCAGTATAGCAAACGAACTTTTGAACAACTCAAAAATTCCGGCGGGTTACGTCTTATCCGCAATGCTATGTATTTGGATTCAGTCACCCTTTATTATGAAACTCTTAAAGCCCTGGACATCTGGCTGGAACACCGGCTGCAACGGTTACACAACCTCTTTCTTGCCAATGAAGAAATTTTTGACGGCTGGGCGATAAATGGATAAAAGGAATGATGCTTTTGCACCCGTTAGATAAAACATTAAAGCCAAAAGAGATTCCCATTGAAGATTTCTTTCATAAAATAGTAATGTTGCGTGACAGGTTGCGGGTACTGGAACAAAATATCAACAGCAGCAAAAATTTATCTGACGAAGAAAAGGTAAACATTCAGCAATATATTACCCGTTGCTATGGCTCGCTTACTACCTTTAATGTATTATTCAAAAACAAAGAGCACTATTTTGTCGGAGAAAAGTCCGGTAAAGATGAATAAAAGGCGGCATCAGATGCCGCCTCAGCTTTCATAAGAATTATTTTTTCATCCGGCCTGTTTTCTCCGGCAGGTATTAACTTCCACCAGGGTATACAAGGGACAAAAACTGAAGAGGCTTGTCAACACAAATACACCGCCCCATATTACCAGAATAAGTCCCAATGTGCCTGTTCCCGTTCCGCTGAAATACAGCCAGGCAAATACGGCTGCCACCAGTACCCGGATAATGCGGTCTGCATTACCCATGTTTGATTTCATAACAAATAGTTTTTACGTTTTACAAATATTGAATGAGCAGTACCCCGGCTGCTACAACAGCTATACAAATCAGGCAAACAAGTACAAATTTTAACCATTTGCGTTTCATTGCGTCAAATTGCCGGCCAAAGCTATCACTCCCATAAAGGCAATATGGTGATATTTGTCACCCTGCAGGCTGATCTATTCCTTTTTCAGCCAAAAAGGCGAAATTGCAGGATGCATTTATTGTTTATCTTTCTTTTGTTCACAGCATTGCCTGGTTTCAGTCAGAACGGTTATGACATTATTATTCGAAATGGGAAAATCATTGACGGCAGCGGAAACAGCTGGTATTACAGTGATATGGCCATCAAAGACGGGAAGATCGCCGTTATCAGCAGAAACATCAAAGCGCCGGCCAAAAAAGTGATTGATGCCAAAGGGCTTATCGTTGCTCCCGGTTTTATAGATGTGCACACCCACCTCGAGGGTGATGAAACAAAAGATCCGGAAGCAAAAAGTTTTATTTATGATGGCGTTACCACCTGCATCACCGGCAACTGTGGTTCTTCCAATGTGGATATTGATAAATACCTGAAGTGGATTGATTCATTAAAACTTTCCATCCATGTAGCCACCCTGATCGGCCATAATGATGTGAGAAAGGCGGTGATGGGCCGGGCTAACCGTGATGCAACACCCGATGAAATGAAACGGATGGAGGAAATGGTTGACAAAGCCATGAAAGACGGATCGGTGGGTTTGTCAACCGGGTTGCAATATATCCCCGGCGTGTACAGTAAAACGCCGGAGATAGCGGCACTGGCAAAAGTGGCGGCAAAATACAACGGCGTTTATGCCACTCACATGAGGCATGAAGGTGACAGTATTGCTTATTCCATCAACGAGTCTTTAACGATAGGCCGTGAAGCAAATATCCCGGTAGAGATTTCACATTTCAAATGCAGCGGACAAAACAACTGGGGCCGCAGCAAAGAAACTATTGGCATGATTGAGGCTGCAAGAAAAGAAGGGATAGAAGTTACGATTGACCAGTATCCTTACACCGCCGCCAGTACTTCTGTGAGTATTCTGATTCCGGATAAAGTGCTGGCCGACGGGCAGGATTCCATCAAAGCAAGGTTGCGACGGCCCGAAGAGAGGAAATATGTTACTGAAGAATTAATGAAAATCCTCAAAAGAAGAAAATTGAAACATTTCGGCTATGCTGTAGTGGCCAATTTCCCGGCTGACACAACATACAACGGAAAGAGCATTGAACAGATCAATTTACTGAAAGGAAGGAGGCATAAGGCAAAGTACGAGGCTGAAACCATTATGGATATTGTTTCATCGGGTGACGCCAGTGCCGTATTTCATGGCATGAGTGAAGAAGATGTAAAACGCATTATGCAATACCCCTTCAATATGTTTGCCAGTGATGCCACCATACGGGTGTTGGGCGCAGGAGTGCCGCACCCGAGAGGCTATGGTACCAATGCCCGGGTGCTTGGTAAATATGTAAGAGAAGAAAAAGTTATTTCTTTGGAAGAAGCCATCAGAAGAATGACCTCACTGCCTGCACAAAAATTTCAGCTGAAAGACCGGGGTCTGCTGAAAGAAGGAATGGCTGCTGATATTGTTATTTTTAATGAACAGGAAGTAAAAGATATTTCTACTTTTGAAAAGCCGCATGCCTATTCCCGGGGCTTTCATTTTGTGATAGTGAACGGTGTTCTGACGGTGGAGCATGAAAAACATACCGGCGCAAGAGCAGGACAAGCCATATTTGGACCCGGTGCTTTATAATTTAACCGGATAACCATGAGCCCCGAAACCAAAGGAAGAATACTCAGGCTGATTGTTTACATGATTGTTGGTTTTGCAGCCGCTTTTCTTTACCGTTATTTCAAAAAATAAAGAATATGGAAGTACATGCCCATTCACATACAGACAGGAAAAAGTGGACTCATTATTTCTGGAAGTTCTTTATGCTGTTTCTTGCCGTAACTCTTGGATTTTTTGTAGAAAATCAGCGGGAGCATTATGTAGAGCATCAGCGGGAGAAAAAATATATCAAGTCTCTTAACAGCGACCTGGAAGCCGACATCAACCGGCTTACTGCTATTATTCAGTTGCGGAATGAAAGGGCTTTGTTGCTGGATCCTTTCAGTAAATTACTAAACAGCAAAGAAGCTCTTCTGCACAGTAACAATCTTTATTATTACAACTCTTTTGCTACTCGGGGTGTTGCTTTTCGTTTTACACCGGTTGACGGAACCATGTAGCAGTTAAAAAATGCCGGCAACCTAAGGCTTGTCCACAAAAGCCTTTTCAGCGACAGTATTATTTCTTATGATGTATCCGTCAGGGCATTTATGTGGGGCACACAGGATGAGGAAAACATGATAGATACCTACAGGAATATCGCCGAAGGTATTTTTGACGGTGGGGTGCTGAACAGCATGAGGGATGATGATAATAATGTAAACCGGATTGATTATAACCCGCCCGTTCGCTTAACAGAAGACGCAAAATTCAGGTTGAACTACCGGATTTATATGCTGACGGTTTTTAATAAACCAATGCGGAAGGAGGCAAGAAAGCTGCTGGCGAAAGGAGAACAACTTAATACTTTGCTGAATACAGAATATCAGCTGAAATAAAAGAGAATTGAACCTCTATTGCCCGTTCTTTTCATTGACTATGATAATAGGCTGGCTCTCACTTTCCACAAACCATCCCAGTCAAGATCAGTTAAAACATCATCAAACACCAGCAGATCCCGCTGTACGCCGTAAGCATTGGTGGTGAAGGCCATCGCATTCCTATGATCGTTAAATCCGTCGAGGGAAATAGCTATGTGATCATGACCGCGTACACTGAAATCCCTTCTGAAATCCGTAGCCCTTATGGCTTTGTTGCCGCCCGAATCATGTTCAATGATGCCGAGGTATAAATACTGCCTGTTATACAAACCCATTGTTGTGGTTTTATGATTGGGCGTATTGCCCTGCATAGGTTCTATCTGTATAAAGTCAGGCGAAGGAATGGCTTGTTTCCATTCTGTTTCATCCAGAGCGTCGTCAATTTTTATATTGCCGGAGATTTTGGCAGCAATGATTTCTTTTTTTACCGAATCCGGTTTGAAGATACCGGCATCCTGTGCGTAACAGGTAGCTGAAATAAATAAGTAGAAGATAAGCAGCCGTTTTATTGCCGGAATATTCCGGCAAATTAAGAAAACCTTCCTTGAGGAATGGAAGTAGTTGGATAAACGGAAAATCAATAAGACGATAACTTTCTTATTATCTCATCCAGTCTTGCCCTTGCAAGAAAATTCTGCTCCAGTTCAACGCTGAACGGAACCGGTGTATCCAGCGAAGCGCAACGCATCACCGGTGCATCCAAAATAGTAAAACAGTTTTCAGCGATCCAGGCTGCAATTTCACCGCCAATGCCGCCAATCAAAGTATCTTCATGTAATATTAATACTCTTCCTGTTCTTGCTACGGAGGCACGGATGGCGAAATAATCCAAAGGAGCCAGTGTTCTCAAATCCAGAATGTCAATTGAGATTTCCGGATATTCGGCCGCATAATCTTCTGCCCAATGAACACCTGCCCCATAGGTAATGATGGAAATCTCATCCCCATCTCTAACATGTCTTGCTTTGCCGATCTCTATTTCATAATAATCTTCGGGCACTGGCCCGGTTACGGAACGGTACAAGGCTTTATGCTCAAAATACATGACTGGATTAGGATCGTTGATCGCTGCGATCAATAATCCTTTTGAATCCATTGGCGTAGATGGATAAACTACTTTCAATCCCGGCACATGGGTAAACCATGCTTCATTGCTTTGCGAATGAAAGGGCCCTGCCCCCACTCCTGCACCGGTGGGCATACGAATCACTACATCAGCATTCTGCCACCAGCGGTAATGAATTTTTCCCAGGTTGTTTACGATCTGGTTAAATCCGCTGGTAACAAAATCAGCAAACTGCATTTCCACCATGCTCTTAAACCCTTCGAGAGATAAACCTAATGCTGTACCCACTATTGCGCTTTCGCAAAGCGGTGTATTTCTTACCCTTCGTTTCCCAAACTCCTGCACAAATCCTTCGGTAATTTTAAAAGCGCCGCCGTATTCAGCTATGTCTTGTCCCATCAGGATAAGGTTGGGATGCTTTGTCATACTTTGATGAAGACCTTCTTTAATCGCATCGATCATTCTGAGCTCACGATGTGAATGGTGAATAGTGAATGGTGAATTTTTTTCTTTTGACCATTCACTATTGCCTATTGACGGCGCATAAACATCCTCCAACTCTTCTTCCGTATCTGCAACAACAGGCTTTGTGTCAAACCCGATCTTCAATTCACTTTCTATTTTATCCTTGAACTCATTCCTTATCTCTGCTACCTTCATTTCGCTGATCACCCCTTCTTTAATCAGGTATCTTTCATAATTCTTAACCGGGTCTTTTTGTTCCCAGAGGCGGAACAGGTCCTGCGGCACATATTTCGTACCACTGGCCTCTTCGTGTCCCCGCATCCGGAAAGTCATACATTCAATCAGGTAGGGCTTCAGGTGTCTGATACAATATTCCCTCACCCCCTTTATTGTGTCATAAACGGATAAGATATTGTTGCCATCGATCTGCACTCCCTCCATGCCGTAGCCTTTTGCCCTGTCCACCAGGCTGATGCAGCGGTATTGTTCACTCACCGGAGTGCTTAGCCCATACCCATTGTTTTCTATAATAAATATCACGGGCAGATCCCAAACGGCAGCCACATTCAGGGCTTCATGAAAATCGCCTTCGCTGGTGCCGCCCTCGCCGGTAAAAGCGAGGGAAACCTTACTTTCTTTTCTCAGCTTGTATGCCAGCGCCACACCATCGGCAATGGCCAGCTGCGGGCCCAGGTGTGAGATCATTCCGCAGATATGATGCTCCCGGTTACCAAAATGAAAACTTCTCTCCCTGCCCTTGCTGTAACCTTCCTGTGCGCCCTGCCATTGCATGAAGAGTTTGCTCAATGGCATATTGCGGGTGGTGAAAACGCCAAGGTTGCGGTGAAGCGGCATTATCCATTCATCGGGCTGCAGAGCCAGTGTGGCCCCCGCTGCTATGGCCTCTTGTCCGATACCGCTGAACCATTTGGAAATTTTTCCCTGCCGCAGCAACACCAGCATTTTTTCTTCAATCATCCTCGGCCATAGAAGCGAACGGTAAAAATGGGTGAGCTGATCGTCAGATAAATCTTTGCGGTCAAATGTCATGTTACAAACCTATAAAATAAAGCAGTACAGATTTATGTATGGTCAGACCGGAACGGTCAGACCACCACTAATTCATAAAAAGCCTCCGGTTGCAGGTATTTTTGAGCAAGCAACTGCAGCTCTTCAGCAGTAATTGTTTTAACAGCGCTGATTGTATCGTAAAAATATTGTTCTGTGAGGTTATTCAGCACCAGGTTTTTCCAACGGGCAATGATCTGAAAGGGACCGTCAAGGTCGCCCAGTATGCTGCCCATCATGTAATTTCTTACAAGCAATAACTCTTCTTCATCAACCGGTTCTTCCCTGAGCAGCTTCATTCCCTTATAAACTTCCTCAATGGTTGCTTCGCAAACATCTTTACCCGCCTCCGTAGCAACCATCCATGCTGTATCATGAATATGGTTTTGAAGAAAGCTTTGAATGCCGTAGGTATACCCCTTGTCTTCCCGGATATTGCTCATCAGTCTTGATCCAAAAAAACCGCCAAAAACTGTATTCAGCACCATTACTTTAATAAAATCAGGATGGTGGCGGTTGGGAAAATGCCGGGCAATGCGGATGGAGCCCTGCACACCTGCCTCATCGTTGATAATTCTGTGTTTTTTCTGATCAACCGGCTGCTGTTCCATATTTTTCATTTCTGCATTTCCAAACGGAAGGTCACCAAAATACCGGTTGAGCACAACATCAAGTCCGGCAGGAATTTTCCCTGCAACAAAAAGGATTGGTTTGCCATTACGATAGAATTCATTGTAGAACTGCAGCAACTGGTCCCGGTTCAGCGCATCAAAATCTTCCAGCCGACTGAATTTTCCGTAAGGATGATTTTCACCAAACAAAAAGGCATCAATCATCCGGCCTGCCACAAAATCGCTTTTCTTCAGGTTTACCTTCAGCCGCTGTTTCATATTTTGTCTGTAAATATCCAGTTCCTGCTGCGGCAATACCGATTCGGTAATCAGCTCCCTCACCACGGGAAGCAGTTCTTTTATATGCTTGTTCAGGCAATGCAGGGTGATGGTGGCTGTTTCATTGTAGCAGGCCCTGTTCAGGTATGAGCCATAGTATTCAAAATGTTCATTTATCTGAAAGGCTGTTTTGGATGATGTTCCGTTCCTCAACAAAAAGTTTGCAGTGGCTGCCACCAGGTTCTGGTCTTCAAACCAGTTGCCGGCATAAAATACCCACTCAACGGAGAGCACTTCTTCTGCCCCGGCATTTACGGCATAAACTTCCACACCATTGTCAAGCGAAAATTTTTCCGCCTGTTTCAGCTTAAGCTCAAAATTAACTGCATCCACAATGGGAGGGGCCTGTTTCCTGTCCGGCATATTATTCCGTGCTGGTTTGATAATTAGTTTTCTGACAAATAATGTATGGTGCTGCAGTTACTGTTGCGGAAAATGGTGCGGCTTTCCTTCAATAAATCTTCTATTGTAACCGATGCATACTGCTCCAGTTCAAAATTCATCCGGGATGCATCGCCGAGAATTTCGTAATAAGCCAGGCTGTTGGCCCTGCTCATCACACTCATATCCTCAAAGGCAATCATGCTTTCGGTTTTGTTTTTTACTTTCTGCAGTTCTGCTTCACTCGCCGGTTCGTTTTTCATTTTCTCCAGTTCCTCATCCACTGCTTTTTCGGCATCTTCCATCTTCACTCCCTTCACCAGCTTTCCTTCCACCACCACCAGCCCTGCATCCGTACTGCCAAAATGATGGCATTCAATATTGCTGAAAAGCTGTTTTTCCTTAACCAGCGACTGGTACAGCCTGGATGAGCCGCCTCCGCTGAGAATATCGGTAAGCAGGTCGGCAATATAATACCTGCTGTCAAGCCGGTTTGACATATGCCAGCATTTGTACAATGCATCCAGCGGCACACCGGCCTTTATCACCTGTCTTCTTTCTTCTGTCTGCTCAGGTTCCTGCGGCAGGTTCCGTTTATACTTTTCTCCTGATGGAATATCGCCAAACCATTTTTCAGCCAGCGCTTTTACTTTGTCCGCCGTTACATTGCCCGCCACCACCAGCGCGGCATTTACCGGCCGGTAATGTTTGAAAAAAAAGTTCTCAACATCCTGCAGCTGTGCATTTTCAATATGAGAGAGTTCTTTCCCGATCGTCATCCAGCGATAGGGATGTTCTTTATAGGCCAGTTCCCGCATCTTGTGCCACACATCACCGTAAGGTTTGGTAAGATAGTGCTCCTTGAATTCCTCACATACCACCTTGCGCTGCACATCCAGGCTTTTTTTACTGAAGGCCAGCGAGAGCATCCTGTCGCTTTCAAGCCAGAAAGCAGTTTCCAGATTTTCTGCCGGCAGCTGTATGTAGTAATTGGTAAGATCGTTGGTGGTGTAGGCATTATTATCCCCGCCGGCCATTTGCAGCGGTTCATCATAGTTTTCAATATTCACGGAGCCGCCGAACATCAGGTGTTCAAACAAATGGGCAAACCCTGTTTTCTGAGGGTCCTCATCCCGGGCGCCCACATCATACATAATATTCACCACAACCATGGGGGTACTCAGGTCCTGGTGTACAATTACCCGGAGGCCGTTGGCCAGTGTAAATTTTTCAAACTGAATCATGCTTCCCTTAACTTGTAATGATAAAACAGCCCTCTTCTTTGCCTGAAAGCAAATACGGAGGGCGGTCTAAAGGTATTGAAAATGATAGAAAGTGGGTTGGGTCCGTTACCGCAGGATATTCTTCACCTTAAACTCCAGTTCAAAAATCACACCATCACGCCGGAGAATGAGTCTTATTTTTTCGTTGGGTGTCTGTATGGCAATTTTATACTGGTTCAGGTTTTGGTTAAACTGTTTGTTCACGGCTATCACTTCGTCCCCTTCTTGTAGCCCGGCTGCTTCTGCCGGTGAACCTTTGGCCACATCGCCTACAATGATGATCCTGTTTATCAGGTACAGTTCAAGACCGGTGTAGGAATAGTCAAACGGGTCGGCATAGTGGCTGTTGGGCGAAATAAAAATATCGCCCCGGGCATAGTTCAGTATTACATTAAACCGGCGCATGATACCATTGCCCAGCAATCCGCCCATATTGGGGTATGAAGTGACATTGTATTCATCGTTAAAAATAAAAACAGGAACATTGCGGAACCGGTACGGGCCCACTTTTACTTCTTTAATTACCGTTTGTTCCATATCAATTTTACCTCCCAGCCCCTCTCCTTCTTTCAGATACCTTTTTCTTTTTTTATCCAGGAACAGGCTGTCATCAATAAAATCCCTCGAAAACAAAACGCAGAGACCTGCGCCGATATCAAATAAAAACCTGGAATGAATGGTTTTTTCATCTCTTACCCGCAGGGGCTGCGTTACCAGTTGGCCGATGTCTGGTTTCAGCAAGTACCCGTTGCGGGGATAGCGGATGGTGCCTTTAGTGGCGAACGTAACTTTTGAACTGTCATAGTTCAGTTTAATAATATAACGGCTGAGTACGGCATAACCCATGATGCCGTCAATCCTTTCGCCATATACTGCGGTAAGAATGCTGTAATCATTAATATGGAAATTGAGGCTGTCAACGGTTAGCCCGGGAAAATACAGTTTACGGTTATATAAAAAACTTACTTTTCGTATGCCGGCAATACCCCGGATGGTTCGTTCGGTTGGTGTGGGCTTCAGCCCGAGGTAAGCAACGGTGGCAGAATCCAGTGAAATACCGCTGCTTCCGGTATCCAGGACAAAATTCATTGTGTCGGGAAAAGGGTCAAGCCGTGCCTGTATTATGATGATGCCGCCGCTTAGCTGGATAAAAGGAATGGTGGTTATGTTACGGGAAGGCGGGTCAATAAACTCTTCCTGGGCAGCCGCAGGCTGATGATACAGCGCAAAAACAAAAAATGCCAGGCAATAAATAGTCTTTTTCAGTTTCATGATTTGGAGGTGTGGTGGCCGGCGGTCTTTTTTGTATGACAAATATTCGCCATAAAATGATGCAGCAGCGCTTTCCGCTTACATAAATATCCGGTACTGTTTTGATTTATTAAACCCGTTCAGCACTTTTCTGCTGTATCAATATACCTTTGCGCTATGCAGTTAAATGAGTTATATGATAAGGCCTCCTCCTTTGGCCATTTGACCGTTGAAGAAGGCGTTTACCTCTATCACCATGCCCCGCTGGCCGACCTGATGTTTGTTGCCGATGAGCTTCGCAAAAAACAGGTACCCCATGGAAAAGTGACCTGGCAGATAGACCGGAATGCGAATACCACCAATGTGTGTATTGCCAACTGCAAGTTTTGCAACTTTTACCGCATACCCGGCCACCCGGAAGCCTACATCACCGATATGCCGGCTTACCGGCAAAAAATTGAAGAAACATTAAAGTATGGCGGCGACCAGTTGCTTTTGCAGGGCGGTCATCACCCCGAACTGGGCTTGCAATTTTATGTTGATACATTTAAAGCCATCAAGGCTGAATATCCCAACATTAAACTGCATGCACTGGGCCCGCCCGAAGTGGCGCATATCACCAAACTGGAGAAATCAACTCACGGGGAGGTTCTGATAGCACTGAAAGAAGCCGGGCTTGATTCACTGCCCGGCGCCGGCGCTGAAATTTTGATTGACCGGGTGCGGCGGCTGATCAGCAAAGGCAAATGCGGGGCGCAGGAATGGCTCGACATCATGCATGAAGCGCATAAGCTGAATATTACCACTTCCGCCACCATGATGTTTGGCCATGTGGAAACGATTGAAGAAAGGTTTGAGCACCTGGTGAAAATAAGAGATGTGCAAAGCCGCAAACCAAAAGATGCGAAGGGATTTTTAGCTTTTATTCCCTGGACCTTCCAGGATGTGGATACATTACTGGCAAAAATCCGGGGTGTGCATAACCTTACCACGCCGGAAGAATACATCCGCATGATTGCCCTCAGCCGCATGATGCTGCCCAACATAAAAAACATACAGGCCAGCTGGTTGACGGTGGGCAAACAAACTGCCTCCATCTGTTTACATGCCGGCGCCAATGATTTTGGAAGTATTATGATTGAAGAAAATGTGGTAAGCGCTGCCGGGGCGCCGCACCGGTTTACTTATAGAACCATACAGGAAGCTATCCGGGAAGCGGGTTTTGAACCGCAACTGCGCAACCAGCAGTATGAATGGAGGGAGATACCGGAAGAGATAGAGGAACAGGTGATAGCCTATTAAAACCGTTTTATTTTCTTTAAATTTGGGTATGACGGTAATTACCGTAACCATTAAAAAGAAAAAAGCCCTGAAAGCGCTGGAAGAGTTTCGTGCCAACGACCTCATTGATTTTGCCATGGGAAAAAGAAATAAGAAAGACAGGGTACAAACCCATATTGCCAGCGAAAAATCACTGGCGAAAGACTGGCTTTCAAAAAAAGAAGATGAAGCATGGCGAGGTTTATAAAGGGTGATATTGTGGTTGTTCCCTTCCCTTTCTCTGACTTAAGTGGCACAAAAAGGCGCTCCGCTTTTGTATTAGCCAATCTTCCCGGAAGCGATATTATCCTTTGCCAGGCTACCAGCCGGTTTAAAAAAGACAAATTCGCTGTTGAAATTTCCCAGATTGATTTTGCTTCAGGCGGCCTTCCTATATTAAGCTATGTAAGGCCCAACAGGATTTTTACAGCCGACAAAAGTATTATTGTCAGAAAAGCCGGCACATTAAAATCTCTGGTTTCTGAAAGCATCATTAGCCGGGTTGTGTCAATTATTGAAAACTGATTTTTCCTGCATATGAAGAAAACGTTTGGCTGGTTCAGAAAAATTGCCTTTGCCGAAGGGGTATCCTTTATTGTATTACTCTTTATTGCCCTGCCGCTGAAATACTTTGCCAAAATGCCGATGGCGGTAACCATTTGCGGCAGCCTGCACGGAGTATTTTTTGTAGCTTTTGCAGTACTGGCAAGAGAAGTAAAGGGTGAATACAAAAAAGATTTTAACTGGCTGGTAAAGGCCGGGCTCGCTTCCATCATCCCTTTCGGCACATTTTATATGGACAGGCAATGGAGGAAGGAAGAGGCGAAAGCTGCTTCAGTGTGATTTTCCTGTTCCATTTTCATTTGAAATTGAGATAAATTTGGGACAAGACATTACGCCAATTAACGAGTTGGCTGCAAATATTTATCCTGCGAATTCCTGGTATTCTATTCTTTATTTTGGCTTTCCTTGTACTGACGACTTCCTGCGGACGTTACCGAATGATAAAGTATAATACATGAATTCTTGCATTTATTCGGCGCTCTAGACTTATATATCAGCCCATTTGACAAGAAAAAGCGAAGCATTAAAAGAAAAGCAGAAGTAATGAAACGTATCTAATGAAGTAATGGCATGTATATATCGCCAACTTGACTCTTTAAATATTTCTCCATTTACAAATATTTGATTGGTTGGAATAACGAATTAGATGAAAGTACAAGGCAAAAAGTATTAGGAAAAGTAAAAGTTGTCAAGTATGAATATATCTGCAGCCAATCGAGTCAGGCAGGGGAATTGCACCCCTGCCTCCCCAGAGCTCCGATAGCTATCGGAACGTACTTGACAATCTCTCCGCCAGCCGGCGGGCTCTTCAGTCATTGAACCCATCCACCAGACCCGAACAGTTTAAGAACAAACATTTTTGTAATTTTAATTTGTTCCATTATGAAAAATTACTTCATTATAGGCGGGTTGATTTTTCTTACCGCCTGCGGCAGTAACAAAAAAGATGAGCCCGAAGCGGCAGAAACCGATACGGTGGACGCAGCATTTAACTGGGAGGCCTCGCTGAACGACCGCACCGGGCAGATGGAAGTAATTAAAAAAGAGGAAGCAGGGCCTGATTCACTGACCGCCTCCGCTGTGATCGCTTTTCTATATAAGAAAAACCCCAATGTGCTGCTGCAGTTTGTAAAAATCTCCGGCGATACCCTGTATGTTTCTATTCCCGATGCCCATTACCTTACCCAGCAGATGGGCTCCACGGGGCCGCAACTGTATTTTGCCGAGGCGGTGTACAATCTTACCGAAATCCCCGGTATCCGCTATGTAAATTTTGATTTTGAAGAAGGCGACCATGCCTCACCGGCAGTACTGGGCAGGGATGATTTCAAAAACCGGTAAACCCTTTACAGCCGATGTATTTACGCCTTTTAGCTTTTTTATTATTGTTTACCTGCACTTATGCAGCAGGGCAATTGCCGCAGGTAAGCAGCGGCCGTTTACAGCGCCATGAAAATTTTGCCTCCCGCTATGTAAGTCCCCGCCATGTGGATGTTGGGTTGCCCGGGGGTTACAACCAAAGTAAAAAATACAGTGTCTTGTATATGCATGACGGGCAGATGTTGTTTGACAGTGCCGCCACCTGGAACAAACAGGCCTGGGATGCTGATGATGTGATAACCGGCCTGAAGCAGCAAAATAAGATACAGGACGTAATGGTGGTGGGCATCTGGAACAGCGGCACCACCCGGCACAGCGACTATTTTCCGCAAAAACCTTTTGATAGCCTTACTGCAGAAGAAAAGGAAAGGATTTACGCAGCTGCCCGCAATAACGGTGCTGCCGTTTTCGGCGAACAAAAAATTAACTCGGCCAATTACCTGCGCTTCCTGGTATGGGAACTGAAACCTTTTATTGACAAAACTTACTCCACCCGCAGCGGAAGAAAGAACACCTTTGTTGCCGGCAGCAGTATGGGCGGCCTGATTTCCATTTATGCCCTTTGTGAGTATCCCAAAGTGTTTGGCGGCGGCGCCTGTCTTTTCACGCATTGGCCCGGTATTTTCAGTATGGATAATAACCCGGTACCGGATGCTTTCTTCCGTTACCTGCAGCAGCACCTTCCATCGCCCAAAAAGCACAGGATATATTTTGACTACGGCACCGCCACGCTGGATGCCCTGTATCCTCCTTTGCAGAAAAGAGTTGATGAGATCATGAAGGCAAAAAGGTTTACCGCCCTCAACTGGATGACCCGTGAATTCCCCGGCGAAGAACACAGCGAGGTTGCATGGAAAAAGAGGTTACACATTCCGCTTCTCTTCCTGTGAGCCAAATAAAAAAGGCAACCCTGCCGGTTGCCCTCATTCACAAAAATCATTCATTATTATTTGGGATACTTCTCTACTTTATTTCTAATGGGTTTTACGGTACGCAAATAAGCATATATGGCTTTCAGGTCATCTTCCTTCATTTTACCATACATGTTCCATGGCATGATTGTATTGGCCCTGCCGGGGTATTTATTCACCACTTCATCCGATGAATTGTTTTTAAACTTGCTGAGAAACATTTCTTCTGTCCACCCGCCGATGCCGGTGGCAGTATCAGGTGTAATATTGGATACTGCAACTTTAAACATAGGGGTTTCAAATACAAAACCGCCTGCAAAAACTTTAGACCTATCAGGCCCCTGCGGCCCCATTGGCGTATGGCATTCGGAGCAAACAGCAGCGTTCACCAGGTATGCGCCATATTGTACTTTGTCCGACGGGTCGGGCATGGTGTTATTATCCAGGTTGCCATCCGGCAGCGACCCCATCATACTCATGGGTATTCCCAGTTTTCTCGGTGCTGTGGTACGTTCTATTGGCTTCAGGCTGCGGATATATGCCACGATGGAAAGAATATCATTCTTGGTCATTTTGCTGTAATGGTGATATGGCATGATAGGGAAAAGCGTATCGCCTTTTTTGTTCACCCCTCTTGTAATAGCTCTTATCAATTCTTCATCTGTCCAGTCTTTGAGTGCAAAGGGAGTGATGTTCGGCGGGGTTACTTCTCCCGGAATTCCTTCCGCTTTTCCAAAGGGAAAACCTGCGCCTCCGCCTTCTGTACCGGGCACCAAAGGCATTGAGAATTTACCGGTATCCCTGATACTGTGGCAGTCCATACACTAGGCAACATAATGGGCCAGGTATTCACCACGGGCTAAAACTTGTTTTACTGAATCTTCGGAGCTGATGGAAGTTACTTCGGTCTTCTTTCCCTTGCAGGAAGAAATGTAAACGGCAGCTGCTACCATTATGGCAAGTGCTGCCAGTGCAACGATCATTTTCATTGTTAGTTTTAGTTTAAGTTTTTGGCCGCAAAGGATAGAAAAATAATACGAAATACCCCAAGTCTCAGTTCAGCACATAGCCAAGATTAAAGGTGAGGGGGATCTTTACCCCGTCATTTTCTGGAAAAATATTGCCGTTGGAATAATGGGCAATGCGTATCCCTGCATGGAGCTTTTTGTTTTTGCCGGTAAAGACGCCAATGCCCATAAAATCATGAAACGTAAACTTTCTGCCCAGCGGCACATTGTCCACATTGGTTTTGTAAATATAGGTGGGGCCTGCCACGGAATACTCAAAGAATATATCTGTTGTTTTGGTACGAATGGCATTGAAGCGGAAAACAGGATTGAGTGAGACGGTAAACAAATTTTCCTTTTGATCCCGGCTTTTCCAGATACCGGTATGCACCGCCCAGTCCATGGCAAAAACTTTACGGGCATGAAAAATGTTACGCTGATAGCTGATTGAAAAGCCTTGTTTGATATGAGCGTCGCCGCCCCAGAAAACAGGAACAGGGCCTTTTGACAGCGCATTATTTACACCATAACCCAATGCATGGGTGGTGTGGCCCGCAAGGATGAACTGTTTGGGAAAATGATAGCCGCTTGCTGCGTTGCGTTCTGTTTTTTCTTTTGAAAGCGGACGAAGGTTGTAATTGAACCCGCCCGCTATAAATAATGTGGGGGGCTGTTTTGTTTTTTTATGCTCCGGCGACCAGGCTGTGCTTATCTGCAGGTCCCATTTTTTGTTTAAATGATATTGAATGGCGCCTCCAAACAAACCGGTGCCGTAATTGGCATTTTTTACTACAGGTATGCCATTGATCTCAAACCCATTCCGGGTGATGACGCCAAGGCCTGCTTCTGCCGTAACAGAAACCTTTTTGCCAACCGGTAAATGACCCTCCAGGGTAAGGCCTGCAATATTCATCCATACCGAATGGGTTTGCCGGTCGCCTTTTACATTTTTATACTGCACCCAGTTTACGGGCCGCATATAGGTAATTCTCGCCGATAAATACTTATTGATAGGACAGCCATATAAAACAATACGGACAGCAGTATGCGGAACTGACACTGCATCCACTGTAAAACCCGGCTCCAGTTGGGCAGCGGAGAACGGATAATTGATGCTCCCGATATTAACCCCGAAATAAGCGTTCTTTAGCCCTGCAGGATATTGTGTACGCTTATCCTGTGCTGCAATGGTAAAACATTGCAGCAAAAAAAATATGCCGAGAAGCCTGTTGGCTGTTGGTTTCCTGTTCATGTATTCATAAGGCTGACATGCAAAAATAACAGATTGGCATTACCTGACGGGAAGTTTCCACTTCTGCCGGGTTACTTCCATTACCATCGGCTGCAGTGAAGGAACTTCAGCAAGGCTGAGCCTTTGGCGGATCTCAGGATTCAAATCATGCAGGTGGATGCGCCGGCTGAGGGGTATTTCAATATAGCGGTACACATCATCGGCGGGATGACTGAAGCGGATAAAAAGGTCGTTGTTGTTTTCCGGGTTGTACCGGCAGTAATTATACCGCACAAGGTAAAGCCCCTCTGCAAAATGAAATACCGTATCAAATGCGTACCAGTGGTGCATTTTTATTTTTTGCTTACGGTATTGTACAAAGTCATCAAAGTATAAAAACCGGCAGCTGTCATGGGTGTCCATCCCGGTTCCATATATGGTATCAATAATCGGTTTTTTTTATCTGCCAGCACCGGGTTCAGCTGCCGGAACTCGGCGGCGGTTACATCCGTTTTCAGCAAAATCATTCCGCTGCAGACCCAGGGGCAGTGCTGGACCTGCAGTAAAGCAGGGAAAAACAGTGAAACAATGAGTAAATATTTCATACTGATTCCGGATATAAAAATAGGATGAGTTAGTTGTACAGCCGTAATTAATTTATTGTTGTAAATTCAGCAGATAAATTAACTGCCTTGTTAAAAAAACGGTGCATGGTATGCCGGCTTCTTATTCCTTTTCTGGTGCTCTCCTCCAGTGTGCTGGCTGCACAAACTAAAGAACAGGTATTGCATCACCTGAATCAGCTGCTTGTTACAACCGTAATGGATGACCTGTTTACCCCGCCGGTTGCCGCCCGTATTTATACTTATCCCAATATTGCATTTTATGAATGTATCCGCCACGAAGACCCTGCCTTACTGCCTCTGGCTGGAAAACTGAATGGGCTGGCACCACCGCCGCCGGAAAAAAAGGTGGCCTGCGATTATTTTATAGCAGCCTGCATTGCTTTTTCCCTCACCGGCGAAAGCCTTGTGGGCTCCGAGTACAAAATAAAGGACTGGCGGGAGGTTTTTCTTGATTCGCTGAAAAAAATAACGGAACCGGGCTTGCTGTCGGCTTCTTTTGAATATGGGAATAAAGTAGCCGGCGCTATTACCGCCTGGTACAAAAAAGACCATTATTCTGAAACAAGGGCGATGATGCGTTATGTGGCATCCGGCAAGCCAGGTAAATGGCAGCCCACCCCTGTTGATTTTGCACCGGGGCTGGAGCCTCATTGGAAATCCATCAGGCCGATGACACTTAAGACAGCGGGACAGTTTTCTCCCGCAAAAAAACTAAGCTACAGCATGGCAAA
The DNA here is from genome assembly GCA_016868455.1 of Bacteroidota bacterium. GTDB lineage: Bacteria > Bacteroidota > Bacteroidia > Chitinophagales > Chitinophagaceae > JJ008. The sequence continues at coordinate 89,813 of VGGV01000009.1, forward strand.
ACAGTCGCTGTTCTATAAAAATGTAATGGAAGTGTATGAGACCGGGAAAAAATCTGACAGCTTAAAAAAGGCCATTGCTTACTATTGGGATGACAATCCGAATATCTCGGTTGAACAAGGACATTTCAATTATTTCATTCATAAAATATCTCCAGCCGGCCATTGGATTATGCTTACCCGGCAGGTTTGTATAGACAAAGAAATTCCTGTTACAAGGTCTTCGCAGGCCTATACACTTGCTGCTATCAGTATGTTCGACGGTTTTATATCATGCTGGCATGAAAAATATACTACAGAACTGATACGTCCGGTAACAGTTATCAACCGCTACATTGATGAAAAATGGGAACCGCTGATACAAACTCCCCCTTTCCCGGAATTTACCAGCGGGCATGCTGTTATTTCTTCGGCTGCTGCCACGGTACTCACAGCGTTGTTTGGCGATAATTATTCTTTCACAGATAATACAGAAGTTCCATTTGGTATTCCGGCCCGGACATTTCCTTCTTTTTTAACTGCTTCGGAAGAATGCGCCTGGAGCCGGGTGTACGGCGGCATTCATTATCCGGAAACCGCAAGGATCAGCATAGAGCAGGGGATAAAGATTGGCCGGTATGTATTACAAACCTGTTTGCCTTCCCCTGGCAAATTAAAATAAGAAACCATGAAGAAATCCGGTATGATTGTGCTGGTCTATTTTTGGGCTGCTGCGGGGATTATAGCACAGGATAAAAAACTGTTTACAACAATGCCGTCATCACATACCGGCATTACCTTCAACAATCAGTTATATGAAGATGATAATATAAATTTTTATAGTTACGGTTATTTATACAATGGCGGTGGGGTGGCCATCGGTGATATTAACAATGACGGTCTGCCGGATATTTATTTTTCTTCGACGACGGGTTTTAATAAACTGTATCTGAATCTCGGTAATCTGCAGTTCAGGGATATTACAGATGCCGCCGGCGTAAGCGGGGAACTGGGTGTTAAATCGGGGGTGAACATGGTTGATATAAATAACGACGGGTGGCTGGATATTGTAGCCTCCCGTGCCGGACCATTTCAGCCGCAGTTTCGCCGGAAACTGGTTTATGTAAATAACGGCAACCTCACTTTTACAGATAAGGCGAAAGAAATTGGGCTTGATGATGCCAGTTTCACCACGCAAACTTATTTTTTTGACCATGATAAAGACGGGGATATGGATGCCCTTCTTATCAATCATCCCATATCCTTCAACAACACCATGGTGCTGAACGGCAAAATGGTAAACGGCAAACTGGTGATTATTGATGATACTGCCCGTGTGTATGTGAGCCACCGCCTGTATGAAAACCGGAACGGCCGATTTGTTGACGTTAGTAAAAAAGCGGGAATAAGCACCTACGCATTTGGGTTAAGTGCCGGCATAGCCGATTTTAATGACGACGGCTGGCCGGATATTTATATCGCCAATGATTTCCGGAAACCGGATTACCTGTACATTAATAACCGTAATGGCACCTTCTCTGAAAAGCTGGCGGATTATTTTCAGCATATCTCCCTTTCTTCGATGGGCATGGATATTAATGACCTGAACAATGACGGGTTGCAAGATGTGTTTGTGGCCGATATGGCGCTGGAAGACCCGGTAAGACAAAAAACACTATTTGTACAAAACCAGCATTACGACCGTTTTCAGTTAATGGTACAGTTTGGGCTCTATTACCAGTACCCTCATAATGTATTGCAATTAAATATGGGTAATGGCACATTCAGTGAAATTGCCTACTTTGCCGGTGTGGCGGAGACAGACTGGAGCTGGGCACCCCTCATTGCTGATTTTGATAACGACGGCTGGAAGGATATGTACATCACCAACGGGTTTCGCCGGGATATCACCGACTGGGATTATAAAGAATTTTTTGTTGACTCCATTAACACCCGGCTGGTAAAAGGGCAGAAAGTAACCCTTGCTGAATTGTACAGCAAAATCCCATCGCAGAAAACCGCTAATTACTTCTACCGCAACAACGGCAGTTTACGGTTTGATAATTATTCAGAACAATGGAGCGATGCACCTCCATCTTTCTCCAACGGCGCTGTGTATGCCGACCTTGACAACGACGGCGACCTGGATATGGTGGTCAATAACATACATGACGAAGCTTTTATTCTGCGCAATAACCTCAATGAAACAAATCCCGGCCGTTTTCTCCGTTTCCGTTTCTATAAAAGCAGGCATTTGAAACAGGAACTGTATGGAACAACGGTAAAACTGACAGACGAAAAAGGGAACCTGCAGTTTCAGTGTTACGACCCGCAGCGGGGCTTTATGTCATCACATGAGCATGTATTACATTTTGGCACGGGGGCAAATACGGTAATGGCAAAAGCAGAAATTATATTCCCTTCCGGTAAAATGATAACCCTGTATAATGTAACAGCAGGACAGGCGCTTACGCTGTATGAAAGCGATGCAATGCAAACGATGGCTCCGCCGGAAAAAAAACCGCCGCTGTTTAAAGAAACCGCAACCCCGCAAAAATTTACCTTTCGGCACATAGAAAATGATTTCATTGATTTTAAGAGAGAACCGCTGATTCCCTATAAATGCAGCCGAAAAGGCCCTTATTACGCCAAAGCAGATGTGAACGGCGATGGCAGAGAGGATATTTACATTGGCGGTGCAGCCGGCAGCGAAGGATCACTGATGCTGCAGAATGCAGAAGGAAGTTTTGTAAAAAAACCTCAGCCTGCCTTTACAAAGGATAAAGCATTTGAAGACGGCGGCTCTGTTTTTTTTGATGCCGATGGCGATAAAGATAATGATCTGTATGTGGTAAGCGGCGGTGCACAGTTTACTGCAGGCAGCACCCTGTACCAGGACAGGTTGTACCTGAATGACGGAAAAGGAAATTTTATCCGCTCCGTTAAGGGCCTTCCAAAAGACATTAATAACGGCTCCTGTGTAATTGCTCTTGACTTTGACGGAGACGGCGATTTGGATTTGTTTGTCGGTGGCGGGGTAAAGCCGGGAAAATTTCCTCAGCATGACAACAATATGCTGCTGCAAAACAATAAAGGCATTTTTACCGATGTAACGCTTAGCTATGCTCCCGGGCTGAAGAATACCGGCATCGTAAACTATGCGGCCTGGGGCGATGTGAACGGAGACGGGCAAAATGAACTGGTGCTGGCAGGCGAATGGATGCCTGTCATGATCTTTAAGACCGATGCCGAAAAACTCATGTCGTTTAATGCCCCTGTAACAATGAGCAGAAGCGGCAGTGCCACTGTCACCAACCTGAACGCCATTACAGGCTGGTGGAATGTTGTTTTATTGAATGATATAGATAATGATGGGGATCTTGACATACTGGCCGGTAACCGCGGCACCAATTCCCGTATCGGCGCTTCGCCGGAAAGACCCTGCACGGTTTATGCAAAAGATTTTGACGGCAATGGCAGCTATGATGCTGTGCTTGGTTATTATATCGGCGATAAATGTTATCCCATGTACCACCGCGACCAGCTGATTGATCAAATGCCGTTCATGAGAAAAAAGTTTTACCGCTACCACCTGTATGCCGGTAAAACGATGGATGAGATCTTCACCCCGGAACAAATAACCGGCATGGATGTGTACAGGGCGACCTGTTTTGAATCGGGTGTTTTCTTAAACGAGGGCAATGGTTCTTTTCAGTTTCTGGCTTTTCCTGAAATGGCACAACTTTCCAACATCAATGATATGCTGGTGGCCGACTGGGATAAAGACGGCAAGACAGACATCCTGGTGGCTGGCAACTCGTCAGACGCAGATGTAAGTACGGGTAATTATGATGCAATGGCCGCTCTTTTGCTTTTGGGAGACGGCAAAGGAAATTTCAACCCTTTAACCGCAACCGGAATCAGCCCCAAGGGGGAGGTGCGCAGGATAATACCGCTGCAAAGAGGTGATTTTATATTGCTGCAAAACAATGGCCCGGCAAAGAGGATGCGGTACAGCGGTGATTAACCCGCCACAAACCGGTAACCAATTCCTTTGATAGTAATTAAAGCATATGGTTATGATGCATGGGATGCCAGGCAAAAAATACTGGATAACAATGCGAACATAGAAAGCCGTGAAGTTTTTCTCATGGTATTGCGAAAAGACCTGAGTTCAGAATAAATACCTTCAATCAGGTTTTTCGGATCCCGGGGTAATATACTCCGGGATTTTTTTATACGCCGGCAAGCAGCACCTGCCAGGCTTCTGTTACTTTCCCTTCCTTCAGCAATTTTTTTGCATACAAGTGCAGTTCTTTTTCCATTTCGTCGGGACTGATGGAATAATATTGGATGAGTTGTTTCAGCCGGTCATCATCAAAAGACGGATCGGTCACAGGCAATTCATGCACATTGGCCAGCACGCCAAGTTCATTTCCGTTTAAAATTTTGCTCCGGCGAATACTTTCAGGCAACGCATCCACGCCAATACCAAGATGGATATTGGGCTTGGGTACAAGGAATAAATTGCTTTCATCCACCCGGCAGTACCAGTCACCTCCCAGCCTTGCCACATGATGAATTTTCCGCTGATCAATCTTTTTATCTGCATTGAAAAGTGAATCATCTATATACATCCGCAGCACCTCACAAATAACAAGGTTGCCGGCGCCGCCTTCAGTGCCTAATGGTTTTACTTCTATTACTTTACATTCTATCTTCACTTTGCTTTCCTTTACCATAGGGGGTTTAACAAGAGTGGCCGGTTCTTCGGTAAAACCGGCTTTTATAAATTCATTCACATCTTCCGGGTATTCGCAACTTGCAAGGGAAGTTTGCTGCACCATATCGTACGTGACAATATTAATCACCACTTCCGGTACTTCCAGTACATTTTGCAGTGTATGCTTCGTCGTATTATCCCTTACTCTTCTGGAAGGAGAAAAAATAACAATGGGCGGATTGGATGAAAACAAATTAAAAAAACTGAAGGGACTAAGATTGACATGGCCGTTCTTATCAATGGTGGAGGCAAAGCAAATGGGCCTGGGCGCAACAACATGCTGCAGGTAGTATTGCTTTTCAGCGGGTTTCAGTTCTTTTAGGTCTATAACCATAGGTTTGTTTAACCGCAAAGGCGCTAAGACGCAAGGTTTCGCAAAGATTAATAATTATTCACCATTCTTTTAAATCCCTCCTTGAGAAGAGGCACATTAAAACTTATTAAAAACCCAAGGCGTTTATCGGCCAGTTTCAGATAGGATAACAATTGAGCCTGGTGAACGGGCAGGAGTGTTTCAACAGATTTAACTTCAATTACAATTTCATTTTCTACAAGTATGTCAATGAAAAACTCTTTTTGTGTATCATAACCCTTATAGAATAGTGGAATCTTTACCTGGTAGAGTGCTTCACTTTTTCTTATTTGCATTTCTTTTACAAGAGCATATTCATATACCGACTCCAAAAGCCCCGGCCCAGGGGTTTTATGAACTTCTAACGAAGCCTGGAATATTTGATTGGCCAGGTATTCAAAATGCTCTTTATTCATAGCGTTACTTTGCGCCCTTGCGTCTTTGCGGTTAAGCTATTATTTTTTCAACTTTAAAACACTCCAATCAGTTTCTTCAGCTATTATCGAATTACTTAATTTCCCCAGTTTATCAATTTCCATTTCAACAACATCCTTGGGTTGCAGCCATTGCTCCTCATAATTTGGGTCATTCAGTTTACCCGTTCCGTTCAATTCTAAAAAACAACCTGTGCCAACTGTACCGCTTCCTATTACATCACCCGGATAAAGGTCAACCCCGTAAGAAGCTCTTTCAATAATTTCTGCAAAGGTCCAGTCCATATCCGACAGGTTTCCATCGCTTACCTGCTTGCCGTTCACAAAACATTGCATCCGCAGGTTCCAGCTTTTGCCGGTGTGGGTTTCTTTGCATGATACAACAAATTCTTCCAGCTCATCCAATGTAACAAGCCAGGGTCCGATGACAGTAGAGAAATCTTTCCCTTTTGCCGGGCCAAGATTTAGCAGCATTTCTTCCATCTGCAGCCTTCTTGCACTCATATCATTCATGATCATCAGCCCGCCGATATATTCATCCGCTTCTTCTGCTTTTATATTTCTTCCATGTTTGCAGATAACGATAGCGGCTTCCAGTTCAAAATCCAGTTTTTCAAAATGGTCGGGCATGCAGCGTATCTCTCCGGGTCCCTGAATGCTGTGATGGTTGGTAAAATAAAAAATGGGATACTGGTCAAACTCCGGGATCATGTCTACTTCCCGGTTTCTCCTCGCTGCTGCCACATGCTGGCGAAAGGCATAACCGTCGCGGCAACTTGTAGGGAAAGGCACCGGTGCCAACAACTGGGCGTCTTTTAACGGTATACCTCTATTACTTGTTCTGGTTCCTTCCTTCAGCATTAGCTCGCCGGCCTGTGCCACTGGGAAAGTATCATCCCAGTAATTCAAAAACATATTCATGCTGTTGGGCAGGTCCGGATGCAAAACCTCCATGTCAAAGATCATATCATTGATCAGCACGCCCAGTTGTTCTCTTTCTTCTTTCAGGTAAGTGACAAGTTTCATACAAGGAAATTAATTGAGGCGCTAAGTTAGATATTTCAGTTACAAAAGCAGTCATTTTCAGTAACTTGAAAACATTGCTAATACTGATTAAAATTAGCTTGTTGCGTTGTTTTTGACCGCCGTTTCATTCCTTATCTTTGCCCCATGCATTTTGAAAAAATTCATAATAAGGGACAGGCACGGCTTTTTAAAAATGATTTTCTGGAAGCGCTTACAAAAGCCAATCCTCTTGTCATATGGGGTATGTACATTCCCATTCTTGGTTTTATCATTTATACAGCAGCAACAAAATATAATTACAGCACAGGCACTATTCTGCTGGTGTTCTTTGGCGGTATTTTTTTCTGGACCTTTTTTGAATACATAGCCCACCGCTTTATTTTTCACTGGGTACCCAAAAGTCCAGGGGCTACCAAGTTTGTATATACTTTGCATGGCAACCACCACCATTATCCCCGCGACAGGCAACGGCTCTTTATGCCTCCGGTACCAAGCCTTATCATTTCATCTTCTTTGTTCGGGCTGATGTACCTCATCATGGGCAGTTATGCATTTATGTTTTTCCCGGGCTTCCTGTTGGGTTATCTTATGTATGGAAGCATGCATTATGCCATTCATGCTTGGAATCCGCCTTTTAAATGGATGAAACCACTTTGGAGAAATCATCATCTGCATCATTATAAGAATGAGCATAACGGGTATGGTGTAAGTTCCACTTTATGGGACCATGTGTTCGACACTATGTTCGATTTGAAAAAAGAAAAAGAAGATAAAGAAAAAGTGAGGGAGCTGATGTTTGAAAGGAAAGGAAGCCAGAAGCCGGAGGTCTGAAGTCTGAAGTAAGCCGGTTACCTGAATTACCACTTTTCTGTTTCATCAATATCATTGTCCCGCCGGTTAAACTCCCGGCGGGATTTAATTTTTTGTAATTGCCGTTCAATTATTAAATCAGCAATCAGCCCGGCTGCGTCAGCTTCTTTATTCTCCTGCAACAATTGCTTCAGTTTTACTTCACTTACGTCTATACGGTATACAAGGAATACCAGTTTTTCAAAATCATGGTTGATGAGATAGCTGATGTGTTTCGCAAGCTGCTTCCTGAGTTCATCCATTGAAAGAGCGGCCGGTAATACCGTTTCAAGCGACTGGTTGATGGAAGGGATCAGTTCTGTATCAATTAAAGACATGAAAGTGAATTAAAATTGTTCCTGTATACCCAGGTTAAACAAAGCAAAATCATACTTCACCGGATCATGCCTGTCTAAAGTTCGTAAAAAATCAGTGAGCTCGGTGGCGGCCTGCCAGTCAGTTTGTTTTCGCTTCAGTATTCCCAGCTGTCTGGCCACCCTTGCCACATGCAGGTCTATCGGGCAAATAAGTTGTGCAGGAATAATATTTTTCCAGAGGCCAAAATCAACGCCTTTGTTATCCTGCCGCACCATCCAGCGCAGGAACATGTTTATCCTTTTGCAGGATGAACCTGTTTCGGGTGAGGCAATATGTTTTTCAGTTCTTTTTTCATGCGGGAAAATGAAAAAATATTTTCGGAATGCATTCAGCCCCTTTTCAACAGTTTTGTCTTTTTTGCTGATGCCGCCGCTAAATGCATTTCCCAGGCTTTCGTTCCGGCTGTAGTGCTGCTGAAGAAATTCAATGAAATAAAATAAATCAGCCGCCTGGAATGTGCGGTGTCTGAAGTGCTCTAATCTTTTCAAATCTTTTTCTTCATGTTGCCGGATGAACTGGTGCGGCGCATTATCCATCAGTTGCAGCAATTCTTTGCATTTGTTGATGATGGCAGTCCGGTTGCCCCAGGCAAAGATGGCGGCAAAGAAACCGGCGATTTCGATATCCTGTTTTTTAGTAAAAAGATGGGGAACAGAGACCGGGTCATTTTTGATAAAAGAAGGGCGGTTGTATTTTTCAACAGCGGCATCAAGAAAACACTTCAGGTTTGCTATACGGTTTCCCATTACTCAAGAAGCTTTCGCATGATCAGCATACCAAACCGGTCACATACATCATTGCTGTTGAATTTGTTTATCACCACCACCACAGCTTTATCTTTCTCCTTTGAAAAGGCTGCAAAGGTGGAAAACCCATAAGTACCGCCATTATGCCAATAGAAAAGGGGGTTCCCTTCTTTTTCAACTGTATGCCATGCCAGGCACACTTTTATATTGGGCTTCGCTGCAGCGGTAGTTTTTAGCAAGCTTCTTATAACCGCATCGCCTGAATGGTTGTTCATATATTCCAGGTAATTGAGCAAGTCCTGTGCAGAACATTTAATAGCCCCCGCAGCAGCCATACATTCCATTTCCCAGTATGGCGCTTTATTATTTCCGAAATGGCCCTGGCTGACATTTGTATTACCGGAAGGCAGGTTGAGGGCGGCGCCCATGTGCAGGGGCTCAAAAGCATATTGCTTCAGCAATTCCTCATAAGTTTTTCCTGAAATAATTTCTGCCAGGATGCCACATACTGCAAAACCGGTATTGGAATAATTGCTTTTCCCATCCGACTTACATGTTGCCCGTTTAAGGTAACTGAACAGGTTTTTCTTCTTGTACTCCTTATAAGGCTGTTGATTTTTTATCCCCCTCGGCAGATCATCAGGGATCCTTTCCAGGCCTGAAGTATGGTTGAGCAGGCTGAGAAAACTGACTGATGCAAGCGATTTATTCTGCTGCAAAGAGTCGGGAAGGTATTTTATGATGGATGAAGCCTCGCTGATGCCGTGCTCTTTTAAGACGGACACTAAAACAAGGGCGGTAAAAGTTTTGGTAATACTGCCGGCCTCAAAAAAAGTTAATGAGTCAAACGTTGTTTTATTATCAGGGTCAGCATAGCCAAAATTATAATAGCTGCGTTTCCCATTATCGCTGGTTGCAATAAAAATTCCCGGAAGGTTTCTTGCTTTCAGCAGGCTGTCGCCCTTGCGAAGAATTAAAGAGTCAACAGCCGGGTAGCCTTCTGTAATATCTTTTGCCTTAGCATTCTGAGCATTGCAGGAGGGGGATAGTACTGCAAAAAAAGCAATAAAAAAATGTACAGACTTTATCATCATCAGCCTATTGCTTTATTCAAATCCTCAATCAGATCATCTGCATCTTCAATCCCCACACTTAATCTTATTAACCCATCAGTCAAGCCATTTTTCATTCTTTCTTCTCGTGGAATGGATGCATGTGTCATGCTTGCCGGGTGATTAATGAGCGACTCAACACCACCCAAACTTTCGGCAAGAGAAAACAAATGTGTGGAAGATAAAACCCGTTTTGCCTCTTCGATATTGTCGTTTTTCAGCTCAAAAGAGAGCATACCGCCAAAATCTTTCATCTGTTTTTTGGCTACAGCATGTCCCGGGTGACCTTCAAAGCCTGGCCAGTACACTTTGGCCACTTTGGGATGGCTGCGCAGCCACTGAGCAATGATTCTGCCGTTCTCACAATGGGCCTTCATTCTTACGCCAAGTGTTTTGATACCCCGCAACACTAAAAAGCAATCCATGGGTCCCGGTACGGCGCCGCAGCTTTTCTGAATAAAGTACAGTTTTTCTCTGAGCTCAGCATCATTCATCATCAGTGCACCCTGTATCACATCGGAGTGCCCGCCGAGGTATTTGGTAACGGAGTGCATTACGATGTCGGCGCCGAGGTCAAGAGGATTTTGTAAAGCCGGTGAAGCAAAGGTGTTGTCAACCGCCAGCAAAATATTTTTTGGCCTGGTGATGGCGGCAATGGCGGCAATATCTGAAACATTCATCAGCGGGTTGGTAGGCGTTTCTAGCCACACCAGTTTGGTTTTATTGCTGATAGCCTGCTCAACATTGGCCGGTTTTGTGGTATCAATGAATTTAAAAATAATGCCCAACCGTGAAAACACTTTGGTAAAAAGCCGGTAAGTGCCTCCGTACATATCATTTCCGCAAACCACTTCATCGCCTGCATTCAGCAGTTTGATCACTGCATCAGTAGCGCCCACACCGCTGCTGAAAGCAAGACCATATTTTCCGTTTTCGATAATGGCAAAAGCTTCCTCCAGCGCCGTTCTTGTCGGGTTTTGGCTTCGGGCATATTCAAATCCTTTGTGTCTGGCCGGAGCTTCCTGCACATAGGTACTGGTTTGATAAATTGGTGTCATAATTGCGCCGGTGGAGGGGTCAGGATGTGAGCCGGCATGAATGTATTTTGTAGCGGGTTTCATATTTAATAATTATTCTGATTGTAGGAATACAAAGATGCTGATTTCATCTCATTTAAAAAGTAAGGAAGCAGACAGGTATCTCCAGTCATAACTTTCCGCTTCATGTGAAGAGTGGGGATTAATTTTTTTCTGCAGCACTTCCGGCTTCAGGATTTTTTCTTCCACCAGTTTGCCCTTGGCAGACTGTATCTCCCCCTGCACTCTATTGTCCTGCATCCAGTTTTTCTGCGGGGGCTCAAAACCCACTTTATCCCTTCGCCAAACAATTGATTCGGGAAGATGCTGTTTCATGGCTTCCCGCAGCAGCCATTTGGTCCAGCCGTTACGGATTTTATAATCAGAAGGAAGAGAAAAAAGAAACTCAACCAACTCATGTGAAAGAAAAGGAAGCCGCACTTCACGGCCATGTGCCATAGAGTTACGGTCGGAAAACCGGAGTAACTCCTGCAGGCCATGAACAAATGTGCTGAAATGAAGTACCCCATTGAGTGTAAAATGATCGGGGGGTGAATAGTAGGCCTCCCTGCTTTGCTGCTGCACAAACTCTTTTGTCAAATCCGGGTGTGCCACCGCTTTTAACAGGTATTGCCGTTCCATTACAATGCTGGCAAATGCCGGGAACCAGGCGGCAATCTTGTTCTTCCACGTAAATGGTTCTGTTATACCTAATGCCCTTGCTGATTTTAATTCTTTTCTGCCGGAGAGTTTTCCTTTTCTGAAAAGCTCCTGCCAGTACCATTTATAATATTTGTGGTAGCCGGCAAGTAACTCATCAGCTCCCTGGCCATCCAGTAATACTTTTACACCATGCTGTTTGGCCAGCTCATATACTTTGGCAAAAAGAAAATTTCCGCCTGAAGCGGAATAATAAAACGGTTTTTCACCCAGCCTGTCCCTTGCCGCAAATAACTCTTTGTTCTGCTCATCCCAGATGGCAAAGGCAAACATCCCGTCAAATTTCTGCAGGCAATCTCCTTTCCAGCAATCGTATGCTGCCGCAATAACTTCTGTACCTGTCGCCGACCGGAAGGCATAACCACTTTTTTGAAGTTGTTCTTTCAGCTCAATATAATTATATAACTCGCCGTTATGAACGATAGTATAACGGCCAAGATAATGCATTGGCTGGTGCCCTGCTTCCGATAAATCAATGATTGAAAGTCTGCGGTGGCCAAGCAGCACATGACCGCTTTCATTTTGCCAATATCCTTCCCCGTCGGGCCCCCGGTGCGCTAAGGCATCAGTCATTTTTTTCAAATGCTCTTTGTTGTAACTGGCTGAACTGGATTGTATGATTCCGGCTATTCCGCACATCAACGCAAATATCTGATTAATCCCGGTGCAAATACGGGAAAAAACATACCGCCTGAATGGCCGATTATCCAGTTATCTATTTACAGAAACCCGGCTGATAATTATTTTAAAATGACCTGGTTCAGAAGATAATTGGTACAGCCACTTTTGTATTTTCCCAGGAGATACTCAGGTTACAGCCAACTGCAGTTTTCTCAAATGCCATTGACATATTTTCCACCAAGCCGTCAGTTTTTTGTAATGTTACATCAGTGCGTACCACATCTTTTTTAATGTCGTATTTGAACGATCCCCAGGTGTCAGTTTCTCTGTTGACAATGATAGTCCAGCTGTTATCGTTTACAATAGCATATAAAGTGTACCGGCCTGCTTTTAGCTTTTTACCTCCAATTTTTACCGCCCTGAAAAATTCAATCTCTGTTGCTTCATTAGCGCCTAAACGCCAAACCTCCCCATTTTTAACAAGGCCGCCGAAAATGGTCCGGCCATTTCGTTGCGGACGGCTGTAAATTACCCTGGTCACCAGCGGCTCAGTTATTTTATCCTGTATTTTCAGTATCGGGTAATTCACCGGGTAATAACTCATATCCATCGGCGATTTGTCAACAGGCGGTATGCTGTTATTTTGCGCCAGAAGACAGGAAAATGCCGTTTGAAAAAAAATAAGTAAAAGAAAAAACTTTTTCATGGTTATGTTATTGGACAGTAAATAATCGGTTTGCAGCGTTTGCAAAAGTAAACGATTTATAAAAGCGGCAGTACAACGTTTCGGCCGGTTAAAAGTTACAGCTTCATTGCTTCAAATATTTTTTTAGCATAAAGCTTTACCTCCGTCCAGAACTGACGATAACAACCCTCCAGCAGTTGGTAATGGTCCTCAAATAATACATAAACAGTATGGTAATCTTCAATGTATCTGGCCCTTCTTACCACGCCGCCAAGACTTTTTTTTATGCCCCAGCGGGTGCGGTAATTATACAGCCAGTTTTGTTGTTTCATGTAAGGAAACATGTGGGCAAACCTGTCGGGCATCCAGCCCGCCTGCCGGTCCAGTTCGGCGTATGTTTCTTTGGCAAAGTCAAAAAGCGAACTCTCTGAAAATTCTGATTCATCATTCGCAAGGAAATGGTCAAATACCACATCAGTAAAAGCTCCGCTGTACAGCCGGTAAGCAGGGCGAAAAACTTCTTTGGCATCCCGTGTGGCATCATGTTCATCAGTAAAGCGGTCAATGGCCCGGTGAAGGGCAATCCCTTGCTGAATTTCGGCTGGGTAATCAAACTTCCTTTTCCCTTTTACAAAATCACTGATCATATTGCCGGTAAGTACACCGGGATGACCGAACGACAGGTATGCATGGGCGAGGTAGTTCAAGTGCTAAAGATACACAGCACCCTGCACCATGCAATAATAGGCCCAGTCAGGTAGCCTTTTTTTGCTTTATATAAAAACGATAGGGATACACACAGGGAATCAGCGTAATGATCATCACCACCGTAAAGAAAACCACGATAGCTGCTGCCGGCGGCAGAAAAAGGCAAACGGCAGCCAGGAATAATCCGCCGGCAAACATGAGTCTTCCTGCCAGCTGGACTAATTACAAAAAAGTAAAAAAAGTATAATCATCCGATCAGACAGCAGGTTTCGTTTTACAAGTTAGTTTTGGTGTGTGGTAAAACAAGCCCCGGCTTACACATTTGCTGTAATGCCGGGGTTTTGTATTATTAACAGATACTGTTATAAAAAAGAGGTACAACGTTAATTGATTTAACATTGGCTGCCATAAATCATTTTTCACTTGGGTTCACCCTGTACCGGGTATACTTTTGACTTGATGAATTAATTATCATTAACCGTTAAACCTTAAGCCATGAAAAGATTATTTTTATCACTGTCGTTGTTTATAACGATGGTTGCAGCAAAGGCCGCAGACAGCTCCGATTCCGTAAGTGAAACTGTAACAGAATCGTTTAAAAAAGAATTTCCCGGAGCTGAACTGCTGAGCTGGGAAAAGCAGGGCGATTACCTGAAAGCAATATTTATTTTCAGCGGGTACCGCTCCGAAGCGTATTTTACGGAGGAAGGAGAATTGCAGGGCAGCGCCAGAAGTATTTTTTACAGCCAGTTGCCGCTCGCTGTTGTAAAAGCAGTGGAAAAAAGATTTACTTCAGCTGAAGTATTGCAGGTAAGCGAAATTACCAACCCGGGAGGCACACGGTATGTGCTGCGGCTGGATGCCGGCAACAGAAAGTACAAGCTCCGGATAGATGCAGGCGGAAATTTTATTGATATTGACAAGCTGAAGAAATAAACTCAAGAAGCAGTGGTTAAAAATTCCCTGTACCGGCAGGGAATTTTTATTTGTGCAAACCTGTAATTTTGCGGCACTTTTCCTTGTAGATTGCCTTATCCGGGCGAATAATGGAACTGCCGCATTGTCTCACGGTATTGTGATCTGAAGGCGGTCTTTAAATGAACCAGTAATGAACAAAGGATCCATTTCACAATTCATCCAGCATCATTTCCGTCACTTTAATGCCGCCGCACTGATGGATGCGGCAAAAGGATATGAGCGGCATTTGCAGGAAGGCGGGAAAATGATGGTGACCCTGGCCGGCGCCATGAGCACCGGCGAACTGGGTATCTCACTGGCCGAAATGATACGGCAGGGTAAAGTGGATATCATCAGCTGCACCGGTGCCAACCTGGAAGAAGATGTAATGAACCTGGTGGCGCACTCACATTATAAGCGTATTCCCAATTACCGCGATCTTACCCCGCAGGAAGAGTGGGATCTTCTGGAAAACCATTACAACCGGGTAACCGATACCTGTATTCCGGAAGAAGAAGCATTTCGCCGCCTGCAGAAGCACCTGGTAAAACAATGGACAGAGGCCGAAGCGAAAGGAGAAAGATTTTTCCCTCATGAATTTTTATATAAGGTCATTTTAAACGGCGAGCTGAAACAGTATTATGAGATTGACCCGAAGGACAGCTGGGTTGTTGCTGCTGCAGAAAAAAATATTCCTATTGTGGTTCCAGGCTGGGAAGACAGTACCACCGGAAACATCTTTGCCAGCTATGTGGTAAAAGGTGAACTGAAGGCAGGCACTGTAAAAAATGGCATTGAATACATGGCATGGCTTACTGACTGGTACCGTAACCATTCTTCCGGAAAAGGAGTTGGCTTTTTCCAGATCGGCGGAGGCATTGCCGGCGATTTTCCGATATGCGTGGTGCCTATGATGTACCAGGACCTGGAATGGCATGATGTGCCTTTCTGGAGTTATTTCTGCCAGATCAGCGATTCCACCACTTCTTATGGTTCCTATTCCGGCGCTGTGCCCAATGAAAAAATTACCTGGGGAAAACTGGATGTAAAAACACCCAAGTTTATTGTTGAAAGTGATGCCACTATTGTGGCTCCTTTGATTTTCGCCTGGGTACTGGGCTGGTAAACCTAATTGCTCATCATTCTATTATCAACCCTCTATTTGCGGGGTTGATTATTTACATGGTTTTTTTAGTGTCTTCCCAGACCTTGGCAGGTTTTAATGCCTGGGCCAGGTAAACAATGATCACAATTTTAATTGTGATCCCTTTGTAAGCAGCCTCTGTACCATTAATAATGATTCCGGCAATCCAGTAAAGGATAAAC
Source organism: Bacteroidota bacterium (assembly GCA_016868455.1). Taxonomy (GTDB): domain Bacteria; phylum Bacteroidota; class Bacteroidia; order Chitinophagales; family Chitinophagaceae; genus JJ008. The sequence goes on from VGGV01000009.1 coordinate 105,562, forward strand.
AAAATAAGCCCTATGATAATTGCCGAATAAGGTTTATTTTTTGTCCAGAACCCATGGGCAACAAAGATCCCTACTTCAATAGCTACGATGCCAATCATGAGGGGGTCCATTCCAGCCCGCTCATGGATCCGGCCAGTATCTCTCCGAGCAGCAGCAGGCCGGCAGTAACAAACAGGGCATTCCTGGCTTTTTTAATGCCGCCTTCATAGCCCTGCATCTCCAGTTTCTTTACGCCATCATAATAATCAGCAATCTCATTTTCACGGGGTGTTTCCGGTGATGGGTTGTTTTGGTTTTCTGACATAGTACTTTTTTTCTAAGATAGTAAAAAGAAAAAACTCTGCCGGATAATATGCCAACAGAGTTAGTCTATGTAAAAAGGGATGGATTAAAAGTGGCTTCGTTTCCCCGGATTAAAAACGGCGGTCTCTGCGGTCTTCACGGCGGTCGCGGATGTCTTCCCTTCTGTCCCGCACATCTTCTCTGCGGTCTCTTATATCTTCACGACGGTCACGGATATCTTCCAACCTGTCCCGCACTCCGCCATGATGCCTGGCATCCCGGCGGTCTTCACGGCGGTCGCGGATGTCTTCCCTTCTGTCCCGTACATCCTCTCTGCGGTCTCTTACATCTTCGCGGCGGTCACGGATATCTTCAATTCTGTCACGAACGCCATAACGGCGCTGGGCATCAGCTTTGTTATCAAGAGCAAAGGCGATAACAAACAATCCTGTTAAAACAAGGGCTTTTACGATTCGTTTAGTTTTCATATTCTTTTTTAGGGCTTTATAAATCGGGTTCAGGAAATAGACCGAACCGGCAGAAGATAGTTTAACGGCATAATAAAACGGTCCGTTCGGACCGCTTTATTTAAAACCCTTTTGGTTTATCAAGCTGTATGTCTCTTTTAAGCATTTCGTTGCGGTTAGCCATTTCCCAGGCTGTATAAAAAACAAGCTGGGCTCTTTTAGCCATTGTGGGGTAATTGATTTTATCCGGGGTGTCAGTGGGCCGGTGGTAATCGGCATGGGTCCCGTTAAAGTAAAAGATAATGGGCACACCCTTTTCGGCAAAATGGTAATGGTCGCTGCGGAAGTAGAAACGGTTCGGGTCTTTCGGGTCATTGTATTTCCTGTCAAGCTTCATTTTCATGTACGTGTTGTTGACCTGTTCAGTGATAGGAGTCAACTCGGAACTCAGCTTGTCATCCCCAATAATGTAAACATAATTAACCGAATCTTTGTCTTTCAGGTATTCAGTCCCAATACGGCCGATCATATCAATATTCAGGTTAACCGTTGTTTTATCCAGCGGGTAAACCGGGCGCTCTGTATAGTAGCGGCTGCCCCATAATCCTTTTTCTTCACCGCTCACTGTCATAAACAAAATACTCCTGCGGGGGCCTTTGCCTGCTGCCTTTGCTTTGATAAATGCCTCGGCCAGTTCAAGAATGCCTGTGGTGCCGCTGCCATCATCATCAGCGCCGTAAAAAATTGTGGTATCATTTCTTTTGCCAACATGATCGTAATGTGCAGTAATTACAATGTATTCATCTTTTTTATCAGTGCCCTCAAGCAGGCCAAGCACATTGGAAACCCGGGTTGCCGGGGTTGTTTTGGCATAACCCATATCAATTTCAGCCGGATATATTTTGGGAGGTAATGACCCGGATTTTACTTTGGTCAGCAGATCTTTTCCGTCTTCTACCATAATTTTTGCTGCCACATCCGGTGATATGGTGAAGGTAAAGGGAGATTGAGCTGCCCGGTAGCCGCCATTCATGCTCCAGTTACCTGCCGTGGTCCCGGCCCGGCGTGGATAGTTGTTATAAACAATCATTACGGCAGCAGCTCCCTTGTTCATTGCGGCATCCATCTTGCCAAATGCACTTGCCGGCGACATCCTTCCCTGTTGCGAGGGTTTATAATCAGACGGTGCGCCGTCAATAATCAGTACCAGTTTGCCGGCCACCTTCAGGTCTTTATAGTCGTTTCTCAGTTCACCGTCCACAATGCCATATCCGGCAAAAACCACTTCAGAAAAACGCATTTCAGCCGCATAATTATTGGGCTGCGGCTGAAAATCCTTATTCAGTTCAAATACGGTTCCGTTTATTTTCAGCGAGCTGCCGATCAATGAATCTTTGTACAGGGGGTAGTACTGCCGGTAGTTGCCGTTGTTGCCGGGTACAAGGCCCAGCGATTTAAAATGTGCTTCTATATAATCAGCCGCTTTCTCCAGCCCGGGAGAAGGGGTATCCCGGCCTTCCATTTCCTTGCCGGCAATTATGTAAAGATGCTTCTTCAGGTCTTCAGCCGTAATGGTGGAAGCAGCCTTTACTGCGTTTTTGTCTTTTTTCTGTGCGGTTGCTGCCAGCGGAAGAAAAAGAATAACAATTAAAGCAAATTGTTTTAAACTCATATGTCTCATTTAGTATGGTAAGAAAACACCACTTCGCTGATTTATCCAGCGATCCCGATAGCTATCGGGATGAGCATGGTTGGAAGCAATGTGGTGCAGCACACCTTCGCTAAAGCTACGGTGTGCAAGTAAAAATAAACCCCTTTATCGAAAGGGGTAAAAAAAATGACAAAAGGTATCTGTCAGGCGCAGGCTATTTTTTGTACCCTGCGCTGGTGGCGTCCTCCTTCAAAATCAGTTGTCATAAAAAGAGCTACCATCTTCTCAGCATCGCCTTCCCGTACAAACCTTGCCGGGATGCAGATAATATTGGCATCATTGTGTTCACGGGCCAGCTGTGCCAGTTCTTCGCCCCAGCAAACAGCAGCCCTGATGCCCTGGTGTTTATTGGCCGTAATAGCCACACCATTGGCGCTGCCGCATAATAAAATTCCAAAGGCGGCTTCTCCGTTTTCTACAGCCGATGCAACCGGGTGGGCAAAATCAGGATAATCCACCGAGTCTTTACTATGTGTGCCGAAATCCTTAAAAGGTAATCCTTTTCCCTCCAGGAAAGAAATAAGGTCTTCTTTATAATCGTACCCGGCATGATCGCTACCGATAGCAATGGGCTTATGAAGGTCAAAGGGAGAATGCATATTACAGAGAGTTTAGAGGTTATAGTCAATACAAAAATGAGATAATAAAGTTAGGAAAGTTTTCGACTCCAGGGTACAAACTACTAACTCCGTTCATTCATCTGTTTCGCTTTATTCCTTTCAACTCTTTTGGTAATCCAGATACCAGCCTGATACAGCAGGTAAAGAGGGATGGTAACAATTCCGAGGCTGAAGGGATCTGTAGTGGGAGTAATGATGGCAGCGATGATCAGTATCATTACCAGGGCATGACGCCAGTATTTTTTCAGGAATGCGGATGTAACCAACCCGATTTTGGCCAGTATATAAATAAGCAACGGCAACTGGAAAAGAACACCGATGCCAACCGTGGTATAAATCAGGTTCTCCATGTAATCAGAAAACGTTGGCAGTACAATAATTTTATCGCTGAGCGTATAAGAAAAATAAAAATTTATCATGAAGGGGGTAAGCACAAAATATCCGAAGAAAACCCCAGTAAAAAAAAGCAGGGACACCCAAAAAACAATACCCCTTGTTTTTTTTGTTTCTTTATCAGATAGCGCAGGCTTTACAAATTTCCAAAACTCCCAGAACACATAAGGGAACGCCACAATAAAACCGCCCATAAAAGCGAGGGTAAAAGAAGAAATAAACTGCCCGGTCATGGTATTGGCCTGAAACTTTGCATCAATGCCGGGAAGGCAAATAGCGCTTCCAAAACCAACTTTATCCTCCAGCCAGTTGCCAAGCTGACAAAACCATTTATTGGCAATAAAATTTTTATCAGCCGGAGCAAATAATATTTTGTCTACAATCTTCCGGATGAAAATAAATACAATAACGGCGCCGGTCATGATGGCAATCACCGACCGGATGATATGCCAGCGCAGCTCTTCCAGGTGGTCTATAAAAGTCATCTCACCGCCTTTCTCAGTCTGTTGTTTCCGTTTGTCTAAAAAATCGAGTAATGCCATTGTAGCTTATAGAGTGACGCAAAGATAAGCGGGGTGGGGGGATTTGGTTGACGGGTTGACGGGTTAATTGGGCAGCAGGCTGATGGCAGAATTACCCCTCCTGTTTACGCCGTTTAAGATAGGCGATGTAACCGTTTATTTTTTTAGCAGGCTCTCCTGCCTTTCTTTGAATGTTCCAAATAGCGATTCGGGTATGTAGCCCTCATCTAAAGCGCTGGACAGATGGTCGTATGTTTCAAGTAATGACCCTCTTGCAATTCTGCAAAACTGAATAGCCTCCTGGTAATGATACCGGCCGTATCCCTCCGCAATATTGGCGGTAATTGATCTGGCACTGTCTTTTATTTGTGCTGTCAGTAGAAATTTTTCTTCTTTTGGAAATGTGTTTGCTGTCCTGACTACATCTCTTCTGTATTCTTTTGCGAGTAAATAAACCTCCAGGGTGTCCAACGTTTGCATAGAAAGTGATTTGATTAAGTTTTAAGCAACCCCAATCCCCCAATCCCCAATTAACCAATCTCCCAATCCCCAATTAACCAATCCCCCAATCCCCAATTAACCAATCTCCCAATCCCCAATTAACCAATCCCCCAATCCCCAATTAACCAGTTACCCAACCACCCCACTACTTCAGCTTCTTCATCTTCACCGTTTCAATCCTTGTATCGCTGACGTTGAGGATGTCAAACTCATAGTCGTCAATAATGATGCGTTCCTTCTGGCGGGGTATCTTTTCGTGGTAGTTGATAATATAGCCCGAGAGGGTTTCCCATTCTTCTTCGCCGAATTCAAAACCATATTTTTGTTCCAGGTAATCCAGCTCCAGGCGGCCGGAAAACATGTATTCATTCTCCGCCAGCTGCTTTTCCACAAATTCTTCTGTATCGTATTCATCTTCTATTTCACCAAACAATTCTTCCAGCACATCCTCCATGGTAATAATGCCGGCCGTACCGCCAAATTCATCCACCACCCAGGCAATACTTTTTCGTTCACGGGTAAACTTGCTGATGAGGTCGCTGGCACTCATACTTTCCGGTACAGCAGGAATTGGCAACAGTACTGCCCGGATATTCTCCGGCTTCTTGAACAGATCAAGCTGGTGCACATACCCGGTGATATGGTCAATATTATTTTCATACACCACCAGTTTGCTTAGCTTGGTCTCAATAAATTTCTGTTTCAGTTCATCAATAGTGGCGCCGCTTTCAATGCCGATGATCTCTTTACGGGGCACCAGGCACTGCCTGATCTTTACTTTTGGCAGTTCCTGTGCATTTTCAAGCAGCTGGGTGTTGCGTTCCTGCCGTTCCTCATCTTCCCGTTGCTGAAAAAGGTTTTTCAGGTCGCTGCGGTTGATGGGTTCCTTGTTTTTATCGAGCCGGATATTGAATACATATTTCAGCAGCCATTCCGACAGGTCAATTAAACCGGTGGCAATAGGGGCAAACATCTGGTAAAAGAAGTCTGAAACATAAGTAAAACGTATAAGCAGCGGATTGCTGTGGGCACGGAAAAAAGCCCGGGGAATGAATTCAACCAGTATCAGCACTACAAATGTGGCCAGCGCTATTTCACCCACCAGCCGTACATAGGTCAATTTTAAGCCGATATAGTCCCACACAGGGCTCATCACCGTACTGATCTGCAGCGAAAAAAATACGAGAAAAATATTAAAGCCAATTAAAGTGGTACCGAGAAACCGGGCCGGCGACTCAATAAACCGGGAAAGTATATGCATACTACTGCCGCCCTGTTTCTTTTTGATCTTCAGGCTCAGCCGGTTAGCGCTGTAAAAAGCCATTTCAATACCCGCAAAAAAAGCCATGAGGAGCAGGGCAAGCACAAAGAACAATATCGTATTCACCGAAATCATGATACGAAGATAGAACAGGGCAGGGGAATTGGTTAATGGGGAATCGGGGAAGAAATGAGGAATTATACGGCGAGAAAATTCCTGACCAGCCCTTCTGCTTCGGCGCAGGCTCTGTCCAGTTTGTCATTGATAATGACGCAGTCAAACCGGTCTTTGAAGGTCATCTCATAGGAAGCTTTGCTGATACGGGCCTTAAGCGACTCAGGGGTTTCGGTGCCCCTTGCTTTCAGCCTTTTTTCCAGTTCTCCCATTGAGGGCGGTTCGATAAACAGCGACAGGGATTGTTTGGGGTATTGGGCCTGCACATTTATTCCGCCTTTAACATCCACATCCAGCAGCGGGGCTTTTTGCATGTCCCAGATGCGCTGCAGTTCTGATTTTAAAGTGCCGTAATATTTGCCGGCATACACCATTTCCCATTCCACAAACTCGTTGCGGTTGATGCGGTCTTTAAACTCATCGGCGCTGATGAAGTAGTAATCAATGCCGTGCTGTTCATTGTTGCGGGGCGGCCGGGTGGCGCAGGAAATGGAAAAAACCAATTGTGCCGGAAATGTTTTCAGGAGGTGTTTGGTTACCGATGTTTTACCGGCGCCGGAGGGGGCTGCAATGATGGTGATTTTATCGGCTGGCTGCGGCATCCGCAAAGAAAGGGAAAAATCAAATTGGTTGAATGTTTGTTAATGGGTGGGGCTGTAGATCAAGAAAGGCTCCCGTCATTTAAAAAATACACTAAGCTCTATCCGTAGGTTTGAAGGTAATGCTGATGCTGGCCTATAGTTCAGGGTTAAGAGTTAGTGAAGTAGTGGCCATGAAAACCCGGGATATAGATGAAAGCAGGATGAGTGTATTTGTAGAAAGATCGAAAGGGAAAAAAGACAGGA
>VGGV01000010.1 GCA_016868455.1 Bacteroidota bacterium
AAAATTACTGGCCGCTCTTCTTAGTCATTGCAGCATTGCTTGTAGCCACAGGGGCCTATTTTATTTTTTTTAATAAAAAGGGGGAAGAGACTGCTCAAACTACTCCTGCTGATCCTACAACAAGGCCCGCAACAACTAATAATACAAAACTTTCAGACAGGTCAGCCGGACAGCAAAACAATGATATAACTTCAGCAGCTACTTCCTATACAGATGAGTATGGAAAATTCATATATATATCTGACTGCTATATTATTGTTACAGGTTCCTTTGTTGAAGAGTATTCTGCCAGGGATTATGTTAATTCCATGAAGTACCAGGGATTCTCCAACGTGGGATATTTATGGATCCCCGACTACCCTTCCTTAAGCGGAAAACGGTTTTATGCTACATTTTTAGGCCCCTACCAGTCCTATAATGAATGCGAAACAGATTTAAGAGCACTAAAAATAAACAGCCGTTTCTGGTATGGTAAAAAAGTGTCTTATAATCCAGAACAAATTGAGATCAGAGTAAAATAAATTCTTAACACATGGGCTTTTGTATTAAATGCGGAAAATCCAATCCCGAGACATCGAAATTTTGCACCGGCTGCGGGGCTGTCCTTACTTCGGCTATACCTGTTGCTAAGGAGACGCCAAAACCATCTAACCTGCGCTGGATAATTCTTACAGCCCTTCTTGTCATTGTTTCAGGCATTGCAAGCTATTTCTTATTTTTTAACAAAAAGGGGAATAAAAATGATACTGAACAAAACATCATTTCAACAGTGGAAAAAGGGAAATACCCACAGGCATCCGATCGGTTGCTGACTGCAAATGATCTTGAGAATATGTCCCAGGCAGAACTTAGAATCATGCGTAATGAAATTTATGCACGGCATGGTTTCATTTTTAAAAAGGAAGACATGAGGCAATATTTTAGTGTACAACCCTGGTATCAGCCTTTATTTAACAATGTTGACAACCTGCTATCTGAAATTGAGAAAAAAATATTGTCCTGATCAGGAGGTATGAAAATTTCCAGGAAGATCTTGGCGAAGGGTTCAGCAGGTAGTCTTAATGTTTCATCTTTTTTTTATAATCTTAAACTAACCCCCTTCTTAAGCAATGTTCCGGCGTAGTATGAACATTAATATCAATATGAAGTTAGTAATGCCTGTTCTTTTTGTAATCCTTTTATCGTGTAAGGGTAGTAAAAAAAACATCATACCAATATAGACCTGGGACCGGAAATTGAAATCACTGAAAAACCAATTCCTTATACCCCCGAAAGGGCCCAACTGAGCATACAATACCTGAAGGACAGACATAATGTAATACAGATTACTCCCTCTATCAATCCAATAATGATTGTACTACACTATACTGATGGGGGCACCACAAACAGCATATATAAGTATTTCAGCAGCGATACAATAGAATCAGCAAGGGAACTGAATAAAAAAGCAAGCCCTCTTAATGTGTCATCTCACTATTTAATTGACCGGAAGGGAAAGGTATATCATTTGGTACCAGATACATTATTTGCCCGCCATATTATCGGATTGAACTACTGTTCAATTGGAATTGAAAATATTGGCAGTAAAAAAAAGCCACTTACGGATGCACAAGTATTATCAAATGCAAAGCTAATCAGGCACTTAACAAAAAAATATAAGATTGAGTTCCTGATAGGACACTCTGAATATGAAAATTTCAGAAACAGCAAATGGTGGAAAGAGACAGACCCTGATTATTTTACAGTAAAAGAAGATCCCGGTAAGGATTTTTTGGAAAAGGTACGCAACCTGCTTCAGGATATTAATTTGAAAAGCAACCCTGAGTGATTAATCTTTATAGTTAAAAAGATAATCCTTGCCCAGATTTATATTTTTTTAACCCTTTTTCCTAATCCTCCGGTCTGCTCTTATTTCCCATGGCGGTTTTGCATAAGCATCTGCCCATAAACCAATCCGTTTAGTTCTGGCTTCATTTTCCAGGTCTGCCAGGATCTGATCATTCGAATATTTCCTGAAATGCCAGGCATAACCCGCTTTTACCATTTCATAACTAAGGTTAATAGTATCTTCCAAAAAAGATTCGGCTATTGTTCTGCCATGCCTGTCCATTTCTAATTTTACCACTTTGATATTTTTCTGAAAACAAAGGCTGCCCAAATAATCTTTTGCTTTCTGATAATAAGGTTGTCCCCGTTCCGGGGCATCAATACCATTCATCCTTATCCGGTAGGTCCTCCTCTCCACCAAAATGTCATAAGTATCACCGTCCACTATTTTTACAACCTGGCCTACTGCAACTCCGGGAAGCACCCCGGCTTCCTTAGTAGGTTTGCTTTTATCACTTGAACAGGAAAGTAGTAAAAAGGCCAGAAAACCGAATATAGAATTAATATATAATAATGGCCGATGTATTTTCATTCATAATAATTTACATTAAATAGATTTCACCTTCTAAAATATTGATGTTGTTATGTTTTAAAACAATTAATTACCATAGCAAAAATTACATGGATCCCTGTTTAGTTTACTGACGGCATCATCCTGACTCACCTTTTTAACCGGCGTTGAGCATCTTTTTAAGCCGGAACAGGACCTTGTTTTGTGATAGGCATGGGAACGGGGCCCGCTGCTGGTTAACTATACCATTTTACTCTTCCGCATCTATATGCAGGAGTTTACAGGAAAAAAGAAACGGGTTAATGGCCTGCCCCTTTTTTTATTTTTCTGTCCCCGAGGTTCAGCCAGACACTCAGCACCATACTGATTAAAAACACAATCAGTGTTATATCTTCCACCAGTTGTTCATTAAAGTTGATACCCGTGAGTTTCAGTACCAGAAAATGGATGTACGAATTGGATCTGTCGTGGTAACCCATTGCTTCCCGTACCTGCCAGTGCCAGTCGGTACAAAAACAATAGCCCCAGCCATACCAGATACCGAGAATAAACCAGGAGGCGGCGGTTAGCAGCAGGGTGATAAGATGCAGCTTTCTTGTTTTTCTAAAAGCCCAGCCGCTCATATTAAAGAGGGTAAAGGCGGTATGGAAAACGAAAAAGAAGATATTGAGAAAAGCCAGCCACATCAGCAATACAAAAAACAAAGATAGATTTTATTGAACCAGTTTGCTTATCAAAAGGCTGCGTTATTTGTAATGCAAAAAAAATATAACCGGTCCCGTCTGCACATTGGGTTCGCTGCCTACTTTTACGGTTATAAAGTCTTCCTTTTTTATGCGGATACCAACGAATCTGTTTTATCTGCTGCCGGTTTTCATTTTGTATTCCTGTAAAACTTCGCAGGGAGGTAAATCATTCATGCGGGAGGTAAGCATCATCCCCCGCACCGAATGGAAGGCCGCAGCACCGCGGTCCTATGCAAAGCATGACCTTGTTAGAATAACAGTACACCACGAAGGCACCCGGTTATTACCCACTGATGATGCGGCAAGAAAGATAAAGGGCATACAGACCTGGGGGATGGGCCCCGACAGGAATTGGGCCGATGTGCCCTATCATTTCCTGATAGCACCGGATGGTAAAATTTATGAAGGCCGTGATGTTTACACAGCAGGTGAAACCAATACCGAATATGACCCCACCGGCCACCTGCTTATTTGTTGCCTCGGTAATTATGAAGAACAGGAAGTGCCGGAAGAGCAATTAACATCCCTGATCAGGATGATTGCCTGGTGCAGCAAAACTTACAAGATACCTGTTGAAACCCTGGCCACCCACCGGGATTATTCCAGACAAACCAGCTGCCCCGGCAAGAATTTATACCTGTATTTTACCAACGGGTATATTAATAAAGAAGTGAAAAAGCTGTTAAGGCAGGTTTATGGTCTTTGAGCTGCTTTATCAATACAATCCAGCAACCCCTTTTGATACTTATCATCCGCCAGCTGCCAGAACATGATGCCGCCTAACCGCCGGTTGATGGCATACTTCGTTTTCAGCGCCACAGAAAGGCTGTCATCATAAGTTACCAGCATTTGCCGTTCGGGATTCAAGGCATAGGGCGCTTTGGCCACATCATCCCAATACTGTGTAAAACCTCTTGCTGCTGTAATACTGTCGTATAAATGTGCATACGATATGCCGCGGTGAAAATTTCCCGGCCGGTACAGACCATTATTCATTGTATCATTTACTTTAAACATGCGGGCATAAAATGCGGCGCCGATAACAATCTTTTTTGCCGGAACACCGGCAGCCAGTATGCGGTTCACGGCATTATCCGCAGAAGCCTGTTGCTGCGGCGTTGAAAAAAGCGGTGTATGGTGACCGCTAACCGTACTGTAGCCATGCACCAGGTCATAACTCATTACATACACTTTATCGGCGAGACGCATAGCCTGTTTCCATTCAACGGAAGAATCAATAAAGCTGTTGAAACCGCCTGCCGCAAAACTGATCTCTTTCCCTTTGCCCAATGATTTGCGGAGTGATTGCAGCAACCGGGTAAAATTCTTTTTATCTGCTTCTTCATAGGGATGACCGGGATAACCGGCAATGGCGGGATACTCCCAGTCGAGGTCAATGCCATCGGTATGAAAATAATCCGTGAGTTCTTTTACAGATGCAGCAAACTCCTTTCTTCCGCCTGCCGTGGCAAATACCGGAGAGCAGGCGGCGCAGCCGCCCCAGCCGCCGAGTGAGAGTATCACTTTCAGGGAAGGATTCTTTGCCTTGAATGAAACCATCTTTTGAATACAGGCTGTATCGGCGGCATTGCCGATGTGCAGTTGGTTGCCTTTCAGATGACCGAAAGAGAAAATGATATGGGTGAGTTTACTGACCTGGAAACTGTCCAGTCTGTGGGCCGGACCGGCGTAATACCCGGTGATGCAAAATGATTTGCCGGGCTGGGCAAAGCATTGACAGGTAAACAGCAATGAAAACAGCAGGAGCATTTTTTTCATGACAGGAAGATACATATAGTCCCTGGTTATCAAACCGGGGACGAAAAGGAAAAAATATCAACCTGGCAGTTTAACCAAGGGTTACTGAAAAAAATCATACAATTAAACCTGTCTTACTGCCTGCCCCCTCGAAACCCCGATCATTCCCCTCTATTTATTTAATTAAAAAAATTACCAGTATGCGAAACACACTTCTCGTCGCACTGACATTGATTTGCCTGTCGTGCAATACCGGCGACAAAGGCAAAAAGGAAGAACAAAAACCGCCATCCATCAACATGTATGGATACAATGCCAGTTATTCTTCTTCTTTTGAAATGGGCGATCCTAAAAATGTTGAAAAAGTATTGATGGTTTACAAAGACTGGGATGGCGGCGACCCAGCCGCTCACCAGGAAATATTTGCCGATACTTTGCAATTTAATTCCGGAGACGGCGGTGTTTATAAAATGGCGCATGACAGTGCCATGAAATTTTTCAGTGATTACCGGGGTTTATACTCTATGATGAAAAGTAATGTTTATTCCATTTTTTCCGTGAACAGCACGGACAAGAATGAATCCTGGACCTGTGTCTGGGCACAGGAAATACATACTGAAAAGGCAACCAATAAGACTGACTCCCTGGAAATACAGGAATCCTGGCGGTTTAACAAGGACGGAAAAGTGGACTGGGTGATTCAGCATATGAAACCGGGCGCACCTGCGAATAAATAGAAGAGCACTGAATTTTCTTGCTTTTAAAAAAGTAAGCCTGCTTTCGTTATTGTTCTGCGTTTTGCCGGGCGATGACCCGGCACAACTTAAAACAATTAGTTTCCCAGCCGGGTTTCTTCTAGTAATAGATCAGCATTAATAAACTCTTAGTGGAGGGACCCGGCGTTTATTGTACATAGCCACGCCGGGTCTCTTGAAAAAGACCCGGACGGGAGGAAAATGCGGGCATCTCAGCCAAACTGTTTAAAGTTTTGGAGTTAGATGAATATACTATGGCTAACAGGAAATTACTAAAAAGCTTCTTTGTACAGAACCGAAAACTCTTTACTGAAATCAGGATAAAGGGATGCAGATCTGCTTTCTCATTCATCACTTCAGCCAGCGAGCCATAATACCATGCCTGCTGCTCCCTGCTCCTGTTGAAGCGAGACCATAGCCGGTCACCGATACTTCTAAAATCAGCGGCAATAGCCCGCAGGTTATCCAGCTTATCAGCAAAGGATACCAGCAGCTGGTCAACCGTAGCTTCATTTCTCAGGAATCCGATGGTATGCTCCTTGCGTTGCTCCCAGCTGCTTTTTTTGTCACCCTTTTTTTCTGTAACATTTCCGCTTCTGTGGCGCCGCGGACGATCTCTGCCACCCTGCTGCCGAATTTTTCCTCCACTTCTTCGATGGTTACTTCCGTGTCTTCAACAATATCATGCAGTAAGGCTGCCGCCAGCAGTTCATCTTCACAGTCTTTTTCTGCCAGGATCCTGCAGACATTCAGCAGGTGCCACATATATGGTATGCGGATGCCTTTGCGGAACTGGTGCCGGTGATTTTCTGGGGCAAATACCAGGGCTGTTGATACAATTGACACGTTGTTTATTTTGTTGTTATATAATATGGTTTGGCATTTACTTTTTAAATTTTTCCAAAATGTACGCAGTCCGGTTTTGCAGACAGCGTATCAACGGATAGGCTGACCCTGCGATCCAGCTCTTTGATCACCTTAATATCGGTGCCGGCCGGAATATTGTACCCGATGATATCAATGGCCTTAAAATGTAAAGCCTCAAAAGAGCCGGCTTCTTTCAGCAGGTTTACTTTTGATTTGAACTGCCTGGCTACCCAGAGAGCCAGGAAAAAATGATGGCCTTTGAACCGGGGATCCGTTATGAGCCTGAAGATCAATTTCCCATCCCGGTACTCTTCAAAATAAGCCATAAATCCATCATACATGGCCCACGCCTTGGCATAGTTATGCGTGAAAAAATAATTAATGGCTTCTTTGTCCATTTTTCCGGGTTGTAGCCCGCCGGTTTTAAAATAACCGTGAATGGTATAGGTCTTTTTTCCCTGTTGCGGTTCCGGCTGACCGTTGGAGCCGGGGTTGTTGTTTTGCTGTGACATAGTGTAATGAGTTTTAATTTTTAAAAAAAGGTTCATTACACCAGGAAAATCAAAGGGAATGCGGCGCTTTATTTTGGCTGTAAGCCCTCATCGTTTTACCACCGTGGCCTCGCGGCTCGGTTGGTTTCACACTGAAGTGAATCCTGATGCGGGTATGAAGATACAAAAAAATGTTTATTATTTCGCTGGAACTAACTAGAAATAATCTCAGAGACAATAAAAAATATTTTTAGTGATTACTCCAGCAAAATTGCCGCATGGGCACCAACCACACAGGCAGAAGAAAAATTAATTGCCTGTCAGCAATTCCATCAGCCTGTAATTAATGAAATAGGTGGTACGGCCGATTTTTTGTGGTCTCAGCATTCCGGCATCCGATAATTTTTTTAACCACCCCGAGGCTGTTTGCCGGTGTGCAAGCCCTTTCTTTTCCAGCAGTTCAATTTTTAAGTACGGCAACGTAAACATCAGCTGAAGCAATGCATAACTGAATGAAGCGCCTAATACTTCCTGCATCTTTTTTTCGTATTCGTTCTTTAATGAAAGCATGGTCCTTATCTTTTGCGTGGTTTGCTGCGTGGTCTCAATCACCGCTGTAAGTATGTACATTGTCCAGTCGTTCCAGTTGCCGGTTTCTGTTACGTCTCTTAACAATTTATAATATTCGGCTTTATTATTCTCCATATAGGAACTGATATAAAGAACCGGCTGCACCAGCAATCCCTGCTGCACTAAATATAATGCATTCAGTATGCGGCCGGTTCGCCCGTTTCCGTCTGCAAAAGGATGAACCGCTTCAAACTGGTAATGTATCAATGCCATTTTTATCAATGGATCAGGCGTGGTGAGATCAGGGTCATTCATAAAATGTTCCAGGGAGGCGAGTTTCATTCGTAATATATCTTCACAGCATGGCGGTGTATAAATCACTTCCCCGTTAATGGCATTCTTCAAAGCCGTACCGGGTGTGTTGCGAATGCCGGCATTGTTTTGTTTTATGGTTTGCACTATTTCCACCATCGTGCTGGTGAGCAATAAATTTTTTTGCGCCTGCATTTTTTTCAGTCCTGCATATAAAGCCTCCCTGTAATTCAACACCTCTTTGGCTGCCTGGCTGGCTGTTTCTTCTCCCGTTGCAGCTTTGTATAACTCATCTTGTGTGGTTACAATATTTTCAATAGCCGAACTGTTTTTACTTTCCTGCAAAACGATGGTATTGAGCAGCAGCTGAGGATCAGGCAAGGAACTGCAAAGCCCGTTTAGCTCGCCAAGAATACGGGAGGCTTTTGCCAGGTGCCTGAGCATTCCCGGTGTTTCAGTAAAACCTGGTGGCGGCAGGTCAGGCAGATCGTTAAAAGGCAGATTCCTGTTATAGACCATTATGGTGAATTTTTATCATTATTTCAACATTAGTTGCTGCAATTTGCCGAATAATTCGATATGAAAATTATTTTATGACGAAAATACTTTAAAATTTCAACATTAAAAAGGAAATAGGATGAAATCCTGTTGATCAGGGTAGCCCGGGATAATGGGTATGTCAACACCAAAAAGACGGGCCAACCCCGGAGCGAATACCGGGGGCAGGAATGGTGGATCAACCCCGAAACCGGGGTCAGAAATCTAAATGGAGCGACATGAATCTGCGAATTGAAAGTGCTAATGAGCAAACACCAGGATACCCCTTTAACTACAGACTTTCAACAATCTTGTTATCAACAGCAAATTCTACCAATGCATTGATTGATCTGGCCGATGTCCTGGTTTTTAATTTATCAATAATAGCTTCCACCGTTCCTGGCATTAGATCAACTTCAGCGCTGATTCCCTTACCGGTTTTTCCCTGATGTAAAAATCTCATTACCCGTATTTCCATTTTAGTAAAATTTAAGAGATAATAAATCAATGCTGCATTAACGATTCATTGGGGATGTTGGAGAAAGACTGCAATAACAGTTCGCTAAAGTTAGTGCGGGCAAAGAAGATCAGGCAATAAAAAAGGGCTTCATCACCGAAGCCCTTAATCTGTTGATACCATCAGCTGGTTTAGCTCATGTGCTTGCTGAGAGCCTTGGCCACATCAAACATTGATACCTGGCCTCTGCCTTCGAAGATGGGTTTCAGCGCAGCATCGGTGTTGACCATGCGGCGGTTCTTGCTGTCCTGCAGTTTGTTTTTCTTAATGTGTGCCCAAATTCTTTTCACTGCTTCCGTGCGGGCCAGTGGTTTGTTGCCTACCACAGCAGCCAGGGCGGCGCTGGGGGTAAGGGGCTTCATAAAGGCGGCATTGGGTTTACGTTTGGCTTTAGCTTTGGGTTTTGCTTTTTTGGCGGCCTTTTTAGGAGCAGCTTTTCTTTTTGCGGGCTTCTTAGCAGCTTTTTTTGCAGCTTTCTTTTTTGTTGCCATGTTTGTTGATTTAGAATGTTAACGGGTTATGAAATGATGGCGTGCCTGTGCATACCGATGCCAAATATAGGTTTTTTCAATTCCCCCAATGAAAAATGTGTTTTTTTCTTTCCACAAGACATGGCGTCTTCATCCTCTGTTATCCTGTTTTTAACATCCCCGGTAATGCCTTGCCCGTAGATAATGGGTAACTTTATAATATCAAATTCCGTATATGAAACAGCAACTCCCCCGCCGGTTATTTCTGGTGAAAATAACAGCAGCGATTGCTTTTTCACTGGTATACTTTAATTCCTTTGCCCAAAAGGATACAACATCTCCCCGTATTATAGCGTCCGCCATACAGGCTGACCGGTGGGTGTTCACAGCAGAACGGTCAGACCCGGCCATCGGGCGCAATGTTTACCTCAGCAGCGGCTATGAGGTTCGCTGCAAGGGAGATACCCTTACAGTTAACCTTCCGTATGCCGGCACGATGCAGGGGCCTGCCCGTTTTCCTGACGGCAGCCGCCCGCTGGAATTTACCAGCACCAGCTTTACCATCAGTAAGGTGCAAAAAAGCAACGGCAAATGGATAGTGACACTGAAACCCAAAGACCACAATGATGTGGTCTCTTTTACCTTTACTTTTTTTGAAAACGGTAAAGCGTCATTGGATGTGATACTTACCAACCGCAGCCCGATAGATTTTTATGGCACGGTGGAGCCGCTGAAGTAACGCTCTTGCTATTTTTGCTTCGTGTCATTGTACATCGCATCCCTCAATTCAGGCAGTAATGCCAACTACTATTATATCGGTAACGGCCAGGAGGCCCTATTGATTGATGCAGGTCTCAGTTGCCGGGAAACAGAGCGCCGGATGAAACAGCTCCGCCTTGCCATGGGACAGGTAAAGGCGTTGTTTGTATCGCATGAACATGCCGACCACATCAGCGGGGTGCCGGGCATTGCAAAAAAATACCAGTTGCCGGTTTATATTACAGCAACTACAATGCGGCATGCCAATCTGCCGCTCGATGCTGCAATGGTAAGGTCTTTTAAACATGGTAAAGCTGTTTCAGTTGGGGCTTTATCGGTATTGCCCTTCCGTAAAAGCCATGATGCTGCCGACCCGCACAGTTTTATGGTGAGCTGGTGGCGGTAACCGGAGGCACACATGCATCGGCCGGTTACCAGATTGCCATTCGTAATGTGGTATTTTTTATTCTTCCGGCATGGGGACTGAATAATGCTGCTGCCACCCTGGTGGGGCAAAACCTGGGCGCCAAACAACCGGAAAGGGCAGAGAAAAGTGTGCTGCTGACAACAAAATACAATGCTATCTTTATGTCGGGTGTGATGCTGCTCTTCATTCTCTTTGCCCGTCCGATCATCCGCATTTTCACATCTGTACCGGAAGATCTGTATTATGGCGCAACGTCATTGCAGATCATCGGGGCCGGTTATATTTTCTACGGCATCGGCATGGTAATGATACAAGCCCTGAATGGCGCCGGCGATACCCGGCCCCCAACCTGGATCAATTTCTTTGCCTTCTGGCTCTTCCAGGTACCGCTGGCCTACCTGCTGGTAAAAGTGTTCAATATGGGAGTGGCAGGAGCCTTTATTGCCATACCCGTGGCAGAAACCGCACTGGCACTGGCGGCATACTATTATTTCAGCAAGGGAAAGTGGAAGGAGGTGAAAGTATAGTGGGGATGAAGTAAAATCTACAGGATACGAAGTATGAAATACAAAATGCAGGTACTGCAAACTCATTTTATTTCGTACTTCGTATTTCTTACTTTTAACCTGCTATGAGTGATGTTATCAGCCAGAACCGGGTACGGCAGTTTTTCTTTATCCTGATCATCCTGCTGCTGTTTATTTTACTCTTCCTGGAATTGAATATTTTTTTGCCGGCCCTGCTGGGGGCCATCACCCTGTACATATTGCTCCACAAATGGATGTTGTATCTCACGGAAAAAAAGAAATGGCGCAGGGGATGGACGACCGTACTGCTGATGCTTTTTTCGCTGGTGGTCATGCTGCTGCCGGTGGGTTTGCTGATCAACATGCTTTCTTCCAAAGTGAATTATGCCATACAGCATTCGGCCGAGCTGACCGCAGCTCTTAATACCGTGGTGGCGGATATTGACCGGCAGTTTGACATCAAACTGCTCAGCGAGGAGAACATCCACAAAATCGGGACCGGTATTGCCAACAGCCTGCCGCAGATACTGGGGGCCACCTTCAACACCCTTACCAATATTTTCTTCATGTATTTCATTCTGTACTTCATGCTGGTGAACAGCCGGAAGATGGAAGACTCGCTGTATGAACACATACCGCTGAAAGATGAGAATCTGGCCAAAATCGGAAAGGAAATCCATACCATGGTATATTCCAACGCTATTGGTATCCCGCTGATCGCTTTTGCACAGGGATTGATTGCCCTGCCATTTTACCTGATCATCGGGGTAAAAGAGCCCTGGTTCTGGTTCGGCGTTACCTGTATTGCGGCCATGCTACCGGTGGTGGGCGCCGCACTGGCCTATGTGCCGCTGGCCATCATCTTTTTTGCCAATGACGAAACCATGAAAGGACTGCTGACGGTGGTATATGGTTTTGGTATAATTGGCACAGTGGACAATGTGCTTCGTTTTTCCCTGTTGAAAAAACTGGGCAATGTGCACCCGCTGATCACCGTATTCGGCGTTATAATAGGCCTCAGTCTTTTTGGTTTTATCGGTCTGATTTTTGGCCCGCTGCTGATCTCCCTGTTTTTGCTCCTGCTGAAAATCTATACCAGCGAATTCGTAACCAAACAAAGGGCTATCAATAAGATTATGGAAAACTGAGAACAATGTTTTTCCGGCAGTCACCTGATGGCGTGGTATCATAACAAAATTCTTTATCCCTTTTTCAAAAACTCACCCGCATTCGTAGTTTCCCCTGCCGTACTGATTCTTCTTTTTTCGTATTTCTTCGCACTGAAATAAAAAATACCTCTTCATCGCTTGCACAGTCAGCCATTGCATAATATTTTGGCACTGCTTTACGTTTTCAAAATCCAGCTGCAGTTAATACCTGCCGGCTGGATACCCTAAGAAAAACCGTACCCTCAGTGAGAAACTTTTTGTTTCCTGTAGTCATTGGAATATTGTGCATCTCATTCACAATAATCCCTGCAGAGCCGGCCGGCAAGCCCGGCGATTCCGTTGCTGCTTCTCCCACCGTCAGCACAACATCAACAACAAATACACCGGATGCAGGAGATGCGCTGTACAACCGCATTTGTCTTCAGCAATACGGTTTGTCCAGACAAGCATTTGACCATGCCTGGAAGGGCTACCGGTATTTGCTGGAGCATAACAAAATATCCCGCAGTAATTACCTGACCATCTGCGATTTCAGCCAGTCATCCAGGGATTTTATGTTACTGCCAATACCTATTTCGGCAAACATGGTTTTTCGCTCCGGCTGAATGGAGTGGACCCCGGATTTAACGATAAAGCATTCCTGAGGACCATTGTAATACACGGCGCTGATTATGTAAATGCAGCAAGAGTGAGTGCCGGTATGTATATGGGCCGGAGCTGGGGCTGCCCGGCTGTGCCGCAAAAAGAATCAGCTGCACTTATCCATACAATAAAAAACGGAACCTGTTTATTTATCTACCATCCTTCCGGGAATTATCTGCTCAAATCAAAAATATTAAACGGTTGATTGGACACAAACAAGGATGGATGATAACAAAAGTCCCGGCCCACCCTATGGCCGGGCTTTTTTGAGCCTCACCCCTGCCTGCCTGCCGGCAGGCCCAGCCCCTCTCTATAAATGGAGAGGGGAGTAGTTGCCGTGTTAATAAAATTCCCGGATGCTTTGCTGAATAGTGAGGATGCTCATCCACGTCATAAGCGCCACAACAAGCCAGCCGCTGATGTACATCCAGAGCGGATGTTTATAAGAAGGAAACAGTTTTTTCTTTGTAACGGCAATCAGCATAATCGTCAGTGCCACCGGCAGAATCAATCCGTTCAATATACCCGCCATCACCAGAATAGCAGAAGGTGTTTGCCGGAGTGTAATAAACATAAGAGCGGAGAAAAGGATAAACCCGGAAATTATCCAGCGTTGATTTTTTCCCAGTGCGGGGCTGAATGTTTTCCAGAAAGAAACCGAGGTGAACGATGCCCCGATTACAGAAGTAATGGCTGCGCACCAGAGCACCACTCCAAAAAACTTATATCCTGCATTGCCCGCCGCAATCTGAAATACCGAAGCTGCGGGATTTTTTTCTGCCAGCGCCGCCCCGCTCCACACCACTCCCAATGCCGCCAGAAACAATATATAGCGCATGATAGCCGTAACGATGATGCCGGTAACGGAGCTTTTGTTTACCTGCGGAATGGCGGCCACTCCTTTTACATTTGCATCCAGCAAGCGATGCGCACCCGCAAAACTGATATAACCCCCCACGGTACCGCCCACCAGCGCCACAATCATTTTCACATCAATTTCTTTGGGCCAGAATGTGTGTTCAATTGCTTTCGCATAAGGTGGGTGCGAAGCAAACATAACATAAAGCGTAAGCCCGATCATGGCAGCGCCAAGAATCTTTACAAACAGGTCAATGGCTTTGCCTGCTTCTTTTGTCCAGAATATGATTAAGGCGATAATACAACTGACCGCCGCTCCCCATTTTGCATCCATGCCGGTAAGCACCTCGAGGCCAAGACCGCAACCTGCAATATTGCCTACATTGAATGCCAGGCCACCGAAGGCCACCAATGCCGCCAGTACATAACCAAGACCCGGCCACAACCGGTTCGACAAATCCTGGGCCCTGTTTTCGCTGACGGTAATGATGCGCCAGATATTGAGCTGGGCGCCGATATCAATGATAACAGAAATAAGAATAACGAAGCCAAAACCGGTAAGCAGTTGCTGTGTAAAAACGCTGGTGTTGTTTAAAAATCCCGGGCCAATGGCCGAGGTGGCCATGAGAAAGGCTGCACCTAATATAGGGCCTCCCCAACCCCTCCGGAGGAGGGGCTTATGAAGACTTTGGTTCACCGGAGATTGGTCACTTGCCATTATCCCCTGTTTTGATAGCTTCATGAATTGCTTTTGCAAATTCAACCGCATGTTTACCATCACCGTGTATACAGATGGTTTCGGCGAGAACCGGAATTTCTTTCCCTGACAGGCTGGTTACTGTTCCCCGGTTCAGCATCTGCATTGCCTGCTTTACTGCGTCAGTTGTTTTTTCAATCATTGCACCGGGTTCAGAACGGGGAGTTAATGAACCGTCATCCCGGTAAGTACGGTCGGCAAATACCTCGCTGGCGGTTTTAAGTCCAAGCATTTTGGCCTCACTGATGGAATAGCTGCCGCTTAATCCATAGAGCACAAGACCGCTGTCAAAATCCATCACGGCCCTTGCAATTATATTGGCTGTTAAAGCATCCCTTGCTGATAGATTGTACAGAGCGCCATGGGGTTTTACATGGTGGAGTTTTGCTCCGCAATGGTCTGCCACCTCTTTCAGTATGATCAGTTGCTGGATTATCAGTTCATACAATTCCTGTACCGGCAGGTTCATTTCCGTTCTTCCAAAATTTTCCCTGTCTTGAAATGAAGGGTGCGCCCCGACAGCCACACCATATTTTAAGCACAACTGAATTGTTTGTTCCATGATGGCAGCATTACCGGCATGATAGCCGCAGGCAATATTTGCAGCCTGTATATACGGCATCAGCAATTCATCATTGCCGGTGCCTTCGCCCATATCGCAATTGACCTCACCCCTGACCCCTCTCCATTCATGGAGCGGGGAGGTTGTGGGAGTATTTTTTGCTTCATTATTCACCCATTGAAATATTGTTGCAGCCTGAAAGTACAGGCATTTCGTAATTGCTGCAAATGTTGTTGCTGCTGCAGGTACAGGTTTTCAGCAATGGCCTGCTCGGTTATACGGAACTGAATTTTATCACCTGCCCTCCGTTGCGCCAGTTTTGAATGATGCGCTGTTATTGCATGGGCAATCCGGGGATAGCCTCCGGTGGTCTGGTGATCTGCCATGAGTATAATGAGCTTGCCGTCGGGCAATAACTGCACCGTGCCAAAACTGACGGCAGAAGAAACCAGTTCTTCATTGGTCATTGCCGGAAGCGGAATATTGTTCAGCCGGTAGCCCATGCGGTCAGATTGCTGTGTTATGACAAAGGAGGTCATCGTGAAATTTTCTTTTGACTCTGTGGTGAGCCGGTGCCACTCATGGCCGGGCAGCACCCATATTTCATTCGGGATATCCTCTCTTTGGTCGTCGGCTTTCCATGGCAGCACTATAAATTCAGATTGTCCGGGTGTGGAGGGAAAAGACTGGCAAAGCAGTATCTCATCCCCTTTTTGCAGGTTACGGCCATGGCAGCCTCCGGCTTTTGCTTTCAGGTTGGTGCTGTAGCTGCCCAGCCATTTACTAATGTCAAGGCCGCCTGCTATGGCCAGGTAAGCTCTTGCGCCATATACCGGCCTGTGAAATTGCAGCACATCATTTTTATTTACCCATACAGGATGCAGATGTGCAACAGGGTCACCATTGATGGTAGCTGAAAAATCTGCCCCGCTTATGGCTATTAATGCCGGGTAGCCAAATAAAAAAACTGAAGCGGGAAAGTGCATTTCTATCACGGCTTCTTCGGGGTGGTTGCCCACCAGTGCATTGGCAATATACATGGCATATTTATCCATGGCGCCGGAAGGGTTGATCCCCAGGTGCTGGTAGCCGAAGCGGCCACCATCCTGTACGGTGTCCAGTATACCGGCTTTGATGATTTGTATACTCATGTATCTCCCTGACTACTCTCTTTAAGGAGAGCGGAGTTTTGAATTTCCCTGAAATCGTTTTTACTGATTGAAAAAAACTGCACCTGGTCCCCTGCCTGCAGCAGCACCGGTTCCTCCCTTTCAGCATCAAATAACTTCCATGGCGTTCTGCCAATAATATGCCAGCCGCCTGGTGAATCCAACGGGTAAATACCGGTTTGACTGCCTGCAACTCCCACACTGTCTGCCGCTACATTTACCGGCTGTGGTTTGCGGGGCATTGCAATCTTTTCATCCACCTGGCCCATATAGGCAAACCCGGGGAGAAAGCCGAGCATAAAGACCCTGTATGTTTTTGATGTATGCAGCGCTATTACTTCTTCCGGTGAAATATTATTGGCTGCAGCCAGGCGGAAAATATCCGGCGCAAACTCACTGTCATAACATACCGGTATCCGCATCATTTTCCCGGGTGTTTCCTGTAGAAAGATGTTTTCCTTTAATCTTTGTTCTGCCTGTTCTATCATCCATTCAATTGCTGTGATATTTCCTGCTGTTTTTTTAACCTTCGGCAGATCAAAATACACAGTTAACGAACTGTAAGCAGGCACCAGTTCTGTCATTCCGGCAAGGGGATGTTGTTCCCATTGAAAGAACCGGGAAAGAACCGAGATATTGATTTGTTCATCAATACAGTTTCCAAAATCAATTGTAATGGCAGAATCGCCCAGCGGAAATATGCGGTATGAAAAAGATGGCGGGTTCATACTAAACCTGTTCAAGGTACAACTTCCTCCACTCCGGGAAAACGGCTCTGGCCGTGAAGCAGTACCTTTATGCCGATGGCAAGATTTAACCGGAGAGACAGTTTTAATTTATTATCCAAGCTCACCCGCCGCCGGGCCTGGAACGGGCTGAAAGTGCTGAGCAGTTATTATATCAGCAAATGGACAAAACGGCCGGTACAGTGGGGTTATCCTGTTTCTGTTTCCTTTGAGCCCACTACTTCCTGCAATCTTCGGTGTCCTGAATGCCCCAGCGGTTTAAGGGCCTTTACCCGCCCCACCGGTATGCTTCAAAAAGATTTCTTCAGCCAAACCATTGACCAGCTGCACAAAGAACTGCTTTACCTGGTTTTTTATTTCCAGGGCGAGCCTTACCTCAACCCATCTTTCCTTGATATGGTAAGGTATGCTTCGCAGAAAAAAATTTACACCGCTACTTCCACCAATGCCCATTACTTAGACGACGCCAATGCAAAGCTGACCATTGAAAGCGGTCTTGACCGGCTCATTATTTCCATTGACGGCACCACGCAGGAGGTTTATGAGCAATACCGGGTGGGCGGGCAATTGCATAAAGTAATTGAAGGGGCAAAGAAGCTTGTGAAGTGGAAAAAAGAATTAAAAAGCAAAACACCTTTTGTGGTGTTTCAGTTCCTGGTGGTTAAACCCAATGAGCACCAGCTTGAAGATGTAAAAAAGCTGGCGAAGGAAATTGGCGTGGATGATGTGTGGTTCAAAACGGCCCAGGTATATGATTATGAAAATGACCCTAACGGGCTGATCCCGGAGAATGAAAAATACAGCCGCTACGGGAAAACAACGAATGGTTATGCCTTTAAGGGCAGGCTTGCCAATCATTGCTGGCGGCTCTGGCATGACCCCGTTATTACCTGGGACGGGCTGGTGGCCCCCTGCTGTTTTGACAAGGATGCAAAGCACCGGCTGGGCGACCTGAAGAAAAAATCCTTTAAAGAAATCTGGAAAAACGGGGAATACAGTAAATTCAGGCAGCAAATACTGAGGGGAAGAAAAAATATAGACATCTGTTCTAACTGCAGTGAGGGAACTAAAGTTTGGGAAAGGTAAACCATTTGAAACCTGCAGCAAGGGGACCAAAGTTTGGGAACGACCGCCGGGAAACAGCTTTCTTCTTTTTGTAACCGATCAGTGCCCGGGAAACTACCCTGTTTATGCAATTAGCCTCTTCTGTTTCCACCCGTTTGCAATACCAGCATAAATCGCTGGTGGATATGATTGACGGCCTTACCGAAGAACAGGTAAGAAGGCAGCGGAACCCCGGCCAGTGGTCCTTATTTGAAAATATTGTGCACCTGCAGACCTACCAGCACAGCTTCATCACCCGTGTACAGCAAATACTAAAGGGGGATAACCCGTCATTTGAACGTTACACTGCTGAATCTGATCCCCTGTTCGTTGATAATTGTCATAAGATTTTCCGGGAAATCATGCATGATTTTATTTCCATGCGAAAAGGAATAGCAGCGGGCATCCTCACTTTGCCCGAAACGGATTACAGCAAAACGGGGGTACATCCGGTATACGGGCAAATGACATTGCTTCAATGGCTGAATTTTTTCCTGCTGCATGAAGTGCATCACCTGTTCACCATCTTCAAACTGGCTGCAGATCTGAAAAAAACCAATTAGCTGCTCTGATTCCGGGTTAAGGCTCGGGCAGCCGGGATTATTTAATCAACAGATTAACTATTCACCATTTTCTCATCTCATCAAAAACAGAAGTATAGAAAGAAACAAAACCTTCAAAAAAATGGCGGAGGGATTCAGAAAGCAGTTTCATAACCGGTGGATTTAAGGTTTGGCACTGTAAAGCAACAAATTTCCCTTATTAACGGCAATACCACAAAGAGGGGATTTTATGCACCGGCGCTGCCCGGGTTATGTTAATAAATGGCTAATCCGGCCGGGTTAGCTCATCGTCAGACACCCCACCACCTCCTGCCATACACCTCCTGAAAGAGGGGTATTATTACAACTGACAGGTTTTACTATAACAATCAGCTCTGCCAGTAATTCATTCATAATAGTTCAGGGAAGGATATACGGCTTCGCCTGAAACTGTTTACTTTTATCAGCATATTTACGATCATGGGTATAGCAAATGATATTCAGCAATCCCGGTTCAGGAATGCCTGGCAGAAAGCGGCAATCAATCTGATTTACACAACCAGCTGGATGCGGGGAAAAAACAAAAATATTTTTGAATCGGAAGATATCACCCCGCAGCAATTTAATATTCTCCGTATTCTGCGGGGCAGTTATCCTCACCCCCTCTCTACCCTGCAAATCAGGGAAAGGATGCTGGAAAAAATGAGTGACACCAGCCGTATTGTTGACCGGCTTATTACCAAGGGGCTTGTAAAAAAGGTTATCTGTAAAACTGACCGCCGCCTCGTAGATGTTATCATTTCAGACAAGGGAAAGAAATTACTCGAAAGACTGGATGCAAGACAGGATCAAATTGACGGAGTACTTGGCAATCTTTCTGAAAATGATGCTGCTGCCCTCAGTGACCTGCTTGATAAAATCAGGCATGGCGGTGAATAATAACTTCCACTCAAACCTCCAAAATGTTAATTTGAAAAAAAAACAGCCTTGCGGGTCTGGTTTTTAAGGGTTGTTTTAATGAGTGAAATAGTATTTTCGCAACATTGATTTTTCCACCATATGCAAATAAAATATCTGTTCCTTCCGCACCTCTTTCTTCTTATTTCATTTTTTATACAGGCTCAGCCCAAATATGAGTTCCGGGGCGTATGGATCGCCACGGTTGATAATATAGACTGGCCGCCCCGCAACAGGACCACCGAAGAACAAAAAGCGGATTTTATCCGGCAACTGGAGCTGCACAAAAAAAACGGGATGAACGCCATCATTGCCCAGGTAAGACCCGCGGCAGATGCTTTTTATCCTTCCGCTTACGAACCATGGAGCCAATGGCTTACCGGCGTTCAGGGGCAGCCCCCTTCGCCCTACTATGACCCGCTGCAATTTATGATTGAAGAGTGCCATAAAAGAGGAATGGAACTGCATGCCTGGCTGAACCCCTACCGGGCCAATTTTAATATCAACACCGCCAGCATTGCCCCCAACCATATTACCCGCATTCACCCGGAATGGTTTTTAACCTATGGCGATAAAAAATATTTCGACCCCGGCAGCAGAGAGGCGCAGCAGTTTGTGGTGAAAGTGGTAAGGGATATCGTAAAGCGGTATGATATAGATGCTGTTCACATGGATGACTATTTCTACCCTTACCGTATTCAGGGCAAAGAATTTCCCGATGAGGCCTCTTATAAAAATTCCGGCAGCAAGCTGAAAAAAGATGACTGGCGCAGAAGCAATGTGGACACCATCATCCGGGTGCTGAGCTTTGCCATCAAACAGGAAAAAAAGATGTGCCGTTTCGGTATTTCGCCTTTCGGTGTATGGAGAAATAAAAAAGACGATCCTGAAGGGAGCGACAGCAAGGCCAGCCAGACCAACTATGATGACCTGTATGCAGATATTGTGTTATGGCTGAAAAACAGGTGGATTGACTATGTGGCCCCGCAGCTGTACCTGGAAATCGGCCATGATAAAATGGCCTATGAAAAAATGCTGGACTGGTGGAGCCGCCACAGTTATGGCAAACAGGTTTATATCGGGCACGGTATTTACCGTGCCGGCGGAAAGGAAGCGGGCTGGAATAACCCGGAGCAGCTTCCCGACCAGATAAAACTGTTGCGGCGTTATCCTAATGTGCATGGCAGTATCTATTTCAGCAGTAAGTCGTTTAACAACAATCCCAACGGGTGGAACGACAGCCTGCAAAACAATTACTATAAATACCCGGCCCTGCTGCCGCCCATGCGCTGGATTGACAATGAAAAACCCTGGCCGCCGATTGTGGACAGAAAGCTCATTGATGATTCGGTAATACAACTGAATGTGCGCCCGGACCCCCGCAACCACCGGGAAATAAAGTATTATGTGGTGTACCAGTATGCGGCCGATTCGCACAGCGAAACATTTGGCAACCAGCCCAGGTATCTGTCTAAAATTGTAACAAGACCTGAAGGGTTTCAGCTAAAGGAGGCTCTTTCTTCCAAACATTTTTCTTACCGGTATGTGATAACAGGGGTGGGAAAAAACAATAATGAAAGCGAACTGAGTGAGATTGCCATACTGGTACAGCCGGACGGGAAGTGGCAGTTTTATAATCCTTAAATTTTTTTATCGCAGGTATAAAGCATTGGATTTTCCCTCCATCCGGTTCACATATTCCACGGAACCTAAGCGAAGGCGAAAAGGCAGGGGAGTTAGTTTATCCAGCTTCAGTTCTGCTTTACAAATAACGCCGAGGGTGTTTGCATAAAAGTTTCCGGGAACAGGCCGGAAAAGATAATATGCCGGTTTCTTTAACCATATTGAATCGCCACTGGTATTTTGCACTTTCAGCAGGCTTTGCCAGATGGCATTGCCGCGGCAGCTTCTGTAATTAACCGTACCAGCAAAATGTAGTTCAATTTTTTGTGCCCCATTATTTTTCTGCCCAAAAATTCCTCCTGAAAACATTAACAGGAACACAACAAGAAAGTGGCAAATCCGTTGCCCCATCTTTTATTTATTTGTATCTAAATTTACGGCATTATTTTTGTGCAATAGCGCATTTTTTTTAAAAAAGGAACGAACTGATGGCCCTTAGCCAGAGCTTACAGCAGAAATTACTGCAGAAACTGTCGCCCCAGCAGATACAGCTGATGAAGCTGCTGCAGGTACCTACGGCCAACCTGGAAACCCGGATCAAGGAAGAGCTGGAGGAAAACCCGGCCCTGGAACTGGATGAGGAAAAGCATGATGAGGGCGCCGATGAACTGAAGGATGAGTTCAGCGAAAACGGAGAAGAAGATTTTGAAGAAAAAGACGGAAGTGAAGAGGAGTATGATAACATTGATATCAGCGAATATGTACAGGAGGGTGATGACGAGGTGGCCGATTACAAACTGCGGGATGATAATTACCCGGAAGAAGATGAAGGCCGGCAGCTCCCTTTTAAAGCAGAGACCAGTTTTTATGAAATGATGACCAACCAGCTGGGCCTGCTGAAGCTGGAAGAAAAAGAACAGGCCATTGCCGAACAAATCGTCGGCAGCCTTGACAAAGATGGTTATTTAAGAAGAGAAACCTCAGCCATAGTGGATGACCTGGCCTTCCGGCAGCATATAACAGCCACTGAACAGGAGGTGGAAGCCATCATCAAACGCATTCAGCAGTTTGACCCGCCCGGTGTGGCAGCAAGGGACCTGCGGGAATGTTTGATGATACAGCTCTACCGGCAAAAAGATGAAGGCAAACCGGTTGACCTTGCCATTAAAGCCATCACCAAATACTTTGATGAATTCACAAAAAAGCATTACGAGAAGATACAAAGGGGTCTTGACATTGATGATGACCAGTTAAAGGAAGTAATGCGGTGGATCATCCGGCTGAACCCCAAACCCGGAGGAAATGTTGGGGAAATCAATAAGGCTGAAAGTTATGTTGTGCCGGATTTTTTCATCATCAACAATGGGGGGAAGCTGGAGCTTACGCTGAACAGCCGCAATGCCCCCGAACTCCGCATCAGCGAAGGATACCGGGACATGCTGAAAGAATATGACCGGGGCGCCAAAAAAGACAGGCGGCAGAAAGAAGCGGTTTTATTCATCAAACAAAAGATAGACGCCGCCAAATGGTTTATTGATGCCATCAAGCAGCGGCAGCATACGCTGCTCAGTACCATGAATGCCATTATGGAACACCAGTACAGTTTCTTTTTGACCGGCGATGAAACAGAACTGAAGCCCATGATCTTAAAGGATATTGCCGGGAAAACAGGGCTGGATATTTCTACCGTAAGCCGGGTGGCCAACAGCAAATTTGTACAAACCGAGTTTGGCACTTACCGGCTTAAGTTTTTCTTCAGCGAATCGCTGAGCACTGACAGCGGAGAAGAAGTATCCACCCGGGAAGTAAAGAAAATTCTGAGCGACCTGATAGAAGGCGAGGACAAGAAACATCCGCTGAGCGATGAACGCCTTACCGAACTGCTGCAGGAAAAAGGATACAATATTGCCCGCCGTACAGTGGCCAAATACAGGGAGCAATTGAATATACCGGTGGCGAGACTAAGAAAAGAATTATAATCCATTCGCCTTCGAATGGCGCATTCACAAAATTTTTGTTTTGATATACTATAAATAATAAAAGGTAATTACTATTTTACGCAGCTAAACATTTCCCGGAACATTTATGGTTTTCGCCAGTCTTGTCTTTCTCTTTATTTTTTTACCCCTGAACCTGCTGTTGTATTACAGTACCAAAAATGCAAACTGGAAAAATTGGATACTCATCATTTTTTCGCTTGCTTTTTATAGCTGGGGCGAACCCATCTGGGTCACACTCCTGATCTTTTCTGCCCTGATTGACTATATCAATGCAATCTGGATTGAAAAATACCGGGGAACCAAATGGGCCAAACTGGGAATTGTTTCTACATTATTTTTTAACCTTGGATTACTCATCACTTTTAAATACGATGTATTTATTGTTGAAAATGTAAATTCTCTTTTTGGCACATCCTTTACATCACCCGGTTATGGACTGCCCATCGGAATTTCTTTTTATACATTCCAGACCATTTCCTATGTAGTGGATGTGTACAGGGGTGAAGTAAAGGCACAACGTTCCTTCCCCCGGTTCCTGATGTTTGTTTCTTTATTTCACCAGTTGGTGGCAGGCCCTATAGTCCGGTACAGTCATATTGCCAATGAAATTGACAGCCGTAAAGAAACACTTTCAGATTTCAGTAAAGGCGTTACCCGGTTTTGTATCGGTTTATTTAAAAAAGTAGTGATCGCCAACATTGCTGCTGAGCTGGTAGCAAAATATATGGATGCAGATACCGGGGGGTTAAGCACCGGAGGAGCCTGGTTTGGATTATTGATGTTTGCGATTCAGATCTATTTTGATTTTTCCGGTTATTCGGATATGGCCATCGGCCTGGGATGGATGTTTGGTTTCCATTATCATGAAAATTTTAAATATCCTTATGTAGCCACCTCCATCACCGATTTCTGGCGGCGATGGCATATTTCCCTGGGAACATTTTTTAAAGATTACCTGTATTTCCCGTTGGGCGGAAACCGAAAACATGTTTACAGAAATTTGTTCATCGTGTGGTTCCTCACTGGTATGTGGCATGGTGCCAGCTGGAACTTTATTTTCTGGGGATTGTATTTCTTTGTTTTTATTTCACTTGAAAAAGCATTTTTGCTGAAACTTTTGCAGAAGCTGCCGAAATTCATTTCCCATTTTTATGCATTACTTATCATCATACCTGGCTGGGTTGTTTTTTATTTTACAGACACAGCAAAACTCGGCGCCTATTATCAAAAATTATTTTCCTTTGGCTCTGGCAACCTTTGGAATATGGAACTGACCAATGATCTGACCTCGAATTTATTCTGGCTTATTATTGCAATCATTTTATGCATGCCGGTCTATCAAAAAGTGCATCATGCATTTGAAAATAAACTGAAGAAACCGGCTTATTTTGAAGTAATTTCAATCGGGGTCAATGTTGTGTTTGTTTTTCTATGTGTAGCGCAATTGGTGGGTAAAAGTTATAATCCGTTTATTTATTTCCGGTTTTAAACGGTAAAAAATTGTAAGTATGAGTGAGATCAAAAAAAGCAGGCAAAAAATAATGATGGTCAATTCAATTCTTTTTTTGGCCCTGCTGGCTTGGGGTGGCATTGCTTCACTGTCTATGAAAAAAGCATCCATTTCAGAAATGGAAAACCGCAAACTGACTCCTTTTCCAAAATACACAGACAGCGCATTATGGAGCGGAGAATATTTCAAACAACTTGAATTGTACTATGCTGATAATTTTCCATTAAGAAATCAATGGATCAGCATGTCAGGCTCTTTCAGAAACAAATTCGGTTTCCAATCCGGTGAAATTAAAATATATGACCAGGTCAACGATATGGACACTGCCGATATAAAGGATACAGCCCAAACCGCACTCAATACCATATTGCCGGATGATGGCGCTACAGGAGCTGTTAAGAAAAAAGTGTTTGTTTTCAAGAACAGGGCTTTTGAAATGTTTGGTGGAGGCCCGGGCATGGGCAAAGCTTATGCAGATGTGATCAATTCATACAATCGTTTATTGAAACCCAATGTGCAGGTTTACAACCTCATTATTCCCGTTGCACTTGAATTTGAGCTTACTGAGAAATATGCCAATATGCAAAAACCCAACCGGCCGGCTATTGAAAACATTTATAATGCACAAGACAATGAAATAAAAAAAGTTTGGGCAATAGATGAAATAAGAAACCACCGGAGTGAATATATTTATTTTAATACCGATCATCACTGGACAAGTCTTGGAGCTTACTATGCTTATAAGGCATTTTGTGAAACAGCGGGTTTAACACCTGTCTCATTGGATACAGTTACTTATAAAACCAAGGATTCATTCCTCGGTTCTTTGTACCGGCTTACCCGTGATCCGGGGTTGAAGGGCAATCCTGATTCAGTTCGTTATTATCTTTTTAAAGACTCTGTGATTTTTTTTATTGGCAGTACCACCATTGGATACTGGTCCAAATCAAAATTATATGGCGAAGGAGCCAGCGGCCCCAACAGTTATAGTGTTTTTTTACAAGGTGACCTGCCGATCGTAAAAATGGAAACGCAACATAAGAATGGTAGAAAGATAGCCGTGGTGAAAGAATCATATGGAAATGCATTTGCACCGTTCCTAATTAATAATTATGAAAAGGTGATCGTTGTAGACCAGCGGTATTATACCGGAGATTTTCTGGCCATGCTAAAGTCAGAAGGCATCAATGAATTACTTTTCATTAATAATATTTTTGCCGCACACACTCCATACTATATTGAAAAGATAAAAGGGTTGATGAAGAAAGGAGGGAATCAAACCGTGAAACCGTAATTGGTTAATAAGTATTCAACCCGTAAAGGATTATTCGATCATAAGGCGCAGTACCCAATTAACTAATTAACTATAATTGCAGATGCTTTCTCACCCAGGCCACCTTGGGTTTTAATTCGCCAGTGTATTTATCGCCTGTTGCATATTTCACATATTTCAGAAAATGATAATAGTCCGCTTTCGGATATTTTTTCCTCCATTTATCATATCGCTTATCCTGCCAGGATTTGTAATATGCTATACAGGCAGAATCAGAAACAAATTTTTTGCATTTGTTTTTGCCAATATAAAAACCAAACAGGTTGTGATAGCGGAGACAGCATTTTTTACAATTCAGGTTGCCGGTTTCCTGCATGCATTGTGCCATCACAAAATCCGGATGCCGGATGCCTGCCGCTTTGATAGCTTCATACATGGCCTGCATTTGGGGTTTACTGATATTCTGTGAAAATAAATGCTGGTAAAATAAAAGGATAAATAAAACAGGTACAAGTTTTCTCATAGTTGATTTATTAGCCAAAAATTGACAAGTAAAAAATGAACCGGCTTTGAAAGTGACAATAAAGATACTAAATACAATTCCTTTTCTGAGATTCCTTTACTTTGCATGAGGCAGTCTTATATATTTTTTCTTATGTGTGCAGATTCTATTATTGAAAAAGAAAATCCTTTGAAAGTTGTCAGGAATAATAATTTCCTGCCTCAACCGGCAATGATCAGGTTTATCGCAAAGTTCATCTCTTATATTTTTCATCCGGTTTTTGTGCCATTATATATTGTCATATTCTTGGTGTATGTACATCCCTGGATCTTTGCCGGATTTTCAGAAGTAGACAAATCAAGAACCGTGATCATGTCAGCTTTGATGTACACTTTTTTCCCAATGGTTACTGTCCTTCTCCTAAAAGCGCTGAAGTTCATCAGGACTTTTCAACTTGCAACACAAAGAGACCGCATCATACCATTGGTTGCCTGCGGAATCTGGTATTTCTGGATCTGGTATGTGTGGAGAAATTTACCTGAGTATCCGGCATCTGCCATAAAACTGGCATTGGCCATATGGATCAGCGCAAGCCTGGGATTAATGGCCAATATCATTATGAAAGTGAGCCTTCATGCCATTTCAATGGGGGTGATGCTGACTTTTATTTTCTTTCTTGCCTTTACGCAATCCCTCAATTTTGGTATTTATCTCTCCGTTGCCCTGCTGATTACCGGACTTGTTTGCACTTCCCGTTTCATCGCATCCGATCATGAACCCAAAGAAATTTATGGGGGGCTGGTTGTGGGGGCAGTTTCAATGGGGGTGGTGGGGTGGTTGGGCTAGCACAAAAAATAAATTCCAAAAATTATTAGTTTTTAAATGCTAAATCATTTAGCTTTGACCTTCGTCATAATTTTTTCCCCCAATAGCTATCGGGATACATTACGAAAAACTTAACTTTAGATCATGGCAAAATCAGAAAAAAACACAGATATGTCAACCAATAATAACAACACCGAAAAAATAAAAGCCCTGAAGCTTACCATGGATAAGCTGGAAAAAGACTACGGCAAAGGAAGTGTGATGATGCTGGGCGATAAAGCACAAGCCATGCAGGAAGTGATATCCACCGGTTCCATCGGGCTGGATGTGGCACTCGGAATCGGCGGTCTTCCAAGAGGCCGTGTGGTGGAAATATATGGCCCCGAGTCTTCCGGTAAAACAACCCTGGCTACACATGTGATCGCCGAAGCACAGAAAAAAGGCGGCATGTGTGCATTCATAGATGCAGAACATGCTTTTGACAGTTCCTACGCAAAAAAACTCGGTGTTGATATTGACAATCTTTTAATATCACAACCGGATTATGGCGAACAAGCTTTAGAAATTGCAGACAGGTTAATTCTATCCGGCGCATTGGATGTGGTTGTAATTGATTCTGTTGCAGCCCTTGTTCCCAAAAGCGAACTGGAAGGAGAAATGGGTGACAGCAAGATGGGCCTTCATGCAAGATTAATGAGCCAGGCATTGAGAAAACTGACAGCCACCATTTCCAAAACAAATACGATCTGCATATTCATCAACCAGATGCGTGAAAAGATCGGAGTGATGTTTGGCAACCCAGAAACAACCACCGGTGGTAATGCATTAAAATTTTATGCTTCTGTCCGTTTGGATATCCGCCGCATGACGCAGGTAAAAGATGGTGATTCTGCCGTCGGTAATCATGTAAAAGTAAAAGTGGTAAAGAATAAAGTGGCGCCCCCCTTCCGTGCAGCAGAATTTGATATCATTTTCGGTGAAGGCATTTCCAAAACTGGTGAGATCATTGATATGGGAACTGAACTGGGTGTAATACAAAAAAGCGGATCCTGGTACAGCTATAACAATGATAAGCTGGGACAGGGCCGTGATGCCGTAAAGCAATTATTGGTTGATAATCCTGAACTGGCCAGGGAAATTGAAACCAAAATCAGGGAAAAAATTAAAGAACTACAGGCTATTTAAGCTGCTTTTTTTCAATGACTTAAAACTGGGTTAATAATTTCAGCCTCGGCCCCTTCAGTTTGCTGAAGAATGCCGGGGTTCCTTTTCTTTTCAAATAGAATACAGGATAATCTATAATTCAATGTTTAAACACTGTACATTTGCTCCCCGGTTGCAACCTTACCGGTTCATCTGCCGTTATGAGTAAACATGGGAAATAATACCGCCCAAATACAAAAAGCCAGCTGGCTGCATGTTTTTTTTGCAGCGGGTATGGCCATTGCCTTTTTTCTTCCCTGGGTGGTCTGGAAAGATAGTTTGGTAAATGGTTATTACATGCCATCCGGTAAATTCTTTCATATTGCTGAAAGTAAATTCAACCTGGGTAACCTCTATCCGCAAATCGAATTTACATTTTATGCTTTTTGGTTGATTCCCGTATTGGCAATAGTTACTGCACTATTGGGGTGGCAGAAGAAAAAAACCATTTGGCCTGCTTTTATTACAGGAGCTTTAACATTATCCTTAGTTACCGTTTTTTCCCTTTTTACCAAAACATTAATTGGTTTAGGAGTCGGTAACAATGCTTTTCAAATGCTGAAACTGCCGGCTTATTTATCCGCACTATTTGCTGCCGGACTAATTTTAACAGCGCTGCCAGCCGGTAAATGGTTTTTACGGCTTGCATTCCTGATTGCAGGCCCGCTTTTTGCCTTTTCAGGATTTATGATCATTAACAAAAAAGTTTGGAGCGAAACCCACACACCCACTGATAAAGAAAAAACTGATTATACGGTGACAGCTGCAGACCTCATTCTTGAGTTTGCAGCAAACGACACTGCTGCCAATACTAAATACCGTGAAAAAATATTGGTGGTTACCGGAAATGTTGCACAGGTTGAAACGCAGGCCGATTCAACAATAAATATCAAGTTCGTTGATACGTCAAAACACTTTATCAATCTTTCGCTTGATAAACAGGAGTATGCCAATGCAAAAGAAATTAAACCTGGCGACCAGTTATCTGTTAAAGGATCCTGCAGCGGCAGCACCTACAGCATGATACTAGACTCAACCCCCATTGAATTTAAACGTTCAACCATAAATAAAACAAAACAACAATGAAAAAAACATCTCTTGTACTGGCTTTGATATTTGCAACCGTCGTTGTGTTTGCCCAAAACCTGCCTGCCGCACAGGCAAGGAAAACAACCACCTCGGCCACCGTGGCTTTTGATGCCACAACCCCAAAGGACAATCTGCCCAAGGCTGAAAACAAAACGGTGATTGGTTCCATTGATTTTACCACCGGCGATGTGGCGTTTGAGGCTTCTGTCAAGAACTTTAACTTCACTAACCCCAAGATGCAAGAACAC
This sequence comes from Bacteroidota bacterium, assembly GCA_016868455.1. Taxonomy (GTDB): domain Bacteria; phylum Bacteroidota; class Bacteroidia; order Chitinophagales; family Chitinophagaceae; genus JJ008. The sequence continues at coordinate 29,914 of VGGV01000010.1, forward strand.
TTTAACGGAACTAACTGGATGAACTCTGACCAGTTTCCCAAATTCACCTATACCGGAAAAATTGATAATGTAAAAAAGATAAAGATCCAAAAAGACGGTGTTTACAAAGCAAAAGTAATCGGCACCATGACCATCAAAGGGGTCAGCAAACCCTGTGAAGCAAACGGCACCATAACCGTAGCCGGAGGGAAAATAAGCGTGGTGGCCAACCTGAAGATCAAGCTGGAAGATTACGGTATTTCGGGCCAGCAGCCGATTGAAGCCGGTAAAGTAGCGAAAGAGCCAATGATAACTGTTTCAGCACAATTCTGATTTGCCCTCATAAATTTATATAAGAACCGCATGACAATTTGATGCGGTTTTTTATTATCTGTCCCCGTTCTTCACAGGCTGTTTTAGTAAATTGCCTGTTCTTTATGCCTTTTAATCTTCATACCCCTTTTCCGCCTGCCGGTGATCAGCCGGATGCAATTCTTCAACTGACGGAAGGGGTGCTGAACAGAGAAAAATACCAAACACTATTAGGTGTAACCGGAAGCGGCAAAACTTTTACCATTGCCAATGTAATACAGAACACCCAGCGGCCCACCCTGGTAATTACACACAACAAAACACTGGTGGCACAGCTCTATGGCGAGTTCCGCCAGTTTTTTCCTGAAAATGCAGTGGAGTATTTTGTTTCGTATTACGATTATTACCAGCCGGAAGCCTACCTGCCCGTCAGCGATGTGTACATTGAAAAAGATTTAAGTATTAATGATGAACTGGACAAACTTCGGCTGCGGGCTACAGCAAGTTTATTAAGTGGCCGAAGGGATATTATAGTGGTGGCATCCGTAAGTTGTATATATGGTATGGGTAACCCCACCGATTATGAAAACGGGATTGTCCGGATCAATAAAGGACAAACCATTTCAAGACAGGCTTTCCTCCATTCACTTGTCAACTCTTTATATAACCGGACAACAATTGAATTCAACCGCGGTACCTTCCGGGTAAAGGGAGATACCGTTGATATCAATTTGCCGTATGTGGATTATGGCTACCGCATTACTTTTTTTGGTGATGAGATAGAAGAAATTGAAAGTATTGAAGTAGTAACAGGAAAAAGAATTGGTTTGATGGAAACCGCAGCTATTTTCCCTGCTAACGTATACGTAGCGCCAAAAGATATTTTACAACAGGTGATATATGAAATACAGGATGAGGTGGCAGCTCAGGCTGAATATTTTAAATCGCAACAAAAATATATTGAAGCCCAGCGATTGACCGAAAGGGTAAACTATGATCTTGAAATGATACGGGAACTGGGTTATTGCAACGGGATTGAAAACTATTCCCGGTTTTTTGACCGCCGCAAACCCGGCACGAGGTCTTTTTGCCTGCTGGACTATTTTCCGAAAGATTATCTGATGGTGGTGGATGAAAGCCACCAGACCATACCGCAGGTGAGCGGTATGTATGGCGGCGACCGGAGCAGAAAATTAATATTGGTTGACTATGGTTTTCGTTTGCCCAGTGCATTGGATAACCGTCCGCTCAACTTCCATGAATTTGAATCGCTGCAAAACCAGGTGATCTTTGTTTCTGCCACCCCGGATGATTATGAACTGGAAAAGTGCGGCGGTGTTGTGGTGGAACAAGTGGTGAGGCCCACAGGCTTATTAGACCCGCCAATTGAGATTCGTCCGTCCGTAAACCAGATTGATGACCTGCTGGACGAAATAGACAAACGGGTAACCAAGGGTGACAGGGTGCTGGTAACTACACTCACCAAACGTATGGCGGAAGAAATGGACAAATACCTGCACAAGATCAACATCAAATCAAAATATATACACAGCGAAGTGGATACACTGGAACGGGTGGAAATACTCCGTGAATTACGGTTGGGTAAAATTGATGTATTGGTTGGGGTAAACCTGTTGCGTGAAGGGTTAGATCTTCCGGAAGTTTCTCTTGTTGCTATTTTAGATGCCGATAAAGAAGGTTTTCTGCGCAATGAAAAATCGCTGACCCAAACTGCCGGCCGGGCCGCAAGAAATGTGGATGGCCTTGTTATTTTTTATGCGGATAAGATGACCGAAAGTATGCAGAAGACCATTGATGAAACCAACCGGCGCAGGGAAAAACAGATTGCGTATAATATTGAACACGGAATTACACCTAAAACAATTATCAAAACAACCAAAGATGTTTTTGCACAAACATCGGTTCTGGATATTAAGGGATACGACCCGGCCAATCCTTACGCCATTGCACCCGAACAGGATCTTGTAACCGTAGCGGCGGAGGAACAGGAAGAATACAAGACCATTCCCCAAATGGAAAAAGCAATAGCCAAAATCAAAAAGGAAATGGAGAAGGCAGCAAGAGATCTTGACTTTATGGAGGCTGCAAGGTTGAGGGATGAGATGTTCAGGCTGCAGAAGGAACTGGAGAGCATGAAGAAATAACAACTCGTAGATTTACGAGCCTTTTTTGCGTATTTATGCCTTATTTCCATAACAAGTGGTTTCAGGTGTTTGTACTTACTGTTTTAGGGTTCTATCTTGGGCTGGATAAAACCAGAACTAAATCCAAATCTTGTAAAACCAGAAAATCCAGTATTATGAAAAGACGTGTCCGTAAAATCGCCAACTTCTTTGCGTTTAACCTGCTGTTTTTTGCCCTCTATCTGAATTTTATACATAAAGACAAAGCCCAGATAAGCTTTGCCGGTGATACAGCTGTGCAACACCAAAATACAGCTGCTTTCAGCGGTACCGGTGTTTAGAATACCCCCCTTCAGGCTGATAAAAAGAAAGAAGCGGCTGCATTACAAGCTGAACCCAAGAACCAGGAAAGTGGTACGGCAACGGTTCAACTTTCTATCAATTAAATTAAAGCAGCGTTAATTATAACAGCGCCCCGGCCTATTCGCCGGGGTTGTTGTGTTTTCAGCCATGACATTGATTTCTTTATCTTAGAGGCATGGCTGAAAAAAAACTATTCCTGCTTGACGCATTTGCCCTCGTATTCCGGGCCTATTATGCACTTATCCGCAACCCGCGGATTACTTCGAAAGGCAAAAACACCAACGCACAATTTGGTTTTACCAACACTTTAGTTGAGTTGCTGAACAAACAAAAGCCAACCCATATGGCTGTTTGTTTTGATACGGCAGCACCGACTGAACGTCACACCGATTTCGAGGACTACAAGGCCAACCGGCAGGAAACACCGGAAGATATTTCCGCAGCGGTACCGGATATTCAAAAAATCATTGCGGGTTTTAATATCCCCATCATGGCGGTGGATGGCTATGAAGCCGATGATGTGATTGGCACATTGGCGAAGCAGGCGGAAAAAAAAGGATACGAAGTTTTTATGGTTACGCCGGATAAAGATTATGGCCAGTTGGTCTCCAAAAAAATAAAAATATATAAACCGGCTTACCAGGGAAATGATGTGGAAATAATGGGCCCCGAGGAAGTATGTACAAAGTGGAATATCAAAAGTGTTGACCAGGTTATTGATATGCTGGGTATGATGGGTGATTCGGTTGATAATATACCCGGTATACCCGGTGTGGGTGAAAAAACTGCAGCAAAGTTTTTAGCGGAGTATGGTTCACTGGAGAACACATTAAAAAATGCGGATAATATTAAAGGGGCAATGGGCGAAAAAGTGAAGAAAGGAAAAGAGATGGCCATTCTTTCAAAAAAATTAGCAACGATAATGACCAATGCCCCGGTTGAGTTTCATGTAGAAGATTTTAAGGTAAAAGAATGGGATAAAGAAAAGCTGAAACAGGTTTTTGCCGAGCTGGAATTTAAAACATTGGGTAAAAGATTACTGGGCGAAGATTTTTCAATTGCTGCAACAAATAATGAGTTTATAAAAAAAGAACAGCCCCGGGGACTGCAGACAGATTTGTTCGGGAATATCATTGAAGAGCCGAAGGCCGCTTCTCCCGGCTCCTCCGAAGGAGGGGTTTTGGAAGACTCTGACAGTGCGGAAGCCGGCTTAAGAGTTGATAAAAACATTAATAACACTCCTCACAAATACGAAGCGGTAACTGCGGATGCTGCCATAAAGAAACTAGTTACTGAACTGAAAAAGCAGGATGAAATATGTTTTGATACGGAAACAACCGGAATTGATGCGAATGATGCGGAGCTGGTGGGTTTCAGCTTTTCCATCAAGCCGGGTGAAGCCTACTATATTCCCTGCCCTTCTGACCAAAAAAAAACAAAAGAGATACTGGCACAGTTTGAACCCCTGTTTGCTGATAAAAAGAAAACCTGGGTGGGCCAGAATATCAAATATGATATGCTGGTGCTGAAATGGTATGGCATTGAAATAGCCGGTAATTTATTTGATACCATGCTGGCGCATTACGTAATCGAGCCCGATGGTAAAAGAGGTATGGATGATTTAAGTGCAAAATATCTGGGCTATGAGCCGGTGCATATTGAAGAGTTAATTGGGAAAAACGGAAAGAACCAGGGCAATATGCGGGATGTGGAACTGGGAAAAATCAAAGAATATGCCGGGGAAGATGCAGACATAACCCTGCAGCTGAAGAATGTTTTTCTCCCGATGCTGAAGAAGAAAGAAGTAGAGAAGGTTTTTTATGATGTGGAGAATCCGCTGGTGAAAGTGCTGACCGATATGGAATATGAAGGGGTGATGATTGATGAAGCGTTTTTGAAAGATTATTCAAAAGAACTGGAAAAAGATGCTAAGAAAGCAGAAGAAAGTGTTTACAAACAGGCTGGGGTCCGCTTCAACCTTGCATCACCCAAACAATTAGGCGAAGTTTTGTTTGATAAATTAAAGCTTGACCCTTCAGCCAAAAAAACAAAGACGGGACAATACCAGACCGGCGAAGACGTGCTGCTGAAGCTGGCCGCCAAAGGCAACCCGATTGTGGATGACATTCTTGCTTTCCGGGAACTAACCAAGCTTAAATCAACTTATGTTGATTCTTTGCCATTGCTGGTAAATAAAAAAACCGGCAGGGTACATACTACATACGGACAGGCGGTAGCCGTAACGGGAAGGCTTGCAAGTAACAATCCCAACCTGCAGAATATCCCGGTAAGAACAGAAAGGGGAAAAGAAATCCGTAAAGCATTTATTCCAAGAGATAATAAGCATATATTACTTTCTGCTGATTATTCTCAAATTGAATTGCGTATTGTTGCTGCCATAAGTGGGGACAAGAATATGTGCAAAGCTTTTAAAGACGGCACAGATATACATACTGCCACTGCATCAAGAGTATATAATGTGGCAGAACAAGATGTAACCAAAGAAATGCGCTACAAAGCCAAGAGTGTAAACTTTGGAATCATTTACGGGCAGGGCGCATTTGGCCTTGCTGATAATTTAGGTATTTCAAGAACTGAAGCCAAACAAATCATTGATAATTATAAAAAAGAATTCTCCCGCATACAGAAGTATATGGACGATACGATCAACTTTGCCCGGGAACATGGTTATGTGCAAACTATTATGGGGCGAAAAAGATGGTTGCGGGACATTAACTCGGCCAACTTCACCGTTCGTGGGTTTGCCGAACGAAATGCCATCAACTCTCCCATACAGGGCACTGCCGCAGATATGATAAAACTGGCCATGCAAAAAGTGCATGCTGCCATGAAGAAAGAAAAAATGCAGAGCAAGATGATCCTGCAGGTGCATGATGAGCTGGTGTTTGATGCTGTGAAAGGAGAAGCGAAAGAACTGAAGCCTTTAATTATTGAGTGTATGCAGAATGCCATGCCGCTACCCAACAAAGTACCGGTGATAGCTGAATGCGGCGAAGGGAAAAACTGGCTGGAGGCGCATTAAGATTTCAGAGGCCTTTTACCGTTTTCATAAGCCTGTTTCATATACTTTCTGAACTCCATGTCAATAAAGCCTTCTTCTTCCATTTTAAAGTGGCAGATAAAATCATTTCGGGAAAGGACATCAATGCGGTAAAATTTTTTGCTACCAGGTTTTTTCCTCAACCACAGGTGCCCGTTGATAAAATCCTTACCAAGCCGGTTAATACTGGCAAAGCGAACCTGCACCATCAATGCCACCCTTGTTTTTGCAGGGTGAAGGGTAACAGGCCCGATTTCCTTGAAAGATGTTACAAGATTCCGGAATAATCCGATGCTTTTCTGACTTTCCCCTTTCAGTAAATCATCCACAGAAAAAATACCGCAGCTATGCCAGAGGTTTTTCTGAACAAACCGGGCGCCATAGGTTTTATTCATTTCAAAAATGTGTTTTTCACAGGTTCCAAATCAAACTTTACTTCAGCGGTCTTGTTTCCGGTTTCGTGATTATTGCAGGAAAAAAGGAAAGCTGTTGCAGCGGCAAAAAAAATTGATTTCATATTTAAGAGTTTGGTTTTTGTTTCTTTTAATCCTTTTGATTGCAGAAATTCCAGCAATTCCTTTGCATCATCGCCGCCTTTTTGTGCATGGTGCAGTAATGTAAATCCATGTGCGCCTCTTGCATTCAGGTAATCCGGTATTGTCCGTCCATGTCTGTTGCCATTGCTAAGTGGCGGCATTGTAACTATTAAAACTTTTGCCGGTATAAATCAATCCCTGCTGTGCATTGGCGCTGATCCATCCCTCCAGTATTACACAACTGTCAAGTATGATACTGATTTTACTGTCGCCGGCTTTGTTTCCTTTAGGTCCGAAAGCCTCCCATTCTCCAATTCAAAAATCAAATTGACGAAATTCGGGTTTGCCGCAGGGCTTCTGGGACATTGCGGAAAAAAAGAACAGCAAGGCGCTGCTTACGAAAATAATATGTCTCATTACAGTCCGTTTATTATTGCAAGACAGAAAACCAAGGTATTCTTTCAGTCCGCCTGTCAAATAAATTAACCGGCTAACAAATTAAAAAAAGCCGCCCTGTTTTTATCAGAACGGCTTTTTATTATTAACTGGGCTGCCGCTATTTATTACTGCCTGCGCCCGGAGGAGGGCCGCCGCCACCAGGAGGTCTTTGCGGACGCATGGAAGGTGCAATCTTTTCTTTCCATATCTCATATTCATCCCTGGTGAGTACGGCTTTCAGAATTTCATTCTGGGCTTCAGAAAATTTTTTCATTTCCTCCTGTATCTTTTCCCTGTCGAAATTGCCCCCCGCCATCAGTTCCTGCCGTTTGGCATCCTGGGCTCTATAAAGCGCTGTAAGCGCCGTGTCGAGCATGGCAAGTTTAGAGGCATCGAGCTTAAAAGCGCTGTCAAGCTTATGATGAATGGCTGCCGCCTTTTCTTCAGGTGTCCGTCGCTGAAATCCGCCGCTTCCGGGCTGGGCTGAAGTAATAACAGCCAGGTTAAATAGGGTTATTACTGCTAAACCGAGTTTTTTCATTGTCTGTTTTTATGATTGTTTAAAGGATCATAAGACTTATGACGTCAACAGACAAAAATTCGTTCGGCCGGTTACAGATTTTTTTTGAACTGCCCGTTTTGGCAGAACTCAAGTATCTTGCACTCCCTGAATTAATTTTGACTTTATGGAATACAGTAAACTTGTTGCCGTAACCGGGTTGCCGGGATTGTTTGAACTGATAAACAGCAAAACCGACGGGGCTATTGTCCGGTCGCTTGAAGATACATCCACCCGGTTTGTATCCGGCCGGATTCATAGCTTTACTCACCTTGAAAGTATTGAGATTTATACTATACGGGAAAATGTAAACCTTGCGGAAGTGCTGAAAGCCATGGATAAGGTGGGACTGAAATTACCCGATGAAAAGGATTCCGCTGCAGTAAAAAAATATTTTGAGAAAGTGTATCCCGATATGGATTTTGAAAGGGTGTATGCCAGCGATATGAAAAAAATGGTGAAATGGTTTGAGATACTTAAGAAGAATAATGTTGAAATAAAACTGACCGAAGAACCGGAACAGGAAGAACCTATGACGGCAGAACCGGTGATTGAGCAGGCTGAAGACCAACCTCCAAAAAAATCAGATGTTAAAAAGAAAGCAGAAGCTGCTGAACCAAAAAAGAAAACAACAGGAAGGAAGAAAAAAGAATAATCAGCTATCAGCAAATTTAATAATGTGCTAATGAGCCCTGCCCCCAAGATACCTCATTGGCACATTATCTTGTTATCAAATTATTTTATGAAGAATTACAGCGCCGAAATAGAAAAACTGCCCAGGAAATTTTTGCCAAAAGATTTTACAATTACCGACTGGAAAGGCCTGGAGCCTTTTTTTAAAGATCTGGAAGAAAGAAGTATTACATCTGCCGCAGTGCTTGAACAATGGATGAAAGACGCCAGTGAGCTGGAAGCCGCTGTAAGCGAAGATGCCTGCTGGCGCCAGATAAAAATGACCTGTGACACTGAAAACAAAGAGCTGGAGCAGGCTTTTACATTCTTCATGATGGAAATACAGCCGAAAATTCAGCCTTATTCCGACAGGCTGAATAAAAAGCTGATGGAATGCCCTTTTACAAAAGAGCTTGACAGGGAAAAATATTTTACCTACCTGAGAACTGTTAAAAAGAACATTGACCTGTTCCGGGAAGAAAACATCCCCCTGCAGGCAGAGCTGAATGTGCTGCAGCAGCAATTTGGTGTTATTTCCGGAAAAATGACAGTAGAAGTTAGCGGTCAGGAATATACTTTACAACAGGCGGCAAAATTCCTTGAGGACCCGGACAGGAAACTGAGGGAAGAAGTGTATCACAAAATCAACAGCCGGAGGCTGCAGGATAAAAAACAGTTGAATGATCTGTTTACCGCTTTGGTACAAAAACGCAACCTGGTGGCTTTGAATGCCGGTTTTGCCAATTACCGTGATTTCCGTTTTAAAGAACTGGGCCGGTTTGATTATACCAAAGAAGACTGCTATCAATTTCACGAAGCGGTAAAGCAGCATGTGATGCCACTGGTAAATCAGATCTATGAAATCAAAAAGAAAAAACTGGGGCTTGATGAGCTGCGTCCGTGGGATGTGGAGGCCGAACCTGCCGGTACACAACCGCTTCGCCCTTTTAAAACAGGTGAGGAACTGACACAAAAAACCATTGAATGTTTGGAAAGACTGAAGCCCTTTTTTGCAGATTGCCTGCGCAGGATGAAAGCTATGGGCCATCTGGATCTGGAAAGCCGTAAAGGGAAAGCGCCGGGCGGATATAACTGTCCGCTGGCCGAAAGCGGTGCCCCCTTTATTTTTATGAATGCTGCCGGAACCCTGGACGATGTAACAACGATGGTACATGAAGGGGGCCACGCCATTCATTCTTTTCTGGCCCATCACCTTGAACTCAACGGTTTTAAAGAATATCCCACTGAAATAGCTGAAGTGGCCAGTATGGCCATGGAGCTTTTCAGTATGAATCACTGGGAGGTGTTTTTTGAAAATGCAGAAGAGTTAAAAAGAGCCAAGGAGCAACAACTGGAAAGAGTGATTACCATATTCCCATGGATAGCTGCAATTGATAAATTCCAGCATTGGGGATATGAAAATCCCGGCCATACAGAAGAAGAAAGAACATCACAGTGGATGATAATTATGGATGAATTTACTTCTCCGGTTATTGATTTCAGCGGACTGGATGAATACCGCCGTTTTGGCTGGCAACGACAGCTGCACCTGTATGAGGTACCGTTCTATTATATTGAATATGGCATCGCTCAGTTGGGAGCCATTGGGTTATGGCAACAGTACAGGCAAAACCCCGCAAATGCAATTAATAAGTTTATAACAACTTTGGAAAAAGGGGGGACTAAAACCCTGCCAGAGTTGTTTAAAAACGCTGGTTTACAATTTGATTTCTCTCCGGTATATATAAAACAGCTGATGTTATTTGTTAAAAGAGAACTGGAATGTCTTAACTAAAATACCCCAAAAGTGGGATGCCTCAAATTTGGAAGTATGCACGGCGAGTCCCTATTTTTGATTCAGAAACAACAAGTATTTAAATATACTTCAAAATACTTACTACGTTACACCTTCGTAGTATAAAGTAGCTACTAATCAGAGCCTTAACCAAAAAGTCCCGGTGTTTCCACATCGGGGCTTTGTTTTTTCGGGGTTTTGTAGCTCCAGTTGAGGAACCCTGCCTGAATATAGTATGACTGCATAATTATCAGCCGGAAAATCCTACCGGCAATCCCTGCAAAGCCCTTCCACAACAACCTCTACCTGTTCAGCAGTATAGTCTTTGGGTAATTTTATTTCGGGGGTAACCACATCATCCAGGCAATACGTCTTTTTACAATTGGTGCAAACAAAATGTACATGATGGTCGTGGTGGTGGCCATCTGAACATGCATCCTTGCAAAGCGCATAACGGATGGAATTATCTGCTGTAGGAATAGTATGTATGATGCCTTTCTCAACAAAGGTTTGAAGGGTTCGGTAAACAGTTACCCGGTCAAATTTTTCCCCAGCCTTCTTTTCGATATCGCCATGGGCAAGGGCGCCTGTTTGTTCGAGGAAAAGCTGTAAGATTTTTTTCCTGCTTTCAGTAATGCTCAGGTTGTTTTTCTTCAGGGTTCTGGCTATAGCTGCTTCGGTGTTTGTACCTGTATCCATATTTAGTTAGCTTCTCTTTTAATGATGTTTTCAAAATCCTCTTTTAGCAATTTCTTTGCCTTTTTAATCAGTGTTTGAACCTCGCTTTCTTTCAGCCCGTCATAAATGTAACGAACATCCCCGCTTTTATCCACCAGCGCCCAGAATTGGGTATGCAGAAAATCATCATCTATGCTTTTCAGGTTATTGGCCGGGTCATCAATCGTATAACTTGCTCTGGCCATATTGTATAAGCTGTCTTTTCTGCCTGTGAGGAAAACCCATTTCCTTGTATCCACATTCATTGAATCGGCATATTTCTTTATCTGGGCCACTGAGTCTGTCACCGGATCGCAGGTATGTGAAAGAATGAGAAAATCTTTTTCATTCTTTAAAGCTTCGTATACCAGCCGCATATTATTATTCATTTTAGGGCAAATGCCTTTGCAGGTGGTAAAAAAGTATTCTGCCACATATACTTTACCCGCCATATCCCGGTCTGTTACCGGCAGGCCATCCTGGTTGGTAAATGAAAAAGATTTTACGGAATTGACAGGCGCCACCTTTTTTTTATCAAAGCCGGGAATCAATTTAGTGAGAACGAAATAGAATACCAGAACCAGCACTGTAAAAAAACCTGTATAAATCCAGCCTTTCTTTGACATTGTATTCAGTTATCGGGCAAAGTTAACATCCGCTGGTTTTTGATTTTGCAACAATGTTGCTTTTTAATATTTTTGACCTCTTTTTATGAAACTGCATATCAACTGGGATGCCTTGGGAATAGGGGCTTCGCTGGCCTGCGCCATCCATTGCGCCCTTCTGCCGCTTTTTTTAAGCAGCCTGCCATTATTTGGCATTAATATTATAAACAATATTGCCTTTGAAGTGGGTATGATAGTCCTCGCCTTCTGCATCGGGGCCTGGTCATTTTTCCATGGGTACAGGCGGCACCATCACAGCCCTGCCCCTTTTTTGATCTTTGCTGCAGGATTTTCGCTGCTGGTATTTAAACAGGTATTTCATGAACACCAGTTGTGGTTACTGATCCCGGGTGTTATGCTCATCATTACAGCACATATATCAAACTACCGCTCCTGCCGGTTGCACAATCATGCCCATGCCGATGATTGCAATCATTAGCCCGCTGTTCCCTGAAGGGGCTCGGGTAAATAACTACTTTCATAAACTTAACCTTCTTCAAAAAAAGAAACATCCATCATCCTGCTTAACTTACCGGCATAAATTGCTTGTTATGAAAAGACTTTTTGCTGTTCTTTCATTCTTTATTTCGGCAAATCTTGCTGCCCAGTCAAAACCAGCCCGTCCGGCAAGCGGGGATGAGGCCGCCATAGTCCGGTTATTGGAAGAACAAAACAATGCGTGGAACCGAGGCGATATTGAAAGTTTTATGAAAGGCTACTGGGAAAGTGACTCGCTGATGTTTGTGGGCAAAAGCGGGGTTACATATGGCTGGATGAATACCCTGAACAATTATAAAAAAGGTTATCCCGATACTGCCGCTATGGGCAAGTTGACCACTACCAATATCAAGGTGAAGCGTTTGTCAAAAAAATATTATTTTATTGTGGGAAAATGGTACCTGAAGCGAAGCATAGGGGATGTAAGCGGCCATTATAATCTGCTGATGGAGAAAATAAACGGCCGCTGGGTCATTGTCGCCGATCACAGCAGCTGACTGTTAGCTTTTTTTCCATGTCCTATATAAATAGCGTATCAGTAAAAGCAGGGTTATTACCATCCCTGCATAAAACAGAATAGTAAAGATGGCCGGCTGACCATGGTTATAGCCCAGTTCATAATAGATGCCGCCGGTTACTCCCGCCATCAGCCACAGCAGGCCAAAGGAAAGTGATCCAATCACTTTTCGGAGGTATTTTTTTACTTCAGGGTCCCAGCCCCTTTCCATACCTGACAGTTCAGGGGCACAAGGTAGGTCATTATGCTGCCAAAACCTGCACAGCTTAACGAACGAGCAGCAATTTAAAATTCATAGAATCGCCGTTAAACACATTAAAATCCACCGCATGGGAAATTCCGTTCACCCTTCCCTGGTCGCTGTGCTGCCAGAAAATCCAGCCCCGGCTGATGCGGGGCTGCTCCGGCTGGTAATAATGTGCCACCCATAGAGGGTAGCCGTCAAATTCACTTCCGAGATGGCGGTTGTAAAAATCTACGTTGGTGTAGATGATGGGCTTCACCCCGTAGTAGGCTTCTGCAGTCTCAAGCCAACGTTTGGCTTCTTTACGCAGTTGGGCTGAACCGGTGCCGTTCAGTTGTTCTATATCCAGTACCGGTGGCAGGTCGCCGGGTTCGAGTTCCACTTTATCAATAAAATTTTCCGCCTGCATCTTACCGTCTTTGGAGGCAATAAAGAAATGATAAGCCCCCCGGCAGATTCCTGTTTCTTTTAACTTCTTCCAGTTGCGTTTAAAGCGGGGATCTGTATTCCCAATACCCTCTGTCGCCTTGATGAATGCAAAGCCCAACCGGATATTTTTCACTTTCATCGCTTTTACCTCATCCCAGGCAATGGTGCTCTGGTATTTGGAAACATCAATACCATGAATGGAATAATTTTCGGGGATGCTGATGCCAAATTCGGGGTATCGGGTAAACTTAGCTTTACGGTAAGCTAATTTTTGGGGCAGGATCCAGATACCAACCACTGCTGCAATAGCAGCAACAGTCATGAAAACAATTCGTTTTAACAGCTTTTTCCGGCGGCGGGATGGCATATAGCGGGGGCAGGTAAAGGCCTGCTGAACAAAAATAAAACTGCTCTTTAAAGTATTTTGTTAATTCACTTATTCTATAATCCTCAGCTTGGCATAATTCAGCATAATCTTTTTCTCCCCATTGTGCTCAAAATTTACAGTGGCGATGGGATTGTGAGCGGCCCCCTCCATTTTAATCACTTCGCCAAAACCGAATTTTTGATGTTCTACTTTTTGCCCTGTTTGTAAATTAGATGTATCGCTTGCCACAAAATCAGCTGAAGGGGTATGTTCTACTGCTTTTGGATGAGTGGTTTTAGGCTGCAGGTAAAAGGGGCCTTGTTTTTTCCCGGATGCGGGGTTATATTTTTTTTCTTCCTCCTGAACATCTCCATAAAACGAGTTGCCCCAACCCTTCATCCGGTTGAACCCACTCGCCCCTCCCCATTTACTACTACCCTGGTTTCCGGTTCCTCCGCCTGCAAAACTTCGGTCCAAATATTGTTCCGGTATCTCTTCTATAAACCGGCTCGGATCATTTTGCACCAGCTGGCCAAACCGGTACCGGGCATTGGCATAAGTGACCCACAGTCTTTCTTTCGCTCTGGTGATCACCACATAAAACAACCTTCTTTCTTCTTCTAATTCCTCTCTTGTATTAATGGAAAGTGCATTGGGAAAAAGCATTTCTTCCAGCCCGGCGGCGAAAACACAACTGAACTCAAGCCCTTTTGCCGAGTGGATGGTCATCAGTTTCACCGTATCCGCATCGGGGTTCTTTTCATCGGCATCCGTTAATAATGTTATCTGCTGAAGATACGAAGCCAAACTTTTATCTACCAGTTCTCCTTCTTCAGTATCCGGGCTTTCAGTCCATTCTTTAATAGAGTTCAATAACTCCTGTATGTTTTCATAGCGCGGCACTCCTTCGGTGCTTTTATCATTGAATAATTCTTTTACCAGTCCTGTTTGCTTGCCCACATGAAAAGCCACTTCATAAGCATTTTGCTTCGCCAGCATGCTGGCAAAACTTTTTATCATGATGACAAAATCATCAAGGGCAGAGAGGGTACCTGCTTTAAAACCATATTTAGCTGCATTCTCCAGCACTTCCCATACGCTGATATTATTTTCATTGGCTGCCAGTATCAGCTTGTCAATGGTTGTTTTTCCTATTCCCCGAGCAGGATAATTGATGATGCGCTTTAAAGCTTCTTCATCTTTAGGGTTAACAACCAATCGCAGATAAGCAACCAGGTCCTTTATTTCCTTTCGCTGGTAAAAGCTGATGCCGCCGTAGATGGTATAAGCAATGCCCATTCTTCTGAGCGCTTCTTCAAAAGCACGGCTTTGTGCATTGGTTCGGTACAAAATGGCACAGTCTTTATTGCTGTAGTGATTGCGGAGCTTTTGTTCCTGTATGCTGTCGGCAACAAATTTTCCTTCATCATTATCCGTCATTGTCCGTACCAGCTTTATTTTTTCTCCTTCCCTGTTTTCAGTGAAAAGCACTTTTTCAATCTGGCCCTTGTTGTTCTTTATCACTTCGTTGGCCACATGCAGGATACTTTTGGTGCTGCGGTAGTTCTGCTCCAGCTTTACAATCTTTACCTCATCATAATCTTTTCTGAACTGCAGGATATTCTGGATGGTGGCCCCGCGGAAACTGTAAATACTCTGTGCATCATCGCCTACCACACATACATTTTCATGCATGGCGCCCAGCAACTTTATTATTTCATACTGTGCGGGATTGGTATCCTGGTACTCATCAATTAATATGTACCTGAACTTTCGCTGGTATTTGGCCAATGCCTCCGGTACATTTTTCAGCAGCTCATAGAATTTAAGCAGCAGATCGTCAAAATCCATCGCACCGTTTTTAAAACAGCGCCTTACATAAGCTTCATAAATCTGACCGATGGCCGGGCGGTTGGCCCGCATATCTTCCTGTTGTATGGCATAATCATTCCGGTATTCTGCCGGTCCTACCAGTGCATTCTTCGCAGCCGAAATACGGTTGTAAACGATGTTGGGTTTATAATGCTTATCGTCCAGGTTCAGTTCGTAGATAACGGTCTTCACCACACTTTTGGCATCATCCGTATCGTAAATAGTGAAGTGGCGGGGGTAACCAATCTTATCTGCTTCAAACCGGAGTATTCTGGCAAACACCGAGTGAAAAGTGCCGATGTATAAATTCCTGGCTTCACCGTTGCCTAAAATTTTTTCCACCCTTTCCTTCATTTCCTTTGCGGCCTTGTTGGTAAATGTGAGGGCCAGTATATTAAAGGCATCTACCCCGTTAGCCATCAGGTGAATAACCCGGGTGGTAAGTACTTTGGTTTTACCACTGCCGGCACCGGCCACAATCATGATGGGACCATCAACATACACTACTGCTTCCCGCTGCTGCGCATTTAATCCCTGTAAATAATCAATCATAAGGGTTGCAAGTTACTGGAAGTTCGGGCTGTTTGGCCCACCCCTTTCGAACATTCCCTTATGGCAAAATGCTACTGCCCCTCCCCGGAGGGGATGGAGATTCCATTATCTGGGGCTGTATATTTTTTTTGCCTTACTCAGCACTTCAGCCTTATCCAGTGTCATCGGCTTTGTTTGCTGTGCCTGGAACATTGCCATCTGGTCTTTAAAATGCGGTGAAGAAGGGTGCATCGATGCGCCAAATGTGTTTACCGATTCAATTACCGGCAGGCTGCCGTCTTTAGGATAGCGAACAAAACAGATATAAGCATCCCCGCCGGTTACTTTGCGCATGCCATTGATGTAGGGTTCCGAAAAAGAGGGTGTCAATACATCCGGAAAACCCCAGGCTGGTCTGGCATCATCTCCCCTCACCAGTTTTTGCACATCACCCAGCGTTAAATCGGTTTTTCCAAAATGCTTTATCATATAATTATATACATATTGGTACGTTTCCACCGCTTCTGTTTTTGTAATTTGCCTGCCTGGAACCCCCTTGAACTTATTGGCCAGGTAATAATAAGTAAGCAAGAACACAGCAGCGCCTTTACTGCCGGCAGTTGCTTTTTTGTCCCAGGTTTGAAAAGTGGTAATAATATCTTTCAGTTGCGTTATATCACCGGCATTTACATTCAGCATACTGTCAATACCATAAGTGTATTTTAGTTGCTGCGGCAATTGCTGATCAAACTTAATTTGTTTAAACCGGTTATAATCTGTTTTATCTCCATTAATCAATTCTGTAACCCGCTGGCTTCGGTTATTATGATAGGTTTCCCAACCGTCAGTAATGTCAAACTTGTTTTTATCAAGATTGTTTGTTGGATCGGTAGCCAGAAAAGGAGAGTGATTCGTATTAAACAAATAGCCCGAAGGAGGATTGATGTATTGCGGTAATTCTGTAATTGATTTAAACTCCGTCCACAACGTAGCGGAGGTGTTTCCGGGTAAAGTGCTTTTCCAGTTATATTTCGGATCGGGATTGCGGCGGGGCATTTTCCCGTTGCTGATGTAAAAGATGGTATCATACCTGTCTGCATAGGTAATATTGAACATGGGCAGGTGCAGGGGGCGGAGTGCATTGTAAAATTCAGTGAAGTTCCTTGCCTTGTTCATCCGGTAGCACTGCTCCAGCGCCCTTATGTCCATCAGGGCGGGAACTCTTATGGCAAATACGCCTTTGGCAGTTTTCAATGTGGGGCCGTATTTGCTCCACCAGAATTTTTTACCCACAGTAACAGGGATGCCTTTCACTTTCAGTTTTGCTTTTCTTTCTTCCAGGGAAAGCCATTCACCATCGAACCGGTACTGGTTTTTATTGGCCGGATTTATCTCTAACTGGTACACATCTATTTTATCCTGGTAATTGATAGTATGCGCCCATCCGAGATTTTCATTGGTTCCGTGAAAGATGAGGCAACCGCCGGGAAAAAGGCCGCCCAGCATGTTCCATCCCTGTTCACTTTGCAAATGGGCTTCATAAAATGCCACCGGCCCTGTATTGGGCTGGTGTGCATTGATGGCAAGAAAACTTTCTCCGGTGGTTGTTTTCAGCGAGTTCATGGCAAAAGCATTGGAGCCCTGCGGATTAAAACCCGGGATGGTGGCCACTTTACCTCCGATAATCTGCGGCAGCACATCATCCACACCGCAAAAAAGACTGATGGAGAAAACAACTGCCGTCATATAATCTTTTTCATCAAAAGGGAAAGCCTGTTTGTATTTCACCTCTGCGGGATGGGAATTGGCATACGCATTCAGTCCGGCCACATAACCTTTAATCAATGCGATGAAATCTGGGCTCAGGGTGTTCCACTGTTCCTCCACCGTTTGCCGGCAGCCCAACAGCTGGATGACATAATCTCCCTCTGCGCCTTTACGGCCCAAAGCAGTTCCGAGTTTTGTTTTCCCTCTCAGTACTACCAGTTGCAGGGTTTCAAAATCATCTTCTGCATGTGCCCACGCAATGCCGTAAGCCACTTCAGGGTCGGTGGGGGCAAATACATGGGGGATGCCGAAGCTGTCACGGGCAATGGTGATGTTGGAGGGGTTGATTTGGGCTGAGGTAGTCAGCTCTGTTAACAACAGAACTAAAAGGAAACAAAAAAATGTTTTTTTCATTTCTGAAAATTAATAAAAGATAATTATACGTCTTTGCATATTCTACCGGTGCTTGCTTTGCAAAAACTTATCATGGATTATTTCTTCCATACGCTTGTTGTACACCCTGCCTTCCCCCCAGGAAATAATATCAATGTACGCAAACGATCTTGTCTGGAAGCGGTCTTTCTCCAGGTGTTTAATGGTAGCAAGCAACTTTTCAAATTCCGGTTTTAACTGCCGTGGCGAAAGCGGCATTGTCTGCCGTAAAAACTTAAAGATCGCTTCTTCTATCGCTGTCAGGTTTTTCATTTTAGCCATGAAGCGGTAAACGGATTTGCTGAGTGATTCCATCAGCATATCATTGCCCAGCTCATAATGGCCATCAGGTGCAGCAGGCGGGCATAACACTGCAGGTCGTACCGCAGGTTCGTATTGTCGTTAATGATTTTCTGCAGGTAATCAATGGATGTACTATAGTCGCCGCTGCCGAAGTACAGCATGGCAAACTTGTAGTTGAGCACCAGCACCCGGTGACGGTCGAGAAAAAGATCATATCCCTTCAGTTCCTTTTTAATGGCGGGGATAATGCCAAGTCCCTCTTTAAAGGTGCCCTGCATAAATGCCGGTTGATGCGGGCCTGGCTCAGGTAAATAAAAGCCTGCATGCGGAAGCTATCATGATCCATTACCCGGCTTGTTTGCGCCAGCTCTTCAAACTGCGTCAGCGTTTTTTCAAAAGCCCGGTGGTTGTGCAGGTCAAAATGGGCATTCAGCAGGTAATGCATGGCCCTGATGTGATGACTTGTTTCTGCCCTTTTCATCAACGGGAATTCATCAAACAGGCTCACCAGTTTTTTTGCATAACGGTAATACTGTAAAAAATCCTGCCGGATAAAAGCATACCAGGTATAACTCTGGTACAGGTACATCCGTTCATAAAAACCGGTTTCTTTCTAGGCGCCGCCGGGCAGCTGCTGTGTCATAAACTTGCGGATGGCCTTGGGCGGGTTGCTAATTTTTCCGATTAAAGCCGTCTGTTGGCCAGGCCATAACGATTAAAGATACTTCTGCCGAATTTTTGATTCTTTATCTTCACAGTTCAATCAGTTTTTATGGCAGTCCGCATTTTCATCACCGGTGGCACATTTGATAAGGAATATAATGAAATAACCGGCCGGCTTTTTTTTAAAGACACACATATGCTGGAATTGCTGGAGAAAGGCCGCTGCAAAGTACCTGTAGAGATACGGACGCTGATGATGATTGACAGCCTGGAAATGACAGATGGCGACAGGTCGCTCATTGCACACCAGTGCCATAGCTGTGATGAAACACAGATTGTAGTAACCCATGGTACGGATACGATCGCTGAAACAGCAAGGGTGCTGGCCGAAAAAGTACATCACAAAACCATTGTGCTTACCGGGGCGATGATACCGATTAAGTTTGGCAGTTCCGACGGGTTGTTTAACCTGGGCAGCGCCCTTGCTTTTGCACAAACCCTGCCAGATGGTGTATATGTGGCCATGAACGGACGTTATTTTAACTGGGATAATGTGCGGAAGAATAAGGAAACCGGGGTGTTTGAAGAAATACATTGACCGGTAAGCCGGGGTTCATCTGCCTTTTTTATACGGCATCATGGACAACAATTTTTTTTCATACCTGAGCCGGCTTGAAGTGATGGGCTTCTTTTGGCATACCCGCTTTTATATGCTGTGGTTCATGTATTGGGGGGAACAAAAAAGGGGAATAATTTTTTTGGGCAAAGACTAATCCGGCTGTTACCATTAGGTTATGCACTTTGCGCAGTGCTTTACTTTGGGCTGCAGGTAAGAACACTTTATCCTGATTTTTCCGTCAACAACATCAGTAGTCATTTTAATTACTGGTTAAAAGTATGGGGGCTGCTGGGCCTGATGGGGTGTGCCGCAAAAAGCGGATAATCATTTCTTTGATAAAAGAACTCTGTGGTCCACCCGGTTCAGAACTCCGGGCTGGCTGTTGATAATAGCTTATAGTATAGTTCTTAGCGTTTGGGGAAGCCTTATTCATCTCGTATTACAGCTTATAAAAGTCAAAAAAATGGGCAAAAGTACTGCAACCGGTAACCCTGCTTCAACCGGGGGTTAATTATTATTAAACAAAAATTAAAAACTGTCTTTACTTTTTAAGGACATCCTTCAGTGCTGCCGCGGTTTTCTTATCGTTGCCGATAAAAATTTTATTACCCGGTATGGTAACAAGCCTTTTTAAAAAAGTATTTTCTTCCAGTATTAACTTCCGGTAATCCTTTTCTTCCAGTTTTTTATCTTTTAAACCCAGCTCTTTATCCTTCAATGCCCGGCAGCTGAAAAGCGCTTCATAACTGCCGGCCATCTTTTTCATCCGATAGCTATCGGATTCCTCCAGTTGTGCCGGGGTAATTTTATCAAATTTTATATCCTGCATATCAAGGGCGGCCGTATCCGCCCCGGTTTTCTTAATAATGGCCTGGCAGGTAGTGCAGTTGCCCAGGTGGTACATTTTTTTCATTATGCTGATTCGTTGTTAAAGGCCGGGTGGTTCGGCACGAAGTAAAATGTGTTACTTTGCGGCACTTATTCTTTTAGTATGGGCAAAGATGAAGTATTCCGGGAAGAGATTGAAAAACCCGGTGATTTTAAGTTCGGCGCCAATGTAGCCAATGTGTTTGATGATATGGTGAACCGCTCTGTTCCCTTTTACGCCGAGATACAGCGGATGATGGCTGAACTGGCAGCTAACCATGCGGCTGAGGGCAGTTTTGTATACGATCTGGGCTGCTCCACCGGCACCACCCTGATTGGTATGGATACGATGGTGGACCCCAATATCCGTTTTATCGGAGTGGACGATTCGCAGGAGATGCTGGATAAATGCAAATCCAAACTGATGGAACTTGGTTGCTCAAGGCCTTATGAACTGCGCTGCGCCGACCTGTCAAAGGGTATCCGCATCGAAAATGCGTCTGTAGTAGTGTTGTGCCTTACGCTGCAGTTTGTCCGTCCCATTTACCGGGAGCAGGTGCTAAAAAACATTTTTGACGGGCTGAATCCGGGCGGCGTACTGATATTGGTAGAAAAAATTCTGGCTGAAGAGAGTCAGTTCAACCGTGACTTTATTGATTACTATTACAATTATAAGCGCCGCAACAATTACAGCGAGCTGGAAATTTCCCAAAAAAGGGAAGCCTTGGAAAATGTGCTGGTACCGTATAAACTCAGTGAGAATATCACCCTCCTGCGGGACCAGGGCTTCCATCACTGCGAGGTTTTTTTTAAATGGTATAATTTCGCAGGGCTGGTTGCTACAAAAAAATAATATTGTAAACTCTCAAAAAGCAAATACCAAGAAACAAAAAAGTTCCAAATATTAAATCCAGAAAGACTGCCTCTGTTATTCAGGAATATTTTTAATCTTTTTTTTGATTTGTGATTTATTTGGTACTTGTTTCTTGTATTTTGGAATTTATCTTTCCGGCACATGATTAAAATCGGCAATTTCTTTTTCAGGTACCGCAACTGGATATTCATTCTCTTTTATGCCGCCTTGTTAATTCCTTCCTGGCCGCTGTTTTCTTCCGGTCAGTTCGGCAGCAGTTATTATATCTGGCCGGTAGCAATCGGCTTGTTCACCACCTGCCTGGGGCAATTGACCCGGGGGCTGACCATCGGGCTTGCCTATATCGTTCGCGGAGGTAAAGAAGGTAAACCCTATGCTGAGGGATTGGTAACCGACGGTATTTTTAATCATTGCCGCAATCCTTTATATGTGGGCAACATACTGATGCTGCTGGGAGTAGGTATACTTGCTAACTCCTTATTCTATGTGGCGGTGATGATTCCTGTCTTTCTGTTCATCTACCAGGCCATTGTGCTGGCAGAAGAAAATTTTCTGCGGGGGAAATTCGGCCGTGGTTTTGATGAGTATTGCAAAAAAGTTAACCGCTGGTGGCCCCGGCTTGCAGGAATTGGGAAGACCCTGGGCAGCATGCAGTTCAGCTGGAAAAGATGGATACTGAAAGAACACACCACGCAGTTCATCTGGCTCTGTGGTATTGTTTTAATACTGCTGCTGAGCTATCCTCAACTAAGCGGCTACAATACAGACCGCCGTAACCTTCTGCTGGGAATCATACCGGGTTTGCTGCTGCTGTTGTATGTTTTTATCCGCTTCCTGAAAAACACCGGCCGGTTCAAAGAATAATTGTTTCTGTTTCAAGACACAAGACCCCCGGCACTGATCCCCGGCTTCGGGGCATTCCTTTCCGGTCTTCGTAAACATTGCCCGGTTGTATTTGTTACTTTTGATCATCCGAAGTCCCGTCTTAGCGGGACGAAGGAGGAACAGTATTTAAAAAAGAGTGTTATGATCAAGACAGGTAACCCTATCATCAGCATTTATACTGAAATGACTCCCAACCCGGAGACGATGAAATTTGTAGCCAATAAACTTCTTTATCCCGGCAAGAGCATAGATTTTCCTGATGCGGAAAGCGCCAGGCCTTCACCGCTTGCGACTGAGTTGTTTGGTTTTCCTTTTATCAAAGCCGTATTTATTGCCAGTAATTTTGTAACGCTGACCAAAATTGCAGAAACGGACTGGCAGGATGTGATCCCTTCTGTTCGCCAGTTCCTGAAAGATTACCTCGAAGAAGGCAAAGCCATCATCAACGAGGAAGAACTGGCCTCGGTGAAAAAAGAAAGCAGCAACGAAGTGAGTGCCGATGATGATGATGTGGTAAAAAGAATAAAAGAATTGCTTAATAATTACGTACGACCTGCTGTGGAAATGGACGGCGGCGCCATCCAGTTTAAAAGCTATGACGACGGTGTGGTGAACCTGATGCTGCAGGGTAGCTGCAGCGGCTGCCCCTCATCTATGATTACTTTAAAAGCCGGCATAGAAGGAATGATGAAGCGGATGATTCCGGAAGTGAAGGAAGTGGTGGCAGAGGCGGAGTAAAATCCCCAGCCCCTAGAGCCTGCCTGCCGGGCAGGCAGGGGGAGCAACAAGCAGGCATTTCATTTGGCGCTTTTTCATTGCATTGATTTTTTCCAGATTACATTTCTTTCCAGGAGGTATTCCAGTACAAAATCAAAACATTCTTTATACTTTCCCACCAGTTCAGGAGGGAAAACACCTTTTTCATTAAACATTCCGAGAGCAATCAAATTCACAGCAGCCGTGCAGGTGTAGCCTGTTGTTCTTGCCATGGAAGAGATTTTTGTTTCTTTATCGTAGTAGTCAAGCAGGTTCCATTCAATTGCTTTGCCCTCACCGTGCAGCAGCACTTTCATCACGGTCAGTTCTTCTTCCTCCAGGCCCAGCTTCCACTCATGGAATAAGATCTGCGAAGTAACCTGCAGCGGTGAAACGTTCACTCCATTTACTTCTATTGGTTTTTCGCTGAAGAAATTACTTTCTTTCAGTGAAAGGATAATATCAACATGGCCGGGATAACGAAGTGTTTTTTCTTTCTGGTTCCTGATATGCGGCATGGTGTAAAGCAAAGAACGAAGGCCATCGGTATTAAAGGCTTCCAGTGTGCCCACTTCGTCAAAGTGAATCCACTCCACTTCGCTTAATGCCGGTTTGGTTACGATAAACCCATTTTCCATCAGCCTTGCCGGTCTTGTATATTCTTCTATCACATCGGCAGGTGAGAACGGCGCTTTATACTGAAAGGGTTTCTTTCTTACTTTGGGCAGGCCGCCTACATAAATTTCCAGCGCATTAATTTTCATTTCATCATTGCAGCGGCCGATAATGAAATTACTCATGCCGGGCGATACGCCGCAATCGGTAATAACGGTTACTTTTTTTTCTTTTGCCAGTTTATCCAATTGGAGCACCTCTTCGGGAAAGAAAGAAATGTCAACGATGTCTTTTCCGCAATTGATAACGGCTTCCAATGATTTATAACCCATAAAGCCCGGTACGGCGGTTACCACCAAATCAAACGGAGCAAGTAGTGCTAAATATGATGAATAATCTTTTAAATCGGCTTTCTTTGTTTCGATGCGGGGATTTCTTTTGCTGAGTAAAGTCAGGTTGTTTTCATTCACATCAAATGCAGTGACATGATGCCGTGATGCCAGATCCAATGCAATGGCGCTGCCGACCATTCCGGCGCCGAGGACTGCGGTTTTCATTTGGTGAAGTTATTGAAAAATGAGGAGGGGCGCAAAGGGTAGCAAGAAACAAAAGGGCGGGCACTAATTGTACCCACCCTTTGAAAGATTATTTCGTCTGCTTCATAAATGTTTGCTGTGAAGCTTTTTTAGATTAGTCTTTGCATCAAAGTTTTTTACAAATCCGCTTTTCTCTCCTTTGATAAGGGCCTGGGCTGTTTTTTTCTTTTTAGATTGCTTTAGTTTATACTGCTTAATATATTCAATGATGGCTGCCTTTTCTTTCTTTGTCAATCTCTGGCTTTTAATTATGAAGTCAATTCCTTTGGGTTCTTTAATGAGTCCCATAAGCTATTTTTTTACCATACAATTTACAAATAAGTGGAATAATTCTGAAAGGCCCGTAGGGCCGTCATTGGGGTAGAAAAAATAATGAATAAGTTCGTTGAGCCCCGAAGGGGCGGCATTATTAAAATGTTCTTTCAAAAAGATTCTTTTAAAATATTGGCACAGTAAATTCAAAATGCCGGCCCGATGGGCCTAAGAGATAAACCACAATTAATAATGGCTACCAAATTAGCGCCCCGATGGGGCTGTATCAATCGGGGGACAGTATGTCCCCTGGTTCGTTATGATTTTGTAAGATGAATAATTTTTTAAACCGGGTTTCTTTTATGCAGTAATGTAAGATAGCTTTCGCTGATATCAAAAGCTGTTACATGATGGCTGGAAGCCAGATCAACAGCAATAGCGCTGCCGGCCATACCGGCGCTTTATTTGTTTTTGCTAACCTGCGGCTTGTCATTTTTAAGATATACAAACCAATATACCAACCCGACCAACGCTCCGCCGCCTATGATATTTCCAAGTGTTACCGGCAGCAAATTTTTCAGAAAGAAGCTGCTCCACGTTATGGTTGTATATACATCAGCGGATTGACCGTGAAATTCCCGGATGAAACCGGGTTCAAAATCTTTTATGAAAAGTGCCTCCGGGATAAAATACATATTGGCTATTGAGTGCTCAAACCCTAAAGTAACGAAGGCTGATATGGGAAATATTATAGCGAGGATTTTACCTGAAATGGATTTTGAACTGAAACAGAGCCATACCGCCAGGCACACAAGAATATTGCACAAAATTCCTGCCGCCAGCGCCTGAACAAAACCGAGTTCGCATTTCTTTTTAGCAATGTTCAGCAGGTGTATCCCCACCTTACCCGATGCAGCATAGTGCATTTTGGTTAAATATATCAGCATGGAAATAAAAATCACGCCGATAAAGTTTCCGATAAATACCCACAACCAGTTCTTAAGCATTTGCTTACTTGTAACCTTTCCGCCGGCCCAGGCCATAACGATAAGATTATTGCCCGTAAACAATTCTGCACCGCCTACTATCACTAAAATAAGACCAAGGCTGAAACATATCCCGCCAATTAGTTTGGTGATACCTTCTGATAAAAATGTATTTGCCGTGACGGTTGTAAAAAATGCTGCCCCAAAGGCAATAAACGCACCGGCCAATATGGCTAAAGTGATGGTTTTGTGAACGGGTGCATTTACTTTAGTAACCCCAATCGCCTCCGCACTGGCAGCCATTTCTTTTGGCATTAAAAAATCTTTCATTGAATATAATTTCAATTGACAAATATATGATGCCGTGAAGCCAAACCAACAGCGATAGCGCTGCCGGCCATACCGGCGCTTAAAACTGAGATTCTCATGCTGAAAAATTAAACTCCCGCTTTTGTCCTGAAAGCATTCGGCTTGCGGCGGGCAAAGGCAAATTTACGCTGGAGAAAATTGCTGATTCTTATTTCTCCTCCCCTGCAAAATTTTATAAAAACTGCGGCTGCGGATTTCGTCAATGGTTAACCCGGTTTCGGTGGCTTCCTGTTCGGTGATGGCACCGCAGTTCATGGCTTTAAAAAAGAAATTGAGCAGGCCTTGACCGGTGGCGGCATCATCAAATATATCGCCGGTGAGGGTGGAGATGGCGGCCCGATCTACAAATATTTTGAGGTGGTGTTTGGCATCGGCCATGCTGCTGAGAAAGAAATAATACGTGGCGGCGTACCGCATGGGCAGTTGCGCCGGGTTCAGATCCCAGCCCTGGTAAAAACCATTGATGAGCGAATGCATGGTATGATGGTAACCGATGCGCCATGCATTGTGTACGGACTGCCTGTTTTCTTTTTTTTGCCTGGCAGTGAGTTTATCGCCCCGGTGCGGGGCAACCGGCATTACATTGGTGGCGCCGTCGGATAAAAATATGCCCGTGCCGCCGAGTGCAACCTTCGTCATGTGATGGGCAAAGTCGCAAACGGGATGCGCCATGGTCTGGTATTTTGCCGTGATGCCGCAGGAGGCTGTGTAATCATAAGTGCCGAAGTGGGCGGCAATCAATCTTCCTTCGCCTGCACGGATGATGCGCATCAGCGGGTTTCTTCCTTCCTCATCCATGATGATTTGTGTGGCTTCCACCATAGTTTCCATTTTGAGTGTGCCGGGAGGCAAGCTGTTTTTCTTTTCTATGATTTCTAAAAAACGGACCATGGTGGTTACCTGTTCGGGTATGGTAACTTTTGGCAGTATGATGACGAAGTTACTTCTGAAAAGGGTTTTTCAGCATTTGCAGAAAATCTTCATCTTTTTCTTCGGGGTAATCTTTATCAATTCCGTAACGAAGCTGCGGTGGCTCCAGGTATTTGTAAGTGCCCAGCAGGCGGTCCCATATGGAAAAGATAGCGCCGTAATTGCTGTCGGTATAGGGTTGTTGCCGGTGATGGTGCACTTTGTGCATATTGGGTGAAATGAACAGGTAGCTCATCGCCATGTCGATCTGTTTGGGCAACCGGATATTGGCATGCTCAAAGGCAGTAAAAAAAACCAAAACGGTTTGATAGATCATCACGGCAAACATGGGGGCCCCGCTTACAAAAATGCCCATGAAAAAAAAGATGCCCCTGACCACACTTTCCACCGGGTGGTGGCGCAGGCCGGTGGTTACATCCACATTGGTATCGGCATGATGAATAACATGAAACAGCCACAGAAACCTGAATTTATGCTCTATAATATGTACCAGCCAGCCGCCAAAAAAATCAACCACCAGTATGGTGATCAATATAGTAGCCAGTATACCGGTGCCCGCCCAGTACACTAAACCAAATTGGTTAACGGCGCACCAATCGCTTATTTTAATTATGATAATGGCCAGGAAAGTGTGAATGATGAGATGGATAATGGTAAGACCAAAGTTGATGGCCGCATGGCGCACTCTTGTTTTGCGGAACCGAAGGGTTAGTAATGGAATGGCGCCTTCCAGTATCCAGAAGAAAAGCATGCCCCCCACCAGGAATGCCATTCGCTCCAGCGGCCGTTCTTCAAGGGTGGAGAAATAATTGATGATGTTATCCCACATAAAAAATTTAAAGGTAAAAGTTACGAAGGATAATATTATGCGTTTATATCTGCTTGCCCGGGAAACTCATGGCCACAATCAAAACAATGGTTCACATTATCGGTTGCAATAGCATATGAACCTAAAAAAAACGTAACAAGGGCGCTGACCCAGTTCATGGCTTTCCGCGGCGTGCTGACCAGTTCTGTATTATGGGATCCGCATTTAGGGCAGGTTACCGCTGCTTTTTGCTCCCTTCTTAAAGTGTTTAAAATGTCCAGCGCTTTTTGTGCTTCATCTTTCGAAACCATTAGTTTTATTCCGCCCACGGCATTGGTCAGTATGGGGTCAATGGTTACCGTGTTCTCATCTTTTAGCCAGCTTCCAATACCGGCTTCTTCCAGCACCCCTTTTGCAATATGTGCCTCCACATAATTGGGATAAGATTTCAGCAAAACAAAGTTCATGACAGGTTATATTTACTGACACAGTGCTGTGTTTATTTCTTTACCGGAAGAACTGCAGTTAAGCAGAAATTTTTTACTGATTCAGCATCAGCGGCATCACCAGCATCAGCAGTTCCTCGTTTTCATCCTGCTCAGAAGGTTTTATAAGACCCGCTTTGGTAGGTGTTGAAAGTTCGATATTCACTTCCTCGCTGTCGGCGGCGCTGAGCATTTCAATCAGGAAGCGGGCATTGAAAGCGATCATCATATCCTCGCCGTTATACCGGCATTTCATCCGTTCGTTTCCTTCAAAACTGAAATCCACATCCTGTGCGGCCAGCTGCAGTTCGCTGCCGCTGATACTCAGGGCCACCTGGTTGGTGCTTTTGTTGCTGAATACATTTACCCGGCGCAGGGCGCTTTGAAAATCATTCTTATTTACTGTAAGGCGATACGGGTTTTCTACCGGTATGACCACTTTGTAATCCGGGAACCGGGCATCAATAAGGCGGCAGCTCATTTGCGTGGTGCCATGTTTTACAAAAAGATGGTTACTGTTATAGCTCACTGTTATTTCATCTTCACTGGCGGGTATGGCTGTTTTCACGAGGTTCAGCGGTTTGCGGGGAACAATGAATGAATCGGACCTGGGGCATTTCACATCTGTTCTTTTATAGCGTATCAGCCGGTGTGCATCGGTGGCCACACACTGCATGCCTTTTTTATCCAGCTCAAAGAAAACACCCGTCATGGCCGGGCGCAGGTCATCATTGCTGGTGGCAAATATGGTTTTGCTGATGGCTGTAACCAGTCCGGCAGCTGTCATGGTGAAAGATGTGGTATCATCCGCTGCCGGTTCCTTGGGGAAATTATCGGGGTTTTCGCCCATGATCCTGTACTTACCGTTATCGCTGGTTATTTCAATTCCGAAGTTCTTGTCAATGGTAAACGTAAGCGGCTGGTTCGGGATGTTCTTGAGTGAATCCATCAGTATTTTGGCGGGTATGCATACCTTACCGTTGTCTTTGGCCTCCACATCCAGTTGTACCCTCATTACGGTTTCCAGATCGGTGGCCACCACGGTCAGCTTGTTCTTACCCACTTCAAACAAGAAATCTTCAAGTATCGGAAGTACGGTATTGGCATTGATCACACCGGCTATATGCTGCAGTTGTTTCAGTAACGAGGAGGAGGATGCGATGAATTTCATATAGTAAATTGAATGTGGCGAAACTACTGATTTTTGGTTTACAGCCAACAATTTGAAGGTGGAGGTGGAATACTTGCCGGCCAGGTATATTTCCTGTAATAAAAGCAAATCTGACCTTTCAGGAGCCGGCTTTCGCCCGGTTCGTTGCCCTTCTTTTGTTCCGTGTTTCTTGTGCCTTCTTTATTATCTTGCCTGTTCTCAAAATTCTGCAGATGTTCGGTAAGCTTTTCGGCAAAGGAAGAAAAAAAGAGCCCCCTGCACCCGGACCGGCCATTTTTTTTGGCCGCTATTCAGACAATAATAAACCAGTGGCTAAAACCAACCGGTGGACGGATGCCGAAAATTTATTCAGGGAAAAGAAATACCCGGAAAGCATGGATGCTTTTTTTGACTACCTGCGGGATGATGCGGTGCAGAATGTGGTGTATGAAAGAAACGGGGCAGAAGGCCGGTTTCATTTTTACCAGGGATCGAAAATAGTGCGGGGCAGTTTTAATAACGGATTTTTAAACGCAGAAATAATACTGGCCCGCATGCCGCAACCTTCCGTGCCGGTGATGCGCCGGCTGCTGGAAATGAATTTTAATTTATTCTACAGCCGCTTTGCACTGGACAATGAGCGGCTTTGCATGCGGTTCGACAGTGACATTGAAACAGCCAGCCCTGGCAAGTTGTATTACGGGTTAAAAGAACTCTCCACCAAAGGCGACAAACAGGATGACCTGCTGGTTCAGGATTTTGCCATACTGGAAACTGCCGACAGCGAACACATGGCCGAAATACCGGTTAAAGAGAAAGAAATAAAGTATGAATACCTCCACAAATGGATCAGCCAGGCACTGGATATGATAAAGGGGCTGGATGCCGATAAATTTTCCGGGGGCATTGCCTACATGCTGCTTTCGCTTATTTACCGAGTTGATTATTTAATAGCACCGGAAGGCAGCCTGCTGAATGAACTTGAAAAGATCGGGGGAATTTATTTCAAAAAAGATGAAAGGGCCGTAACGGAAAAAAACCGGGATATGGCCGAATCTTTCAGAAAATTACTGGCCATTCCCAAAGAAGAAGTATCCCGGTGCCTAATAAGGTCAAAATATACTTTTTCCATTGTGGCGCCACAGCCTTATAAAACCATTGCGGATTCCATACACGGAGCCAACCAGAATCTCGTATGGTACCGGGATAATAATTATCCTGCCATAGCCTGCCAGATTGCGGAGTACGGTATTTCCTATTGCCAGTATTCTTACAGTATGCCCAGAGTGATTACAGAGCTTTATCATCTGTTCATGATGGTGACCTATTCCGATTATTTCAGGGCGCTGGGTTATAAAAAACTTTTTTATGATCCGGCAAGCGGAAAATTTGATGAAGAAGCGATTGAAGATGAAATAAAATCGGTGCAGGACCGCTGGAAAGAAAAATATCCCCTGATGGATGTTAAAACACAAAACCTTCGGTATGACAACCTGGTGAACTTCAACCATACTTTTACCAATGAAATGGAGTTCTTAAATTTAGAACCCAAATAGTGAATGGACACACAGCAGATCATAGAACAATACCAAAAGGCCATTATACAAATTGCCACCCAAGGAGGCACAGGCACCGGGTTTTACGTAAAAGAGTTTGACCTGATAGTAACCAATGCCCATGTGGTGGCTGATGCGGCAGAGGTGACCATTGCGGGTAAATCCTTCGACAAATCTTTAGCAAGGGTTTGGTACACCGACCGTAAGCATGACCTTGCTTTTTTGCAGGCGCCTCCCGGTGTGGACCTGCCCGAAGTGCGGCTGGGGCAATATGAGCAGATGAAAGACGGTGATGAAGTGGTGGCCATTGGCCATCCTTACGGGCTGAACTATACCGCCACACAGGGAGTAATATCCAAAGTTGACCGGATAAGAGACGGTCTGAAATTCATTCAAATTGATGCGGCCATTAATCCCGGCAACAGCGGCGGCCCGCTGGTGAATATGAAAGGGGAAATTATCGGGGTCAATTCATTCATCATCCGCGGAGGCGATAACCTGGGTTTTGCACTGCCGGTTATCTACCTGCGGGAAGCCCTGCAGGTGTATTTGCCCAACAAAGGACAGGCCACCACCCGCTGCTTTAGTTGCAGTTTCCTGGTAACACCGGCCAATATTGATTCAAAAAAATATTGTCCCAGCTGCGGCACTGAGGTAAAACTCCCTGAAATACCGGAAAAGGAAGCCGAGGCTGTTGGTGTGGCAAAAACCATTGAAGAAATACTGCGGGAACTGGGCAAGGATGTAAAGCTGGCCCGTGAAGGGGCCAATAACTGGAGTGTAAAAGAAGGCTCGGCAAAAATCAAGATCACTTACAACCCTGAAAATTTTTTTATCGCCGGCGATGCCTATCTCTGCCAGATGCCCCCTGATGCAGCCCGGATAAAACCCCTGTACCGGTTCCTGCTGCAGGAAAACTACCGAACCAACGGGCTGGTATTAAGCTGCGTAAAACAAAACATTGTGCTGAGCTGTATTATTTACGACCTGGATATGAACAAAGACAATGGCGTGGATGCCTTCCGTAATCTTTTCCGGCAGGCAGACCATTATGATGACTTTCTGAAAAAAGAATACGGTTGCACCGAGAGGCTGGAGGAATAAACAGCTGCAGACGGCAGCAGCAAATTATTAACTACCTTACAGGAAGTAAAACTGCAACGCCATGATATTCCGCCAATTTTTCGCCTTTCTGCCGGCGATATATTTGCTGGCACTGGCCCATACACCTGCATCAGCCGGATTTTATTCGCCCGGCTATACAATTAATTCAACTGCTAACCTGTTAAATGCTGCAGATACTAGCGTTGAAGATCTGAGGACAGCCATCAACAACACCAAGAGCAATATCAAAAACAGCCCGTAGCGGGTACAACTGATTTATTATTTTTCTGCGAATGGCTTTTAACCTCCCCCTTACCAAAGAGCAGGCCCTGCAAAAACTGAAACACTATTGTGCTTACCAGGAGCGCTGCCACAGTGAAGTAAAAGAAAAGCTTTATAGCCTGGGCGTATGGAAAAAAGACCATAATGAAATCATTGCCGCACTGATTGAAGAAGATTACCTGAACGAAGAACGGTTTGCCCTTGCCTTTGCCGGCGGAAAATGGCGGATAAAGCAATGGGGTCGGGTGAAAATAAAATATGAACTGAAACAAAAGCAGGTAAGCGATTACTGCATTAAAAAAGCGCTGCAGCAGATTGATGAAGAAGAATACCTTGCCGTGCTTGGCAAATTAGCCAAAGAAAAATATTCGGCGCTGAAAAATGAGCAATACTTAGTAAGAAAAAAGAAGACGATGGATTATTTGATGGGGAGGGGGTTTGAATCCAATTTGGTGAATAAACTAGTTAATACGATATAATAGTTTCATAATTTCAGATATGAATTCCACTCTTTCTATCACTATTATTCAACCGAATCTTTACTGGGAAAACAAAACTGCCAACCTTAAAATGCTGGAGGGGAAAATTTTCAGTATAAAGGAAAAAACGGAAGTGGTGGTATTGCCCGAAATGTTCAGCACCGGTTTTAGCATGAAACCGGAACCATTGGCTGAAACTATGGAAGGAGAAACAGTGCAATGGATGAAAAAAGTGGCTCAAAAGAAGAATATCATATTAACGGGGAGTATGATTATTAAAGAGCCGGCTCCCCCTCTCCACCATGTGGAGAGGGGGCCGGGGGGTGAGGTCTTTTTCAACCGCCTTATCTGGATGCAGCCCAACGGGCAATACGGCATGTATGACAAGCGGCATTGCTTTGCTTTTGCCGGGGAAAACGAACATTATACTCCGGGTTCAAAAAGGCTGATTGCTTCTGTAATGGGATGGAAAATTAATTTGCAGATTTGTTATGATTTGAGATTCCCGGTGTGGAGCCGCCAAACTCCCCCTCTCCGTAGGATGGAGAGGGGGTCAGGGGGTGAGGAATACGATGTGCTGATTTATGTGGCCAACTGGCCCGAAAGAAGAAGCCATGCCTGGAAAACTCTGCTGCAGGCAAGGTCTATCGAAAACCAATGCTATGTGATTGGTGTAAACCGTGTGGGCAAAGATGGCAACGGTATTTATCACAGCGGCGACAGCATGATTATTGACCCGGTGGGAGAAGTGTTGTACTCCAAAAAAGATGAAGAAGATATTTTTACAACCACCCTGGATAAAAATTACCTGAACAGCATAAGGGAAAAATTTCCTGCCCTGAAAGATGCGGACAGGTTTTTAATTCTCAATGATGACGAAGATTAATTGGATTTATTTTTTTCTTTATCTGCCTTGATCAGTTCCATTGCCTTCAGCACTTTAAAATCAATATTGCGCCGGATATCTTCTACGGTGGGCAGCGATGCAATTTCCGGCTGTACCCCTTTCCCATTTTTTGGAAAGGTTTTGTCAATCACCAGCCGAAATAAAGGAAGGCGAAAACGGACACCTGTTTCGGGTAACCGGACATCCGGTATCAGCCAGGCCGAATTACCATAGGCGCCGCCGCCGGTTTCTTCTCCCACCACGGTTACATTATCCTGTTTTATCAGTGCAGAAGCAAACAGTGTGGAAGCAGAAAACGAGTTGCCCCCGGTGAGTATATACACTTTGCCGCCAAAATGATTTTTCTTTTTGGGCCTGAAGTAGTGGCGTTTAAAATAACCAAAATGATAAAAGCCGTCTTTCCGTTTCCCGGTGAAGATGGCTATGAACAATTTATTCCAGAAATGATTTTGAATATACCCCTGCCATGGACTCCCCTTGCGGATGGCATATAATGAATCGGCAATCCTGAAGGGGTGGTCTGCAATATATCTTGTAATGATGGTGGAGTTGGTCACACTACCCCCGCCGTTACTGCGGATATCTATGATCAAGTGGGTAATCTGGTTGCGCTTTAATGCCCGGAAAGAGTTATGAAAAAACCGCCTTAATCCATACCCTTTGCTGAAAGAACCCAGGTCCATCATGGCTGTCCGGTTTACCGTATCAATTCGTAAAAGGCGGACATTGTTCAACCGTGTTTCCCGTTGCTCTTTTGGGGATGGCTGTGTCGCTGATGACCGGAATGTTCTTGTTCCCCGGCCGGCGGTATCAGGAGCCGGGTTGTAAACAGGAACAACGATGCTTCTCAGCCGGCCGGTACTGTCTTTATATTCAACTTCATATTTATCATAAAGGCCAAAAAGATTTGTATACAGCGAGCCAAAAAAACCCCGGTTACTCAATGTCTGGTATTTATGCGTGGCATTATAGCCATCGGTTGAGACATAGTCAAACATAGTATCAACAATGGCTTCTTTTGTTCTGCCATTAATCTTTGTAATAACAGTGCCTCTTTTAAGAACGGTATCCCTCCTGTTTAAATTGGCAGTTACCACCATAGCATCCTCCCAAACTTTCATGCTCAGCGGAAACATTTTGCCCAGCCGGGTTGTATCATTGTATTTGTTCCAAGCTTTGGAGGAACGGATGGCAGTATGCCCGCAGTTGATCTTTGCGGTTACCCAGGTAAGTATTTTCCGGAACTGCGGCTCGGTAAGTGAGTCGTTTAACCGGGCCCTGCCCTGATCAAAATAATGGTCCATGCTGTCTTTACCGGTGTACCAGTACAGCCCGGGATGATGCGCTTCCAGGGTTTTCCGGTAAATGACATAATCTTTTTGCAGTTGTTCAGGAGCATATTTTTTTGCGGGAGAAAAAGACATTTTGCCAACTCCACAACCTGTAAGGGTGACGGCTGTTACTAAACAGATTAATATTCCTCTTATTGTTTTCATAGATCCTGCTACCGGGTCGTGTTCAGATGATCCCATCCCTGTGCAGTGATGGCATGTTTGCTTCCGCCCTTTGTGATGATGTGGGCGCCTGCTGCGGCTTCTGTCATATAACCCACTACGCTGATCTGCTCATTCAGCACCAGTTTATCATAATCATTTGGCTGAACGGTAAACAACAGCTCATAATCCTCGCCGCCGCTGAGGGCACAGGCAGTAGGGTCGATTTCAAATTTAAATGCCGCTTTTTTCATGTCCTTATGTATGGGTATTTTTTCTTCATAGAGCACACAACCCAGGTTGCTTTGCCTGCAAATGTGAAGTATTTCTGAACTCAGCCCGTCGCTGATGTCCATCATGGAAGTGGGTGTTATTTCTTCTTTTGCAAAAAATTCAACAATGTCCCTTCTTGCCTCGGGCTTCAGCATCCTGCCTATTACGTACGATTCGCCTTCCAGGTCTGGTTGTACACCCGGGCTCTCCATAAATATCTTTTTCTCCCTTTCCAGGAAAAGTAAGCCAACATAAGCTCCGCCCAGATCGCCGCTAACACAAAGCAGGTCGCCTTTACGGGCCGTACTTCTTTTTACAAATTTATCCGGTGCCACTTCACCGAGGGCGGTAACTGAAATAATAAACCCTTTTTGTGATGATGTGGTATCACCCCCCACCAGGTCAACCCCATATTTTCTGCAGGCAGTATATATCCCTTCATAAAATTCATCCAGCGTTTCTATGCTGAACCGGTTGCTGATACCGAGGCTTAAAACTATTTGCGTCGGGGTGGCATTCATGGCATATATATCACTCAGGTTTACTATCACACTCTTGTAGCCAAGATGCCGGAGGGGGGTATACGCCAGGTCAAAATGCACTCCTTCAATCAGCATGTCGGTTGTTACCACGGTTTGTTTGCCGAAATGGTCAATCACTGCTGCATCATCGCCTACCCCTAACACAGAAGATGCATTCTGCAGTTCAATGTTTTTGGTCAGGTGTTCAATCAGGCCCAATTCGCCAAGGGTTGATATTTCCGTTCGTTGATTGCTCATAACTCTTTCCGGTTATTAATGATCTCCACCATTTCATTATGAATTCTTCCGTTTGTTGCCAGCACTTTATGCTGATATACGGAAAACGGATTTCCGCTGTGGTCTGTTACTTTGCCACCCGCTTCTTTCACTAACAAATATCCTGCAGCGCTGTCCCATGGTTCTAATTTATGTTCATAAAATCCGTCAAACCGGCCGCAGGCCACCCAGCACAGGTCAATAGCGGCTGAACCAAGGCGCCGCACCGGTACTCCTTTTCGTACAAAGCGTTCAAAAATATCCAGCGGACCGTTCGCCATATTGATATAGGTATAAGGGAACCCGGTAACAAGACAGGCATTAATGGCTTTTGTTTGTTCACTCACACGGATAGGTTTATCATTTAAATATGCGCCTTCCCCCTTTTCTGCAAAAAAGAACTCATTGAGATGCGGGTTGTAAACAGCCGCCATAATAATTTTATTTTCATGCTCAATGGCAATGGAGACACAGTTGAGTGGAATTCCATGAGCAAAATTGATAGTGCCGTCAATCGGGTCAACAATCCATTTATAGTCTGAATCTTTGGGGATTGCGCCGCTTTCCTCGCCCAGCACCTGGTGTCCGGGAAAATAGTTATGTATTACGTCAATAATTGCTTTTTCAGCGGCGTGGTCTGCTTCGGTAACAAGGTTGTTAACCCCCTGTTTGTTGCTAATCTTAAACTCTTTGTTGAAAAACCGGAGTATTTCACGGGCACCGGCTTGAGCGGCTTCAATGAGGGCGGTTTTAAGCATGGGCAAAGATAAAACCAGATTTTACCTGCCCGCCTTTTTATTAAAATATTTATTGTGGTCAGGCGGGGATTGCAGATTTTAGTCCCGATATTTATCTGGATTCAATTTGAGCTTACTTTTTATGCAGTTGTCTGTCATTATAGTAAATTACAACGTCAAGCACTTTCTTGAACAATGCCTTCATTCAGTAATAAAGGCCGGTGAGGAGTTGCAGGCTGAAGTTATAGTGGTGGACAATAACTCAACAGATGGAAGTGCCGCCTATCTTGTTCCCCGGTTCCCGCAGGTGCGGTTCATTAGTAATAAAGAAAACAACGGCTTTGCAAAAGCCTGCAATCAGGGATTGGCAGATGCTGGGGGTACGTGTATCCTGTTTCTGAATCCGGATACCATTGTGCCGGTGCGCTGGGAGTGCGGATGGTAGACGGGAGCGGAAAGTTCCTACCGGAATCCAAGCGGGCATCCCCTTCTCCGCTTACTTCTTTGTATAAATTGTTTGGCCTGTCAGGGCTGTTTCCCTGTTCCAGAATTTTTTCCCGTTACCATCTGGGTCATTTAAATG
This sequence comes from Bacteroidota bacterium, assembly GCA_016868455.1. Classification (GTDB taxonomy): domain Bacteria; phylum Bacteroidota; class Bacteroidia; order Chitinophagales; family Chitinophagaceae; genus JJ008. Next base: position 67,181 of record VGGV01000010.1, read on the forward strand.
AACATGAAACAAATGAAGCAGATGTGCTCGCCGGTGCTTTTATGATGATCAAAAAAGAAGTGCTGGATAAAACCGGTGGTTTCGACGAATCCTTTTTTATGTATGGTGAAGATGTGGACCTAAGCTACCGGATACAGAAAGCAGGGTACAGGAATTAGTATTTTGCCGCAACCAGCATCATTCACTTTAAGGGAGAAAGTACACATAAAAGCAGGATGAATTATGTGCGGATGTTTTACACAGCCATGAGCCGGTTTGTTCGCAAACACTATGGAGGGGCCAATGCCGGGTTTTTTAATTTTCTTATTCACACAGGTATCTGGCTAAGAACAGCCTTAACAGCCGTGATGAGATAAAACGCCGTGAAAGCGGGAAACGAAATCCACAGCAGCCTATTTTCATACTGCGTGTCGGTTTTCACATATTCGTTCCAGCCATTTTTCATGAGCCAGAATGAAAACAGGATCAGCCCGGCATCTATAAGCGGCAAACCTGTTTGACGGATAAAATTTCCGGCAGCTTATTACGCCGGGTTATATGATAAATGGTACAAGTGGTCAGAGTTGATACGGTCAACAGCAATGGCTGCCCTGTTTTTGCTGGCGGCCTACGCCTTGTTGCCGGAACAGTACCGTTTTTCAAGGGCCCTTATTCTTTTTGGCGCCTTGCTGGCTTTTGTGCTCATTACTGTTTTAAGATGGGCGCTGGTGCAATCAAAAGTATTAAACAGCCGGAAGGAAAAGGAAGAACACTTTAACACCGTAATAACCGGAACGGGGCCGGAATATGAGGAGGCAGTTTCTCTTTTACGGTCTGCTGGTTTGCACCAGAAAATATCAGGCCGGATTGCTGCAAAGCCCGATGATGATAATGCGATCGGCTATTATAAAGATTTGAAAAGGCTTTACCGGATAATCCCTTTCCGGGAAGTTATATTTTGCTGTGGTCGCTTACCTTATAGTGAAATTGTAAAGAGTTTAGATGAATTACCGGCCGGTATTATGGCAAAAATTCATGCAACCGGCAGCGGAAGCATCGTTGGCAGCCAGTCAAAAGATTTATCCGGGGAATCCGTATCTCATGAGAATGGTTTTAAGTTGTCTGACCCTTACAACAGGAGGCCGAAACGCCTGGTGGATGTGATAACTGCACTGATCAGCATTATTGTTTTCCCCGTACAATTTTTTATACAAAAGCAGCCCATATCCTTTTTTCAAAACTGTTTTGCCGTATTGTTCACTGCGAAGACATGGATTGGTTATGCTGTGCCGGAAAAACACCTTCCGCCAATCAGAAAAGGAATTATTGCCTGCAACGGATTACCGGTGTCTATTAAACAGCAATTGCCGCATGAGAGCCTGCAAATGATGGATTACTCGTATGCCCGGGATTATGACCCTGTAAATGACCTGAAACTGATATGGAAAGTGTACCGCAGTTTGGGTGTATAAAGGATTTTCAGAACTATATTAGCAACTTCAAGATCAGCATTGCGTATCTTTAACCCACCCTAAAACCATTCATGGCTTCCATCATTGATATTAAACTTCCAAGGGCATTTGCAGCAGCATTAAGGATTCCGCCCAATGATCCCCGCCGTCAGCAAATACGGGTATTGAAAAAGCTCCTTAAAAAGGCAAGGTTCACCGAGTTTGGACAGCACTACCGGTTTGATGAAGCCCTGCTCAGCCGGTATCCTGCCAAAAAGTTCCAGGAACTGGTACCGGTGCATGATTACAATAAAATATACCATGAGTGGTGGAAGAAAACACTTGACGGCGTTTCGGATGTGGCATGGCCGGGAAAGATAAAATATTATGCTTTAAGTTCCGGCACTTCTGAAGCAGCCAGTAAATACATTCCTGTCACAAAAGAAATGCTTCGCAGCAATACGATCAACTACATCCGTCAGCTCCTCAGTTTACTTAGCTACCACGATGCCAATAAAAGGGCTATAACTAAGGGGTTTTTGATGATTGGCGGCGCCACTGATCTCAAAAAAGGAAAAGCCGGATGGTTTGCCGGCGATCTCAGCGGGATCCTTGCCAAAAAGAGGCCATTCTGGTTTCAGAGTTTTTATAAACCGGGCGGACGCATTGCCGCCATGGCGGACTGGACCCAGAAATTAAATGAAATAATGGAACATGCCCGTGAATGGGATATTGGCTACATTGTGGGAGTGCCTGCATGGTGCCAGATGTGCATGGAAATGGTTATTGAACATTATCAGGTAAATAACATCCATGAGATATGGCCCAACTTCAGCTTTTTTGTACACGGCGGCGTTGCATTTGAACCTTATAAAAAAGGATTTGAAAAACTGCTCGGTAAACCCATTGTGTATATTGAAAATTACCTGGCCAGCGAGGGATTCATCGGTTATAAAACAAGGGAACATGCAAAGGGCATGAAGCTGATACTGGACAACAATATCTTTTTTGAATTTGTTCCTTTTGATGAAAAGAATTTTGATCATGACGGCAACATCGTGGCCAATCCTGACACCAGGATGATTCATGAAGTGGAGGAAGGAAAAGAATATGCGCTGCTGATGAGCACCAATGCCGGATCATGGCGTTATATTCTTGGCGACACCATCAGATTTGTTGACCTGGAAAGAAATGAAGTGGTGATCACCGGCCGCATCAAACATTTTCTTTCCCTAACCGGCGAGCACCTGAGTGTAGATAATATGAACAGGGCCATTGAACATGTAAGTGAAGAATTCAATATCAGTATTCCCGAGTACACGGTTGTGGGTTTCCCTTACGAGAATTTTTTTGCCCACCGCTGGTATGTGGCCACAGATGATAAAGTGGATGTGCCGCTTCTTAAAAAAAGAATTGATGAGAACCTAAGGATGCTGAATGATGATTATGCCACCGAAAGGGACAGCGCATTAAAAGAAGTGTTCCTGGAAGTGCTGCCCGAAGAAAAATTCCTGAAATTTATGGACCTGAAAGGCAAACTGGGCAGCCAGCATAAATTTCCACGGGTAATGAAGGGAACCATGCTGAAAGACTGGAACCATTTTTTACAAACCGGGACCATTTAATTCAACTATACAGTTTTAGCATTATTTTACTGAATGTTTGAAGCCATTTTAAAAGGCCTTGGGTTTGGGCTGTTGCTTAGCATTTCGGCGGGCCCGGTACTTTTCTCCATTATCAAACAAAGCCTGAACAATGGCCACCGCGGCGGATTTGCTTTTATATTGGGCGTTTCAGCCAGTGATATTTCGCTGGTGCTGGTAAGCAATATTTTTACGGAGTTGTTTAACAATTTAAAACAGTACAAAACAGAGGTGGGTGTGGCCGGTTGCATCTTCCTTGTTTCTATGGGCATTTATTTTCTGTTCTTTAAAAAAATAAATGTAAATGAGGAGGGCCAGCAGGTGTTTAAATTCAGGAAAAGGGACTATGCAAAGATTTTCCTCTCGGGCTATTTTATGAATACCCTGAACCCGGCCGTTTTTATATTCTGGATCACCACTTCAACCGCTGTAGCATATCATACCGTAAATAACCGGGTTATAATTTTTATTACCTGCCTGGTGTGGATGCTGGGCACAGATGTACTGAAAGTACTGTTGGCGGGTAAAATCCGAAACCGGCTGACACCGCACAATATTCACATCCTTAATAAAATTAACGGTCTGCTGCTTATTATTTTGGGTATTGCCCTCGTATGGGGCCTCATAATATATGGCAAACGCCTCTGATTCAAGAACCGGAAAAGTGAAGCAATTTCTTTTAAAATTGTGGAAATGGAGCAAAAAGATCTTCATCTGGTTCTTCATATTCCAGTTGTTTTACATCATACTGCTTAAATGGGTGAACCCGCCCATTACCGTTACCCAACTCACAAGCTGGATCAGCGGTCATCGCCTGAAAAGGGATTATGTGAGCAGAAAAAATATCTCGCCGCATGCAAGGCTGGCTGTTATTGCTTCAGAAGATCAGCTTTTCCCCGACCACAACGGCTTCGACTGGAAGAGTATCAAAAAAGCCATAGAATATAATAAGAGAAAACCCGGCCGCATCCGGGGCGGCAGCACCATCAGCCAGCAGGTGGCCAAAAATGTTTTTCTGTGGCAGGGGCGAAGCTGGATACGCAAAGGACTGGAAGCCTATTTTACTTTTATGATTGAACTGGTATGGGGCAAGAAACGGATACTGGAAGTATACCTGAATGTGATTGAAATGGGTAATGGTATTTTTGGCATTGAAGCGGCTGCGCAAACTTATTTCAATAAACCGGCAAAGCAACTGAACAAACAGGAAGCAGCAATGATTGCAGCCTGCCTGCCCAACCCCAAAAGGTATAAAGTGAAGCCGGCGTCGGCGTGGCTTATGCGAAGAGCATCAGCCATACAGCTGCAGATGGATAACCTGCATACCGACAAAGATATTATCCTGGTTACCGGTATCAGCCCGCCCTGATGATTTTATCAACAGCGCTGATTGCAACCGCAAGCCGTTCTTCATAACCGCCGCTGATTTCTGTCCACGGCGCCGGATGATTAACAAGAATGTCCTTATACATTTTGTAAAGTTGCTGCCTGGGTGCCGGATTGGGATATTCCCTTAACTCATCCCTTACCCAGGGAAGATCAATATTGCAAAGCAGGTACAGGTCATATTTTCTTTGAACAATCTGGTCAAGAATAAAACGGTGGCATTTGCCAAATGCAAATTCACACCAAACTTTCATCACATACATATTGGTGTCAATAAAAAGAGGTTTGGTATGATGTCCCATAGCGGCAAACTCGTCTTCCATGGCCAGCTGCCCTTTGGCAATGGCCAGCAGGTCATCATAAGTATAGCTGGTCCCGTTTGTAAGCAAATACTCTCTGGCAAATTCCGGGCACCATAACGTATCATAGTGTTGTGCCAGTTGTTCACACAAAGTGCTTTTACCGGTGCTTTCCGGTCCGATGATGACTACCTTTTTCAGCACGGCTGCCTGTTACGTTGGGTTTTACCAAAAGTAGAACATTGATCTGTTCAACCGGTTTTTATGATGCAAAAATGAATTGCGCTACTTTTACGCCGTTTTTAAAGAATGATTGTTGTATGACGGTAAATACGATGCGGATAATTGATAGATGGGCGGGTATTCCGCTTTGCTTTATCCTCAGTCCGTTTTGCTGGCTGGCCGACCTGCTGCGTTCTGCCAAAACTAAAAAGCCTGATACAGGCCGCACCCTGTTCATTGAACTTTCGGAGATGGGCAGCGCCATCATTGCTGATCCGGCCATGAGAAAATTGCAGCTGGAAGCCAATGCGGAACTCTTCTTTGTTATTTTCAAAAAAAACTATAAAAGCCTCGAAATACTGAGGACCATTCCGGAAAAGAATGTTTTCAAAATGAATGCAGATAATTTTTTACCCCTTGTGGCAGATGTAGTCCGTTTTTTATTCTGGTGCAGGAGAAAAAAAATTTCAACCGTTATTGACCTGGAACTGTTTTCCCGCTTTACTGCATTACTGGCATTTTTCAGCGGGGCCCGCAGCAGGGTGGGGTTCACCAGCCTGCATGATGAAGGCCTGTACCGGGGTAACCTGGTGAACAAACCGGTTCGTTACAACCCGCATGTGCATATTGCTGTCAATTTTGTTTCGCTGATAAACAAAGCGCTGGGGCTTTTTGATAATGCATATGCTACCGTTCCGGTTCCGGCGGAAGAATTATGGCTGGCCAGGGCCGATATACCGGCATCCGCAACAGAAAACATAAAAGGCAAAATCAGGCTTCTGTATCCTGAATGGGAAAAAGAGGCCATCGTGTTACTGAATGTAAATGCATCAGATATGCTGCCCCAGCGCCGGTGGCCGCAGGAAAACTTTGCAACAACAGGCAGGCAGTTGTTGAAGCAGTTTCAGAACATTATTATCATCATGATCGGCTCACCTGCCGAAAAAGATTATGTACAGCAGGTAACGGAAATGATTGGCGACAAACGATGCATCAACTCTTCCGGCTTCTTCTCTTTTGACGAACTGGTGCCCCTTTATTCAGTGAGTAACTTAATGCTCACAAACGATTCAGGCCCGGCGCATTTTGCTTCAGTTACTGATTTAAAAGTATTTGTTCTTTTTGGCCCTGAAACACCACACCTGTATTTGCCCCTCGGCGGAAATGCTGAACCTTTTTATCTTGGTCTTCCCTGTTCGCCCTGTGTAAGCGCCGCCAACCACCGGAAAACAAGCTGTACGGAGCGGCCCTGCATCACCGGCATCAGCCCGGTTATTGTGCTGGGAAGGCTGAATAATTATTTATCCGGGCAAAATATCAGCTGATTACTTGAGCATACGTACCAGGTATTGTTTGCGAAGTTCCTTATGTCTGGTCCGGTGATTGACAAACTTCAATGAGAGTGTGGTTACATGAAATTCATCAAATGTTTTAACAACTTCTAACAAAATATTGTCATTTTCCAGTTTCTTTTTTTCTTCCCCGGTAATAAAAAGATATTTTGTCTTCGTAAACTCTTTCCTGCTGATTGCCGGTATATCTGTTCTGTAAGTTGGCTGATGCAGGTAAAATTCACCCGAGGGGAAATAAATGCTTATTCGGCCGGCCGCTTCGCCGGGATAATGCTTATTCATGTATGCGGCTGCCCTGTTGCCCGACTGGTAGCGCAGCAGGTCGGGATAAAAAAAAAGGTTGAGGAATAAGGCGATGGTTAGTAAGGCAAGTCCTGAGCGTAAGTATGGAAGCCATTTAACTTCAATCGAAAAAAGCCTGTTGAAAAAAATCAACGCGCCAATTGAGCCAATAATACAAATCAAAAACAAAATACTCAGACCCGGCCGGTACAAAATACCCAAACCGGCAGCGAGTACCGGTAAAAGGATAGTAAGTACACTTTGAATTATAGCAAAAGCAGTTTTGTTGCTGTTTACCTGTTGCCAGATAAAATGAGCAGTAATTATGGCCAGCATGGGGAAAATAATATTGGTATAATGCGGCAACTGAAAACCGGAAAATGAAAAAACCAAAAGTGTAAGCAGGCTGGCAGAAACAGTAAACCACTCGTTGAATTCTCCTGCAATTTTTTTAATGCCGTTTTTTATTCTGGTGAATAAAGCGGCATACATGATCAAAGCCCATGGAAGAAAAGCCCATAGTAATGTATGCAGAAAGAAAAGCTTATCTCCCTTCCCTTTAATCGGGCCGGTATTAAAGAACCTGCCCAACTGACTATCCCATAAAAAGAATGTTATGCCGGAAACATTTTTATTATCCAGTACTGTTTTTTCAGGGTGTGTGTCAAACTGTTTCCATAAACAATACAGCTCAGGTGTAATAAAAAGAAATATCAATAAAGCAGCCACTAACCATTTCAGATGAAAAATTTCTTTCCATTGTTTGGTGATGGCCAGTTGCCCGAGTACGGCGCCGCTAATGGGGATCAAAGTGAATATACCCTTGGTCATTACTGCGCAGCCTGCAAAAAAACAGGCAGCGGCCAGTGGCCATCCCCATTTTCCTGAAAGGGAATCCGAAAAATGATAAACAGAAGCAACGATAAGACCGGTAAGGTAAGGCTCAGCCCGCACATCATTGTTGGATAGGATAATGTGCATGGAAGTAAGCAGAATAAAAACCGACCAGAGCGCAATGGATTTATTGTAGTATTTTTTTGCGAAAAGATAAGTGTAGTAAGCTCCCAACAGCACAAACAAAATTCCCGGTAATTTGTAAACCCAGTCGTGATAACCAAACAGTTTAAAAAAAACCGCGGTGACCCAGAAAGGAAAATGCGGTTTGTCCAGCCAGTCGGTTTCCTGGAAATACAGGTTCACATAATCATTATTCTCCGCCATGGTTTTACTGATGGAAGCATACACCCCTGCATCAGGATCCATCAGCGGTACAAACAAACCGCTGAAATTCACCAGTACAGCAAGACCGATGAGATAATAAAGCGGTTTATAGGCAGTGTTTGTTTGCATCAGGTTGTCGTTGCTTTCTTTTTCCATTCTTTATACCCCCACCAGGCCATGGCAAGAAACAGTACATACATCAGGGAGAACAGCATAAGGCCTTTATAGAAATTCAAAGGTATTGCCACAATATTGGAAAATATCCAGGCCAGCCAGTTCTCAATTTTTCGTTTAGCCATCCACCACATAGCCGTTACGGCAGAAGCTGACACAAGCGAATCAAGCACCGGCGTATTACTGTCGGTAAGTTTCAGCAGCACAAAATGAATGACAACCCAGAAAAATAAAAAGAACCCAATGCCAAACAGCAACTGAGGCTTTGTACACCAGCGGATGGGGTAGGTATAATGTTCTGCGTCTTTTTTCTGCACCCAATTATACCAGCCATAAACACTCATCAGAAAATAGTAAATATTGAGCGAGGCATCGGCATACAATGGCGGATGAACCATGAAAAAGTAAACATATGCAGCGAGCAGAACTCCAATGATGCCGGTGGGGTACACCAGTACATTATTCTTACGGGCATACCATACACTGGCAATTTGGGCCAGAGTGCTTACCCACTCTGGCCACCGGGTTTGCCGCACATTTTCAATAAATTGTTGCCAGATTTCCTGGAAAGTCAAGAATGATGGGTTTTTTCAAAAATAACCTATTCCACCGGCCGCCTGTATTTTTTCCAGCTTCTCAGGTATTTTATTCCTCCTGATGTTTTAAATCTTGTCGGTATCTGCTGCCATTGCCCCTTTTCAAATTTCCACACAAGGAAATGCAGGTGAGGCACCATGGCATAGCCTGTTTTACCAGCAAGACCTATCACTTGCCCTTCTTTTACCGTATCGCCAACATTCACCAGTGCGCCGTTGTGTTTCAGGTGCCAGTACCCGGCCCGGCTTCCATCGGTGTGCTGAATGATGATATTATTTCCCTGCGAACGGTATTTTCTGTTAAGCCCTCCCTTTGCTCTTTCTTCCTTTACTCTTGTTACCACTCCGGCCCTTGCAGCAGTAATGCTGTCGCCTTTTCTTAAATTAAAATCAAGCGCTGCCCTCTCTTTATGTGTGAAGCGGCTGAAATAACCCTGTATCACCCGGTATCCTTTCCCCTGTTTAAACGGCAGTGCATAGAGATAACTGGTATCGTCTTTAATTATACCTTTTTGAAGATGTTTGATTTCCTTCCGCAACGGGTTATTGCTCACTGAGCAGGAAACCAGGCATACTCCTGAAACCAAGAACAGGAATTTCATAACTGTGAAATTAAGTACATCAATGAACATGGTCTGAATCTGTTCCTATCTCTATAAATTCGATCTCATATCTCTCCGTTATTTCAAAACATATCAACAACAAACTCTTTGTCACCTCTGCACTAAATATTTTTCTCCGATACTTTGCCGGACACACCAAATGATATAATAGTACCCTTACATTATGCGATTTCGAGATATTCTCTGCCATATCTCAAATATCTTAATTTCTTTGTACTGCGTAATGCCCAGGGGCAAGCCCACTGGGAATTCTTACCGATTAAAGTCAATTCAGAAAAAGTACAATATAACGGACAGGATGCTATCGGAAGCCGAAGCAGAACTCAGTCCGAACAGGATGCGTCAAGGGCGGCACCGGCTCCACGCCACCGGCGGATATACCGGCTTTTTCAATTGTACCACTCTTTAACTGCAAGCAAATAGCGGTATTCACACTGGCAATATCCAGGTGTGTACGCTTGCTCACTTTTTCAAAATTGAAATAAGAGTGCTTGACCGGCAGCTCAAATGAAATATGGGTGATCACCTCTTCGGGTTTTTTATCCAGTTGCTTATATCCTTTATAAAAACTCCGCAACGGGATTTTTCTTTCAGATACCGGCTTCATTCCTGTCCCGTCTGCGGGAATGGCAAGTGTAAGTTGTGCATCCAGCGCCAGGGAAAAAATAGTAAAATCACCGATGGGAGAAGCATTGATAAAATTTCCGGCAATGGTGGCCATATTCCTTATTGGTGTGGATGAAACCAGTTTGGAATACCGGTAAAAACCAGGAAACGCTTCATTGATAACAGCTGAATTTCGCAGGTCGCTTACCGTGGCCGATGAGGCAGGTGTTGCCTTCTTTTGTAATACCGTTCAGTTCAGGATGGTCAAACAGGAAACGAATGGCCGCATCCTTCATCTCATCATGTTTCTGCACATACAAATCCGTACCGCCGCCCACAAAATGCGGCCTTTCTTTCAGCGAAGCAGCATCTTTCAGCGCCGAAGAAATGATTTGGCCGGCGATAAATTGAAGTTGTTCTTTGATTCCTGCAAAATAATCCGGCAGTATCCCCTTTTCTGTTACAAACTGTATTGCATTGCTTTTACCCTGCAGTTGCTCCGCCACCTGTGCAGCCGCCCTTTCAATGGATTTGTATCCTGTGCACCGGCAGATATTTCCGTCAACCGCAGCAATTGCATTTTCCCGGGTGGGCATCGCATCACTCAGGCAAAAACCTGCCAGCGACATGATAAAACCCGGCGTGCAGAAACCGCACTGCGTGGCGCCGCAGTCGGCCATGGCCTGTTGCATGAAATTCAGCCTGTCGGGAAAATTGATCCCTTCTATGGTTACAATATGCTTCCCGTGAGCATTGCCCAGCGGCATCAGGCAACTGGTCATGTACTGGTAGCGCAGTTCATCATTTACAATTTCACCCACCAGCACAGTACAGGCGCCACAGTCGCCTTCGCGGCAGCCGATTTTGGTACCGGTAAGATGCCGGCGATAGCGTATAAAATCCAGCAGCGTCATACCCGGCGGCAGCTTCGTGGCAATTGTTTCCCGGTTGAGCATAAAATTTATCAAACTATTTTTATAGTTTAGTTTCTAAAGTTAACCCAATTCGGCAGAAATTGTAAGCCGTAAGCCATGCAGTTGTTCGCCGGCGATACTCAAAAAACAAAGCCTGGAGAAAAGCCCTCACAGGCAGGAGTAATTTATTTCCGCCTCATTGCCCTGTGGGTACTGTGCGAAGCAATGTTGGGCGGCATTATTCATGGTTTTAAAATACCCGTTTCCGGCCTGGTGGTGGGCAGCTCAGCGGTTATCTGTATTTGCCTCATCGGCTGGTATGTGCCGGCAAGGGGTGCCATCATCAAAGCCACTCTGATCGTGGCGGTATTCAAAATGATGCTGAGCCCGCAAACGCCGCCAACAGCATATATTGCAGTCTTTTTTCAGGGCATTCTGGGTGAGTTCTTACTGCGGAATAAAAAATATTACAGGGCTGCCTGCGTGACCCTGGCGGTATTGGCATTACTGGAGTCGGCCTTGCAGCGGGTGCTGGTCCTTACACTGATATACGGAAAAGATTTTTGGGAGGTGGTGAACAGCTCTATTTACCGGCTCGGCGGCTCGGCGGATACAGATTACAGTTATTTCATCATACTCTGGTATGTGCTCATCCACCTTATTGTGGGTGCCGTGGTGGGTTTATGGGCCGGCTTTCTGCCCCAGCGCATACAACTGCTGAACGGGCTGCAAAAAAAATATCATATTAAACCTGCAGCAGATACTTCGCCGCTGACGGCAAAAACAAAAAGAAAAAGGCCGTTATTCCGCCTTTTTTTCTTCATTATCTGGATAGTGCTGCTGGCCTTATGGTTGCAGTCAGTATTGCATATCGGCAATCCTTTTATGCCTTCGCATATATCATTGCGTATACTGGTACGCTCCGCAATCATCATCCTTACCTGGTATTTTTTGGTGGGTCCGTTGCTGAAAAGGGCCCTGCAGAAATGGCTGCAGCAGAAAAAACAGCAATCGGCCTGGCAGGTGCAGCAGGTGGTTGACCAGCTGCCATTTACACGCCACCTCGTTACCCAAAGCTGGCAAATGAGCTCGGGCAAAAAAGGGATCAACCGTATCATGCTCTCCTGCCGCATTATACTTGCCAATACATTCCATTCTTCCTATGCCTGACGGAACGGTGTATATTCTCACCGGGCCGGTGCAAAGCGGCAAAACCACTTCACTGATCCAATGGGCTGCTAAAAGAACCGACGTCTATGGCATTCTTACACCGGTGGTGAGCGGCAAAAGGGTATTTATGAATGCACAAAGCAAAGAACAATTTTCCATGGAGGCCGATGATGGGGAAACGGCAACTATTCCTGTTGGCCGGTTTATATTCAGCAAAGCAGGATTTGACCGGGCTATACAAATAATAAGAGCAGCATTAAACCTTCCGGGATGGCTGGTGATTGATGAAGCAGGACCGCTGGAATTGAGAGGTGAAGGATTTTATGATGCCTTGAAAGAAATACTGCAAGAAAGAAAAGAAAAAATAATCCTGGTAGTGAGGAAGGGGCTGGCGGAAGAAGTACAGCGGTATTTCGCTTTTAACGCAACAAGGCTGATGAACCCTGGTGAATTATTTTCTTTACAATAGTCTGAAAAAACAAAACCATGAAACTCTCCCTCTCCGCCCTGCGCCCCCTTAACGTACAAAGAGCCAAAGAAGGATTTAAATGTTACGATAACCAGCCCCTTACCTACTGGACCACCGCACTGGCCGGTGAAGTGGGTGAACTCTGCAACATGATCAAAAAAATGCAACGGGTGGAAAAAGGCGGTATTGACGGTGGCAGCAGCTATACCGCCAAAGACATCAGTAAAGAAATGCTGAAAGAAGAAATCGGCGGTATCGCCATCTACCTGGACCTGCTGGCTTCTTTATTGGATATAAACCTCGAAGACGCCATCATTGACACCTTCAACAGCAAATCAGAAAAATACGGGTTCAGCCAGTTCATCCGGTCTTCAGAATAATACCCTTTGCAAAAGGTCATTCTGTATTTATATAAATAGATACAAAATGATTTTCAGCAGGTTAGCGCTGAGAAAAATTGACCACTTTCATCCTTCCCCTTGCCCGTCATCATTGCATCAGGATGGGACCCATACCTAATTTAGCCCGGGAGGAAAATACAATGAAAATGAAAAAAAGATGGTTACTCTGGATGGCCCTGTGGGCAGGTATGCCTGTTATGGCACAGGGAAAAAACGGGTGGCAAAATGAAAGCTCATATTTTTCTTTCAGCGCCGGGGTTTCGGTGCCCATTATGTGTTATGCATCATCTAATGTAAATAACAAAGATGCAGGCTTTGCAAAACCCGGATTCAGCTTTAACATCAGCTATGCCTATCGCTTTGGCAATTATGGCGGTGTGGCTGGTTCTGTTTTTTATGGTCTTAACAAGGCCGGCAGCAGTTCTGTCAAAACCCTAAGCACACCGGGCAGTTACCGGTATTTTGGATTAATGGCCGGTCCCCTGCTCACAAAAAATTTTTCATCCCGGTGGGAAGGTGATGCCCGGTTCCTGGGTGGCATAGGCCGGCTGTACACCCCCAGGCTGGTACAGGGCGATGCCGCGGTGCTGGAGGAAAAACAGGCTACGGCTTTTGTATGGGGGGGGGTGGTTTGGGCATGCGGTATAATCTGTCTGATAATACTTTTCTCACCTTCAGAACGGATCACCTCAACATGCAACCACAACTGAAACTAAAACCCGGCGAAACAGGCAAAACCGAACAACATATTGTGCTAATCAATGTGGATGCCGGCATCGGCTTCCGGTTCTGAATTGCCGAGATGAAAACCCTTACCTGTCTCTCCTGGCTCCCGGGGGAGATTTTTTATTCTGCAATTGATTTTTGAGCCGGAATTATTTTCTTGATTGATTCAATGATGGCTCTTTCCGATTCCCAAAAAACCAATAGCGTCAAAAGGTTTATATTTAATGATTATACCCCCTTTTGTTGAAAGTGTTTTTTCAAACTGTTTACGGGTTATGAATTACTCCAAATTATCATTGCTCATTATCTTCCTTTTTTCGAATATCATTGTCCTGGCGCAGCGGAATATTCCTGATGAAATCAACGGAAAAACGTTTAACCCCTCTACTCTTTTATGGTATACAGAACCGGCAAAAAAATGGGATGAAGCACTTCCCGTAGGCAATGGCCGGCTTGGCGCCATGGTATTTGGAAAAAATGGAGAAGAACGCATTCAGTTAAATGAAGAAACATACTGGTCGGGCGGGCCTTACTCTACAGTTGTAAAAGGCGGGTATAAAGTATTGCCCGAAATTCAAAAAATGGTTTTCGAAGAAAAATATTTAGCGGCGCATAATTTATTCGGCAGAAATTTAATGGGCTACCCGGTGGAGCAAATGAAATATCAACCCCTCGGCAACCTGCATTTGTTTTTCAAAAACCAGGACAGCGTAGTCAATTATAAAAGATGGCTGAACCTGGAAGATGGTATTTCGGGAGTCAGTTATTCCGCCAACGGCATTACCTATCAGCGGGAAGTATTTTCTTCTTCTCCCGACCAGGTAATTGTGGCACGCCTTACTGCAGATAAGTCTAACCGTATTTCTTTTACTGCCAACCTTAGGGGAGAAAGAAACCAGGCACATTCCAATTATGGAACAGATTATTTCCAGATGGATCCCTATGGCAATGATGGATTGGTGATTGCCGGTAAGTCAACAGACTATTTAGGAGTAGCAGGAAGAATGAGATATGAAGCAAGATTAAAAGCAGTGCCCGAAGGCGGTACCATGAAAACGGATGGGGTTGATTTAATTATTGAAAATGCCAATGCAGTTACACTCTATTTTGCTGCCGCCACCAATTTTGTAAATTATAAAGATGTTAGTGCCGACCAGCACAAAAGAGTTGATGAATATTTTAAACGCATTGAAAACAAAAATTTCAATACCGTTCTTGAAGCGGCAGTAGCTGATCATAAAAAATATTTCAGCCGGGTATCATTGCAGTTGCCAAATACTGCAAATTCTTTTTTGCCAACACCTGAAAGAGTAAAGAAAATTCAGACCGAACCCGATCCTTCCATGGCTGCACTTAGTTATCAATTTGGCAGATACCTGATGATTGGTTCATCAAGACCGGGAACAGAACCTGCCAACCTGCAGGGTATCTGGAATGATAACATGAATCCTTCCTGGGATTCAAAATATACTACCAATATTAATACTGAAATGAATTACTGGCCGGTGGAAAGCGGTAATCTTTCTGAATGTGCCGAACCACTGGTACGTATGATAAGAGAACTGACTGACCAGGGTTCGCAGGTTGCAAAAGAACATTATGGTGCAAGAGGATGGGTGTTTCATCAGAATACAGATTTGTGGCGGGTGGCAGCGCCGATGGATGGCCCCACATGGGGAACATTTACTGTAGGTGGCGCCTGGCTCTGCACGCATATCTGGGAACATTATCAATACACAATGGATAAAGAATTTTTAAAAGAAACATATCCATTGATAGAAGGTTCTGTTCAGTTCTTCATGGATTTTTTAGTGCCGCATCCCAATGGGAAATGGTTGGTGACAAACCCTTCCACATCACCTGAAAATTTTCCGGACGGTGGTGGCAACAAACCCTACTTTGATGAAGTGACTGCTGGTTTCAGAGAAGGCACAACGATCTGTGCGGGTTCTTCTATTGATATGCAGATCTTATATGATCTCTTTGGCTATTTTATTGAAGCATCAAAAGTGTTGGGAAAAAATGATGACTTTATCCAGAATGTAAAAGTTGCAAGAGAAAAATTAGTGCCGCCGCAAATTGGAAGAGATGGTTCCTTGCAGGAATGGGCCGATGACTGGAAATCATTAGAAAAAAATCACCGGCACTTTTCACACATGTATGGATTATATCCCGGTAAAATTTTATATGAAAAAAGAACGCCGGCTTTGATTGAATCGTATAAAAAAGTATTGGAAGAGAGAGGAGATGGCTCCACCGGATTTTCGAGGGCATGGAAAATGGCCCTGTGGGCAAGACTGAACGACGGCAACCGGGCTAATAAAATTTATAAAGGCTACCTGAAGGATCAGAGCTGCACTTCGATGTTTTCTTTATGTTTCAGATCCCTACAGGTGGATGGCAATTTTGGTGTTACTGCTGCTGTTACTGAAATGCTGATGCAGTCGCATGAAGGGTTTATAAATTTGTTACCCGCTTTACCGGATGAATGGAATGAAGGAGCATTTAACGGCGTTTGTGCCAGAGGGGCTTTTGAACTGGATTTCTCCTGGAAAAATAAAACCATAACACAGCTGAATATTTTATCCAAAGCCGGCGAAGTGTGCAGGATTGAATACAAGCCCGGTATGAAGATCAGCAGCAACGGAAAGAGGGTTGTATTTAAAAAACTTCCAAACGGGCTGGTTGAATTTAAAACTGTAAAAGGTTCTCTTTATCAGGTTCAATAATCGTAACTGTATTTTAAAAACTAACAATATGCATCGAGCCCTTTTGTTCACGACCGCTTTTCTTATTACCGTTTTCTCGGGTGGTAATCTTTTTGCCCAGAATAAAAAACTGATCCTGGAAGATATCTATACCCATGGCCTCTACAGGTCAAAAGGCATCGGGCAGATCCGCTGGATGAAGGATAACAAAAGCTACTCCATGCTGGAGTTTAATACTGCAGCAAGAGGAACTGATATAGTTCGTTATGATGTGGCGGGCGGAACAAAATCCGTTCTGGTAAATGCAAATCAGTTGCTTCCGGCCGGGGCAGCCAAACCATTATCTGTTGATGATTATATATGGTCGGACGATAACAGCAGGCTGCTGCTATTTACCAATACCCGTAAAGTGTGGCGTTATAATACAAGAGGCGACTACTGGGTGCTGAATCTTACCAATGGAAAATTAAAACAACTGGGCAAGGGTCTTGAAGAGGCCACACTCATGTTTGCCAAATTCTCACCGGACGGGGGAAGAGCGGCTTATGTAAGCAAACTGAATATCTATGTGGAAGATATTGCCACCGGGAAAATTACACAGCTGACAAAAGATGGAGGCGGCAATATCATCAACGGCACATTTGACTGGGTGTATGAAGAAGAACTGGATTGCCGCGATGGTTTTCGCTGGAGCCCCGATGGAAAAAATATTGCTTACTGGCAATCCGATACAAAAGGTGTCGGCACTTTTTACATGATCAATAATGTGGACTCCAATTATTCGGTTCCCATTCCTTTGCCTTATCCAAAAGTGGGCACTCCTAATTCGGCAGTAAAAGTGGGTGTGATACCGGCAACCGGCGGACCTACAAAATGGTTTAAAGTACCCGGTGATTCACGCAATAATTATTTGGCAAGAATGGAATACATCCCCGGTTCGGATGAAGTGATGATACAGCAACTAAATCGCTTACAGAATACAAATACGGTTTGGGTGGGGAATACAAAGACGATGAGGCTGAAAAATATTTTGACTGATAAAGATGAAGCTTTCCTGGATATACATGACAATATTGAATGGCTGGATAACCAAACATCATTTACCTGGACCAGTGAAAAAGATGGCTGGATGCATTTGTATAAAATATCAAGAGACGGAAAACAAATGCAGCTGATCACCAAAGGAAATTTTGATGTGGTGAACATCAACTGCATTGATCCCGCCGGTGGTTATGTTTATTATATCGCTTCGCCGGAAAATTTTACGCAGCGTTATCTATACCGCAGCCGGCTGGATGGGAACGGGGAAGCAGAAAGAGTATCTCCTTTGAATATGGCGGGCCAGCATTCCTACCAAATTTCTGCCGATGCAAAATATGCCATACATAATTTTGTGAATGCAACTACTCCTCCCCGCATCTCACTGATCGATCTGTCTTTGCATAAAGAAATAAAATTGCTGGAAGACAATGCGGCATTAAAAACTAAAATGAATGAGCTGGGGCTTCGCCCCAAAGAATTTTTGAAAGTGGATATCGGCGATGTGGTGCTGGACGCCTGGATGATAAAACCAAAGGATTTTGATCCGCAGAAAAAATACCCTATCATTTTTCATGTGTATGGTGAGCCGGCGGGTTCAACGGTACAGGACAACTGGGGCACCGGTGATAATTTCTGGCATCAATACCTCGCCAATGAATTGGGCTGTATCGTCATGAGCATTGATAACCGCGGCACCAAAGTACCGAGAGGAAGGGCCTTCAGAAAATGTATCTACAGACAGATTGGTTTACTCGCTGCCGATGACCAGGCTGCTGCAGCTAAAAAAATATTCAGCATGTGCCCTTTTATAGATTCATCTCATACAGGCATCTGGGGCTGGAGTGGTGGCGGGCAAATGTCGCTGCATTGCATTTTCCGGCATGGTGATGTTTATAAATCAGCCATAGCGATTGCCTTTGTGGCCCACCAGGCGCTGTATGATAATATTTACCAGGAGCGGTACATGGGCCTGCCGGATGATAATAAGGAAGGATACAGGGAAGGTTCCCCCGTCACCCATGCAAAAAAATTGAAGGGCAACCTGCTCATCATGCATGGCACGGGCGATGACAATGTGCATTACCAGAATTTTGAAATGATGGTGAATGAATTAATAAAACACAACAAACTCTTCAGCATGATGTCCTACCCCATGCGGGATCATGGCATTTACCAGGGAGAAAACACTACTCTGCAGATGCGCCGAACTATGGAATTGTTTTGGAAAAAGAATTTGTAACCGATAGGCTTATTTGCCACTGAGATTCACTTGCGGGAATATCAGGTATTGTTTGAAATGTAATACTAACATTTGTCATTCAGAGTAAGTAAATTCCTGATCAGTTTTTCCGGCTTTTTTAAAAAGAAGCAAACACAATGAAAAAATATCTTTCCTTTTTTGTGCTGATCGTTTTTTCACATTGTTGCGGCGCCCAGTCCGGTTTTAAAAGCGGCAACATGAAGCTGGCTATCAACAAAAAAGGATTTTTGACCCAACTGTCCAGTACGGAAACCGGGATAAACTATTTGGCCACGGATACAATTGCACCCCTTTTAACAGTTATTTCCAATACTGTTAAACACCTGCCTTCATCAACAAAGTATAATACTTCTTCAAAAATACTGGCTATTAAATTTGAAAAAACTGACATTACCATTCAGGTTGCCATTAAAGAGAAAAAATCACATGTTACCTTTGAGATAGTAAAAGCTGAACCATCAAAACTCATTGATGGCATTTTGTGGGGTCCGGTACCGCTCAGCATTTCTGAAACAATTGGGGAAATCATCGGAGTGGTTCGCAACAAAGATGTCGCCGTTGGAATACAGGTTTTGAATATTGAAACGGATGGTGGTGACTATACACCCGAAGGAGCCACCTTCGACAGGGGAAAAGCAGCCCTGAAAACAGCGTGGGGGTCCACATTACAGGCCCATTCTATTAATCGTGACAGGCAGCGGTTCATCAATTCATGGACAGGAAGTTTAACCAACACCCCCGTTGCGCCCATGAAAGGGAAAACGGTGGTTGGAAGTAAAATCGCCATTTTTTCCTGCAGAGAGCCTGAAACATTAAATCAAATTGAAAAAATTGAGCTGGCGGAAGAACTACCGCATCCAATGATTAACGGCAAGTGGGTAAAACATGCGTGGCAGCGAGGACACTCTTACCTGATTTCAGAATTTACAGAAAAGAACATTGATAACATGATAGCCTATACAAAAAGAGCCGGTCTGGTATCGTTATACCACAGTGAGCCGTTTAGTACATGGGGAAACTTTGAGTTGAATCCCGCCATGTTTCCGAACGGACGAAAAGGGTTGAAAAATTGCGCCGATAAAGCCCGCAATTCCGGTCTTTTTCTTGGCTTACATGTCCTTACCAATTTTATTACATCCAATGATCGGCTAATTACACCCGTTCCGGATCGGCACCTGGCACTTACAGGGTATGGATTGCTTACACAAGCTATAACCGCCACTTCAACGGAAATTCCGGTTTCCACTCCTGAATATTTCAACGATACTTTAAGAAATGATATGCATACGGTCATGATTGGCGCCGAGCTCATTCGTTATAAAAGCGTATCCGCTTCTGCTCCCTTCAAACTGCTGGATTGTCAGCGAGGGGCTTTTGGAACCAAAGCCGCTGCTCATGCCGAAAAAGATACCGTTGGAAAACTGTATGATCACCCGTACAAAATTTTCTTCCCCGATATAGTGCTTCAGGATAAAGTAGTAAAAAATATTGCAGACCTTTTCAAAGAAACGGGTGTAAATCATCTCGATTTTGACGGGTTTGAAGGCTGCCTGGCGTCGGGACAGGGCGATTATGCGGTGAATAAATTTGCTTATGATTTTTACAACCAGGTTCAACATCCTTTTCTAAACGGAACCAGTATTTCAAAATCATTTTACTGGCATATTAATACATATTGTAACTGGGGCGAGCCCTGGTATGGCGGTTTCCGGGAAAGCATGCAGACCTACCGTATTGATAACCAAAAATTATTTGACAGAAACCTAATGCCCCATATGCTGGGTTGGTACCTGCTTACACCCCGTACCACAATAGCAGAAATGGAATGGATGCTTGCACGGGCTGCAGGGTTTGATGCCGGGTTTGCAATGGTGTCGGGCCAGGAGGCCATTGAATTGAATCCTGATGGCCTGGCCCTGCTGGATCTTATCCGTGAATGGGAAACTGCAAGACTTGGAAATGCTTTTTCATCAGTGCAAAGAGAACTGATGCAAAACACAGCCAATGAGTTTCATCTCGAAAAAATAAATAAAGGGCAATGGAAGCTGTACCAGATGAATAGCTCAGAAAAGTTCATACACAAAGCCGGGCAAAAACAACCGGGTGAACCCACCGGTAATCTGTGGACGTTTACACAAAAGGGAGGCAAACAGCCTTTACGATTTGTACTCACCGTACAGGGGGAGGAAGGAGCTGTTTCAAAAACCAGGTTGCTTATTGACGATTATTTTGAAATAACTATACCCGATGAAATAAAGGCCGGGCAAACATTAACCTGTGAGGGAAATAAGGCTTTGTCTCTTTATGATGATAAGGGGAAATTTATAAAATATATTGAAATCCCGTCGTTGCCAGAACTTGATACAGGTGCTCATAAAATATTTTTTGACACCCGTTTTTCAGGAAACGAAGCTACAGAAGTCCGTTTTGAAGTGAAGTCATTTGGGTTACCGGAAAAGATAATTGCAAAATGATTGGTGAATAGTACCGTTTTGAAATCCTTTGTGACCTGGCGCCATAGCGGCAAAATCAGCATAACTGATTTTTGGAATGTGTTCATGCCTGACACAAATTCTCCTGGCCTTGTTTCTACTGAAAAATCGGTTGGTTACTTCAATTTGCTGATTCCTGCTGGCAGGAGCGGAGGGATGGCTGAATATTTTGTACCTTAAATAATTATTTCCCGGGAAACATGAGCACCTACCCCAGCATATTCAATGATGTGATCGGCCCGGTGATGCGGGGGCCATCCAGTTCACATTGCGCCGCATCATTGCGTATAGCCCGTTTGTGCCGCGACCTGATGGATGAAAACATCAAAGACATCCTGGTTGAATTTGATCCCAACGGCTCGCTGGCTACCACGCATAAAAGCCAGGGTTCGGATATGGGTTTGTTCGGCGGCTTTCTCGGGTGGGAAGCACATGATGAACGATTACCGGAATCTGATAAACATTTAGAAACAGCAGGAATAAATGTAAGCATTAAAATTGTAGACATGGGTGCCACGCATCCAAACACGTACAGGATAACCTTACAGAATAATAAAGAAACAAGAAAACTCACTGCCATTTCCACCGGCGGGGGAATGATTGAAGTAATTGCTATTGACGATCTGCCGGTTTCTATGGCAGGTGATTATTTTGAAACATTGATCTATTGTGAAAAGCCTGAAACCATTTTACCCTTCCTGCAGGCATCAGTTGATTGCGACGAGATAACCGCTCACAAAGGCGCAGTAAATTTTATAGAGATCAAATCGCAGCGCTTTTTAGATGAGGCCATGTATAAAGAGTTGCTGGAAATGGAAGGGGTTTTATTTATCAAACAGCTTCATCCCGTATTGCCGGTAATGGCCAGGAAAAACATGCAGGTGCCTTTTATTACCTGTAATGAAATGCTGGAGTATAATAAAGACAGGAATAAAACCCTTTGGGAACTGGCTGTTGATTATGAAATGGCCAGGGGAAATATTTCAGCCAATGAAGTATTGGAAAAAATGCGCCAGATCATCCATATCATGGGCAGCGCCATTGAATCAGGATTGAAAGGAACAAAATACCATGACCGCATATTAGGCTCGCAGTCGCCGCAGTTCAAAGAAAAAATGGATGCCGGTAAATTACTCGGAGGCGATGTCAATAACCGCATCATCATGTACACCAGCGCCACGATGGAAGTAAAAAGTTCAATGGGTGTGATCGTGGCGGCGCCAACAGCCGGCAGTTGCGGTGCTCTGCCCGGAGCGTTGTTTGGCACTGCACATTCATTGGCATTAAGTGAAGATGTATTGGTAAAAGCAATGCTCTCTGCCGGGCTCATCGGTGTATTTATTGCTGCACATGCTACATTTGCTGCAGAAGTGGGTGGCTGTATGGCTGAAACCGGTTCGGGTGGTGGAATGGCTGCCGCTGCAATTGTGGAAATGAAAGGCGGCACACTGGAACAATCCATTGCTGCTGCATCACTGGCATTGCAAAACTCATTGGGAATAATTTGTGATCCCATCGGTAACCGGGTAGAAGCCCCCTGTCTCGGAAGAAATGTAATGGCCGCAACCAATGCTGTGTCCTGCGCCAACATGGCCCTGTCTGACTATGAAAAACTGGTACCGCTGGATGAGGTAATAGAAACCATGAAAGTTGTTGGCGACCAGATACACCATACACTCCGCTGCACCAACCTCGGCGGACTCTCCATTACCAATGCCGCCAAAAAAATAGAAGCCATGTTGGAACAGCAGCCGCAACCATTTTATAAGAGTTGTTAGCAGCTATAGTGCAATCCGGTCAGCCGGTTCTTCATCCCCTCTGTGCTTGCCTGCCGGTTTAGGCAGGGATAGGTAATTATGACCGTACCTTTACAGCATGGCCTACCAATGCGGGCATGATGCGTATTTATTCCGCCATGGGCGATTATAAAAAAGCATTGCAGTATGCCAAAGCAGCACTGGCCCAGGCGCCGGATGATCAGAATAAAAAATTCCTGGAAGGGGCGATTAAAACACTCAGCGAGGGCAAAGCGCTTTAATTACCGGGATGCAGTTTTCTTATGTTGCTTTTTATTCCCAATTCAGCTCCATAAGAAATAATGTTATTATGAGGGGGAGCCCGATGCTCAGTTAAACCAGCTTTTTTATTATTCTGCCCGGCTGCCTTTGTAAAATTTATCCCCGGCAGCAATCTTTACTTTAATAACTTTAGTACATGAAGGCCGGGCAATATATCCTTGTTTCCCTTGCTGTGTTTTCCTGCTTTGCCGCTCAGCCGCAGCAGCGGGTGGTGGATGTGGGCAAGGAGGATACCAGCCCCATGAGCGGCCTCTTCCTGGTGCTGGGCGGCGAACCCATCTCGCTGGCCCGTTATGTAAAAGTGGTGGAAGGCACCCCCTACTTCAGTGATGGCTGGATGCTGGGTTCGCTGGTGCTTCCGGCAGGAAAACGCTACGACAGCATCCGGCTGAAGATTGACCTGCTGGCCGATGAAGTGCATTATCAGGACAGGGCGGGCAATCCGCTTATTGCCAATAACCGCATCCGGGAAATTTGGCTTACCGACAGCGCCGAAAAAAAACGCTACCACTTTGTGCATTCATCGTTTATTGGTTCGGGCACTGCGGCAGCGGCGGGCTGGCACCTGCTGCTGGCAGAAGGAAAAGCCCTGCTCTTTAAAAAACCGGTAAAGGAAATCATGGAAACAAAACCCTACGGATCGGCCACCACCGAACAGCATATTACCACTGCCAGCCGTTATTTTATTTTATACAACAATACTTTCACTACCGTTAAATCACTTTCGTCAGTTGCCGAATTACTGACCGGTAATACTGCTGAGCTGCAGCAATACATCGGCGCCAACCGGTTGAAGGGAAAGTCGGATGCCGATTATATCAGCCTTGTTTCTTATTACAACAGCCTGCATGTAAAATGATTTTTCCTACCTTCCTGTTATGAATCTCGAAAAGCTGCGCCCCGATAAATACCTGAAGTACCTGTACCTGCCCAATCTTTTTACCGCAAAAAGAACCAAGGAAATTCTTTCTGTGAACCCCACGGTAATCCCCCACCGGGAAGAGGCAAAAGAAGTATTGATTTCTGTTTTTGATTACAACGGCGACAGCCTGGAAGAAAAGAGGGCGGCTTCTGTAGCAGATTGTTTACCCTACAAAACCAGCGGCCGCACCACCTGGATTAATATTGACGGGTTGCGCAAAGCGGATGTGGAAGCCGTATGCATCCATTTTGATATCCACCCGCTGGTAACAGAAGATATCCTGAGCATCAACCAGCGGCCAAAATTAGATGAGGCGGACAACAACATTTTTTGCCTGCTTAATATGCTGTACTATAATGATGAAAAGTTGTCGGTGGAGCAGGAACAGATCAGCATCATCCTGGCCAAAGATGTGGTCATCAGTTTTCAGGAAGATGCCCGGCGGGATGTGTTCACCCCTTTACGTGAAAAACTGAAAGCCGGTGGCGGCAAACTCCGTCAGCGGGGGGCCGACCTGCTTTGCTATGCCCTGCTGGATTTGATTGTTGACCATTATTTTTTGGTGATGGAAAAACTGGGCGAACGGATTGAGGAGGTAGAAGACGAGGTGATGCGGGGAAATAACCCGAGGGCCCTTGCCCATATTACCCAGTTGCGCAAAGAGCTGATCATCTTAAAAAGAAATTTTTCGCCGGTACGGGAACTGGTTAACGGTTTTTTGCGCAGCGAAAGCTTCCTGCTGGAAGACCGGCATACCAAATACTATAAAGATGTATACGACCACATCGTACAGGCTATTGACCTGGTGGAAAATTACCGGGATGTGATGGTAAGCATGCAGGACCTGCACATCAACAATGTGAACTTAAAAATGAACGAAGTGATGAAGGTGATGGCCATCGTAACCTGCCTGCTGGCGCCGGCCACTGTTATCGGCGGCATATTCGGGATGAACTTTGATGCCAATGTGGATTTCCTTCACCAGCGCTGGGGCTTTTACACCGCCGTCGGCGCAATGCTGCTGATTCCCGCCCTGATGCTTTACGGATTTAAGCGGAGGGGGTGGTTCTGAACAACAGCAGCCCGCAAATTGTCAGCGTAAAAATTATTTTCTTTTGAAAACCGGTACGGTGCTGCAGGGTTCACCATACATGATGCTTTTGGCTACCGGCCGCAGCAGTCTGGTAATTTCCATATACACAAAATCAGCAACGGGTGTTTCGCCGCAGCCTTTAATCACCACCCTTTTATCTGCATATTCATTGATGTTGATGGAGGAAAGGTTGCGCAGAAAAAGCTGTTTGTGCAGTTCTTTTTCATCCCCCATTACTATTGCTTTGGCAACGGGTTGCAGGTAAGCCGCCACCAGCATCCATGCCCATACGGGAATTATGGCATCGGCGCTGCAGAAAACAGCCACATTTTTACCGGCATAGGCCTGCCAGTCCTGTGTTTTCAGCGTCTCCCTGAATTCTTTTTCTTTCAATATCATTCCCATGAATAAATGATCCTTCAGGTCGAATAATGCCGTTTCGCCCCGGGGATACCAGTTTTCAGGGTCAATGGTTACCAGTCCGCTTTCCGCTACTTTATTGATAATGGGTTCACTCATTGCATCACAAAATTAGATACCCTTAGCCAGTTCTGTTTCCGACATCAGCAAAACAAAATCCCGCCTTGTTGAGCGGGATTTCAGTCAGTATTGGCTGTATAAATGTTTAATAAATATTCGCCCTGTTATCTTTTATAGTGGCTGCGCTTTTTAAAGCGGCTATCGGGTTAATCATACCCTTTTTCTGATCAGCCATCATTTTACGCTGATCGGCCACACTTCCTGCTGTTACAGGAGTGGAAGTTACATTGTCGACCCTTACCACATAAGCGCCGCTTTGTCCTTCGAGTACTTCGGGCATCACTTTTCCTTTGCTGGCAGGATTGAAGATGGCCCCGGTTACCCGTGGTTCATAACCGAGAGTGGCATTGCTGCCTGAAAAGCGAAGGCTGTCAAGTGTTTCTATTTGTTTTCCGCCCCATGCCGCAGCAACGGCCTCAAGGGTGGTTATTTTCCCGGCTTTTTGCTTCAGTATCTCTGTTTTCTTTTTATTTCTTAGTGCGGATTCCACGGCAGGTCTTGCTTTTTCCACCGGCTGGGTTCCTTCTTTTAAAACCTCGGTTACCACCGCCACCACATAGCTATCTCCCACCTTTACGGGTTTCAGCACCTGTCCCGTTTTGGCATTGTAAATATTCCGTACCAGCTCCCGTGAATAGCCGATAGCGATTTGTGCATCCCTCGGCCCTACTGTTGCCAATGCTTTATTAATGCCCCTGGGCTTCAGTTTCTTTTCAAAGTTTTCATCAAATGATTTAATGTCCCTGCTGTCAGCAGCAAACATGGTGGCCTCATTGTTGGCGTTGTTGTCCGTTTCGGAACTTACCACAATTTCCTTGGGAAGGAATGTTATTTTATACCCCGTTCCGCTGCCCTTTTGCGAAAGCACTTCAACATAATGGTAGCCATATTCCGTTTTTACAATGCCCTTTGCACCAGCGGGGTTAAGGAAACAAAAATCATTAAAACTTCCCACCATCTGACCTGAGTATACACCTGCATATACACCGCCCTTGTCTTTGCTGCCGGGATCTTCGGATAGCTTTACACACAGCGTATCAAAATTAGAACCTCTCGCAATGGCTGTACGTATGCTGTCGGTAAGTTTATAAGCCGTGGCGGTATCCCTCGTCTGTACCTGTTGGCCTGTTTGGGGGTCCTGCTGCAGAGTGGCGATCAGTATATGGCGCACATTTACCGTATCCGGTATTTGTCTTACGCCCTGCAGCTTGGCCAGCATATAGTTGCTTCCTTCCAGGTAAGGGCCGTACACACTGCCCGCCGGAAGTTTGATGATGGAGTCTTTGTAGGCTGAAGAAATGTTCTTTCCTTGCCTGTAACCATCATAATTATTCCGGGGATCAACTCCCTGCAGCAGCAGGAAATCTTCCAGCCTGTTGGTGGTGTCAAATTCTGCTTTTAGCTCAAGTAATTTGTTTTTGGCTGCAAGGCTGTCATTCGCCGAAGGCGCTGCGCTGAAGGTAACATAGCTGATGCTGCGGCTTTCGGTTTGTTTGAACTGGTCTTTGTTCCGGCTGATATAATCGGCAATTTCCTTATCGGTTATTTTAACTGTGCTGTCAGGAATAGATGCATACACCTCTTTTACCAGCGACACTTTGGCCATCAGGCTGGCGTCGGCATTTTGCTTTTCAACATACCAGCGGGGTACATTGGTGCTGTTGCTCAGCATGGAAAAAAATTTCTCACTCTGCCGCTGCATGATCAACTGGTTGATATAATTATTAAAGGCTGCTTTTTGCTCCGGGGCGCCCCGCTTCATAATCTGGTCAATCTGCTGTTTGGCTTTTACAGCATCATATTGCCCCGTCTGGGGATCAGTAAACTGGCTTTTCAGATCGGCGGGGGCATTGGGACCATACAGGATATCGCCCAGTTCTTTTTTCCCTACGATAATGCCAAGCTTGTCAAATTCATCTTCCAGCAAAATACGGGTTACTTCCTGCTCCCATGTATTATCAATGGCCCTTTGTGTGGTGGTTTCAGATGAAGGGTTTCCCTGCTGTTTCAAATTTTCTTCCGTCTGGTTTACTTTGCTGTTGAACTCAGTAAAGCTGATGCGCTTTCCATTTACCCGGCCCACCGTTTCTGAGCCACCACCGCCGGTATTGCGGTTTCTGCTCTGAAAATAGTCGGTAAGAATAAAACCAATCAGCGCTAATGCAATGAGTATTACGGTAATTCTTGCTCCCTTTTCCCTGATCGTTTGAATAATTGACATACTAATTTTTGTATGGGGTTTTGAAAATCGATAACCCCTTTTGGGGACGGCAAAATTAGGGTTTTTGTGGATACAATGTGGGTAATTGGGCTTTTTGAAAAGCCGGATAATTGGTTGAAAAATAAAGTGTTTTTGCCTGGGTTACCGGCTGTTTTTAACGCTGTTTGGGCCTAACCAGTTTCATCTCGCTGATAAGATGGCCGGCTCCGGCATATTTGTCAACAATAAACAGCACATAGCGAATATCCACCATAATATTCCGGCAGATGGAGGGATCATAATTAATATCGCTCATGGTTCCTTCCCATACCCTGTCAAAGTTTAGTCCCACCAGGTTGCCCCAGGCATCAAGGGCGGGGCTTCCTGAATTACCGCCGGTGGTATGGTTGCGGGCGATAAAGCAAACCGGCATTTTTCCGTTTTGGCCATAAGGCCCGTAATCTTTTACCTGATAAAGCTGTCTTAGCTTTTCAGGCACATCAAACTCATAGTCTCCCGGCTTGTATTTTTCCATTACGCCATCCAGGTAAGTATAATAATCATATACCACAGCATCTCTCGGGTTATAGCCTTTTACGGTTCCATAGGTAACCCGCAGGGTGCTGTTGGCATCGGGATAAAACACTTTTTCTTTAAACACTTCCATCTGCGCCTGCATATAGCTGCGTTGCAGGCGGTTGATGTTGTTTTGCAGTTCGGTAAGCCGGCGGTTTACTTTTTCCGTATAGGCTGATGACAGGGCCATGGCCAGGTCGTTCATCGGGTCTTTCCGGCATTTTTCCAGCAGCGCTGCAGCATCATTTTTCAGCCCGTCAAGGATTTTACTTCCATCGTCCAGCCATGAGTCGGCATACATTTTTTCCGCCAGCTGGCCGAATCCGCCGGATGCAGCAGCCAGCTGCCGGGGTAAGGAAGATATATATTCTGCATCCTGGCCCTCAACAAACAACTGCATCAGCGTTTCGAAAAGTTTTTTATCAACCGCAGGATTGTATTCATTATATAAGTCCTCAAGCCGGTTTTGCACCTGCGGCAGGGCTTTTTTAAATCCTTCTTCGCCATTTTTTTCTTTGGCAGAAATCAGGTTGTTAAGCTGGGCGGCTACGGTAAACGCCTCAATGCGGTTGATGATCTCTGTATAATAATCCCGGTGTTTGCCATATACCCTGAAGGCATCATATGCTTTTTGCAGATCATTAACCAATGACCCGTATTGATCCTTCCACTCTGGTTTACTGTTCACTCTTTTCAGAAATTCCTCCTCATAGGTTTTCTTTTTGGCCAGCGCATGGGTGCCCGTAAGCCCCAGTACCTCACCCTGCCATTTTTTATACGAATTCTGGATTCCGGCATACTTGGCTGCATACTGTATTTTTATCTGCTCATCTTTCCGCATAAAAGCATCAATAACAGCCAGCGCTTTTTCCCGGATGGCAATTTTAGCAGGATCGTTTACATTGATGACCTGCTCCACTGCTGCAGAGTGCAGATATTGTGTGGTGCGGCCCGGGAAACCAAACACCATAGTAAAATCATTTTCGCTTACACCGGAAAGCGATATGGAAAGGGCCCTTTTGGGAGTGTAGGGGATGTTATCTGCGGAGTATTCTGCCGGTTTGTTGTCTTTTCCTGCATAAATGCGGAACAGGGAAAAATCTCCTGTATGGCGGGGCCACATCCAGTTATCTGTATCCTTGCCGAAATTACCAATGGCGGAAGGCGGCGCACCCACAAGCCTTACATCCCGGTAAGTTTCTGTTACAAATAAAAAATACTGGTTGCCTTCAAAAAATGCACGGACATGGCTGTCCTGGTAGCTTTCCTTTTTCAGGTTCTTTCTTACCGCTGCAATGTTTTTATCAACCACCGATTGTCTTTCTTTTTCTTCCATTGCTGGAGTTACGCCGGCCAATACCTGGCTGCTTACCTCCTCAATCCGCACAATAAAAGTTACAAACAAACCGGCGTTGGGAATTTCCTCTGCATGGTTTTTGGCCCAAAAACCGTCATGGATGTAATTACGCTCCAGCGTGGAGTGGTTCTGAATGGCATCAAAGCCGCAGTGATGGTTGGTGAGCACAAGTCCTTTCGCGGATATGATTTCCCCGGTACAAAAACCACCAAAGCTTACTATTGCATCTTTCAGGCTTCCTTTATTTATATTATATATATCAGCAGCACTTATTTTCATACCCAGTCCCTTCATGTGTTTTTCATTCAGCCGGGCAAGCAGTTGTGGCAACCACATCCCCTCATCAGCCCGTACATTTACAACGGTCAGTAATAAGGCTAGGGATATAAGCAATCGTTTCAGCCAGTTCATGGTTTAGTTTTTTAGAGCAATAAAAATACAGGATTCTGTTTTTACCGCCTTCCCGTTTGTATAACATTAAACAGCGCTTTTCCGGGTCTGCCTCCGGGTTTTTTTCCACTCACCTTTGTTAATAGTGTCCTTATAAAGTGGAAAACCGCTTGTGAAACGGGGAAATGAAACAGGAGTAAAAGCAATTAAAAAAAAGAGGGATGATTTACTGGCCGGAAAACATGGATATCCTTTATTTTATACGCAAATAATCCCCATCGGTTTTTGCTTTTTTTATTCACTCAGGATGCATCCTTCTATCCACATACAAGTGGAAAGCTTACTGAAACCCGCTACTGCCGTGAAAAGACACTGTGGATACAGGGGGGATGCTTGTGGATTACTGCTTTGGAGTAATTTTGTAAATGTTTTTTTCCCCTAATCCACACCTATAATAATAATAAACTGTTTTATAAAAAATTATAGTATTAATATTATTGTATTTAAGCGGGGGTTGCATTTTTTTATTTTGAAAATCTGATGGTATTAGCGGAATATTGCTGTCCCGAAATTTTTTTGAAATGAATCCTGATATTGCCACAGCGTTAAAGGAAGTTGAGAAAAGAGGTTTTCTCGATATAGAACCGGATCCGGCAATGGACCTGTTTGCTGCTATCGAAAGGCTGAAGAGGGAAAAGAATGCCGTGCTGCTGGCACACTATTACCAGGAACCGGACATACAGGATGTGGCAGATTATATCGGCGACAGCCTGGGACTGGCACAAACGGCTGAGAAAACGAAAGCAGATATGATCGTTTTTGCCGGGGTGCACTTTATGGCTGAGACAGCTAAAATTTTAAACCCTTCCAAAAAAGTAGTTATACCTGACCTGAAAGTCGGTTGTTCACTGAGTGACAGTTGCCCCCCGCCCCTGTTCAAAAAATTTAAGGAGAAGCATCCGGATCATGTGGTGGTGAGTTATATCAATTGCAGTGCCGGCATCAAAGCCCTGAGTGATGTTATTTGCACCAGCAGCAATGCCAGGCTGATGGTGGAAAGTTTTCCAAAGGAACAACCCATCATTTTTGCGCCCGACAGGAACCTGGGCGCTTATATCAACAAAGTAACCGGGCGCAATATGCTGCTTTGGGATGGCGCCTGTATGGTGCATGAAATATTCAGTTTTGAAAAGATCACCAAACTGAAACTAAGGCACCCGGGCGCCAAATTGATTGCACATCCTGAATGTGAAGAACCGATTTTAAAAATGGCTGATTTTATAGGAAGCACCACGGGATTATTGAAATACACACAAAGTGATTCTTCACAGGAATACATCGTTGCCACCGAAACAGGCATCCTGCACCAGATGATGAAGGCGTCGCCACAAAAAACTTTTATCCCGGCTCCCCCTAATAACAGCTGCGCCTGCAACGACTGCCCGCACATGAAGCTGAATACCCTGGAAAAACTTTACCTCTGCATGGAATATGAAACACCGGAGATAATCATGGACGAAGATCTGAGATTGGCAGCAAAGAAACCAATAGATAGGATGCTGGAGATATCTGCGAAAGCAGGATTATAACCTTTACTGTGGCGGGAATACATTAAACCCGGCTAACGATTTTATCTGGTTATTATCCGCATACCGCCGCCGTTTCCGTTATTTAAACCCGTCTTGCTCAGGGTGTAGGTAAAGCTCAGCAAAAAGAAACGACGCAGTGTCAGCACCCGGCTGTCCTCAATATAGTTGTTGCTGGTGTTCCGGCTGATGCCCACATTTTTATTCAGCAGGTCCCTTGCACTCAATTTGATCTCACCCTGGGTGAACTTCAAAACCTGTTTGCTGATGCAGGCATTCCACAACGGCACAGTCACATTAAATCCTGCTGCCCGCTGGTTGTTGATGGCATAATTAAAGACAGTGGCAAAGAAGAATCCCTTCGGCAACCGCCAGTCAAAGGAGGCATTATAGTCCTGTGAAAAATACTCTGCCGGCGCCGGCCATGGCCCTGCCAAACACGCCTTTCTTTTTATCCTTCTTGAGTTTCAGGTTGATGGTCTTTTCATAATTGCCGTCTTCAAAACCGGTAAGCTGCGCCTGGTCGCTTTGCTTGTCATATACCTGCACTTTATCTACCGCATCAGCCGGTAAATTCTTCGTGGCGATCTTGAGGTCATTACCAAAAAACTCTTTGCCATCCACCAGCACTTTCTGCACTTTTTCGCCCCGTGCTTTGATGGTTCCGTCTTTTTCCACTTTCACTCCCGGTAATTTCTTCAGCAGGTCTTCCACATTGGCATTGGGCTGCACTTTAAATGACGCGGCATTGTATTGAATGGTATCATTGATGAGGGTAACCGGCGGCGCTTCAGCTGCAATCACCACTTCTTCCAGCACTTTTGTTTTGTCGCTGATGGCCATATTGCCCAAATCTGCATTTTTGCTGCTGTCGGTTATGCTGAAATATTTATTGCTGTTGTGATAATTAACATGGGTGATCAGCAGGCGGTAGTCGCCATTGGCAAGACCTTTTATTTCAAAGCGGCCGTCATTACCTGTCATTGTAAAGCTTACAAGAGAAGAGTCCTTTCTTTCCAGCACAGTTACGGTTGCAGCAGCAATGGGTTGTTTGGCAAGGGGGTCATAGGCCACACCTTTCACCGTTCCGTTCTTCTGCGCATACGAATGGGTTTATCAGGTTAAAAAATGATTTGGTAATAGAGCCCGTCACCCCATTAAAGCGGTTTAATTATACTGCTAAAAAACCAAAAAACATTATCCCCGTACTAATACTTCGGGGTGATTTTGCACAATTGGATTTTAGTTGGCCGTCGGGCACTTGTACGACTGGAGGTTGAATGAAATATGAAACATGGCCGTTACAAAATGGTCTTTCTGCTTGCTGTTGCCCCGCTGGCGGCCTTTAATGCCGATAGGGGTACCAAATTCATAAGACCGGTCGTACAAAAGAAAACCGTCTGAAGGGCTTCCGTCAACATTGGGAGGAAATATCGAAGCATCAGGGTAAGTTGTACTTACATCATCCAGGTAATCGGTATTGGTATAACGGTACAAAACTTCAAAGCCGATATTGAAACGTTCATTTAATGCATATTTTATCCCGCCGCCAAAGGGAATGCACAGGGCCAATGAACTGTACGTATTACTGCCCTGCCCTTCGGTACCCAGTGGCCTGAGGTTTACTTTACGGCCCTTCAGGTAAGCATAAGGATCATAACTGAAAATACCCGCCCCCAGGGTGATATAAGGTGTAAAACTGAACTCCGGTTCGCCGGGCATAAAACGGAAAAAATTAAAATCGCCCTGCAGTGACAGTTCCCAGACCCTGGTATTAAAACTCAGGTTGCGCTGCAGCATATACTGATTATGGGTATTATACCTGTCAGAATAACCCAGTTGGGCAAAAGAGGCGCCTACCCTGACAGCAATGTAATTACCCAGATTTTTGCGGAAAAAGATACCGGCAGCCATTTTGGCCCGGTTTAACTTGGCCCGGGTGTTCAGATCGCCGAAATAATGACCGGCGCCTACCCCTATTCCAAACTCGCCTTCCTGCACCACGGCATCCTGCGCTTTCAGTACTGTAGTGCCTGAAATACAAACAATAAAGAGAGTTACAGCAGCAAAAATCTTTTTCGTCATAACGTTAAGATATGGTCCGGAATTCATTCAAACGCTAAAAGTAGTTATTTTCTTTTACCGGAGGGTTAATTTAATTCCTTTTGTCGAGCCCCCAGGTTAGTTTATTGCGCAGGGTTTGCAGGAAATTATTTTCGCTCAACCGTACAAGGCTGATGTCAAATTCCTCTTTTTTTACGGCCAGCTGGATATTTTTATTTACAATTTCGCGGCGGGAATCCAGGGCGCAGATGATCTGATCAGATCGGCTTTCAATTTCAAAGGAAATAATATTGGTATCCGGCACAACGATGGGGCGAACATTCAGGTTATGCGGGGCCACCGGTGTTATCACAAAACTTCCGGAATCGGGAAACACTACCGGGCCGTTACAACTCAGGGAATAGCCGGTAGAACCTGTGGGTGTGGCTACTATCAGCCCATCGGCCCAATAGGTATTCAAAAACTCCCCGTTCAGGTAGGTCTGAATTTTTATCATGGAAGCTATATCCCGCTTGTGTATGGAAAACTCATTGAGGGCGTAGGGTACATCCTCAAACAGGGGCTCACTGGCATCCACATGTATCATGGTTCTTTTATCTACCACATAGGTACGCCGGGCGATGGCTTTCATGGCCGTCTTTACTTCATCCCTGCCAATACTGGCCAAAAAACCCATGCGGCCGAAATTGATACCCATAATCGCAATGGGTTTGTTGCGTACCAGTGTCACCGTATCCAGCAGGGTGCCATCACCGCCCAGGCTGATGATGAATTCAACTTCTTCTGTCAGCCCGGCTGATTCAGCAAAAGTACCCGTGGATGCAGGCAATGAAATTTTGTCTTTTATCTGGTGGTAAAAAGGATAAAAAATAACCGGCTCAATTTTTTGTGCGGTCAGTTCATCAAAAAACAATTGCACATCTTTTCGCTGCCCTTCCTCCATTAAACGGCTGTAAATAGCTGCCTTCATGCGGTTAAAAAATGGTCTTGCGGTGTAAAAATAGCCCGTTTTGCCCTAACTGGTTAAATGACCAGTCGAGCCTGATAACTACATCATACAGTGTGATTATGTCAATACCCAGGCCGCCGGAGTACAGCATTTGATTGGATAATTCATTATTGCCGGGTTCGGGGTTGTACACATAGCCGGCATTCCCGTATATTTTTCCAAATATCCGGAAAGGCACGGCCATCATTTCCCGGGTTTTTCCCTTTGGCATCCGTATTCTGAACTGAAGCAGCTGACGGCTTATCGTGGTTTTGCAGTACCCGCCGGCCATTCCGTCAATTACATTATACTCGTATCCCTGCATATATGTATCGCCATAACCGAGGAATCGCCGGTTAAAATAAGGTTGTTTGAAAGGCAGTTTAAGACCCCCATAAACATTTATATGCATATAGGTTTTAGAAGCAAGCTGCCAGTTGGCAAGGGCCTTCAAATGCAACTGCCAGAGGTTTATACTATGATTAAAACCGTTTTTGCTGAGGCTTACCTGGGCAGCATACCCTTTGGTTGGATATGGGATATAATCTAGGTTGAACCAGTTCATTGTATAATATAAAAAGGGGTAACCAGTACGGTTTCGGCCCTGTTTAAAATAAACCGGGTTCAATGCAACAATGGTATCATTCACCTGCTCTGAAGAAAACCCGACACCAAATGTGTGGCGGTTATTAATGGCAGGACGGTAAGAAAAACTGAAATGGCCATTAATAAAATGACGTACATAGTTATCAGGATCCTTTAAAAAAACCTGTTTATCGCTAACGGTAGAATAATTTAATTCCCGGTTTTTGCCCCAGGCAAAACCCATAGCGGCACCCCATTTCAGTTTTTTATCAATATAAAGCCGGTCGTAACTGAGTGAAACCTGTTTGGTGTAACCATTGATCAGCCATAGCCTGAATTTATCGTTTCGGCCGGTAGCATTATTGTACAGCAGTTTGGCTCCGTAGTTAATCCTGTTTAGATCTGCTTTTTGCTCCACGAGCCATTGGTTCAGGTTGCGGTCAGCCGGTTTAAAATAGGGCGCCGGGAAGATATACCATCGCTCTTTTACATCCACTTGTATGGTAACCCTGTTGTCTTCAAAATCCTTTACAGCCACAAATACATGATGAAAAAGGGCGGTGTTCATCAGTTGCCGGCGGGCTGTTCCCAGTTTGGCGGCAAGCTCCTCGGGAGAATACATATCGCCTGGTGCAAAAGGAAGCTCTCTTTCAATAATTGCCTTTCGGGTTTTGATATTTCCGGTTATGAATATTTCGCTTACGGTATAAAGGGCAGTTGAACGAACGGCATTCATTGTGTCGGCTGCCGGTTGGGCCAGGCCACAGGATGCACAAAGTATGGCTGATAAACAAAACAGGCCTAATTTCCATTTCTGCAGCATTGGTTCAGGTTATTATCCGGCAACTAAAATAACAGGAATTCTTCAATCCGGGTTTTGCGGCCGGATGCAAAATTTGGGTTTAAAAAATATAAAGGGAAGCACCTTACATTTTCAGATAATTCATCAGGTTATCATAGTTGTTGCGGAGCTCATTGGCATACTGCTCTTCGCCAAAGAAATATTTTACATTGTATTCGTAACGCTGAAAAGTGGCAATGATATCGGAAATCTCGGCTTTATTGATGCGGATGGTTACCTGCATCATTCCTTTTTCGGGATCATTGGAAGTATTCAACTGGGTAATCTGCGCATCGTTGGTTTCCAACAGTTTACTGATTTCATTAAATGAGTACTGGTTGCTGGGGATTTCCAGCACTATCAGTCCGCCCGGTTCGTTCAGGCTCATAAACTCAGAAGCATAACGCAGCAGGTCATTATACGCTACCGTACCGGTAAGTTCATTTTCTTCATTTACCACCGGAACCACACTGAGGGCATTTTCAGCCGCTATTTGAACGGCCCGCAGAAAATGTTCATCATCCCTGACTGAAACAGCAAAAAAAGACTGCTCCAGTTGCGACAGCGGTGAATGATCATTATCCGCCTGAAGCAGGTCCTCTTCGCTTACCAGGCCAATGTATTTTTCCGCATTTGTAATGGGCAAATGGGTAACATGATTTTCATTCATGAGCTGTAACGCCTGGTACACCTTATCATGCAGGCGTAAGGAGGGGAGGGATTGGGATGGGAGTTCACGGGTTAACATGGATAGCGGCTTTTTCCGTTTAAAAATACTACTCTGGCGGCACTAAATCAAGACATCGCTTAAGAACTGACTGTTGCAGGCTCATTCAGTTTTTCAAGAAATTTATGCAGAATGGCATTGAATTCATCGGGTACTTCCATCATCGGCGCATGCCCGCATTTGTCTACAAAGTGCAGTTCACTGTTCGGAATGAGCCAGTGAAACTCTTTGGCCACGAACGGAGGCGTAATGGTATCGTTATTTCCCCATACCAATAACGTTGGCTGCTTGATCTGATTGAGTTCCTCACCCAGATTATTCCGGATGGCGCTTTTAGCAAGGGCGATGATTTTGATTGCTTTCATGCGGTTATTGGTGATGCTGTATACCTCATCAACCAGCTCTTTGGTGGCAGTTTTCGGATCGTAAAAAGTGAGTTCTGTTTTTTTGCGGATGTATTCGTAATCACCCCGCTTGGGATAGCTGTCGCCCATACCGTTTTCAAAAAGGCCGGAGCTGCCGGTCAGTATCAGTGATTTTACCCTTTCAGGATGCTTCAGTGTATGCACCAGCGCCACATGCCCGCCCAGTGAATTGCCCAGCAGGTGCACATCTCTCAGGTCCTTTGCCTCCAGAAATTTATGTACATACTTGGCCAGCCCGACAACGGATGTGTGCAGGATATCCATATCAAGCAGCGGCAATATGGGTACCAGCACCCGGTTGTGATGCCTGAAATATTCTATAAGGTCTTTGAAATTGCTCAGCGTCCCAAACAGCCCGTGCAGAAGCACCAGCGGCTCACCGCTGCCTTCTTCAATAAACCTGAATTTTTCATGCTGTTTGATTTCGTACTCCATGGCAGTTAATCCTGTTCTGTTGGCAATTTCTTACAACAGCTAAAATAGTTGTTTTGCCGCAAAAAATCAGCGTTTTGCCTTATAAAACAAGGATATACTCACAACTGTTCGAATAAATACTGCTTGTATTTAAGCTGCAGATGGGCAGGGAAAATTCTGTTTTCAGGAAATTCTTTCAGCAATATGCCCAAAAAAATCTTCCAGGTCTCTGAACATATCTTTAAACAGGGGGATAACAGCCCCAAACCCGTTGATGACTTTTGGCCCCCAGGGCTGCACATACGGATAGGTAAAAGATTTTTCAATTGTAGCCGACTGAAGCAACTGCATTTGTTCTGCATAAAAAAGCAGTACGCTGAAAACCAGGGTGTATATGGCCACATAGAGCAATACACCGCCCAGTTTGTTCACCCATCCCAGCAGGGCCACCTCAAATGTCCTTTCAATAGCTTTTGCACCAAGACGGATGAGCAATACCACAACAATAAACACAACGATAAACGATATCAGCGGGAGCCATTCTTCAGATACTTTCACGGCGCTGCCTATCCATGATGCAACGACTGTTGAAAGCTTTATAGCGGCAGCAAGACCAATTATAACAGAGATCAGTGAAAAAACTCCAATCACAAGGCCCTGCTGATGACCTTTCAGCACGGCCAGCACCAAAAGCACCGCAAAGATGATATCAAGAAGCATGGGGTAATAGCCTAACGCCGGCGCCGGCGATTTATTTCAGCCAAAACAATATTCAACTCTTTGCTAACAATTCCTTCACCAGTGCAGCAATAGCTTTCCCGTCGGCACGGCCAGCAAGCTGTTTGGTGGCCGCCCCCATCACCTTGCCCATATCAGCAGGAGATGATGCGCCAACAGCGGCAATGATACCGGTGATTTCCTTTTTTAGTTCTTCAGCAGAGAGCTGCTGCGGTAAAAATTTTTCAATCACGGCAATTTCTTCCTCTTCTTTTTTGGCGAGGTCTTCCCTGTTTTGCTGTT